>JBFXAM010000025.1:0-48024 GCA_050184295.1 Phycisphaerae bacterium | reverse complement strand
TCCCGGCATTCCAGAAGAGCGTACCGGTTCCGTTCTTGACCAGGTGTCCGCCGGTGACGCCGAGCGGATCAGTGCTGATCGTCGTGTTGAAGCCGCCCGTGACCGTCAGCGTGCGCACCCCCAGGTTCAGTGTGGCGGGCGAGATCGTCAGGTTGCCCGCCGCCGCATCCCACGTCTGGCTGGCGCTCAACACGACGTTGTCCACGTTAAGCAACTGCGTCTGCGTGTCATTGTTGGTGATGCCGCTCCCGCCCAGTGTCAACGTGTTCGCCCCGCTGATCGAGAACGCCCCCGCCGTATTGCTGAACGTGAGCGCGTTCACCGTTCGATTCGAGTCCAGCACCGGCGTCAGCCGCGTCGTGCCGGCGAAAATGATGTTTGCCCCCGACGGCGGCACGCCGTTCGGGCTCCAGTTGTTCGCCGTGCTCCAGTTGTTGTTCGTCCCCCCGCCGTCCCAGGTTTGGGCGCGCCCACCGGTGGGACCACCCGCAGCGGCAACGAACAGCGCGGCGGTGACCAGCACCCGACCTCTCCGACAATCCGTCATCCGCGAACCGAGTGTCAGGGCAGTACTCATCGTTCGATACTCCTGTGCCACGGCGGACCGGCCCGGCTACCAGCGGACCTCGGCACGGCAATCGCGCCGATACGGGGCCGACTGGCTTCATCCCGCGGATGCCGCACGCCGACCGCAGGCGCAGGACGGGTGGCTGCGCCTCCCAGGCCGCACCGGCGGAACGTCACGCATCCAGGCATGCTCCCCGCCCGATCACGCACTTGAACGCCGATTCACAACGATTACGTGACAAGTCGGTCCGAACGGACGTGTCCACGGCCGAAAATTGGCGGCAACGCTCGCCGGCGCGCGGCAGAAAACGTTTGCTCGTTGCGCCGGCGGGCGGCTATATTCACAACGAACCCGAAGCGCCGATCGGAACGGAAGTACTTGCGAAAACCGACCTAGCGTCATGGAAGTCCGCTCGACACAGACCACGCTGCTCGGCCGGCTCCGCAACCTCGACGATCACGTCGCCTGGTGCGAGTTTGAGGAGCGCTACCGCGAACTGCTGCTGCGCTTCGGCCGGCGGCAGGGACTCCAGCACGCCGACGCGGACGACGTCGTTCAGCACGTCTTCACCAACCTCGCCCGCACCCTGCCCAGCTTCACCTACTCGCAGAACCGCGGCCGCTTCCGCGACTATCTCCTGCGCTGCGTCCGAAATGCGATTGTCGATTGGTCGCGGCGTCCGGGAGTCCGGGTGCAGTCCGTAGACAGCAATATCGAGGACCCCGATGCGCCGGCCGAGTCGGCCATCGCCGCAGCGTGGGAAGAGGAGTGGGTGGCGCATCATTACCGCCTCGCGATGCGGACCATCCGCGAGACCCACGAGCCGCGCAGCGTGGAGCTCTTCGATCGGAGCATCGCGGGTGCGTCGCTGGCCGATTTGGCGCGCGAGTTCGGCATGAGCGAGGACGCGGTGCGCAAGGTTCGGGCGCGCATCCGCGACCGCATGGAAGAGCTGATCGCGGCCCAGGTCCGCGACGAGGACGCCGTCGATGGCTGAGGAACTGTTCAGGCCGACCTCGTGGCCCGAGCCCGCGACGCGACAGCAGTTCGGCTTTCACCTCGACGAAGACGCGTGGCTCGCGCGGCTGCGCGCCGCCGACGCCCGCGCCACGCTCGACCGGCTCGGCCCCTACGAGCTGATTGAGCAGGTCGGGCGCGGCGCGCAGGGCGTCGTCTACAAGGCCCGCCAGCCGACCACCGGCCGCGAGGTCGTCATCAAACGCCTCTCCGCGGGAGTCTTCGCCACGCCCGCCATGCGCGCCCGCTTCGAACGCGAGATCGAAGCCGCCGCCGCCCTGGAGCATCCCAACATCGTCACCGTCTACGGCGCCGAGTTCGTCGAGGGCCAGCCGCTGCTGGTCATGAAGTGGATCGACGGCGTCGCGATCGACCGCTGGGCCTGCGCCGGCCCCAACGGCCGGCGCCCGATCGCCGAAATCCTCACCCTTTTTCAACGCGTCTGCGACGCCGTCCATCACGCCCATCAACGCGGCGTGATCCACCGCGACCTTAAGCCTTCCAACATCCTCGTCGACCGCCGAAACGAACCGCACGTGCTCGACTTCGGACTCGCCAAACCCCTGCGCGGCCTGCATGCCGACTTCTCGGTCACCGAAACCGGACAGTTCCTCGGCACTCCCGCGTACGCGTCACCGGAGCAATGGTGCGGTTCCACGACCGACGTGAACGCGCGCAGCGACGTCTACTCGCTCGGCGCGGTGCTCCACGTTCTGTTGACTGGCGAGTCGCCGGTCGATCCCCGCACACCGACGGCGGCGATCCCCCGCAACCTCGATCAGGCCGCCGAGCGCTCGCTGGCGCTGCTCCGCCGCGTCGTCGATCGCCGGCTCGCCGCCGTAGTGATGAAGGCGCTTAGCGTAAGCCCTGCGCGGCGCTACGCCGGCGCCGACGACCTGGGGCGCGACCTCGAGCGATATCGCTTGGGTGAACCGGTCCACGCCAGGCCGCGCGGTGCGCTCACCCGCGTGCAGGCGCTGCTGCGGCGTCATCGCGCGCGAATCGGCGTGACGACGGTCGTCACCGCGCTGGCGGCGTCCGGCCTGGTGAACGCGGCGTATCAGCGCAAGGCGAATGAAGCCGACCGCCGCTCCCAACTCGCGGAGCAGGGCCGACAACACGCCGATGCGAGCGCCGCCCTGGATGCGCAACTGGAGCGCGCGCTCCAACTCAACACGGAAGGTCGCTTGCCCGAGGCCGAGGCGCTGTTTCGCGAGGTGTACGACAAACGTCGCGCCTTGCTCGGCGACGCGCACTGGTCGATCGCCGCTGCGGCGCAGCCGCTGGGCGATCAACTGCTCCGGCAGTTGCGAGTGGACGACGCGGCGCCCGTGCTGGAGCGCGCGTACGCCGTCACTTCCGCACACCATGGCTCGGTACACCCGGTGACGCTGAGTTCGATGCGCTCGCTTGCGGATCTGCGCGTCCTGCAGGGCAATTACGCCGCCGCCGCAGAGCTCTGCCACGCACTCATCGCCGGCGACGCCCGTCTCGCGCCCGAGGGTGCGTCCGACGCATCGACCTACTACGCGATGCTGGCGCGGGCGCGGCTGCTCGAGCAACGCTGGACCGAATCCGCCGCCGCCGCGGATGAGGCCGCACGCCGGCTGACCGCCCGGCACGGCCCCCGGCACCGCTACCCGGCGCATTGGATGATCTGGTCCGCCATCGCGCGCCGACACGCGGGCGACGAACCCGGCGCGCACGCCGCCGTCGCTGCGGCGCTCGCGGTCCTGGAGCCGATGGCGGCCCGCAAGCTGCGCCAGTCGCCGCGTCCCAGCGACATGCTATTCGTGCTTCGCGACACGGGCGTGGCGCTCGTGCTCGCGGGACGTAGCGCCGAAGCCGAGCCCCTGCTCCGCGACGCGACGGAGATGTGCCGGAAAACGAGCGCTGCCACCGATGCCACGCGTTACGGTTCGGTCAAGGCGTCGCTGGGCGCCTGCCTCGTACGGCTGGGCCGGCTCAGCGAGGCCGAGCCGCTGCTGATCGAGGGAATCCACGCGATGCGCACGGCCGACTACCTGAACTGGAAGGCCTTCGCGGCACATGGGTTGATCGAGCTATACGACCTGCGCGGCGCACCGCAGGAGGCCGCCCGCTGGCGGGACCAGATCGTGTACCGCCCGCCGGGTGCTTGGCGCGCAGACGCATCCGCTGCGTCAGGCCCGGCGTCGCCCGCAGGGTCCGCGCCTGACAGCGCAAACGACGGATAGACCGAGGGACGACCTACTGCGGCCCAGGTCCGCGACGAGGACGCCGTCGATGGCTGAGGAACTGTTCAGGCCGACCTCGTGGCCCGAGCCCGCGACGCGACAGCAGTTCGGCTTTCACCTCGACGAAGATGCGTGGCTCGCGCGGTTGCGCGCCGCCGACGCCCGCGCCACGCTCGACCGGCTCGGCCCCTACGAGCTGATTGAGCAGGTCGGGCGCGGCGCGCAGGGCGTCGTCTACAAGGCCCGCCAGCCGACCACCGGCCGCGAGGTCGTCATCAAACGCCTCTCCGCGGGAGTCTTCGCCACGCCCGCCATGCGCGCCCGCTTCGAACGCGAGATCGAAGCCGCCGCCGCCCTGGAGCATCCCAACATCGTCACCGTCTACGGCGCCGAGTTCGTCGAGGGCCAGCCGCTGCTGGTCATGAAGTGGATCGACGGCGTCGCGATCGACCGCTGGGCCTGCGCCGGCCCCAACGGCCGGCGCCCGATCGCCGAAATCCTCACCCTTTTTCAACGCGTCTGCGACGCCGTCCATCACGCCCATCAACGCGGCGTGATCCACCGCGACCTTAAGCCTTCCAACATCCTCGTCGACCGCCGAAACGAACCGCACGTGCTCGACTTCGGACTCGCCAAACCCCTGCGCGGCCTGCATGCCGACTTCTCGGTCACCGAAACCGGACAGTTCCTCGGCACTCCCTACTACGCCGCCCCGGAGCAACTTCGTGGGTTGCCCAAATCGGTCGACGTCCTGAGCGACGAATACGCACTCGGGGCCGTGCTCTACCACCTTCTGACCGGCGCGCCGCCGCATGCGCGGCACCGCGACGTCGCAGCGCTCGTGCAGGCGGTTCTGCACGGCGAACTGCCGGCGGTGTCGAGCGCGAATCCACAGGCGTCGCGCGATCTCGATCTGGTGGTCGCCAAGGCGCTCAGCGTCGAGCGCGAGCAGCGCTATGGGTCGGTCCACTCGCTGGCCGACGATCTGCGCCGCTGGATGCGCGGCGAGCCGGTCGCCGCCCACCCGCCCAGCACGTGGTATCGCGCCGCACGCTTTGCGCGGCGCAACGCGGCGCTCGTCGCGGCGGGAGCTCTCGTCGCGCTCACGCTTTGCGCAGCGACGGCCGTGTCGCTGACGCTCTATGTCCGCGCCGAGCGCTCGCGCATCCGCGAGAATGAGCAGCTGCGCGTCGCGCTCGCGGAGCAGGAGCGCGCCAATCGCGAGCGCGAGACGGCCGACTACGTTGCGGGATTCATGCAGAGCATCTTTCGCCGCGTCGGACGCACGAGCCCGAACACTGGCGCGGCCGCGACCGTGCTCGACTTGCTGGACCTGGCCGCCAAGGAGCTTGACGAGTCGACGCGTTTTCCGCCCACAACCGCGGCCCGGCTGCGCTTCGACCTCGCGACCGCCTACCGCGAGATCGGCGTCGACGCGCCATCCGAGCGGCACTTTCAGCGCGCGCTCGAGCTCTGGCAACAAGCCCATGGCGACGATCACCTCGACGTCGCCAACGCACGCGAGAAGCTCGGCCGCCTCTACCGCACCCAAGGCAAGCTCGCCGACGCCGAACGCGAGCTCGAATCGGCCCTGCGCATCCGGCGCAAGCTGCTCCCCGATCCCGACGACGCCTACTTTGCGATGAATCTCAACAGCCTCGCGGTGCTGAAGCGAAACCAGGGCAAGATCGACGAAGCCGAGCCGGTTTATCACGAGGCGCTGCGCATCTACACTAAGGCCCTCGGGCCCGACAACCTGAACGTGGGTCTCGTGCTCCGCAATCTGGCGGCGCTCCACCTTGCGTCCAACCGGCCCGTCGACGCGGAGCACTTCGCGCGTGCCGCGCTCGGACATTTCCACCGCACCCAGCGCGACGACATCGTCGAGGCGCGACAGTCCGAGGAGAACGTCGCCCAGGCGCTCGCCCTCCAAGGCGACCCCGGCCGCGACGCGCTCGCCATCTTTGACGAGGCGATCCGCGCCCATGCCGTCGTCCGCGCCAACCCGCACCACCCCGAGATCGTCGCCGCCAACGCGGCGTTTGCGTCCTACCTCGTCCGGGGCGGCGCGCCTGCCGCGGCACAACCCTACATCCTGGCGGCGGTGCGGGCCGACCTCGCGGAGCGGCGAACGGAGCCGGCGCTGCGCCGGGCGGTCGACTTCGCCTACCTCGCATGGCAAACGGGCTGCGTCGCGATCGCCGAGAATCCACTCTGCGCGGCGCTCGACGCCGCGGCGGCCGATCCCACCGTCCGCGACGCCGCTTGGGGCCAGGCGCAGCTCTATCTCGCGCGGATCGAACTCGCCGCGCACCATTCCGCGGCTGCGCGAAAGCGGTTGCACGAGGCGCGCGGGCTGCTTCTGTCCGGCGGTGAAGCGTTCGCCGCGGACGCCCGGACCGTGCAGGAGATGTTGGAGCAGATCGAGGCTCGATGAGCCCGTACCGGAGCGCGTGACCTCGCGGAGCGCGCGCCGCCGCGGATCACAGCCGCTTGACGAGTTGGAGGCACGGGTTGCCCGGCCACAGCGTCGGAAACTCCTCCAGCGCGGTGAACCCCTGGGCAAGATAGAATGCCCGTGTCCGATCGTAGAACTCGCAAGGCCGCGACGGCCCCAACGTTTTCACCTGCAAAAAGCGCACGCCCCACGCGCGGCATTCCGCCTCCGCGCGGGCGATCAACGCGGCCCCGACGCCCCGCCGATGCTCCGACCGGACCACGGCGATGCAATGAATCTCGGCCGCGTGTTCGAAGTGGCGGTGAAGCGTCACGAACCCGATCGCCCGGCCCGCGGCGTCCGCGATCCACGTCGGAAACCGCTCCACGTCACGGGCATATTGGATCAGCGAGTCCTCGATGCCGAACCAGTCTGGAACGGCGCGCAGGATGCGTTCGGCGGCGTCGCCATCGTCGGTCCGGCGCGGACGGATCGTCACCGCATGGTCGGAATTGTCCCGTTCCGCGGGCATCGGCGCGCACTCCACCGCTCGGCCGGGAGTTCGTTGCCAAGCGCTGCGACCGATCGGCGCAAGTGCGTCGATCTGCGCGGCGTGTCCGGACGATGGGAAACCGGAGAGGGCGGGATTCGAACCCGCGGTACCGCCAATAAGCAGTACGCCGGTTTAGCAAACCGGTGCCTTCAGCCGCTCGGCCACCTCTCCCGAAGCGAATCCGCCTTCCGCCGACGGACTCCTGACCGTCCCGAGTTTATCGCCCGGTTCCGGCAGCGTCCAGACACGACCGCGTGACCCGCGAAGTGACCTTGCGTCTCGCGCGCGGCTGCCAATCAGAACGCCGTGCGGCAGGCGCGGGGCCCGGCCCGCCGCTGGGCGCGGCGGGTACCCACGCGCCACGGATGCAACGCCCCACGAGACTCACACGCGATGTAAACATTCGCCGAGCGACACGAACGGCGCACAACCGCGCGAGCCGCGCGGATCCGCCCATGTGGAAGCTGAACACCGAATCCGCCGGCGAGCGCCGGAGTCCGAAAGAGTCGGACATCGACGCCGCGCTGGTCGAGGCCCGTCGCGCCGGCGGCTTTGTCATTCTCTCGCGCGCCCCCGAAGACTACATGCAGACGGACGGACGTATGGTTGAGGTGCGCCGCGACGGACGACACTTGCGGCTCGAAACCGAACACGAGCAGCCCGTCGACGGCGAGACGCTGCGGAACCTGTTCGCGTCGTTTTTCCGCGACCACGAAGAGTGGCGGCACGCATCGTGGCGCGATGTCGGCGACGAACTGAACACGACGCATCGGCCCGGCGCTGCATCGGGCCGCGCGGCGGTCGGCACGCTGGCGGCGATCGCGCTCGTCGGCAGCGCGGCGCTGATCTGGTGGTTGACGCGGTAGCGCGCGGCGTCGCGTGCGGCCGGCGCGCCTGAATCAGCCGCGGGTCCGCGGCTTCTCACTGCTTCCGTGCCCCAGTCACACCGGACGCCGCGTGCGATGCACGGGAGCTCCGTGCGGTCACGACCGGATCGAGTGCGGTCGCGGTGAATCGTGGCGCTCATCACGGCGGTGCGCGTGTCCCGCCAGTCGGTTTGCCGCTACGGTGGCCGAGCACGCCCATAACACCCGCCAAGCACGACGCGAGTGGTTGGTGAGCCACCAGGCTAGCTGTCGCCCAGCTCGTACATCCCCCCGCCGGCGCGACGCAGCCGGCCCACGCGGGCCAGCTCGTCCCACAACGCCTGCGGATATTGACTTGGCGGCACAATCGCGACGATTCCGGAGCGGGCGCCGCTGCTCGTCGGCCCGTGTCCCAGCGACGATTCGGCGTCGAGCCGCGCCAGCTTCAGGCGCTTCTTGAACGCCTTCATCGCCGCCTTCAATTGGTCGGCGGTAAACGCGGGCGGCAAGCCGCCGGCGGCGTCGGGTGTCCGGGGTGCATCGGGAGGCGTGGCTGGTTCTCCGCAATCGCCGCCGGCCAGGCGGCGCCACATGATGCGACCTACGCGCTGTCAGAACGACGGTGCGCCACAGCGCGACTCCGCACGACTCTCACTACCGCCTCAACGGTGCTGCTCGTGGGCTCTTCCTTCGCCGGTCCGCGCGATTGTCCGTCGCGTCGCCGGCTGCCCGGCAACGCGACCGCGTCCGAGGCGCGCCCACTAAAACCTCACCGTCTCCACCGTCGCCTGCACGACGCGCGCCGGGTCGGGGATATACGTCTTTTCGTTCGCGAAGAACGGGATGATCGTGTCGTAGCCCGTCACGCGCTTGATCGGCGCCTCGAGGTACATCAGGCTGTCTTCCACGATCCGCGCCATGATCTCCGCGCCCACCCCACAGTGTCGCGGCGCTTCGTGCACCACCACCGCCCGGCCCGTCTTGCGCACGCTCTCGTTGATCAGCTCGCTGTCCAGCGGCGACACGCTCAGCAGATCGACCACCTCCGCGTCGATCTCGTGGTCGTCGGCAAGCTCCTCGGCGGCGTCCAGCGCGACACGCACCATCGCGCCATACGTGATGATCGTCGCATCCTTGCCCGCCCGCGCGATCACACCCTTGCCGAGCGGCATCTCCTCGGGCTGATCCGGCACCTCTTCGCGGATCGAGCGATACATGCCCTTCGGCTCGAAGAAGATCACCGGATCGGGACTCTTCATCGCCGCCCGCAGCAGTGCCCGCGCGTTCCGCGGACCCGAGCAGATCACCACCTTCAGCCCCGCGAGGTGCGCATAGGTCGCCTCGGGCGCTTCGCTGTGATGCTCGATCGCGCGGATGCCGCCGCCGTACGGCATGCGGATCACCATCGGACACGTGTAGCGGCCGCGCGTCCGATTGCGGAATCGCCGCACGTGGCCCTCGACGTGATGAAACGCCTGGTAGGAGAAGCCGTCGAACTGCATCTCGCACACGGGTCGAAAGCCGCGGAAACACAACCCGACGGCGGTGCCGACGATGCCGGCCTCGGCGAGCGGCGTGTCGAAGACGCGGTCGGGCCCGAACTCCTTGAGCAGGCCCTCGGTCACGCGAAAGACGCCCTCGTCCTGCCCGACGTCTTCGCCCATCATGAGCACGTTGGCGTCTTCGCGCATCATCTCGGTCAGCGCGAGGTTCAACGCCTTGACCATTGTCAGTTCGGCCATGGGAAGCTCCCGGTGTCTGTGGTCAACAGCTTAATCGGTCGGCGGCGAACGGGCGAGGCGCGGGCCGAACGCACGGGGACGGTGCCTTCACGGAGCGTTGGGGGTGACAGGACGGCAGCAGGCGAACGCGTGGACTCGTGGGAACATTGGAATGATGGCCGGTAGAAACATCGGGGCGCGGGGGCGCCCCGCCGCGGGACCATCGACCCGCGAGCGAGAGCGTCTCTGACTGCGGTTCAATCTCCTTCTCGAGTGCCCGCCCCGATTGCGGCTACTATTCGCTCAGATACTCCAGCACCTCCGCCCAGAACAACCGACGGTCTCGGTCGGCGTGATACTCCGCCACATCGGCAATCAGGTTGTACATGGCCGCGAAGCGGGCCGGCGCGACGTTGTCGCGGTAGAGAATGGCCACCGCAAACGGGTCGCCGTCAGCGATAGTGGGGAAACCGCACGAGCCAGGGCAGGACTCGGTTCAGTCAACGACACAACAACCGCCGCTCGTGATGATGTAGGTTAAGCGGTCGAAATCGAAGTTGTTCACGAGCCCGTCGCACGGCCCGCCGCCGTCGGTGTCGTCCACGTCGGCGTGGTAAACGCGGCTGCCGTCGAGGCCCGGGAAGGCGTCGTCGTAATCGTTCGGATCGGTAATCGCCATGACGAACGGATCGATGTCAAATGAATTGACCACGCCGTCGTTGTTCATGTCGCCTTTGCAACACGTGATCCGGTAGAGTCGCTCTGAGGCGATGTTGGCGGTGTAGTCCGTTGAACCCTTGCGAATGATGGCGGACGAACTCCAGTTATGCTCCGAATCGTAGCCGTCATAGTCGGTTGCCACAGCGCCGCCGGAACCCATCGTCCCGATGATCACCGTGCGCACCGGGCTGGTGTCCGCACTGTCGCACTCGAGGTTCCATGATCCGCTGGGCACACCCGGATCGGGTTTCAGCGCCCCCCGAATTCGAAGCACGTTGTTCAAGGTTGTGATGTAGATCGGGCGCGACGGGACGTCGGACGCTTGATTCACTTCTCCCAAGATGTCGTTAATTCCGTTCATCGTTCCGCAGATGCGGATGTTCCCGGTGAGGTCGCCGCCCACCGTCCAGTCGCCGCTCACGGTCGCGCTCGTGCCGCTCGTCCCCGCGAGCAGGCTGCCGCGGCACCCGCCAGTGACAGTGACGGACCCCGTGTGGGTTCCGGCGCCGCTGAGCCAGATGTTGCCGGTCTGGGTGAGCGTGGCTGCGGTGATGGCGCCCGTATGGGTCCCCGTGATCTTGAGCGTCTTGTTGATGGCGCTGGCGGCAAATGATCCGGTCAGGCCGTTTGTGTTGAATTCGCGCAGAAGATCACCACCGACGCTGGCGACGCCGGTGATCGCGGTGACTTCGGAGGCCACCGACGGCGTGCCGAGGTCGCCGGTGATGCGCAGCTCGGCGAGCTCGCCGGTGACGCCGGACGTATTCGTGAGGTTGATCGAGCCGACGTTGACGGCGCCGGCCGTGTTGTTGTCTGACCGACTCTCGATGTAGACGGTCACGGTTCCGGTGACGGAAGAGTTGATCGTAATCGCCCCAATGTCGGCAAGCGTAGTAGACGATCCGCAGCTCGTGACGGCCTCGAATTTGTATGTGCCGGCGGCGAGGATTTCGACGTTTGCCCCAACAATACTCACGTTGCCGGGCGTGCCGCTCCAGAGGCAGATGTCCGCTCGGGCATTCAGCGAGCAGGCGAGGAAAGCAGCGGCGATAATTGAAATGCGAGACATGAGACTCTCCTTGTTGAGAGTAATATTCGCGCCCCACACAGCGACGCGAGCACTAGAAGGAGCGAGGAAGGCTCTGGCACGACGCCGAACCGGAAGTAGTCCCAATCCGAACTGCTCCCTGCGCCCCGCGCATAGTCTCCCCAGTCAATACCGGAGCGCCGAAAATTGGGCTCCCAGAACACACCGAAGTGGGCCGACAGTCCATCGATTCGAAGTTCGTAGCTCTGCATGTCCGACGAGCGGACTTCGTACTCGTGGAATACACCCGGCTCAATGGTGATTATGACAGCGTTCTCGTGATAGCTGCGAATGTAGTCCGTACCCAGAACGAAGGTCAATTCGTTGTCCAAGTCGGAAAACAACCCGACCCCGGGGTCGTACAGGGCCAGCGGATTCCCGATCACTTCGTTGACGCGCAGCCGCCACTGCATCACGAATTCCTCGCCGGGTTCGGGATCTAGCGGACGATTCACGCGATAGAAATCATCGACCTGAGTGCTCCAGCGTCCGTCGATATTCAGGACGCCGTCGGCAATCGTTCGAATCGCAGGCCCCTCGCCATTGATCCGCCGCTCCCATCCCTCATTCTCGGGGTAGTCGTTCCCCTCCCACGTGACCCAGTACGGCGCGGCGCGCGCGTTCGCGGCGCACGCGACACCCAGCAGCAGAAGTACTCCGAGGCATCGCACGGACGCCATCATGCCCGCGCCTGCCCCGCCGACGATGCCGGCCTCGGCGAGCGGCGTGTCGAAGACGCGGTCGGGCCCGAACTCCTTGAGCAGGCCCTCGGTCACGCGAAAGACGCCCTCGTCCTGCCCGACGTCTTCGCCCATCATGAGCACGTTGGCGTCTTCGCGCATCATCTCGGTCAGCGCGAGGTTCAACGCCTTGACCATTGTCAGTTCGGCCATGGGAAGCTCCCGGTGTCTGTGGTCAACAGCTTGATCGGTCGGCGGCGAACGGGCGAGGCGCGACGCCGCCAAGCGTACCGGCGGGCCGCACCGCCCGGCGGCCCCTGTCGGAGTGCGCTTGGCCGACGCGAGCGACGTGTTCCTACGGCCCGGCGACGCGGATGCGTGCCGCACGGCCGCCGTAGTGCACCGTGACCGCGAGCGGGTTGTCGTAGGCTCACCGCGGCGCGTTTCGGCGTCCCTCGAATGCGCGTCACCGGCGCGCACACTACAAACGGACGACTGTAGTCGTGGAGTATTTAATCAGTATGGCAACGCTGTATGGTGTTGTGCCCGCGGCACGGCGCTCGACGACCGGCGGAAGTGGGTCAACAAACGACCGCTCGCCCCGCAGTCAATCCGTGAGCAGCGCCGGCGGCCCGCCTGCTCGCGCGCTCGGGCCACGCGCGCTGCGGTTGGCACCGCGTCGACTAGCGGCGCCGCAGCAGCCCGGCGGCGCCGATCAGCAGCAGCGCGAGCGACGCCGGCTCCGGAACAAGCTGCGCCGACGCGTCGGACTGTGTATCCGCCGCTGTGCGCTCACTCGGCCGTACGTCGTTGGGGCTCCGCCCCGGGCCGATCAATTGCCGCCCCGCCACCTGCACCGCGGGATCCGTCGTCAGGCTCGCCGCCGACGTGCCCAGCCGCACACCCGACGCCGCCGCCTGGTTCTTCAGCTCTTCGGTCAGCAAGTCGGTGATGCGGTCGATCGGCGACTTCGGCGAGAGCGCTTCGAGCGGATTGGTGTCGACGCCGAAGCTCGCCAGCAACGCAACCAGTCCGTCGAAGAAGATGTTCCCCTCGACCGCGATCGGCCCGATGTCGAAATCCGCGTCCTGCTCGTCGCGCACCAGCACGCCGTCGAGCACGAGCTGCGAGTTCGTGTTGTTCAGGTTCACGTTCATCGTGTAGAACCCGAACTGGTTGATCTCCATCGACGTGGTGCCATTCAGCACGCCGGTGAGCTCGGCATCCTGCGCCCCGGTCTTTCCGCGGATCGCGTATTGCAGGTTCTGCACCGTCGTATTGGCATTGCCGATCAACATGCCGCGATTCGTGTACCCGAAAGTAGCCTGCGTCTGACCGGAAAGCTGCATCTCGAACGCGCCCAGATCGAGCACCTCCGGACGACCGCGCGTGTCCACCCCGAAGCTGCGATCAAACTCCAGGCTGTATCCGCGCCCCACGGAATCCGGCAGAATCCGCAGCCGGCCCGAGCGCGCGCCGTTCACCCGTCCGCCGTCGCCGGTCGAGATGAGCGGACCGCCGCTCGGCGTCGCGAGCAGCTCCAGGCCGCGATAAATCTCGTCGTAGAAATCCGCGTGCGCCAGCGGCGTCGCCGCCAGCGCCCACCCCGCAAGAACAATCAGAACCCGCCGCCCCATGACTCGGCCTCCTGAAGCCGGCGATCGCGCCGAACTTGGTCGACTGTCAGCCTACGCCCCCGCGACGCGCAGAGCAAGTCCCGCTTTCGCATCGCCGCTGACGACAATCCGTCCGCGCCGGCGGAACGATCCGACACGAACCGCGATCCCGCGGTGGCGCACCCTTCTCGATATCGGGTCGCTACGCGACGCGGATTCATTGCCCGCCCGAGCTTGCGCGACCGGACGACGGGCGCACAGTCGGCGCCCCCCCGCCGGCGCGACCGTGGTTTCCTGCACGACGAGGTCGTCGCGCCGCGCGATCTGCGACTAGAATAAGGCGAGTCGTTCGTGGCAGGTCCACATTGCTTTGGCGGGATTCTGGGACGTTCCGCGTACAACGACAGCCCGCGTCGCGGGTCTTTCGATTTGTGGAGCTTTGGGCGCTGCGCCCGCCGCGCCCGCGCTTTCTCGACCCCGAGCCGGAGGACGCCCGTGTGAGTTGGAAGCGCGCCGCCATCGCGCTGATTCTCGCCGCGCTCGCCGCGCCTCCGCTCCGCGCCCAGCCGCGCCCACCCATCGCCGCGGCGCCGACCACCACGCCGACCACCGCACCGTCCGCGACGCTCGCGAACGGACCCACCTCCGCTCCCACCACCAGCCCCGCGCCCGTCGACGCCGAACGCCTGAACGCGCTCGTCGCGCTGATCGAAGGCCCCAACTCGCCCCAGGCGCGCCAGACCGGCGCCCGCGAGTTGCTCCGACTCGAGTGGCCGGAGACCACGCCCCGCCTCGTCGCCGTGTTGGCGGGTTCCAACGCCCCTGCCCGGATCGCCGTCGCGCGCACCCTCGCCGAGATGCCGCGCCGCCGCGACCCCGCGTTCGTCGAGCCGCTGGTCGCGATGCTCGCCGACGCCGACGCGGCCGTCCGCCGCGCCGCCGTTGGCGCCCTGGCGGCGTACACGCACGGCGACGTGATCGGCCGCATGCGAACGCTCGCGCTTGACTCCCGCGCCGCGCTGCCGGCGCGCCGCGCCGCGATCGACGTGCTCGCGCAAATGCCGCAGCGCGAGGCCCTCGCCGCCCTCGTCGACGTGCTTTCGGATGCGACCTCCGCGGTCGCCGCCCCCGCCCTTGACGCCCTTGAGCAAGCCAGCGGCATGGAGTTCAACGGCGACGCCGCGAGCGCGATCACGTGGTGGGAGGCGGACCGCCAGTTGCCGCTCGCAGAGTGGCAGGCGGCGCAGGTGCAGCGCGTCGCGGCACAGAACCAGCGGTTGGCGGCGCAGCTCCAGACCGCCGAGGCGCGACTCACCAAGGCGCTTCGCGACTACTACGGCAAGCTCCCCGAAGCCGAACGCCCGGCGCTGCTCGCGTCGTTTCTCGCCGATCCGCTGCCGGTGGTCCGCGAGCTGGCGCTCGAGCTCGTGCAGATCGAGCAGACCAATGCCAAGCGGCTCGCGCCGGAGACCGCGGCCGTCGTCCGGGGCCTGCTCGCCGACCCCGCCACGCAGGTGCGCGCCGCCGCCGTTCGTGCCGTCGCGGGCCTGCGCGATCCCGGCGATGGCGCGCGGTTTGTCGAATCGCTCGCGCGCGAATCGAACGGCGACGTGCGCATCGCGCTCATCAACGGTCTCGGCTACGTGGGAGACGCGGCGGCGGTCGATCCCCTGCTCGGGCTGCTCGAAAACGCCGACAAGCCCACGCTGAGCGAACTCGCTACCGCGCTCGGCCGGCTCGCGGAACGCGGCGTGCTCGACGAGCAGCGCGGCGCGGTCGTCGCGACGGCGCTGCTGAAGCGCTTCGACGCCTCGCGTGTCGATCAGTCCACGATTCGCGAGCGCATCTTGTGGGCCCTGAGCCGGCTCGACGATCCGCGCTGCTCCGCTGTCTTTGTCCGCGCGCTCGACCCCGCCGAGGCGGCCACCGTCCGACAGGCCGCGATCCGCGGGATCGCGGCTGTGGGCCGGCTCGACGCGCTCGACGCGCTCTTGCCGGCCACCAGCGACGCCGACACGCTTGTTCGTCGATCGGCGATCGATGCGCTCGCCCAGCACGCGACCAGCGACGCGCATCTCCAGGCACTCTGGACGCGCCTCGCGCCTGCCAGCGAACCCGACGAGGCCAGTCGCGACGGCGCCTGGCGCGGCGCGCTGCGCCTCTTGGCCAGCCGCTCGTCCGCCGACGTGGAGGCGTGGGCGCTGCGCCTGCCCGAAGCGCCGCCGCTCTTGCGCGCCCGACAGGCGCTCGAGTTGCTCCAACTGGCGGAAAAGGCCGCCTCGGCCGAGGGTCGCGGCCCGGCCGAACTCGGCCGCATCGACATGCAGATCGCCGCACAGCGCGCCGCGCTGGGCCAGACCGCCGAAGCCCTCGCCGGCTACCAGCGCGCCCTCGCCACGCTCGTGTCGGCCAAGTCGCCGCAAGCGACCGAGTGTGCCGCGAGCCTCGTGAAAACGGCGGCCGCCGCCGACCGCTACGACGACGCGCTCCACGCGGTCGTCGCCGCGCACGCCGCCGCCCTCGACGCCGACGCGCTGTGGCGCGACCTGCTCGCACACGTCGACGCGCTGCTCGCAAGCGACGCGGCCGACGCGCATGACCGGGCCGCTGCGGTCATCGAGTCGTTGCAGGCGCGTCCCCCGGCCAACCTCCCCGCCGAGCTGGCGCCGCGGTTCGAGGAGCTCGCGCAGCGCGCCCACCGCCAGCGCGACGCCGTCGACGCCGAGCGCACCCGTGGCGCGCTCGAAGTCCTCCGCCGCGACGCCGCCAATGCGGAAGCCCGCGCCACGATCGTTGCCCTCGGCCGCCGCGCCGCCCCCACACTCCGGGCCGCGCTGCGCGCCGTTCTCGCCGCCGACGCGCCCGACGCGGCCTTCGAACGTCTCCTGCACGACCTGCTCAAGACCGTGCTCCCCGAGTGGCCCGGATTCGCCCCCGACACCGACCATAGCGCCAAGCTCCGCGCTCTCGACGCCGCCAACACGTGAGGTCGATTCCGGGTCTTGGAGATGGGCGTCGGCAGCGCCGGCTTCCAGCCGGTTCTTCGCCGTTGCTCGGCCGCTTTCTTTGCGCGATTCTCGTCGGCTGGAAGCCTGCGCCACGGCACGACGCGAGACCCACGCGCCGCGGGCGCACAAACGCGCTGACCGGTCCATTCGCGATCCGACCTCCGAAGCGCCCTCTCCAAAACCAAACTCCAGGAACCAGAATCCAATGTGAAGAGAGTGGCGTCAGAGAGGGCCGATCGCCTCCATCACGCCCAACCACCGTCGCGCGCGAACGCATTCGCGCCGGAGGTCGCGCCCTCGATCCGTGCACGGGTCCGCAGCGACCGCGCCAACTCGATCCCCATCGCGCACACGTCGGGCGCGTCGTCGTGCCGCGCCTTGGGAAAGTGCAGAAACTGCGACTCCACCTCCGCCGGCAACGCCCCTGGTAGCCGCATCGTCCCGTTCTCATAGAACGGCGCGCTGCCCTCGATCCGCGCCCGCTTGTTCGCGATGGTCCGCAGCGCCACCACCGGCAGATACACCCGCCGCGTCCGCCCGTATTCCTCCAGAATGTCCTTCAACGCCACCTGGTACGCCGTCGTCTCGATCCCGATCCGGAGCGGCTGCCAGCGCTCGAACGCGGCCACGATGCGCTTCACCTGGTCCACAATGCCGATTCGTTCGAGCGCGAGTTCGCGCGTGTAAATCACCCCGGTCTGCGCGTCGACGCCGCCCACCCACAGCGCGAAGTAGTCGCCGTCCGCCGACCCCGTCGCCGGATCGACCGCCATCAGCGTCAGCAGCTCCCGCCCGGCGAGCTCCTCCGGCTCGTAGCGCCGCAGCCACTCCGGCCGAAACACACGCAGGCTGTCATCGACCGGGTTCGCGAGGTATTCCTGCTCGAACGCTCGAACGCCGACGCGCTCGCGCTCCTGCTGCAAGCGCTCCACCGGCCAGCGCGCCCGCCACAACGCCTCCAGCGCGAACCGCCCCTCGCCGCACGGCCGCGCCTCCAGCGCCCGGTACACGCGATAGTCCCAGTGCGGAAAGCGCGACCGGTCGCGCAGGTTCGCCAGCAGCGAGTCGTAGTGCAGCAGCGACCCCAGCACCACGAGCTGCCCGTTCGGCGCCAAGGCGGGCAATACCACCCGCCGCAGCCAGTCCTCCAGCTTTCGGCGCCGCGCCGGCGACGCAACCTGCGCGTCGTCCTCGATGTCGTCGCAAATGACCAGGTCCGGCCGGCTCGCGCCCACCTTCAGCCCGCGAAAACTCCCGCCGCGCCCCTTCGCCTGCACGGTCACCGCGGTCGTGGTCGTGAACTTCGACTCGCTCCATTTTCCTCGCCGCGCACGCCGGCTCGCCGCGCGCCGCGGCGCCTCCCGATCCGACAGCGTGTCCGCATGCTCCCCCGCGTCGGTCGCGTGGCACAGGTCGCCGTATGCGTCGAGAATACGCTCGTTGGTCTCGAGCTCGAGGCGCAGGTCGCGAACGAACTGCGTCGCGAGCGAAGCCTCGTGTGTGACGATGACGATGTTGCTGCGGCGGCGCTCGCAGATGCACCAGAGCGGATACGCGAACGCGGCGCAGGTGCTCTTAGCGTGGCCGCGCGGCGCGATGCGAGCGATCATCCGCGTCGCCGGATTGACCAGATCGCGGAAGAGCTCGTGATGAAACGGCGCGGGCTCGTCGTTGAAGTAGTTCGCCAGGTAGCGACGCGACCAGGCCAGCACATCGTCTCGATCGAGCGCTGGATCGATCGCCGCCGAGACCGGTTCCCGCATCGATCGGCACGCGGACCCGGTCGACGAAGGCGCGTCGCGAGCCGTCGCCTTGACGACCTCGCACGCTTCACCGGAACCGGCTGGCGCTGACCGACGAGCCCGGCGCGTCGGCGCCGCGAGCGGCTGAGACGCCGCACGCGGCGCGCTCGACCCGCGGCCGGCGACGCCGCCGCGCGACCGCGGCGCGGCCTTCTTGCGACGCGGACTCGACGAACGATGACACGGTCGTGGGTCGGTTTCGGACGAGCCGCCAACAGACCGGCGGCGCGGTGTGGGTGGTGAAGACATCGGGCGCGGCGCTCCCCCGAGAATGGAGCGGCTCCCGCGCTCGTGCGTCGATGAGACACGCTCTGCTGGGAGCGTAGCGCGCCGACGACGGAACTCCAGCGTCGCGCGAACGCCGCGCCCGCGCAAACGCCGG
Organism: Phycisphaerae bacterium; assembly: GCA_050184295.1. Lineage (GTDB taxonomy): Bacteria > Planctomycetota > Phycisphaerae > UBA1845 > Fen-1342 > JBFXAM01. The sequence goes on along the minus strand of JBFXAM010000025.1, from coordinate 29,351 downwards.
TTGCGCGAGACTGGCGGTGTTTGACGAATTGTGTGCCGGCGAGACCACGGTCGCGCCCAATTCACAGCGCCGCGGGCGCACGCCGGCGACCTCGCGGGTCGGGCGGCTGGAGTTTCGGGCGCGCGCCGCTACTTCCAAAGCGGGCTTAGAAACTGATCGAGATAGGCGGCGTAGTCGGTTGTCTGCACGTAGACGCCGCGGGCGTGATTCAGCTCGTTGAAGAACACGAGCCGCTTCTCGCCGGGGGCGGCGTCGAAGAGCGACTGCACCGTGCTCGGCGGCGTGAGCAGGTCGCGGCCATGCGCAAAAACCAGCAGCGGCTCACGCACCTGCTTGATCAGCTCGTCGCTCACCAGCTCCGGCTCGAGCAGATCCTTGTACGCGTCGGGGCGGTTTCCCAGCACGAGCCCGAAACGCGCAAACTCGGCTCCGAGCGCGACGGGGCTATCGAGCACGAGGCCGTTGACGCGCTCCGGCTGATCCACCGCGAGCGCGACCGACGGAATCGACCCGAGCGAGACGCCCATGAGCGTCGCCTCGGATCGGCCGCTGCGCTGTAGCCCCCAGTCAAACGCCGTCTGAAGATCGCGGTAGAGATTGGAGAACGACGGCGTGCCGCTGCTGTAGCCGTAGCCTTCGTATTCGTACATCACCACCGACCAACCCTGCGTGACGAGCAGGTTGGCCGGGAACAGATAGCAGTTCATCGGGCCGGCGCTGCCCGGCGAGAGCACAATGAGCCCGCGGTCGAGCTCGGCGGGCAGATACCAGACGTGGAGGATGTCGCGTTCGCCGACCGGCAGCCAATGCTCCTCAAACGGCACACCGGCGTCGGTGGGGATGCCGGCGACCGGCAGGTAGCCGACGTCGAACATGTCCTGGAGCTGGTCGCAACTGGCGCCCGGGACGAGAATAAGCCCGGCAAGCGTGTTGAGCACGCCGTCTTCTTCCGGCGGCACGACCGTACACCCCACCACCAGCAGGCCGACGAGCGCGAACGCGCCGCGACGCAGGCCGCGGGCGCGTGTCGAGTTGTGGGTATTGCGCAGCATGAGCGCGTCACGACCCTCCGGGACACCCGCGGGCGTCCGGCCCAAGACATCGGAAGTGCGCCCGAATGAACTGAACCGAAGCGATCCCCGTCGACGGCCCGTCCCTCGCATGATAGCGAGCCGAATCGCCGGTACGAACCAAAAACTGCATGACCCGGGACACGCCAACCGCCAACCAGACCCCGTCACGCGCCGGCCCACCCCGCTCGACGCGGCGGCCGAGACCCGCCGCGCCCAGCGGCGGGTTCTGGTCGCCAAACCGCCAGCCGCGGAATATTCTCCCGATCCGGGCGAATTCTACGGAGCCAAGCAAGGGGCGTCCCTGCGGATCCAACCCGTCGGACGGGTTCGATCCGCACGACGCCCGTAGGAGTACGACCATGCAGAACTATCCCGGCGTTGTGGTGAAGAAACACGGATTCCTCAGCTCCGTCGCGCGCGGATTCTTCGGACTGCTGGGGACGGTCGTGGTTTGCGGGACGGGCCTGGCGTTTTACGGCCTCCACATCGTCGATCACAAGGCGGCCCAACTGCTGGCGTTCGGCGGCGGCGTCATCGACAAGCTGCCCGCGTGGCAACAGGCGCTGCCCCCGGTGCTTGCCGACGCGGTCCGCGACCGGCGGGCGCCCGAGTACCGCGAGCACGTGAGCGTGGACGCACGCCTGGTCGAGCGCACCGATCGCAGCGAGCGCGGCGGGATGCGGGTCGTGTTCGACGTGAAGAACGACGGCGACGAGACGGTCACGGTTCTCGGACTCCGCGTCGTGCTGGCGGACGCCGACGGCGTGCCGATTCGCGAGTTCAGCACGTACGCGGCCACGCCGCTCGCGATCGACGGCGACTGGCGCGGCCCGCTGCTGCCGGGCGGCGGGACGCGGACGATGGTGGAGCGGTTGTACGTCGAAGGCGCGAAGAGCGCGACCGTGGAGGTGACGGAGCTGCGCGTGTGGAACGCCGACGCCACGCCGACCGTCGCGGCGCGTGCGGACACGGACAACTAGCGCGGTGCCGCGAAAAAAAACCATCCTCACACGGACCGAGCCGCGGCGTTCGGGCTGCGCGGAACCGCCGCGCGGCATGAATGTTCCGGCTCCAATCCGTCGCGGTGTTAATGAGGCTCGGAACTAGAGCGCGTGCGAGGCGCCGAACGCACGAGCGGGCTCGCAGGCGACGGCGGCCCGTTTGGCGGCTGGGGGCGCGCCGCGCCCGTCGCGCCCTACGCCGCGTAGGTTGCGGCAGCGGCTTCCATTTCGATCAACTGCTTCTTGAACTCGACGCCGCCATGGCCGGAGTAACCGCCGATCGATCCGTCGCTGCGCAGCACGCGGTGGCACGGGACGACGATGGGGATTGGGTTGTGGCTCATCGCGACGCCGACGGCGCGGGCGCCGCCGGGTCGGCCGACGCGGGCGGCCAGCGCGCCGTAGGAGCTGGTGGAGCCGTAGCCGATGGTGCGGCAGGCGTTCCAGACGTCGATCTCGAACGACGTGCGGTCGTGAAAGTCGGGGCGGGCGGTGAAGCGGACCGGCTCGCCGGCGAAGTAGCGCTGCAATTCGTCGACCAGCGCCGGCAGAATCGTCCCGCACTCGACGCAGTCGGCGCAGCGGGCGCGAATTTCGCGCAGCGCCGCGGCGCGGCTCGGCTCGGGGAGAAAGACGAAGCGCAGACCGCGCTCACTCACGACGAAACCGACAAACCCCGCGCGCGTGTCGACGATCCGAAATGAATCGGGCATTTCACGCTCCCACAAGCCCCCGCTCGTCCGCCCAGACCTGACAACCCAGCGCCGTCGCATGCGCCGGCTGCCCGAGTTACCGCGCGCTCGACGCGCGGCCGGCGTCCGCGGCGCAGGAGCGGCGCCCGCACCGACCGGACACGCGCCTGCGTGCGACCGCGTCGCGCGCATGCTAGCGTTGTCGTGCGGCGATGCAATGCTTCTTTGCGCGCGGCGGCGAATTCGGAACCCGCGCGCGCCTTTGCAGCGCGGTCGCGACCGGCGAGAATACCCGGCGAGGTGCGCGCCGAAGTGACCACGCAGCCTTCGAACATCTCGCTGCCGGACCTGTCGCAGTGGGGCGACACCGATCTCGGCCTGCTGCTGATCGGCGGGGCGGCGCTGGTGGTTCTGTTGTCGGTGGCTGGCTTGTGGCGGCGGACACGCGAGTCGCGCGCCGCGCGTCGACGGCAGTCGGAAATCCGCCGGCATTACGGCCAGATGCAGATGCAGCAAGCCGAGCTCGAACGGCTCGCCTCACGCATTATTGCGACCAGTTCGACCGGGCAGATCACCGGCTTCGAGCTGGTCCGACAGATCGAGGCCGTCTTCACCGACGGGCACGCCTCGCCAAGCAAGGCCGCCGAAGCGCTCAAGGCGCTGGCGGCTGAGAAGGGCGCCAACGCGATCATCAACCTGGCGGGTCAGCGGCTCGCGTCGGGGAAGTGTGCGGCGCACGGCGACGCGGTGATGGTGAAGTCGACGGACGCGCCGCCGACATCGGGGCGCGGCGCGCCGCCGCCGACAGACGCCGCGCCGAGCTGACGGCCGAGAGCCGACGATCCGCCGCGGACCAGGCGTCGGCGCGGGTGGGATGGGAGTCGGTCATCGCCGCATTGCCCTGCGCGTCCTACAATTCCGTGTTCCAGCGCCGGCGCGCATGCGTTTCCGCGCACGCGCCGCGCTCGACGCGGACGCTCCAGTTTCGGGAGGCTCGGGTGCGCATGGTCCAACGGCGACGCATGTGGCTGCTGATCGCGCTCGGCGCGATCGGCGTCGGTGCAACGGGCGCGGTCGTGTGGCAGCAGCAGAACGCGCTGCCCAAGCGGCTCGGCGTTGTGGCGGAGGGGAAGCTTTATCGCAGCGGCGAGCTCACGCCGGCGCAGTTGGAGCGCGTCGCGCGCGAGCACGGCGTGCGGCGGATCGTGTCGCTGCTGAATCCCGATGTTCCGGAGTCGACCGCGGAGCGCGCGGCGGCGGAGCGGCTCGGGATCGCATGGGAGAATGTGCCGCTGACCGGCGACGGGGCGAGCGCGCCGGCAGACCGCGAGCGCATCCGCGCGCTGCTGCTCGATCCGAACGCGCCGCCGACGCTCGTGCATTGCGCCGCGGGCGCGAACCGCACGGGGCTGGCCTGCGGGATTTACCGCCTGCATCACGACGGGTGGACGCTGCAACAGGTGATGGACGAGATGCGCCGCTACGGTTTCAAGGACAAGGCGCACCACGAGAACCTGCGCCAGGCGCTGGCGGCAGAGGCGGAGCTGGCAACACGCCACGCCGAGGACGCGCCCCGACCGGGAGCACCCGCGGGCGGATGAGAACGGGCAGCGCGTCGCCGCGATCGGCGCCCGCGGTCGGTGGATCGGTCATCCCACGCCGCGCGACTCGCAGCGCGAGGCGAACGGCGAAGTGTTCATCCGCGCCGCGTGCCGCGATCGCGCGAGGCGCGGGCTTGCGCCCGCGCGGACGTTCGTCCCCCGGTGCGTCGCGGAATCGAGCGCGGCGACTCAGGCACTTTCGAGCACCAAGCCGTCATACGCCAGCTCGACGCCCGCGGGCAGTTGCGCGTTCGTCTCCGCATGCCCCAGCTCGTGCGCGATGTGCGTGAAATAGGTGCGGGCCGCGCCGATCCGCTCCGTCGCCTCCAGCGCCTGATCCACGTTGAAGTGCGTCGGGTGCGGGCGGCGGCGGAGCGCGTCGAGCACCAGCACGTCCAGCCCGCGCAAGAGCGCCCGCGACTCGTCGGGTATGAAGCTGCAATCCGGACAACACGCCACGTCGCCGACGCGAAACCCCAACACAGGTAACCGGCCGTGCAGGTAGGGAATCGGCGTGACCGTGCGCCCGAACAGCTCGATCGGCCCGGCGATCTCGCGCGTGAGCAGCTCCGGCTTGGCGCTCGGATACTCCGGGTCGTCGACGAACGCGTATTCGAACATCTGCCGCAGACGCGCCAGCGTCGCACCGTTGGCGTAGATGGGCATCGGGGCGCGCTGGAGCCAGTTGAACCGCCGCACGTCGTCGAGCCCGACGACGTGATCCGCGTGATGATGCGTATAGAGAACCGCATCGACGCGGCGCACGCCGTTCGCGACGCATTGCAGCCGCAGCTCCGGCCCCGTGTCCACCAGCAGGTGATGATCGTCGTAGCTGAACAGCACGCTCGTGCGCGTGCGGCGGTCGCGCGGGTCGGCGGACGTGCAGACGGCGCAGTCGCACCCGATCATCGGCACGCCGTGCGAGGTGCCGGAGCCCAGGATCGTGAGGCGCAGGGACACAGGCGGCGGTCCTCAGGCCCGGCTGTTCCACAGCGGGTCGGCGACGCCGCTGTGTTTGTTCTGATAGCGGGCCATGACGAAGAGCGCGTCGGACAGTCGGTTGACATACGGAACGATGCACGGGCCGATCGGTTCATCCGCCGACAGCGCGACGAGCAGCCGCTCGGCGCGACGGCAGACGGCGCGCGCGACATGCACGGCGGCGGCGGCCGGTGTGCCGCCGGGGAGGATGAAATTCTCCAGCGGGTCGAGCGATTCGCTCAGCCGGTCCATCAGTGCTTCCAGCGCGTCGACGTGCTTCGGCTCGATGCGCGGTCCGGCGACGCGCGGCTTGTCCGCTTCGGGCACACAGAGATCGGCCCCGAGGTGGAACAGCTCGTTTTGAATCTGTCGCAGCGGATCGCGCAGCGCCGCGACCGGGCCGGCGGCGAGCGCCGCGCCGATGTGCGAGCTGAGTTCGTCGATGGTCCCGAAACACTCGATGCGCAGGCTGGTTTTCGGCACGCGCGCGCCGGTGCCCAGCCCGGTCGTGCCGTCGTCGCCGGTGCGCGTGTAGACCTTGGTGATCCGCGGCATGGAAATTCTCCAAACGCGCGACGCGCCGAAGGCGCCCGCCGCGCGAGCGCGGCCGCGCTGACGTCGGCGGATCATCGTAGGCGGCGGCGCGCCGGTCCGACAACCCGCGCGCCGCGCCGATAACGACGCGTAAAATCCGAGCGGCATTTCGGGCATGACGTTTTGTACATTTCCCAGTGTCGCTCGGAACAAGCCGATCGAGTGAAGGCAGGAGGACTATCCATGCGTGAATGGCGGGACTCGTTTGTCGAGAAACTCGGCAAAGTACAGAACCAGTGGAACAAGCGCTTCGACGAGGCGATGGAGAACACGATCAACCCCGTGTTCGACGAGTTCGCCGCGTTTCTGCGGACGAACGGTTTCCACGTTTCGCAGCCCATGAAGCAGGAAGATCGCCGCTCGTTCAAGTTCGAGCTGGCGGAGAACGCGTATCTGCTGCTGATCTTCCGCTCGACGGCGATCGGCGAGTTCGAGACGCGTTGCGAGTGCTTCGTGCCCGGCAACGACCCGATGTTGAGCAAATCCATCGGCCGGCTGGCGGACGTGGACGAGAGCTGGACGCGCAAGTTCTTCCAGTCCTCGCTCGACGTGTTCATCGAGCAGCTCGCCAGCCAGACGCCGCGCGTCAGCGAAGAGCTCGCAATGGTGTGACGCGACGCCCGATCCGAGCGACCAGCGCCAGCCCGGCGGCATTCGGGCCGTAGCGTCTCGATGCCCGTGCGCCGGCGCGCTGCTTCGCCGCGGTCGACACGTCTGCAAGGCGGCAGTAAACGCCAACGCCGCGGGCTCACGCGGACGCGCGCGCTGCGCGTGGCGTCGCCGCGGTCGTGGCGGGACAGCAACATGTGATGCAACGCTGGGCCGTTCCCCACTCCCAGCGTGTTCGCCATCTCCATTCGGCGGCGAAGGTCCGAGCCGTCGCGATTTCGCTTGACGCGGGCCGGCGGGTTTTGATGAAATGTGCTGGGGAAGCGCCGGGAGTTGTGTGGGACTCGGGCAGCATGCGAGCTTGGTCCGCCGTTTCGCTCCTGATGTACCCACTGTCGGCGGTTATTCCCGCCGCGGTGTACGCACAGCCCACATCTCCCGGATTCATCCCGGGGCACATTTTTGCCAGCGTAAACGGCAGCGAAAGTTGCTTCACCCAGCGCAACTGGATCTACCAGATCGATCCGGCGTCGGGTGAACAGTGGATATTCGCGGATTCGGCCGATGGGTTGTGCGTCAGCAACGGGCTCGCGTTCACACCAGACGGACGGCGGCTCCGCACGTCAAATCTGCTGTCGCGCACGATCCTCGACTTCGACAGCGCCGGGAACGCGACGGTCGTCTACTCACAGGCGGACGGCATGACCGGCCCGTGGGGCCAGAACGGGCTGGCCTGGAACCGCGCCGGGGACTTCTTCGTCGCCAACGAGTACGGCCGCTACGTCATGCGCTTTCCCGCCGCCGGCGGACCCGGCCTCGTGCTCACCGACGGCTACCCGGACATCACCGGCGGCGGCGGGCTCGCGATCACGCGCGGCGGCGACCTCTACCTCGCCAAGAACGGCATCCACCGCATTCCACCAAGCGGACCGATCGTGCGCTTCGACCGCTTCACGCAGCCCGGCTACCGCCAGCCCAACGCGCTCGCGATCGACCAGCGCGGGCGGCTCTTTGCCGGCGTCGTAACGCAGGCCGACGGCGTCAACCGCGTCGAGGTGCATGTCTATGACGACCTGCCGAGCGCCCGGCGGCGGCTCGTCAGCGACCAGTTTCCCTACATCGCCGACTATCCCGCCATCACGCTCTCGCCGGACGAGTCGGAGGTTTGGGTCGCGACGCTCGGGGGCATCTTCGGCGTTTCGGTCGAAGGCGGGCCGGTGCGCCTGGTTCATGCCGACACCATTCCGCTCGCCAGCTACGGCCGCGGGCTGACCGAGTATGTTCCGCCGCGGCCGGGCGATTTGAACTGCGACCGGCGGATCGACAACTTCGACATCGACGCGTTTGTCGAGGCCGTCGTCGACGCCGACGCATTCGCGCTGCATTATCCCTGGTGTCGGCGCGACCTGGCGGACCTGAACGGCGACGGGCAGGTCAACGAGTTTGACATCGACGGCTTTGTCGCGGCGCTCGTCGGGGCACAGCAGCCGTAGCAACTCGTGGTAGTTTTGTGGCCCAGGTTTTCACCTTGTGACGCGGGCATTCAACCGGTGTTGCCGGACTTCAATGTGTGGCACAAGTTCTCAACCTGTGACGCAGGAATTCGATGTGTGGCACAGGTTCTCAACCTGTGACGCCGGTCTTCAACCGGCATTGCATTCACATTAGGCCCCAATTCAGCTACTGAACCCTACCTCGGTATCGGTCTTGAATGCGAGTGGACAAGGACAGACGCCGCACACTTCAATATTGACTCGCCCGGAGCCGCGGACGCTTCAGCGGACCCAGCGGCCGGCGACGCAGACCTCGCGCACCGCCTCGCGCCCGCCGCCGAAAAGATACGCGTCGAGCAGCGTTTCGGGCGTCCAGCCGACAAGGGTCGGGTGGGTGAGGTCGACCGTGAAGAAGTCCGCCGGCCGGCCGGCCTCGATCGCGCCGGTGTTCAATCCCAGCGCCGCGGCGCCGGCGCGCGTGCCGATGCGCAACAGCCGCCGGCCGACCACACCCTCCGGCGGATCGGCGAATACGCCGCGCCGCTCCTCCCGCAACCGATGCACGAACTCCAGCCAGCGCAGCTCCTCGGCGAAATCGATGCGGATATTGGAATCGGAACCGATGCAGACGGCGTCGGGCGTTTTCAGCGTTTCAGGCATATGCGCGGCGACGCCGTCGCCGAGATTGCCCTCGGTGATGGGACACACGCAGACGCGGCCGCCCGCCGCGACGTAGCGGGCGATCTCGTCGCGCTCGGAATGCGTCGCATGCACGATCGTGCACTTGTCATCAATCGGAAGATGATCGAGCATCCAGCCCAGCGGCGTCACGCCCAGCGCGCCGCGGCATTCCTCGATCTCGCGGCGTTGCTCCTCGACGTGCATATGAAACACGAGTCCGCGCTCGGCGGCCGCACGCCGCAGCGCGAGCAGGTCGCTGGTCGGGACGGCGCGGATGCTGTGCGGCGCGATGCCCATGGTTTGGGTTCGGGCGTCGAGCTTGCTCTGCAACCGATCGAGTTGGCGCAGGAACGCGTCGACCGAAGTGGACTCGAAGTGCCGCTGCCCGCCGAGCAGCGGCTTGCCGATCCCGCCGGTGCGGTAGAAACAAAGCAACAACACCAGGCGGATGCCGACGTCGGCCGCGGCTTCGAGCACCAGCTCGTCGAAGACACAGTTGTCCGCGCTGGGCGCGTCGTGGTGCAGGTAATGAAACTCGCCGACCGTCGTGATCCCCGCCGCGAGCATCTCCGTGAATGCGAGTCGGCAGAGACGCGCGAATTCGTCGGCGTCGAGACTCTCGACCAACTCATACATCGCGAGCCGCCAGGTCCAGAAATCGCCTTGCCCCTGCGGAAAGGCCTCGCCCCGGCCGCGCAGGGCGCGCTGAAACGCGTGACTGTGCACATTCACGAATCCGGGCAGCAGGGCGCGCTGTGTCAGCCGCCGCGTCGCGCCCGCGCCGCCGACACGCACGGCGCGGATGACGCCGCCGGCATCGACTTCGACGCGCGCACACGCCTGAAAACGCCCGTCGATCCACGTGAAATCGGCTTCGATGACCTGCGTTTCAGGGCGCATCGTCGTTCTCGCAGCAGAAGCGGCGGATGATCTGCTCCAGCAGCCGGCGACCTTCGTGAAGCTGTTGCAGCGTGATGGACTCATTGGCCTGGTGCGCCTGCGCGATGTCGCCGGGCCCGCACAGGACGGCGTCGAGCCCGAGCTGCTGCAACCAGCCGCCGTCGCTCGCGAACGACACGCCAACCGTCGCGCACTGGCGCAGCATTCGCGAAAGCTCGATGTTGACGGGCGCGCGCGGGTCGCACAGCAGCGGCGGGTTGTCGTTGATGAGTGTGAGCGTTGTCGCGGTGTGCACGTCCGACGGCAAAACGCGCAGCGTTTGCTCCACACAGCCGATCGCTTCCTGCGACGACTGGCCGGGCAGCAAACGGATGCCCAGCTCGATGCGGCAGCTCGCGGGGACGACGTTGAGCGCGCCGCCGCCCTCCACGCGTGCGAGATTCAGCACCGGAAACGGACACTCCGGAAAATGCACGCTGGTTTCCACGCGCACGTCGCGCCACTCCGCCGCGAGTCTCGAAAGCGCCGCGAGCACCAGCGTGGCGCGCTCGATCGCGTTTTCGCCCAGGTGCGGCAGGCCGCTGTGCGCCGGCCGGCCGCGGACGTCGATCCGCAGCTTCAGATGTCCCTTGTGCATGCGAACAAGCTGCAACCGCGTCGGCTCGCCGATGATCGCGGCCCGCGGCAGCGGAAACGCCTCGTCCCATGTCTCGACCAGGCGCTGCGCGCCGAGGCCGCCGAGCTCTTCGTCGTGCGTGAGAATGAGAACCAGCGGGTGGCGCAGGTCTCCATCGCGGAGTGCTGTAAACCGATCCAGCGCGAGCGCGACAAAGCCCTTCATATCGACGGTCCCTCGGCCGAAGAGCCGGCCGTCACGCTCCGTGAGCGTGAAAGGGTCGCTGCTCCAGTCGGACTCGTCGGCGGGGACGGTGTCAAGATGACCACTGAGAACAAGGCCGGGGCCCGCTGCGACGATCGCGGCGGCGGACCGCGTATCCAGCCCGCGTTGGAGGGCAAGTCGGGGTGGTTCGGTCAGCCCGGCACCCGTACTCTCGCTCGCGCCGCGCGCGTCGCTCGCGCCGGCCACGTCCTGAACGCCGCGCGTCGCGTCGTCACGGCGCGGCCCGCGCCGCAACACGAGATTCACCTTTCGCCCGTCGGCGGTCGCGCTGCGCCAGACATGGGCGCCGGCGGCGCCCGCGTAGTCGGCGATGAAGTCGGCGAGCGGCGCGTTGCTGAGGCGGCTCGTCGAATCGAACGCAACGAGTCGGGCCAGCAGCTCACGCTCGGAAAGCCGCCCGGCGGCGGACGCGCAATTCATGCCGGGAATCGTACGAGAGCCGGCCCGCGCGTGCGACCGGATCGCGCCCGCTCGCCGGCAGCCCCGCTGCCGACGACCCAGTTGCTTGCCGAGGACGAGGTTCCTGGGCCGCTTGCCGGCCGCCTGGGGCGCGACGACGCCCCCGTGTCACCGCGCGGTTCACCCACGCGACCCGCGCCGCCGATAGCACCGAACGTGGCGGATCGTGTGCGGAGGGACGACGGCGGGTGAACGGATGGTCATCGACCAGGACGAAATGAACGCGCTGAAGTCGCAGGGCGCGGGCGGTGAAACGGGTGACGCCGTCACCGCGTCGACCGGCGAAAGCGCCGCCGTCGCGACGTCCACGGGCGGCGCGGCCGGCGAGACCGTTGCCGCCGGCCCGCGCGGCTCGAACCGCGCGGGGCGCCCCGGTGCGCTTCGCGACAGCCGACCTCGCACCACCCCCAAAGTCGCGGCCGACGCCGACCGCATTCTCAAGATCCGCGTTCCGGTGATCGCCCAGCTCGCTGAGCGCACGATGCCGATCGCGGACATTCGGCGGATGTCGAGCGGCTCGGTGATCAAGTTCGCCACGTCGGCGGACGGCGACCTGGAGTTGTGCATCAACAATCACGCAATCGCGCAAGGCATCGCCGTCCGCGTCGGCGAACGCTTCGGGCTGCGCATCACGCGCGTGGGCACGCCGGAAGAACGCATTCGATCGCTGGGGCGGTAGTCGCGCGCTGGAGCGGTCCGCCGGTCGAGGAATTGCCGGCGAGCGACCTGCCGGAATAGCGTCCAACCCGGTTAGCCCGGCGCCGCGGCTTTCATTGCTTGGAGGACGCACGATCGTGCCCAGGCTTCGCCCGCCGGGCGCACGACCGTGCCCGGTCTTCGCCCGCCGGGCGCACGACCGTTGCCGGAGGCTTCAGCCTCCGGGCTGTGGCGCGCCAACAGACCTTCCCTGTACTTTCCCTTGCCATTGCACTGCCGGTCGCGGTCGCGTTCACGACTCGCTCAATTATCCCAGCACGCCGGTCCAGAACACGCGGCGGTTCCCATCGGCACGTTGCTCGGCCACGTCGGCAATCGTGTTGTACAGCGGGGCGAAAAGGGACCGCCGCCGGACGTCGATGCGAGCCGGGCGACAAGCCGGCCGGTTTCGCAGAAACTCAACCCGCCTCACGCGCGGCCTCGGCAGAAGTGCGGCATTCGCGGGCGCGCATCGGCGTCCCGCCGGTGCTCCCCGTTGAGTGAGAGCTGGTTGTGCTGAGGCGCTACGCTAGGAACTGCCGCCGCGCCCGTCCGTCGGCGGCGGCTTTTCATTAAGAATGCGCTGGCGCAGGAAGGCGTGATATTCCCGTTCGACGGTGTCGAGGTCGTCGCTGATGAACGTGCGAAACAGCGCCTCGCCGAAGCTGTCCTGTCCGCTGTCGCTCCACACGGCCGCGCTGTGCACCTGCCGCTCCAGATCGGGCGCGCCGAGCTGCGCCAACAACTTCTCGAGCGCGGGCGCATACTTGCCGTTCTCGCCCTCGCGCAGAAACATCATGAGCGTCCAGACCTGCGCATAGTAGGTCGACACCGTCCGCGGCGGCTCGTTCACAACCCGGCCCGCGTTGGTCGCCAGCAGTGTGCGCAAGGGAATGAGCTTCTTGCGAATGAGCGCGTCGGCGAGCTGATTGAAGCGCGCCGGGTTGTGCCAGTAGTCGAATGTGAAGTACCCCGCGCTCTTCCAATGCTGCCCCTCGAATGCAACCGCCAGCCCCTCGTTCAGCCACGCGGGCACAGTGGGGTTCACGCAGTGATGCAGATACTGATGAAAGCCCTCGTGCGCCATCAGCGGAAAAGTCGTCTGGTGCGCCACGTACTCGATCACCGACACGCCGCGCTCGCTGTAGCCGCCGTTGCGGACGCGCAGAAACACCGGGGCCCGCCAGCCGGTGAACTCGCGCGTAAACGCGGCCCACTCGCCGCGCGTGGCGAAGAGATATACGGGCATGCGCTCGGCCGGCTCGCGGGCGGGAGGTGCGAGCTTGCGATACTCCGCGTACGCGGACTCGATGATGCCGGGCAGGTGGTCGACCAAACCCTCGTCGCGGATCGTCGTGAAGATCTCGTAGTGAGCCGTGAGCAGGCGCCGGCCTTCGCGACCCTGGTACGACCAATCGTGCTTTTCGAATTCGACCGGCGTCGGCCGCGCGTCGCGCGTCGAGGCGGCACAGCCGGTGCAGAGGGCGGCGACAATCAGAAACCACGATGACGGAACAACGCGTGCGGTTCGCATGAGGTTGATTGTAGGGGGTGTCGCGACCGCGCTGGCGCGCCCGAAAGCGCGAAGCCCGACGATGAACGCCGAACGAGGAACCGTCGGACGTCGGGGCGCACCGCCGAGCGGCCGGCGCGGGTCCTCGTTCGGCGTTCGGCCCATCGCTTCCAGCACGCGTTCTACTGTTGCTTCGGGAGCGATTCAGAGAGTCCGGGGACGAAGTTGGCTCCGGCGGGCGCGGTGATCGTCGATCCGGCGAAGTCGTCGCCGATCGGCTCGCACCGCCCGCCGAGGTGCTGCTTGAGAAACGCCTCCGCGACGGCGTAGAAGCTCATGCGGTTCTGCGGGCGCGCAAAGCCATGTCCCTCGTCGGGATACAGCACATAGGCGACCGGAATGTTCTTGCTCTGCATGGCCCTGACGATCTGGTCGCTCTCGGCCTGCTTGACGCGCGGGTCGTTGGCGCCCTGTCCGATCAGCAGCGGCTTGGTAATGCGGTCGACGAAGTTGAGCGGCGAACGCGCGTTGAGCAGCGCCCTGCCCGCGTCCGTGTTCACGTCGCCGACCCGCGTGGTCATCATCGGGAGAATCGGGATCCAGTACGGCGGCACGTTCTGGAGCAGCGTCACAAGGCTGCTGGGGCCGACGATCGACACGCCGCAGGCAAAGACGTCCGGCGTGAAGGTGAGTCCCACGAGCGTGGCGTAGCCGCCGTAGCTGCCGCCCATGATGGCGACGCGCTGGGCGTCGGCGATCTTCTCGCGGACGGCCCACTGGACGGCGTCGATGAGGTCGTTGTGCATCTTGCCGGCCCACTCGCCGTTGGCGGCGTTGATGAACTGCTTTCCGAAGCCGGTGGAGCCGCGGAAGTTGACGCTGAGGACGGCGTAGCCGCGGTTGGCGAGCCACTGGTGCTGCGGGTTGAGGCCCCACGAGTCGCGGCCCCACGGACCGCCGTGGACGAGCAGCACCATGGGCAGGGGCTTGGCGGGCTTGGCGTCGTCACCGGCGCCGGAATCGACGGGTAGGGAGAGATAGCTGACGAGGTCGAGGCCGTCGCGTGACTTGATCGTCACCGGGCGCATACGGGCGAGTTTCTGGTTTTCAAGCGCGGCGCGGTTGGAGAAGAGGAACCTCGCGTTCTGCTTGCCGCGCTCGTGCAGGTAGTAGCGGGTCGGCCCGTCGTCGGCGGTGAACGCGACGATCCAGCGCGAGTCGTCGAGCGTGCGGCTGACGACGTTGAGATCGCCGCGGGTGACGGTCGCGAGATAATCGAGATCGGTCTTGACCGCGGGATCGAGGATGTTCCAGGTCTCGCGCTCGAGTTCGAACGCGACGGCCTGGATGGTCTTCTCGGTTGGGTGGACCAAGACGCCGGCGACGTCGGCCTTGGGGTGCTCGGCGAGGACGGTCTGCTTGCCGGTGGCGAGATCGACGGCGGTGAGGGCGGCGGTGTTTCGGCCGCGGCTGTCGTTCATGTAGAGGATGTTGCCGGTCTTGTCGAACCCGCCGGGGCCGGTGGTCATGGCGTCTTCGGGTCCGATCTTGGCGAAGGGCTCGAACTTGCCGTCGGCGGTGCGTTTGAAGATTTCGTTGGAGGCGTCGGGGAGGATTTTGGCGGCGATGCGGACGTTGAAATTGTCGTCGGTTCCGAAGCCGACGTACTCGTTGTTCTCGATGACGAGCTGTCGTTCGCCGGTGAGGAGGTTGACACGATGGATGTCGGTGAAGCGCTTGTCGCGGTTGTTCATGCCGACGAGGATTTCGCTGGGGAACTTGGGACTGACCTCTTCGATGGTGGCGCGGACGCCGTCGAAGGGTGTGAGATCGCGAGTCTGACCGGTGGCGACGTCGGTCGCGTAGACGCGCCAGTTCTCGTCGCCGCCCTTGTCCTGGGTGTAGATGATATGGTTGCTGGTGTAGGCCCAGTTATAACTGCGGATGCCGCGCTGCGTGTCGCTCGTGACGGGCTTCGCGGACGCGGGGTCGCTGGCGGGGCCGACCCAGACGTTGAGGACGCCGTTGACGGGTGCGATGAAGGCGAGGCGCGCGCCGTCGGGGCTGAGCTGGGGGGCGATTTTGTCGGGGTTGCCGAAGAGCACGGCGCGCGGGATGAGCGCGCCGGCGGCGCTCTGGGGGTCGGCGTCGGCGGCCGGCGCGACGCCGGCGGCACACGCGACGAACAGGGAGGCGAGCACGAAGCGGCGATTACGCATGAATCCAATCTCCTGGAAGTAGTTCGGGGCTGCGTGCGACAGTACGAAAAGCGACCCGGCGCGGCAAGCGCGGGTGACAAGTATGCACAACGCGAGGGGGTCGCGCCCGAGTGGTGTTCAGACCAACGCGTCGTCTCGCTGCCGCTGGATGAAGTCTCCGAGCAACGGGACGGCAAAGGAGTACTTTCCATGTCGGTTCTTGAAAATCAGTCCGACGTCCGCCAACTTGGTGAGCATCTGGTTGACATGACTGCTGCTGAAAGGCGTCTCGAGGGCCCGGTTGGCCGCGCTTTCGGTGATGTCTTGAACCGTAAACTCCTGATCGCAATTCTGCAGACCGGCGATAATGGTCAGTAGATCGCGCTGGCGGTCGGTCGCCTTGGCCCACCTCCCGGCGAAAAAGTCGGTGTCGAGCTTCCGCAAGATCGCGTGCATCGGCACGGGAAGCGCCGGCTGACCGCTGTTGAGAGACTGGACCCAGACGTCGAATACCTCACGACAGACGAACTGCACGAAGTACGGGTAGCCCTTCGTGACGGACCAGATCCGGGTCAGCGTGTCACTCGAGAACTCGATGGGGAAGCCCTTCTCGCGCTGCACCGGCCTTCGGATCGCTTCGATCGTATCGTCGTGCGACAGGGGCTTGAGGAAAAGGACGCGGAACATTCGTTCGGAGTAGGTGCGCGACTCCACGAGCTTCGGGAAGAGCGTCGGCAAGCCAGTCAAGGCGAGCATGAAGCGGATGTCTTTGCGTTGCAGCGACTGGAAAAGATCGAGCAGAAGCGACAGCGGGTATTGCTCCTTGGGGGCGTGATCCGCGAGATTCTGGGCTTCGTCATAGGCAAAGACAATGCCGCGCTTGCCGATCGGCGCCAGGAGGCTCCAAACCCATTCGAGTACGGCTTTGAGCTTGTCGATGATGAGGCCGGGCGTCTGTTGATATGCGCCCAGCAGTGTGGGAAAGTCCAGCGCGGTCTCCCGCCTCGGACGATCGCCCGTGAACCCGATCGGAGTGTCGCCTTCGGCCGCGACGACGACCTGTGAGGTCACAATCGAAAGATCGGTCAGCAGGCGCGTCGCCAGGCTCTCCTCGCTGATGCTCGTCGACTCGGACAGGTCAGCTCCGGCCCACAACCACCCTGCGTTAATCGCAAGGGGCTTGAAGGTCTCGAGAAGAACCGTCTTTCCCAAGCCGCGAAGCCCCGTCAGAATCAGGTTTTCGAGGATCACGTCCTGATCCAGCAGGCGAGCGAACTCCCTCTGTTCGTCTTCGCGCCCGGCCAGATACGGCGGCATGTGCCCCGCACCTGGTCGAAACGGATTCTGGAGTTTCCGGGTCGTCTTTTCCGGGGGCATCGGGGAACCTCGTCGTCTGGAAAGCGTCCATCTTCGGCTTTTTTTATAGGAGCTTTCAAACTCGTTTCAATGCCTCATTACAACGGAAGATAAAGTTATTCACAGAGATAAATTTAGTCAACCTCGTAATTCGCCGTTGATTTCGAGCCGCCCAGGGGGAGCCATCCCGGCCGCTTCGTCCCCGCTCACCGCCCCGCGTAAACTACCGGCAGTACGAAGGGAAACCCGCCGGAGGCGAATCATGTCGCTCGCATCAGTCGTCAGCGGTGTCGCCGTGCTCGCGATCGTTCTCGCCACCGGGCCGGGGCTCGCGTTCGGCGGCGACCGTGTGACCGGGCACGTGTTTGCGACGCGCTCGGAGGTGATCGCGCCGCACGGGATGGCGGCGACCAGCCAGCCGCTCGCGACGCAGATCGCGATCGACATCCTGAAAGCGGGCGGCAGCGCGGTGGATGCGGCGATCGCGGCGAACGCGGCGCTGGGGTTGATGGAGCCGACCGGCAGCGGGATCGGCGGCGATCTGTACGCGCTGGTCTGGGACGCGAAGACGCAGAAGCTGCACGCGCTGAACGCGAGCGGGCGTTCGCCGCTGGGGCTGACGCGGGCGCGGCTGATCGAACTCCTCGGCGACAAGAAGCACATTCCCGAATTCGGGCCGCTGCCGATGACCGTGCCCGGCTGCGTCGACGGCTGGTTCGAACTGCACGCGCGGTTTGGAAAGCTGGCGATGCGCGACGTGCTGGCTCCGGCGGCGCGGTATGCGCGCGAAGGGTTTCCGGTCAGCGAGCTGATCGCGTACTACTGGGAGCGCGGCGGGGAGCGGTTGAAGCGTTACCCGGGCTTTGCAGACGCGTTCCTGCCCGGCGGCCGCGCGCCGCGAAAGGGCGAGCTGTTCCGCAACCCGGCGCTGGCGGCGACGCTGGAGCGGCTGGGCGCGGACGGGCGCGACGTGTTCTATCGCGGCGAGCTGGCCGACCGCATGGACGCGTTCTTTCAACGCGTCGACGGACATCTGCGGAAGCGCGACTTCGAGGCGCATGCGTCGACGTGGGTCGAGCCGGTCTCCACGAACTACCGCGGCTACGACGTGTGGGAGATCGGGCCGAACACGCAGGGCGCGACCGCGTTGCAGATGCTGAACCTGCTCGAAGGCTTCGACCTGCGCGCCATGGGCCACAACAGCGCCGCGTATCTCCACCACCTGATCGAATGCAAGAAAATCGCGTACGAAGACCGCGCACGGTTCTACGGCGACGCCGCGTTTTCGAAGATCCCGCTCGCGCGGCTGCTGTCGAAGGAGTACGCCGCCGAACGCCGCGAACTGCTGAATCCGGCGCGGGCGGCGACGAAGTACCCGGCGGGAAACGTCGAGGATCGGCTGCGGACGAGCGACACCGTATATCTGTGCGTCGCCGATCGCGAACGGAACATGGTATCGCTGATTCAGAGCAACTATCGCGGGTTCGGATCGGGGATGTGTCCGGACGGGCTGGGCTTCTGCATTCAGGATCGCGGCGAGTTATTCACGCTGGAGGAGGGACATCCCAACGTCTACGAGCCGGGGAAGCGGCCGTTTCACACCATCATCCCCGCCTTCGTGACAAAGGACGGAAAGCCCTGGATGGCATTTGGCGTGATGGGCGGCGACATGCAGCCGCAGGGGCACGTGCAGGTGCTGTGCAACCTGATCGACTTTGAGATGAATCTGCAGGAGGCGGGCGATGCAGCGCGGTGGTACCACACGGGGTCGTCGGAGCCAACCGGCGAGACCATGACGGATGGCGGGCACGTGGCGGTGGAAGCGGGTGTCGATGCCCAGGTCGTGCGCGATCTGGGGCTGCTGGGGCATCGCTTTCACCAGGCGGTGGGCGCCTTCGGCGGGTATCAGGCGATTCGCTACGACGCAATCAACGACGTGTATATCGGCGCGTCGGAGTCGCGGAAGGACGGACAGGCGGCCGGGTATTAGAGGCGGTCGTACAGCTCCGATGCATTGCACCCTGGGATCGGCGAGTCTCGGCTTCGCAGATTGGATTACGGGCATAGAGGCAACATTGGCGCCTCGCAGGTGCGGCCCCCAGCCTTTGCACGCACGAGACGCCAATGTCCTCTGCCCGCGACGGGCCGCGATTCACTTGGTCGCGTCGTCGGCCGTCACATCGTCAGCCAGCCGTGCCTCGATCCGCGCCAGTCGGGCGCGGAGTTCGTCGTTCTCCGCGCGAAGCGCGTCGACCGCCGCGTCCTTCTCGGCCCGCAGCTCGCGGAGCGCCTCCACGATGATCGCGGTGAGGCCGCGCTCGGTGACGTAGAGATAGCCCTGGTCGTCGGCGTCGACCCAACCAGGGAACGCCTGCTGAACTTCCTGTGCGATCAGGCCGACCTGCCGTCCTGGAAGTCCGAGTCCGCTCGCGACCACGTCGGCCACGTACTCGAACTCGTATCCGTTGAGCGACAACAGGCGGTCCAGCGTGCCCGGCGCGAGCGGCGTAATCTCGCGCTTCAGGCGCGCGTCGCAGGTGGATGACCACAGGCCGCCGCCGGGCTTGGCGGCGTCGCCATTGCACAGGAGCGTGAACGAGCCGGGATCGGCGCCAATGCCGACGGCGCCGGCGGTGCGCAGTCCGTTGTCGGGGAGTGTGCCGAAGTTTGCGCCAATGCCGACGCCGCCATTGTCCTTCACGAGGAGTTTGGTGGAGCTGTCGACGCGGACGCGGAAGGCGTCCTCGCCGGTGACGCCGCGCACCAGCAACCGGGCGTCAGCGCCGGTGATTCCGATGCTCACGGGCCCGAGGATGTCGGCGGTGCCGTTTACGGAGAGCGTGCTGCCCGGGTTGGTCGTGCCAATTCCCACTGCGCGTTCGAAGTAATTCTGGCTGCCGACCGGGCCTTCGAAATAGGCGGCGTAGCCGCTGGCGCTGTTGACCTCGGCGCGACAGCCGTAGGTCGTCCCGCTGGCTGCGGTGGCGATTCCGTAGAGCGCGCGGCCGGCGTTGCTGTCCGTTTGCCCCTGCACGCCGTAAGCATTGCCGATGGCCGACGTGGCCCAGCCGAAGACGCCGCGGCCGGCGCTGCTGTCGGTCCGTCCGCCGACGCCGTCACGGATTCCGGTGGTCGCCGCTTGGTGTCCGAAGACGCCTGCGCCCGCGCCGGCGTTCTGTCCGTGAATGGCGTTGGTCGTCGCGTTCTCGGTCACGTGGAGAAGATGTGCAGGACTGTCGGTGCCGATGCCGACGCGGCGTTCGAAGAAGTTGCGGCTGCCAGCGACTCCGGTGAAGTAGGCTCCGTAGCCGGTTGGGCTGTCGACGTCGCCGCGGACGGCGGCCGGGGCACCGCTGGTTGCGGTCGCGAAGCCGAAGATGCCGCTGCCGAGCGTGCTCGCGGACTGGCCCCAGACGCCGACGTTGGAGCTTGCGGTGTGAGTGGCTTCGCCGCGCAAGGCGCTGCCGGAGGCGGCGGCGTTCTCCGCGTGGATGGTCCGGTCGGCGGTCGAGCCGTTGACGTGGAGCGGATACGCCGGCGCGGTGGTGCGGATGCCGACGTTCCCCTCGTCGGTGACGGTAAGCTTGTTACCGTCGACGTTCACATGCCAATCGCCGGTGCCGCCGTCGAGATACGTCCACGCCGCTTGCGTGCCGGCCTTGTAGCCGTAAAAGGGCCATGCGGTTGCGCCCTCGGTCGTGATGTACATCCCGCCGTAGCCGCTGTTCACCGGTGCGTGCACGCCGAACCACTCCAGCCCGACGGTGTTGGTGCGGTTGATGCCCACGAACCCGGTGTTGGTGTTCGTGATGTCGCTGCCGGAGCTGCTCCATTGGCCGGCGTTGAGCGCGTGAAGGGCGAAAGGGGCGGCGCGGAGGGGCTGGCGCGGACCGAGCGTGGTGTAGGGCCCGCCGAAGCAGTTTCCAGCCGTGTTGTCGGGGCGGACCGCGATCTGGAGCCAGCGGGCGTTACCGTCGTACTGGTCGCCGAAATCGAGTGCGATCTCGAACTCGCCGTCGGTGACGAGGCGGTTATCGGTGCAGATGACGGGGCCCAAATGCGTGCCGCCGGAGGCGACGTCGTACAGCCGGAATTCGAGATCATAGGTTCCGTTCGCGGGCGAGCCGTTGTCGTCGAGCCGTCCCTGGTAGTGGATGTGCGTGCTGACAGGGGTCTGGGCGAGCGCCGGGCCCGTCGGCAGGACGCACGCGGCGACGAGGACGAAGAGTATTCGTTTCATAGGGCACCTTGGTTGGCGTTCTGAGTACACTCGTGGAAGGGGCCGAACGGTCGGCCGCCCGGTGGAACGCGAAATCCGGCGGCGCAGGCCGACAGCCGCCGCGCGTGATTCGCGCCCCGGGCGCGCCATGCCGGCTCGGATGGGCCGGGGGCGTCGGCGGCCGGGCGGGGCTGGGGATCGTCGGAATGCCGGATCAGCCGGACGTGACAAGGCTGCTGAGCGAGATGGCCGCGAGCGGCGGGGCGGGCGCGGAGCGCCTGATGCCGGTCGTGTACGACGAGCTGCGCCGCCTGGCGGCGAGTCACCTCCGCCGGCAACGTCCCGGTCAAACCTTGCAGGCGACGGCGCTGGTGCATGAGGCGTACCTGCGGCTGGTCGACCAGACGCGCGTCGAGTGGCAGAGCCGGGCGCACTTTTTCGCGGTCGCGGCGCTGGCGATTCGGCGGATCGTGATCGACCAGGCGCGGGCGCGCGGGAGCCTGAAGCGCGGGGGAAACCAGGCTCGGCGGGGACTGGACGCGGCGCTGGAAATCTCAGCCGACCCGCCGGCGGTGGACCTGCTGGCGCTCGACGAGGCGCTCGATGGATTCTCGCGCGAGCATCCCGAGAAGGCGCGCGTCGTGGAGCTCCGCTATTTCGGCGGGCTGACCGTTGGCGAGACCGCCGAAGCGCTCGGCGTCACGACGCGGACGGTGGAGCGCTACTGGGAATTCGCGCGCGCGTGGCTGTTCCGCGCGCTGGGCGCCTCCGGTGACACGCCGCCAGGGGGGGAGGCATGAGCGCGCCGGCGCGCCGGACGGCGGACGAGGTGTTCTTCGACGCGCTCGAACGGCACGGCGCGGAACGCGAGGCGTTCGTCGCGCGGGCGTGCGCCGCGGACGAGGCGCTGCGCGCGGATGTCGAGTCGCTGCTGCGCGCCCACGAACGCGCCGGCGCGTTCATGGCGGCGCCGAGCGAGGCGCTGCCGGCCGCCGCCGCCCACGCGGACGCGCTCGACGCGGAGCGCTGGGTCGGACAGCGGATCGGAAGCTACCTCGTCCGCGACGTGCTCGGCGCCGGCGGCATGGGCGTCGTGCTGCTCGCAGAACGCGCCGACGAGCAGTTCGAGCAGCGCGTCGCGATCAAGGTCATTCGTGCCGGCATGGCCACCAACGACGTGCTGCGCCGCTTCCGGCACGAGCGCCACGTCCTCGCGCAGCTCGATCATCCCAACATCGCCCGGCTGATCGACGGCGGCGCGACCGAAGACGGCACGCCTTATCTCGTGATGGAATGCGTGCGCGGCGAGCCGATCGACCGCTACTGCGAAGAGCGCGGATTGTCGGTGAGCGAGCGGCTGCGTTTGTTTCTGCGCGTCTGCGCGCCGGTGCAACACGCCCACCAGCACCTCGTCGTGCACCGCGATCTCAAGCCGGGCAACATCCTGATCACGCCTGATGGGGAGCCGCGCCTGCTCGACTTCGGAATCGCGAAAGTGCTCGATCCGTCGGCGACCGTCGGCGCGGCGACCACGGCGCCGGCGCAGCGCCTCTTGACGCCGCGCTATGCGAGTCCCGAGCAACTGCGCGGGGAGGCGGTGACGACGGCGAGCGACATCTACTCGCTGGGAGTGATTCTGTACGAGCTGCTGGCGGGCGTGCCGCCCTTTGTTTCACCGACGGACTCGGCGCGCGAACTCGAGCAGTTGGTGACGACCCAGGAGCCCGTGCGGCCGAGTGCGGCGGTGCGCCGCGTGACGCAGCGCCGCGCCGGGCCGGGGGAGCGGGACAGCGCGGGGGCGACATGGGGTCGCGGTCGTGCGGGCGCGACGCCGGGGCGCGCCGGATCGGTGGGGCGCGGCGACGCGGCGACGCGGCGACTCAGTCGGCAACTGGCGGGTGACCTGGATAACGTCGTGCTGATGGCGCTGCGCCGCGAGCCGCGGCGCCGGTATGCGTCGGTGGGCGAGCTGACGGAGGATCTTCGGCGTCACCTGGACGGACTGCCGGTCGCGGCGCGGCCGAGTACGCTGCGGTATCGGGCGGGGAAGTTCGCGCGGCGGCACGCGGTGGGGCTGGCGGCGGCGGGCGTGCTCGTGCTGGGACTCTCGATCGCGACGCTGTTGAGTACGATCTGGTATCTCCGCGCCGATGATGCCCGCCGGACGGCGGAGAGCGCGCAGGGGGCGGCGGAACGGGCCCAGAAGGCCGCGGAGGACGCGCGGCGCGTCGCGCAGGCAGAGCGCGATCGCGCAAACCGCGACCTGATGAAGCAGTTCGCGGTTCGCGCGTTTCTCACGCAATTGCTGGGGGATCTGCGCGGCGCGGACGGCGGCGCGGCGACGACGTCACCGACGGTAGTCGAAGCCGTGGACGCCCGCGTGGGCGGTCTCTGCGACGGGACCATGCGTCTGGACGCGGACATCGAGGCTGCGGTGCGGGCGGCGGCCGGCGAGCTGTATCGCTGGCTGAACGAGCCGGCGCACGCGATCGCGCAGTTCGAGGCAGCGGCGGAGCTGCTGGCGCGCGACGGGGAGGCGACACGCGACCTCGGAGATCTGCTGGGAATGCTCGGACGCGCCCGGCTGGCGCAAGACGACGCGACGGGTGGGATCCGCGATCTTCGCCGGGCGATCGCGACGCACGAGCGCGCCGACACGCCGGCGAGCGCGCTGGCGGTGGTGCGCGTGTGGCTGGCAGAAGCGCTAGTGGCGACGGGCGAACTCGACGCGGCGGTCGCGCAGCTGGCGCAGACCGACGAGTTGACCAGCAGCCACTTCCGCGAGCGCATCGCCGAAGCGCGGGCGGAGATCGATCGCCGGCGCGAGGCGCCGGGGCCGTGATACGGGGCGCCGCGCGGTGTGCCGTCGTCAGTTCGCGTTCAGCAGCCCGACAAACGGATCGATGTCGAAGACGTCGACCCGGCCGTTGCGGCTCACGTCGGCGTTGAAGCGGTCGCAATCGGGGAACGCGGCGGCGTATCCGGCGGGATCGGCGAGCGCCAGGACGAAGGCGTCGATGTCGAAGTTGTTGATCACACCGTCGCAGTTCGCGTCGCCGGGAACGCCGACGCGGAGGATCGCCTCGGCGGCGCTGCCGCCGCCGGCGGGGGTCAGCGCGACCTCGACGTACACGAATCCGTTCTCAGCGAGGTCGACGCCGGGGCTGGTCTGGCTCTGCGCGAGCAGGTCGGTGACGGTGAAGTCGGGTGTTTCGTCGGCGTCGACGTCGATCAGGTCGCCGGTGCGCAAGAGCAGGCGCGACGTGCCGACCAGGTTGTCGGCGCGGCCGAGGAACAGATAGCGGTTGGTGGGTCCGGACGACCAGATGTGCGCGACGGAGTTGAAATCGTTGATGCTGAGCGAGCGCACGTCGGCGGGCGTGGTGAGCGTGATCCCGGCGACCGCTTCGCCTTCGCGCAGGACGATTGTGCCGTTGACGCTCAGGAACTCGTCCGCGGTCATGGCGCCGTTGGTGTCGCCGCTGAAGGCGTAGCTGCCGCTGTTGTTGATGCTGAGCGAGTCGAAGAACTGGTAGGTCTCGCCGGGCGCGGCGCCGGTCGGGCCGCTCTCGCGCGCGACCATGCCGCCGTCGACGTACACGAAGTCGTCGTCGAAGATCGAGCCGGTCTCGAAGGCGAGACGATGGATGTTATGCAGTCCGTTGTCGGAAAAGGCGTAGGTGAAGCCGACGCCGGTGGCGTTCAGCATGCGCCCGTCGATCGTGTCGCCGGTCTTCAGAATCGGGACGCTGGACGCGGGGTTGCTCACATCGTCGCAGCGATAGAGCACGCGACCGGTTGCGGACGCGCTGGGCGTGTCGGCGGTTCCCGCGACCCAATAGACGCGCCCGTCTGGCAGCATCGTGGGGCGGCTGTTGAACGTGAGAAACAAGCCCGGCAGTCCGGGCGCCGGGTTGGTGCGACGGGCGAGTTCGCCCGCGTGCGTCCAGACCGCGTCGTTTCCATTGATCAGCGGGCTGTAGATCCAACGGTCAGCGTCGCCGACACCCATGGTGGGCTCGGCGGTTGTGAGCGTGAGACCGGCAGCGTCGGTGTTTCGCCAGACAATCTGGTCGTCGTAGTACACGAACCCGACCAGTCCCCCGGCGCCGGCGTCGAGCAGACCGGTGAACCCAACCGTGCCGTCGCCGCTGGTGAACGGCGCATTCAGCGACTGCACCGGGAGGCCGCCCGCACCCGGGGGCGCGGCGCCCTGGAGTGCGAGCACGCGGGCGTTGATGTACGGAGACCCAGCGATTGCGGGCGCACCGGTGGCTGCGGCAGCGGCGAACAGCGCGCGGCCCAAGCGGCGCGGTGGGACGAATGAACGCATGGCTTCCTCTCCTCCCGAACGAACGCGTGCGGCACCGGCCTCGGCCTACGATGAACAGATAAGTCGCTAACAGAGCGCGACTTATGAAGCGACAGCCGCCGCCGAACCGAAGCGGTGCAGCTGCCCACCATGGGCGCGGAAATGCCGGCTAGCAACCGCAGCGGATTCCACTTTCCCCTCACCGATCGCGCATCGTAGCCAAAATCCGTGCCCAAGGTCAACAATCGTCCGAACCGGCCGAACCCGCGAACCGGCAACCCGCGCGCTGCTTCCCACACGTCATTCCAAATCGGCGTTCCGCGCACCGAGCGAAGGGTCGCCAGGACTGACGGTTACGCCGCGGCACGCCCGCCGCTCGGCGCGGCGGGTTCTGATCGGAGTCGCGCGGCCGGGGGGGCGCCCAAACCTCAGCCGTACCCACTACAGTACGCCGCCATGCGCGTCATGCTGCTGGTCACCGACCTGGAATTCGGCGGGACTCCGTTGCGGCTGGCGCGCCTGGGGATCGGGTTGCGGCGGCGCAGCGTGGACGTGGTCGTCGGGTGCCTGGCGTCGCCGGGACCGGTGAGCGCGATGCTGGAGCGGCACGGCGTTCGCACGTTTGCCTGTCGCGCGCGTGGGGCGCGCGACTGGCGGGCGGTCAGGCTGTTGATGGACATCGTTCGCTGCGTTCGCCCGGCGCTGATACACGCGACGTTGACGCACGCGAACGTCGCGGCGCGGCTCGTGGGGGCGCTCGCGGGCGTCCCCGTGCTCACGTCGACCGCGACCATCGAGGTCGAGCGCCGCTGGCACGCCTGGATCGAGCGTGCCACGGCGCGTCTCGATCGGGGGCACGTCGTCAACAGCCGGACGCTCGCGGAACACGCGGTGCGGGTGTTTCATCGGCCGCGCAATCGCGTGTACGTCGTGCCGGCGTCGGTGCGGGGAGCGACGGACGGCTTGCACAGCCCGGCGGTCGTTCGCGACCGCGAGTCGTGCGGCGCGCCCACGGAGATGGATCGGCCGGATCGCGATGCGGCGCGACGCCGGTTCGGGATCACGGAGCACGAATTCGCGGTTTTCTGGGTCGGGCGGCTCGATCCGGTGAAGCGCGTGGACCTGCTGGTGCGCGTCGCGGAGATCATGAACACCGCCCCAACGCGCATCGTGCTTGTCGGCGACGGACCCGAGCGCGCGGCGATCGAGCGCTTGCTGAGCCTGAGCAGCGCGAAGGGGCGCGTCACACTCGCGGGCTGGCACGACGATCTGGCGGACGTCTGGGCGGCGGCGGACGCGTTTGTGCTACCGTCGCGGACCGAGGGCATGCCCAACGCGCTGCTGGAGGCGATGGCCGCGGCCGTGCCTGCGGTCGCAAGCGATATCCCATCCATCCGCGAATTGCAGGGTGATCCGCCGCGGCTGCTGCTGGCGACTTCCGGCGACGCAAAGTCGTTTGCCGACGCGCTTGAGTTTTTGCGGGCGAACCCCGCGGCGCGGCGGGAGCTGGGGGCGCGAGCGGCCGCGTCGGTGTGGGAGAAGGGTTCGGATGAGGCGGTCGTATCGGCGACGCTGATGGTGTATCGGCGGGTGCTGCGGACGATTCGGGCGTCCGCATCGGCGGGATGCGGATGATGCACCAACCGGACGCCTCGGTCGCACCGGCGCGAACGCCGATGCGCGCCCGATCGGCGATGTCGCGACGGGGGGCCTGGGTTCGCTAGGCTCCGCTGCGCCGTCCCGCCGCGATTTCGGCGCGGTGCTCGGCGTACCACGCGATCGTGCGGCGGAGGCCCTCGTCAAACGAGGTTTGCGCGCTGAAACCGAAGCGCTCGCGCGCGGCGCTCACGTCAAGGCAGCGTCGCGGCTGGCCGTTGGGCTTGGTCGTGTCCCAGCGTATCTCGCCGCGATAGCCGACCGTCTCCGCGATCTTCTCCGCCAGCGCGCGGATGCGGATTTCGGCGCCGCTGCCGAGATTCACCGGGTCGGCGGCGTCGTAGCGCTCGGTTGCGAGCAGAATGCCCTCCGCGGCGTCTTCGACGTAGAGGAATTCGCGCGTGGGCGAGCCGTCGCCCCAGAGCTCGACGGCGGCGTCGTTGCGTTCGCGCGCTTCCCAGAACTTGCGGATCATCGCGGGAATGACGTGCGAGCTGTGCAGATCGAAGTTGTCGCGCGGGCCGTAAAGATTCACCGGCAGCAGGTAGATCGCGCTGAGCCCGTACTGCTCGCGATATGCCTGGCACATCACCAGGAGCGCCTTCTTCGCGACGCCGTAGGGTGCGTTCGTCTCCTCCGGATATCCGTTCCAGAGGTCCGCCTCGCGGAATGGGACGGGGCAGAACTTGGGGTAGGCGCAGATGGTGCCGGCCTGGACGAACTTCCGCACGCCGCGTTGCCGGGCGGCTTCGATCAGGTGGATTCCCATGGCGGCGTTGGCGAAGAAGAATCGGCCGGGGTTGTCGCGGTTGGCGCCGATGCCGCCCACCTCGGCGGCAAGGTGGATGACCACGTCGGGCCGCGCGTCATCATAGAGGCGCGCCACGTCGGCTTCGCGCGTCAGGTCGTATCCGGCGCGGCGGGGGACGACGATGCGCTCGGCGGGGACGCCGCGGGCGCGCAGGCGTTCGACGACGAACGAGCCGAGAAAACCGGCGCCGCCGGTGATGCAGACGCGGAGCGACGACCATTGCCGTGGCTGGATCACGGCGGAATGCGTGCTCGGCGCGGGTGGCGGGGCTGGGCTCACGTGCGGGATTCGTCCTCGTTGTCGTCGCCCGCTTCGGCGGCGACCGGAGCGCGCAGCGGGTTTTCGAAACCGCGCGTCTGGCTGATGAGCTCGACCACCTCGTCGTACTTGGCGATGCGCTGGTTGTCGAGCCGGAGGCGGCGCTCGGTAGTGTTCTCGCGATAAACGAGATCGACCCAGCCCTTGGGGCTGTGATTGTCGAAGCCGGTCATCTGCGCATAAGGGATGCGCTGGCCGGCGTAGGTGAGCGCCTCGTCGTCCATCGCGACGCGCAGCGTCTGGGCCTTCAGGAAGCGCAGCAGCGCGTAAACGCCGAAGGCCGCCGGAACCAGCATCCAGTAGAACTGCGACTGAATCTCATCCTGGTTCTTATACCACTTGAGCCAACTGAGTTCGCCCGCCTGCACGCGTCCAGCGCGGTGCGGCACGACCGCGAGGCCGTACTGGCTGACGAAGTACGTCGTGGTCACGTCGCCTTCGGACTTGTGGTGCTGCGGCGCGCTGCCGAGCGCGGCTTCGACCTCGGCGAGGGTCGTGGGCCTGGCGGCCGCGAGCTTCTTGAAGTCCTCCTGCGTGGGGCGTTCGCCGAACGTGAGGCCCTCGACGGACCGGCCGAGCTTGGTGGGGATCTGGCGCCGGGCCTCCTTCAGGTTCTTCTGGGGCCAGCCGACCGCGCCGTCGTAGCCGAACCACGCCGTGAGTCCGACGCACAAGAGCGTGACGAACCCCCAGTAGTACCGATCGCCCTTGGCCGGCCCGCTTTCGAGTCTCATGGCTGCGCCCCTTGCGCCGCACCGCCGGGCGGCTCGCCCCGCGCCCGGTGCCGCCTGTTCGTCGCCGCCTCAGCGAAATCGCCCCGAGGCGGCGGCCCCGCGGGAGTGCGCTCGCGCGCGGGGCGTATTATGCAATGTCCGCGGCGCTCTGTCTGCCGGGCGTCGATTGGAATTTCACGCCGTCGCAGGGTAGGCTGCGAGGCGTCGGAGGATCGTCATGCCGCAGGTTCGCAATCGCCCGTGCGTGGTGATTATCCGCGACGGGTGGGGAGAGAATCCGCACGCCGAGTGGGATCACGCCAATGCGGTGAAGGTGGCCGCGCCGCCGGTGGACGCGGAGTTGCGCGCGACCTGGCCCTGGACGCTGATTCACACGAGCGGGCTGGACGTCGGGCTGCCCGAAGGGACGATGGGCAACAGCGAGGTCGGGCACCAGAACCTCGGCGCAGGGCGGATCGTCGATCAGGAGCTCGTGCGGATTTCAAAGGCCATTCGCGACGAGAGCTTCTTCTCCAACCCCGAGCTGGTCGCCGCCGTCGAGCGCTGCCTGGCA
>JBFXAM010000024.1:0-48864 GCA_050184295.1 Phycisphaerae bacterium | reverse complement strand
AAAATGGATCGAGCCCGCACCCCGCGAGCTCGGCGAGATGAACGGGCTCGGAGCCGGCGCTCCGGCGCGCGCGCGTGTGCCGCGTCGCGGAGCACGTCGACGATTTCACGCACCTGGTCTGCGGCGCTCCGGCGCGCGCGCGTGAGCCGCGTCCCGGAGTGCCGCCGCGCGCTTCTCCTCTCCCCGCCGTGTCGTCAGCCCGCCGGCCTCCCCCGGCTTCATCGGCCGGCGGTATCATTTGCGGCGGGGAAAACCACGGGCGGCTGCGCCCGTTTCGGCCTTTGTGAGAGGACCGCCCATGAAGAAGATTCGGCTTTACACGCCCGGCCCGTGCACCGTGCCGGAGGAAGCGCTGCTCGAGATGGCCCGGCCGTTCGAGCATCACCGCACGCAGTGGTTCAAAGACCTGCTCAAGGAGTGCACCACCAAGCTCCAGCAGGTGTTCTGCACGCAGAACGAGGTGCTGATCCTGACCGGCTCCGGCACCGCCGCCATGGAGGGTGCGATCGTCGGTTGCCACCCGCCGGGTTCGAAGGCGCTGGTGATCGAAGGCGGCAAGTTCGGCGAGCGCTGGGGGCTGATGTGCGAGCAGTTCGGCATCCCCTGCATCCGCCACAAGGTCGAGTGGGGCAGCGCGGTCGATCCGCAGTTCGTCGCCGACACGCTGGCGAAGGACAAGGACATCACCAGCGTCATCTGCGTGCACAGCGAGACGTCGACCGCGACGGTCTGCGACCTCGAGGCGATCGGGAAGATCACGAACAAGGCCGGAAAGCTGCTCCTGGCGGACTGCATCACGTCGGCGGCGGCGCTGCCGTTGAAGCCCGACGAATGGGGCGTCGACGTGGTGGTGACCGGCTCGCAGAAGGCGCTCATGCTGCCTCCTGGGCTGGGCTTCGCGTCGGTGAGCGCCCGCGCGTGGCAGACGATCGAGAGCAATTCGAAGCAGCACGGCTTCTACCTGAACTACAACAAGGCGCGCAAGAGCGCCAAGCAGTCCGACACGCCTTATACGCCGGCACACCTGATGGTCCGCGGGTTGAAGATCACGCTGGACATGCTGCTGGCGGAGGGCGTCGAGAACGTCTGGAAGCGCGTCGGCGCGATGGCGGCCGCGACGCGCGCCGCCGCCGAGGCAATCAAGATGCCCGTCTTCTCAAAGCGTCCCGCTGATTCCGTCAGCGCGCTCGTCGTCCCGCCGGGCGTCGTGGAGAAAGACCTGCGCAAGCAGCTTCGCGAGCGCTTCGGCGTGCATCTGGCGGGTGGGCAGGACCACCTGGAAGGCAAGATCGTCCGCATCTCGCACATGGGCTTCATCGACGCGATCGACTCGATCGGCGTCATCGGCGCGATCGAACAGGTGTTGCACAAGCTCGGCCACAGCTTCACGCTCGGCGCCGGCGTGACCGCCGCGCAGAAGGTGTTCGCGGAACGCTGACGAACCGGACGCAGAGCGCAGAATGACGAAGTGTAACCACTGGTCGGCAGCCTCCGGTTCGCATTCTGCATGCATCACTCTGCACTCGTTTTGCCGCGCGGCGGCGAGTGCAGTCGCAGGATCGCCGGCAGGTCGCGCGTGAACTTCGAGCGCGCCAGCACCTCGTCCGCGCCCGCGGCGCGGAGCGCGGCGGCGAGCTCGACCTGAACGTGCGAGAGAAACACGATCACCGGCGCCGCGGTGTGCCCCGTTTTCAACTCGCGCACCAGCGCGGGCGCGTCGATCTCGGGGTGATTCGCATCGAGCAGCACGGCGGTCGCATCGGGCAGCACGGCGCGAAGCGCGGCCACCGAACGCGCGACCGTGATCGGCAGTTGCAGGTGCGCCGCCGTCGCGGTGAGTTTTGAGCCGAAGACGAGGTCCGACACCAGCGCGACGATCGCGCGTGGCGGGCGCGGGTCCGCGTGCGGGTCGGGATCGTGTGCGGGGTGCGTCATGCAGCCTTCCGAGTTTACCGCTGTGACCGCGGCCGAGGAGACCTGGCGAATTTTCCGCATCATGGCGGAGTTCGTCGAGGGTTTCGAGATCATGGCCCAGGTCGGCCCGGCGGTGTCGGTGTTCGGGTCTGCGCGAACCGCGCCCGGCGACCACTACTACCGACTCGCGGTCGATCTCGCCGAGCGGCTCGCGCGGGCCGGGTTCGGCGTGATCACCGGCGGCGGCCCCGGCATCATGGAGGCCGCCAACAAGGGCGCCGCCGACGCCGGCGGAAAGAGCGTCGGCCTCAACATCGCGCTGCCGCAGGAGCAGGAGCCGAACGCGTATCAGAACATCAAGCTCGACTTTCACTATTTCTTCGTGCGTAAAGTGATGTTCGTGAAGTATGCGTTCGCGTTCGTGTGCTTTCCCGGCGGGTTCGGCACGATGGACGAGTTCTTCGAATCGCTCGTGCTCCTCCAGACCGGCAAAAGCCCCCCGATGAAAGTCGTGCTCATCGGCACCGACTTCTGGTCGCCGCTCGTCGACTGGATGCGCCGCACCATGCTGGAGCGCTACGCGGCGATCGGCGCGCAGGACCTCGATTTGTTCACGGTCACGGAAGATCCGCAGCGCGCCGTCCACGAAATCCGCGAGTATCACCAGCAGCTCGCCGCCGACGCGAAGGCGCCCGGCGCCGCGGCACACATCGGCGCCCCGTCCGCGGAGCGCGTCACCGCGGAGGGTACGCGCTACGGCGTGCGTCCGCGGAACGGCCGCGGGCGCGCGCGTGGCGGATCGAGCGGGAAGTGACGCGCGGCGCGCCGCGTCGTTGAACACGGGATGCGCCGCCGGTATACCACGCCGCATGGTCCGTTCGCTCGAATTTCTCGGCGGGCTGGTGTTGTTGCTCGTCGGCGGCCGGTTGCTCGTGTCGGCGTCGGTGGACACGGCCCGGCGGTTGTCCGTCTCGCCGCTGGTGGTGGGGTTGACGCTGGTGGCGTGGGGCACGTCGGCGCCGGAGCTGGCGTTGAACCTGATCTCCGCGTTCAAAGGGCGCGGCAACCTGGCGCTGGGCAACGTCGTGGGCGCCAACATCTGCAACATGGGGCTGGTGCTCGGAGTTTGCGCGTTGATTCGACCGTTGCAGGTGAGCGAGCGGCTCATCCGCATCGAGGTGTGGCTGAACGCGGCGATCCTGGTGTTCATGGCGGCGCTCGGGCTCTCGGCCGGCTTTGCCGCGTGGGAAGCGGTACTGATGCTGGGCGTCTTCGCCGCGTACAGCGCATGGACGATCATCGCGGCGCTGCGCGAGTCGCGCGACCTGTCCCGCAGTCAGCAGGCGGCCGTGCTCGGACCCGATCCCGCTCTGCCCGAGCCGCCGATGAGCTGGATCATGATCAGCGCGTGCTTCGTCGGCGGACTTGCGCTGCTCTCCGGCGGGGGCTCGCTGGCGAGCGACGGGGCGGTCGGCCTGGCGATCACACTTGGCGTACCGACGGCCATCGTGGGCGTCACGGTGGTTTCGATCGGCACGACGCTGCCCGAAATGATCACCGGCACGCTTGCGGTGCTGAAGGGGCAGACGGATCTGGCGCTCGGCAATGCGCTGGGGTCATGCCTGTTCAACGCGGGGGCGATCTTCGGGTTGACCGCGCTGCTCGCGCCGCCGGTCGCGGACGGGCTGTTCGCGCTGCCGCTCGCGTACATGGGGCTGCTCGCGCTGGTGCTGGTTCCGCTCACGCGGACGTTCGGGCGTACGATCGCGCGGGTGGAAGGGGCGGTGCTGCTGGCGTCGTATCTGGTGTTTCTCGGACTTGCGGCGATGAACGCGCGTTGAGCGGCGTGGGCCGGGCCGGCCGCGCGGGGGGCGGCGTGCCCGTCGGGGTCGTGGGTTCGTTTGGTGCGGGTCGCACGGGCGTCTCGCCCCTTCATGCGGAAGACACGGGCGAGACGCCCGTACCACTCTTTCGAATTCATTCTTTCACGAAACGGCCCCACTGCCCCGGTCTGGGCGTGACTTGACGCACGGCAGAACATACGGTATATTCTGTATAGACAGAAAATGGAGAAACCCATGTCGGCTGTGCTGTCGCCCGTCGCCGAGCGGTTCGTCCGTCACTGGGGCGAGATGGGTACGCGCTGGGGGATCAACCGCTCCGTCGCGCAGATCCACGCGCTGCTCTACATCTCGTCGGAGCCGCTCAACGCCGACGAGCTCACGACGAGCCTCCAGATCGCGCGCTCGAACGTCAGCACGAGCCTCAAGGAGCTGCAAGGCTGGGGGCTGGTGCGCGTGGTGCACAAGCCGCGCGACCGGCGCGAGTACTTCGAGTGCACCAAGGACGTGTGGGAGATGTTCCAGACGATCCTCGACGAGCGCAAGCGGCGCGAGATCGACCCGACGATCGCGATTCTGCGCGAATGCGCCGCGGCCGCGAAAGCTGCGGGAAAGCGCGAGGAATACGCGGGCAGGCGGCTGGGCGAGCTGCTCGATTTCTTCACGGTCATGTCGAATGGGTATGCGCAGATTCGAGCGCTGCCCGCGGGCGCGGTGATCCGCATCGCCAAGCTGGGGTCGAAACTGCCGAAGCTCCTGGGATTAAGCGCCTAGGCACACCGCAGGATTCGGGCAGCCATCGACACGCGGAGAAATTTCTGTGTCAACAGAAAATACAGAACACCAAGACCACACGCTCCGCGGTGCGCCGATGCCGCCTGCGGACCGCGACCGCTGCGTACTCGGTCCGCTCCGCGAGCCGATCGCGCGCCGCCTCGACGACGAGGTGCGCGCGTCCGATTTGGGCTCGCCGCATGCGGCGATCGTGACGCGCTACACGCGCGCCGCGGCAAAAGACCCCCGCTCGCGGACGGATTGGTGGGTCGGCGCTTTCAGCGGGGCCGGGCTCGCGACTCTCGGAACGCTCGCCGCCGCGCAGCTGTTCGAGCTGTACGGCATTGCAGCATTTGTCGTGACGCCCATCGCGGCCGGTGCGCTCAGCGCGTGGTTGTGCGGACTGCGCGTGAAGCAGCCCATTCAGCGCTGCATGACGGCGTCGTTGATGGCGCAGGGTATCGTCTTCGCTGTGCTGCTCGGGTTCGGAATCGAGGGCGCGATCTGTCTCATCATGGCCGCGCCGATCACAGCGCCGCTCGCGCTGATCGGTGCGGTCTTCGCGTATTACTTCCAACCCGGCGGCGCGCCGCGGCCCGGCCCTCGCGGCTTCCCCGTCATCTTGCCGGCGATTCTCCTCGCGCCGTTCGCGGCGCTCGTCGCGGAGAAGCAGCTTGCACTTCAGCCGCCGCTCCATCGCGTCGTGACCGCCGTTGGCATCGCCGCTCCGCCCGACGTGGTCTGGCGGCGCGTGGTCGACTTCCCCGCGCTCCCGCCCGCGACCCACTGGCTCTTCCGCGCCGGCGTCGCCGCGCCGCGCTGCGCCCGCATCGACGGCTGCGGCGTCGGCGCGGTTCGCTACTGCGAATTCACCACCGGTCCGTTCGTCGAACCGATCGAGGTGTGGGACGAGCCCCGCCTGTTGCGCTTCGCAGTCACCAGCTCGCCGGCGCCCATGACCGAACTCTCGCCCTACGACGTGCACCCGCCGCACCTGCATGGCTTCCTGAACTCGCGCCGCGGACAGTTTCGACTCATCGCGCTGCCGGACGGCGGCACGCGGCTGGAGGGCACGACCTGGTACGACAACCGCATGTGGCCGCAGGCGTATTGGCGGCTGTGGAGCGACGCCGTGATCCACGAGATTCACCGGACCGTGCTGCGGCATGTGCGCGACCTGGCGGAGAACGACGCGCGGTGACGCGCGGTGCGGACCCTTACCGCGCGCCGTCGGGGCCCGCCGCCGGCTCGGCCGGTCAGAACCTCGTACGCCAGGCACGGGACTGGGCCCATGAGGAGGCTGCCCGCGCCGGGCCAGCCGCTCGCCGCCGGGGGTTCCGATAGATCGACCGCTCTTCGGCATGAGTAGCGAGTCGGTCGCGCAACATCCGACGGGCCGGCGGCGGCCGCTTGATCCGCGCGGACGGCGCGGCCTAGTGTCGGTGGAGCGCGAGCGCCGCGATGCACAGTCTGCGGCGCGGGGCGCGCGGGGGATTCCGATATGAACACGCCGCCGAGGAGCGAAGGTTTGCGCCGAACCATGACGACGAAGCTGGGAGCGTCGCACACACGTGGCGCGATTCATGCGACGGGCGCGCCCGGCCCCGTCGTCGAAAGCGCCGCAGACAGCGTGCCCGTCGCGCCCGCGCGGAGTGCCGCCTGCGGTCGCGGAGCGGACGCCGCTCCGCGCGTCGAGCCTCGCGCGCGCGGCGGCGCATGCGAGATCTGCCGGCAGGACGCGCGGGTCGCGGCCCTGCTCGGCTATCGCGGCGGATCGCCGGTCGTGCGCCACTGGTGCCTCGCGTGCAGCGACACCGCGGCGCGCCAAGCCGCGGACGCGGCGCACGGACGCCGGACGGCGCGCGGGCGGAGCGCCGCGCTGCTCGCGTCGTATTTCGGGCTGTTGGTGGGCTTCCTGAGTCTCGCCGGCGACCACCTGGGAATCACCGGTCAATCCGGTTTCGGGCATTATCAGCAGATCGGGGTCGTGCTCGGCGCGTTGTGCATGGCGCTGGGCGCGCTGGCGCGCGTCGAGCTCGTCGTCGTCGCGGGCACGGTCGTGTTTTGCGCGGCGCTGCTCGGCGA
The DNA here is from genome assembly GCA_050184295.1 of Phycisphaerae bacterium. Classification (GTDB taxonomy): domain Bacteria; phylum Planctomycetota; class Phycisphaerae; order UBA1845; family Fen-1342; genus JBFXAM01. The sequence continues at coordinate 42,250 of JBFXAM010000024.1, read as the reverse complement.
CGCGCTGGGACTGCGCGGCGGCGCGGGCTTCGGCTGGAAACAGGAGCTGGGCGTCGTTGTCGCGGTAATTCTGTCGGCCGTCGCGGTTGTGCTCCAGGCGCGGCGGCTTTATCGGCGCACTCCCGCGCTCAATTGACTTTCACTTCTCGCGACTTGTATGGTTCCCTCGCCGTGCGCTGCGACGGCGCCGATGCGGCGTCGTTGCGGCGGGATGGGTGGGCGGCGACGCGCGGCGCAACGCCGGCGCACGTTCGCGGAAGGGGGGAGTCAGCGTGCAATCGCTCCGTTGGTATGCCCATCGGCTTCGCGCCATGACCGCGCGCGAGATCTGGTGGCGGGTCTGCGGCCGCGCGCGGGACTGGCGCGACCGCTGGCTGATTGGCTACCACGGGAGTGCGCGCCGGCTGCCCGCTCTGCTGCGCCGTGTCCACACCAACGAGACCCGCATCGCGCTGAGCGACATGCCGACCGGCGCCTGGCGCGACGCGGCGCCCGACACCGCGGAAGCATGCTGGCGCGACCGGCTGGTCGCGCGGGCGGAGGAGATTCTCGCCGGACGGTGGCGGCTGTTCGATCTCGACCCGTGCGAGTTCGGCGACCGGGTCGACTGGAACCGCGACGCGAAAGCCCGACGCCGCGCGCCGCTCGCGTTCGCGCCGAAAATCGACTACCGCGACTTTCGCGTCGTCGGCGACTGCAAGTTCGTGTGGGAGCCTAATCGACATCACCAGTTGGTCGTCCTCGCGCGGGCGTTTCGCGCGAGCGGCGAGGAGCGCTTCGCCGCGGGCGCGGCGAAGCAACTGGCGAGCTGGCTGGATGCGTGTCCCTACGGACGCGGCATGAACTGGCGCAGCCCGCTGGAGCTGGGCATCCGGCTGATCAACTGGGTCTGGACGCTCGATCTCGCGGGATCGAGCGCGGCGTTCGACGCGCGGCTGCGGCGGCGCGTACTGCACGCGGCGCATCTGCACTTGCGCGAGATCACCCGGAAGTACTCGCGCGGGTCGTCGGCGAACAACCACCTGGTCGGCGAGGCGGCGGGGGCGTACGTCGCGAGCTGCTACTTTCACGAGCTGCGCGACGCTTCGCAGTGGCGCGAAGAAGCGCGCGGGCTGCTGGTGGAGCAGATCGAGGCGCAGACGCTCGCCGATGGTGCGAATGTCGAGCTGGCGACCGGCTATCACCTCTTTGCGATGCAGTTCTTCCTCGTCGCGGGGCTGGTCGCGCGGCGCGTGAACGACGCGCTGCCCGACGCGTACTGGTCGCGCCTCGCGGCGCAGGCGGAGTATCTCGGCACGTTGCTTGAGGGCGGCGCTGACGCACCCATGTTCGGTGATGCAGACGACGGATACGTGCTGGATCTCGCCGCCGGCGGGGCGGACGCGCGCGGCTGGCTGTGCGCCGCGGCGGCGCTGTTTCGGCGCGCGGATCTGAAGGCCTGGAGCGGCCGGGAGTTCAGCGAGTCGGCGTGTTGGCTGCTTGGGTCCGGCGCGCGGAGCGCTTGGGAGCGCTTGCCCAAACCCGCCGATGCGCGCCTCCGCTCGCGCGGCTTCAAGAACGCGGGCATCTACCTGCTCCAGCACGGCACGCGCGACGCCGCCGATCGCGTCAGCGTCACGATCGACTGCGGCCCGCACGGTTGGGGGTCGATCGCCGCCCACGCCCACGCGGACGCGCTGGCGATCACGCTGCGCGCGTTCGGCGTAGACGTGCTGGTCGATCCCGGGACGTACGACTACTTCAGCACGCCGGCGTGGCGCAACTACTTTCGCAGCACCGCGGCGCACAACACGATCGAAATCGACGGGCGCGACCAGTCGGAGATGCTCGGCGCGTTCCTGTGGGGTTCCCGGGCAGCGGCGCAGTGCCTGCGATGGGAGCCGAGCACGGTCGGCGGGCGCGTGGTGTGCGAGCACGATGGGTACACGCGCCTCAGCGACCCGGTGCTTCACCGGCGCGAGGTGCGGCTCGACGGCGGCGCGGGCCGCGTGGTGATGCGTGACGAACTGGTCGCCAAGGGCGCCCACGCGCTCGCGCTGCACCTGCACTTTGCCGAGCAATGCGTGGTGCGTGAGCTGGACGGCAATCGCTACGAGGTTGACGCGGGACCGGGGCGGCTCGTGCTCGAGCTCGCGCCGGAGTGGCAGTGCGAGCTGCTTCGCGGCGGCGACGAGCCCGGACCCGGCTGGGTGAGCCGCGGCTATCACCGCAAGACCCCGGCAGTGTGCATCCGCGCGCGGACGACGATCCACTGCGCGTCGGCGTTCGAGACCCGCATTGCGATTCAGTCCGGCGATGAGCGCGATTCCACGCGGTCACGAGAGCCGGCGGCGGATGCGGCCGGCGCGCCTGTCGCGCTGAGCGGACGGTAGTTGCGGCGCGGTGCGGTCGGAGGCGTGATACGGGGGAGAGCGAGATGTCAACCGCGCGACCGGGAGTGTGGGGAATCGTGCTGGCGGGCGTGAATCGCTGGGACGAGTCGGCGATCGACCGCGCGCTGCCGCGACCGTTGTTGCCGGTGGCGCAAACACCGTTGATCGAGCATGTGCTGCGCTGGCTTCGTGACGGTGGCGTCGGTTGCGCGACGATTTGTCCGAGCAGCGCGTCGCGCCCGATCCGCAGCGCGTTATGGGACGGACGCCATCTCGGCGTCGAAATCCACTACTTCGAAGACTGGACGCCGCGCGGGCCCGCCGGCTGCATTCGCGACGCCGCCGCCGCGACGGACGCGGCCCACTTCGTCGTCAGCGACGCGACCATCATTCCGCAGGTCGATCTGGCCGATCTGTTGACGGCGCACGAGCGCAGCGACGCGGCCCTGACCGTCGTCGTGCAGGCCGACGGGCCCGATAGCCCGGTCGAGCGCGGGCGACTAAACCCCGCCGGCGTGTACGTCCTTGCGCGGCGCGTGCTCGAGCGAATCTCGACCGCGGGATATCAGGACATCAAGGAAGTGCTGATCCCCAGCCTGCATCGCGGCGGCGAGCCGGTCGCGGCATACTTCGCGCCGCAGGTTTCGCCACGCGTGACCGATGTGGCCTCTTACCTGGCGTTGAACCGCTGGGTGCTGGAAGAGTGCGGGCGCGAACCGGAGGCGCTCGGCGATTGTACGAGGCACGGAGACGCTTGGGTCCATCCGTCGGCGACGGTCGGTCCGGATGCGCGGCTCGTGGGGCCGGTGCTGATCGGTCCGCACGCCCGGATTGCGGGGTCGTGCACGGTTCTCGGTCCGACGGTGATCGGCGCGGGTTGCGTGCTCGGTCCGGACGCGGTCGTGTCGCGGACGGTGACGTGGGAGGACGCGGAGGTCGGCGCGCGGGCGTGCGTCGATCGCAGCGTGCTGGCGCGGTCGGCGATCGTGCCGGAAGACGCGCGGGTTTATGGACGGCTGTTTGACAATCGGCGCGAGCGTCAGCGCGCCGCGGCGCGCGGTCGCGGGCGCCGACACCTTCGACCGCGAGAGGCGGCCGAGGCGCACGCGCGGGTTGCGGGTTCGGGCGGCGTGCGGTCGCTGGCGCATGCCGGCGGGCGCGTGAGTCGCGAACGCCGCTAGTCCGGGGGGACCACGCATGGCGGATTCGAAAAACAGAGGGCGCGCGGTCAACCCGGACGAGCCGGGGGCGGCGGAGTTTCCGCTGGCCGACCTGATGACCGACGCCGACCTGCCGGCGGCGGGTGGGCGGCGCACGCCACATACGCGCGGGGTGGCGTTCGCGCTGCTGTGGCGGTGCAAGTGGACGGTGCTGCTGGTGGTGCTGGTGGTGGCGGGGGCGGCGAACGCGTATGTGTGGACGCAGATGACGCCGGGGTATCGCGCGACCGCGACGATCCGTGTGTCGCCGGTGATTCCGCGGCTGGTGTTCGAGACGGAAGAGAACGGGATGATCCCGCTCTACGCGTCGTACGTGAACACGCAGGTATCGATCATGGCGAGTCCGGCGGTTCTGGAGCGTGCGCTGCGGAACCCGGAGGTGCAGAAGACGGCGTGGTACCGCGGGATTGGGATTCCGAACATCGAGCAGCTCGAGGCGATCCTGGCGATCGGGCAGCGGCGGCGGAGCGAGCTGATCGACGTCAGCGCGACGACGCGCCGCGCGAAGGATGCGAAGGTGATCGCGGACGCGATCGTGAACGAATACCTCTATTACGTGCAGAACGCCGCCCACGACGACGAGCAGAAGCTGGCCAAGACGCTGAACGAGCAGTACGAAAGCCTGGCCGAGGAGATCCGCGCGCTGGAGGCGACGACCTCGACGCTGCGCCAGAACCTGCGGACGGGTTCGCCGGAGCAGTTGATGACGGCGCGAATCCAGTCGCTGTACGGCATGGAGGACCGTTACCGTTCGTTGCAGCGCGAGATCGAGATGACGAAGCGCCGGCTCGAGCTGGTGACGTCGTGGCAGACGCAGGGGCCATCCGCGACGACGCAGGAATCCCTGCCCGTCGATCTCAACCCGTACGCCCACGATCCCGAATGGCGGCAGCGTGACGCCGCGGTTCAGACGGCTCGACACCGCGTGGCGGTCGAGGGGCAGCACCTGGGCGGCGATCATCCGCGGCTGAAGCAGCTTCAGATGGAAGTCGACCTGGCGACGCAACTGCTGCGAACGCGCGAGGCGCAGCTCGACGCCGCCCCGACGGCGGGCGCGGAGCCTGCGCCGACCGTCGCGGCCGCCGAGCTCTCGCCGGCGGCGCTGAAGCGCCGGGTCGAGATGTTGCAGGCGGAGTCGCGGATTCTGGAGGACGACCTGCACCGCGAGACGGAGACGTTTCAGAAGGACTTTGGCTTCGCGGAAATGCTGACCAGCAAGAACAACGACCTCCAGTACAAGCGCGAACTCTACCAGGCAGTGCGCGAGCGAAAAGAGCAAAAGGAGATGGAGCGCCAGGTGCCGGGGTCCATCCGCATCCTCGCCTATGCGACGACGCCGACGGCGCCCTATGCGGATCGGCGAATGCTGTTCGCGGCACTGAGCGGATTCCTGGGGCTGGCGCTGGGCGTGGGGCTGGCGTACGTCCGCTCGACGCTGAGCCCGTCGGTGCTGCTGATCGACGATTTCCGCACGGTCTCCAACGCACCGCTGCTCGGCGAGGTGCCGCTGGCGGGGCGCGCCAAGCTCAACGTCATCCAGGACGATCCGCTCCGCGTCGAGTCCATCCGCATGGTTCGGACCGCGCTGCTGCGGATCATGGAGCGCAACGGCAGCGGCGTGTTCTGTGTGACCAGCGCGGGGCCCAAGGCGGGCAAGACGACGGTCGCGATCATGCTGGCGCGCAGCCTGGCCAAGTGCGGCAAGCACGTGCTGCTGGTCGACGCCGACCTGCGCCGCCCGAGTGTGGCTCAGCGGCTGGGCATCGTGGGGGAGCCGGGGTTGCTCGGCGCGCTCCGCGAGAAGCGCGACGACCGGGAGACGATCGTGCGCGACGTGCTGCCCAATCTGAGCGTGCTGCCGGCGGCGCCGCCGAACGAGAACGTCGGAGTTGATACCGAGATGCTGGCGAACGGCGTGTTTCGCAGCGGGCTGGAGCGTTGGCGCGAGCAGTTTGACGTGATCCTGGTCGACACGCCGCCGGTCATGCCCGTGGCCGACACGCGCATCATCGCGCGGCAGGTCGATGGGACGATCCTCGTGGTGCGCGAAGGGCATTGCCGCCGCGCCGACGTGTATGCGACCGTGAGCGCGATCGAAGTGGCCGGCGGACGGCTGATCGGGACGGTGTTCATCGGCAGCGCCGGCCCGAGCGGGTATCGCTACAGCTACGGCGGCTATGGGTACCTGGGAGGGGACGCGAAGACGCTGGACGTGCACGTGGCTGCGGGGTCCAGCGCCTAGCGCGGGCGCTGCGGCGGGGCCGTCGCGGTAAGGACGGCGCGTGGGGTGAGGGAACGGGCTCGGGGGCGCACGCGGTGGGGATGTTTCCGCTGATTCTGGATTCGCGGCCGGCCTATCTCGCGGGCGCGTCCCGTGCGTTGTCGCTGCTCCAGCTTCCGGCGGGGCGCGAGACGCTGCTCGAGTATCTGCACGACTGCGTCGCGGTGACCACCGGTCAGCCGACGACCGTCATTACCCTCTTTGCTCCGACGCCGGAGTATGAAGCCGCGCTGCGGGCGATCGGCGTGCCGATTCAGGCGGTTGTTCCGCTGGCGCGACTGGCCGAATTGCTGGAGCGTCACGAGCCTTCCGACTGGCTGTTGGTGCTCGATCCGCGGTTCTTCCCCGCGGGCGGGCTCGACCTGGAAGGGCTGCTGGCGGACACGACGAATTGCCGGCTGGTCAAGCACCTCGTTCCGCTGGATCAGGCCTGGGACGGGACGCGCGAGTACGTGCAGTTCGACGGCGACGGCGGCGTGCGGCGGATTCAGCGCTACTACGACGGCGTCACGCAGATTCGCGCCGAGGATGTCGCGTGCACGCTCATTTCCGCCGCCGGCGCGCACGAACTGGGGCCGCGGCCCGGGCCGCTGCTGGCGGACTGGCGGAGCGCCCTGAGCGAGACCGGCGTGTTGAGCCGCGACTATGCCCTGCCCGGCGGGGTGCTGGACCTTCGCGAATCCGCGGGGGTGCTCGAGTTGAGCGAACGCTTTGTCGTGGACGAGACAGCCGACGAACCGGACCGGGACTTTGTCGCGCGTGACGGGTGCGTGCACGTCGGGCCGCGCTGCACGATCGCACCGACGGCTCGGATCGTCGGGCCGGCGATTCTTCACGACGGAGTGTGCATCGACGAGGGCGCGATGATCGTCGGGCCGGTGGTGGTGGGCGCACGTGCCCGCGTTCACCGCGACGCACTGGTGGCGCACGCGCTGGTGCTTCCCGACACGACCGTGGCGCCCGGCGCGCTGATCCGCGAGCAGGTCGTGCCGAGGCCCGCGGCGGGGCCGGGCGCTTCCAGGCGCCCGAGCGGGCCCCGGGCGTATCGCACGCGGACCCACCGCCCGGTCGCGGGCGCAGCACCAGGGGCCGAAGGCGTCCCGAGCCGCGCGCGGCGCGTCACGCTCGCCGTCAAGCGCGGGGTGGACATCGTCATCGCCGTGCTGGCGCTGCTGCTGCTGTCGCCGCTGATGCTGGCGGCGGGTTTGCTGGTGCGGCTGACGTCGCGCGGACCGGCGCTTTTCGCGCACGAGCGCGAAGGGCGCGGCGGGCGGGTTTTCCGCTGCTACAAGTTTCGCACGATGGTCACGGGGGCGCATCATCTCCAGCGGGCGCTCTATCAGCAGAGCCAGGTCGACGGCCCGCAATTCAAGATCGACCGCGACCCGCGCGTCACGCTCGTGGGCCGCTGGCTGCGAGCCACGAACATCGACGAGCTGCCGCAGTTTTTCAATGTCCTGCGCGGCGACATGAGCGCGATCGGGCCGCGTCCGTCGCCTTTTCGCGAGAACCAGATCTGCGTTCCGTGGCGGCGGGCGCGCCTGAGCGTGCGGCCCGGGATTACCGGGCTGTGGCAGATTTGTCGGAACGAGCGCACCGTGGGGGACTTCCACCAGTGGATTCACTACGACACGCTCTATGTGCAGCATCTATCGCTGCTGCTGGACCTCAAGATCTTCGTCGCGACGCTGCTCACGCTCGGCGGGCGCTTCAGCGTACCGTTGCGGTGGCTGGTCTCAGCCGATAGCCAGGAAGAGCCGGCGGAGCCCGCCGACGCGCCGGCTGGCGGAGCGCTGCTGTATCACCCCGCGGCGCGTGCGGGGCGCGCCGCTTCCTCGAAGGGGAGGGTCTCGGTCCCGTGACGACTGCTGTGACCACGCACTTCACGCCGCAGGCCACCGCCGCCGGTCGCCTGATTCGTCGCCTGCGCGCGCTGACGCCGGCGCTGCTTGCCCGGATGTATGTGCCCGCGGAAAAGCTCTACGTGTTCAGGCTGCGGCGAATCGGCGCGGACGTGATCGCCGAGGGGCGCAGCCGCCGCTACACCGCGATCGTGCTGCTCGGGCTGCGGACGGAGTCGGAGCCGGACGCGGCGACGGCGCTCCAGGGCGATCGGCCGCAAGACGTGGCGCGTCGGCTGCTGGAGGACGCGCCGCGGATGACGAATCTCGGCGATGTGGCGCTGGCGCTGTGGGCGGCGGCGGCGTGGGAGCTGCACGGGTTGCAGCCGGCGTTCGACCGGCTCGCGCAGCTTGATCCCGCGGGCGCCAAGCACTTCAACGTCGAGCTGTCCTGGGCGCTCGCGGCGCTGAGTCGCGACCTGCGCCTGCCGGGCGTGGACGCGCTGCGGGCGAAGGTGCGGGCGCGGCTGCTCAGCGCCTTCAACGAGCGATCGGGGCTGTTCCCGCACGTGGTCGCCGAGGGCTACCACGGATTGCGGGCGCACGTGTCGTGCTTCGCCGACCTGGTCTACGCGGTGCAGGCGCTCGCGCTGTACGCCCAGTATTCGGACGATTCCAAGGCGCGCGAAGTGGCGCGGCGTTGTGCCGCCGCTTGGAGCAGCCTGCGCGGCCCCGACGGGCAGTGGTGGTGGCATTACGACTATCGCACCGGACGCATCGTCGAGCGCTATCCCGTCTACACCGTTCACCAGTTGGCCATGGGGCCGATGGCGCTGTTCGCGGCGAAGGACGCGTGCGGCGCGGATTTCTCCGCGGCGATCGAGCACGGTTTGAACTGGGTGACGTCGCCGACGGAGCTCACCGGTCAGTCGCTCGTGGACGACGGGCAGCAACTGGTCTGGCGCAAAGTGGCGCGCCGCGAGCCGCGCAAGCTCGCCCGCCGCATGCAGGCGCTGGCGAGCGGCGTGCATCCGGCGCTGCGCGTGCCGGGGCTGGACGTGGTGCTGCCGCCCGCGGCAGTCGACTACGAGACGCGGCCGTACGAGTACGGTTGGCTGCTGCACGCGTTTACGCCCGAGCGGGCGCGCCGGTGGATCGGGTCGGGTCGCTAGTGCGGGCGGGGGGCTCATGGACTGCGGGCTGCGGGACATCCTGGGCGTTCCGGTTCGGCCGCTGACGATGCGCGAGACGGTCGCGCTCGCGACGCGCGCGATCGAGCGGCGCGAGCCGCTGCTGTTCGGCGTGGTCAACGCCGCGAAGATCGTCAACATGCGTGCGGACGCCGAGCTGCGGGCGGCGGTGCTGGCGGCCAACGTGATCGTTGCAGACGGCATGTCCGTCGTGTGGGCGGCGCGGCTCCTGGGGCGCCCGCTGCCGGAGCGCGTCGCCGGCATCGACCTGATGACCGAACTGCTCGCCGAAGGCGACCGGCGGCGCTGGCGCGTGTTTCTGCTTGGCGCGACGCAGGAAGTGCTCGACGAGGTTCGGCGGCGCGTGGCCGTGCAATATCCGAAGGTCGTGATTGCGGGGAGCCGCAACGGCTACTTCGCGGCGCGTGACGACGAAACCGTCGCGGCGGAGATCGCGGCGACTCGGGCGGATGTGCTGTTCGCAGCGATGTCGTCGCCGAAGAAGGAGCTTTTTCTGGCGCGCTGGCAGTCGCGGATGGGGATCCCGGTGTGTCACGGCGTGGGCGGCGCGTTCGATGTGCTGGCGGGCGTCGTGCGGCGCGCCCCGCGCGTCTGGCAGGCGCTCGGCTGCGAGTGGTTGTATCGCCTGTTGCAGGAGCCGGGGCGATTGTGGAAGCGCTATCTGGTCACGAACGCGCGGTTCACGGGGCTCGTATTGCGGGCGTGGCTGGCGAGCTGGTTCGGGCGCGGGTTGCCGATGCCCGGCGCGCCCGAGGTTGGCCGGCCGGCAGCGCACAAACACTGACGCGCGGATGCTGCGCGTCCTGATCGTGGGGGAGCGGTTGTGCACGTCTGTTTCGTCGCGCTCAAAGCGTTGCCGGTGCTCGTCGGCGGCGATGTCGCCGGCCGCATCAGCGGCGCCGATGTGCAACAGGCCGTGATCGCGCGCGGGCTGCTGGAGCGCGGCTGGCGCGTGACATTCGTCGTGTTCGACGACGGCCCCGACACGCCGCACGAGGTCGACGGCATTCGCCTCGAGCGCGCCTATGCGCGCGACGCCGGCTGGCCGAGGGTGCGGTTCATTCATCCTCGCTGGACGGGGCTGCACGCGGCGATCGGCCGGGCGCGACCCGACGTCGTCTATCAGCGCGCCGCGGGCTGCGAAACCGGCATCGTCGGCTGCTATCGGCGGCTGCATCCGCGCTGCCGGTTTGTGTTTGCGTGCGGGTCGGACAGCGACGTGGCCGCCGACCTGCACTACCTGCGGACGGCGCGCGATCGCGGGTTGTATCGCTTCGGACTGCGCGCCGCCGACGCGATCGTCACGCAGTCCACGCAGCAGACCGAGCAGTTGCGTGCAAATTTCAAGCGCGACGGTGTGCTCATTCCCAGCGCCGTCGCGCGCCCGGACTCGTCGGTTGATCGCGGCGCGCGTCCGGCGACGCCGCCGCGATTGCTGTGGGTCGGGCGAGTGTCGTATGAGAAGCGTCCGGAGTGGTTCGTCGAACTGGCCGCCGAGCGGGCCGGCTGGCGTTTCGCGCTGGTCGGCGACGCGAACCACGCGACCGATCACGCCCGCAGCGTGCTTGCGCGGGCGCGTCAACTGCCCAACCTGACGCTGCACGGCGCCGTCGCGCACGCGGAGATGGCGACGCACTACGACGCGGCCGACCTGCTCGTCTGCACATCGCACTGGGAGGGATTCCCCAACACGTTTCTCGAAGCGTGGAGCCGCGGCGCACCCGTCGCGTCGACCGTCGATCCCGACGGCGTGATTCAGCGCCACGGGTTGGGCGTCGTGGCCGACTCGCCCGCCGAGCTGGAGGAGCGCTGCGACCACCTGCTTCGCGACGCGGCCCGCTATCGCGCGATGTCGCTGCGCTGCCAGGCGTATGTCGCCGAACACCACCGCGTCGAGCGCGCCGCGCAGCAGTACGAACTGCTTTTTGAACAGTTGCTCGCAGGGCGCAAGCCGCGCCGCGGGCGCGCGGGGTTCCGAGCACCCCGCGCCGCCGCGCGTGCGGAATTGTCGGCCGGGAGCACGGCGCGGAGTCCGAGCGGCGCCGCGACCCCGCACGGCGCGGAGCGTGGAATGTGCGAGATCAGGAGGGACTGAGCGCGTGTGCGGCGTTGCCGGCATCTGCCTGACGGACCCGTCGCAGCGCGTCAGCAAGCCGCTGCTGACGCGGATGACGCGCGCGCTGGCTCATCGCGGCCCGGACGGCGAGGGCGTGCTGGTCGACCGGAACATCGGGCTGGGGCACCGGCGGCTGAGCATCATCGACCTGGCCGGCGGGCACCAGCCGATCTACAACGAGGATCGCTCGATTGCCGTGGTCTTCAATGGCGAAATCTACAACTACGTCGAGCTGGCGCAGGAGCTGGAGCGCGCCGGGCATCGCTTTGCGACGCGCTCGGACACCGAGACGATCGTGCACGCGTACGAGGAGTGGGGTCCGCGCTGCGTCGAGCGCTTCGCCGGCATGTTCGTGTTCGCGCTGGTAGACCAGCGCGAGCGCACGGTGCTGGTCGTGCGCGACCGGCTCGGCAAGAAGCCGCTCTTCTACCACCACGACGATGAGCGTTTGATCTTCGCGAGCGAGCTGAAGGCGCTGCTCGTCGACGAGAGTCTGCCGCGCGAGTTGGCGCTCGACGCGCTCGACGATTATCTCGCGTACGGCTATGTGCCCGGCGACCGCTGCATCCTCGCGGGCGTCCACAAGCTCGCGCCCGGGCACTGGCTGATCTGGCGCGACGGGCGGATCGTGATCCAGCGCTACTGGGACGCCGACTTCACTCCGGATGATTCGGCGAGCGAGCAGGAGTGGGTCGCGCGCGTCGAGGCGGAGCTGCGCACGGCGGTGCGCATCCGGCTGCGCTCCGACGTGCCGCTGGGCGTGTTTCTGAGCGGCGGACTCGACAGCAGCGCGATCGTCGCGCTGGCGGCGCAGGAACAATCGGCGCCGCTCAACACGTTTTCCGTCGGATTCGACGAGCGTGAACACGACGAGGCGGACTTCGCCCGGCGGGTCGCACGACATTGCGGAGCGAATCACCACGAAGTGGTCGTCAGAACCGGCGACATCGACGTGCTCAGCGACCTGGCGTATCACCTCGACGAGCCCTTCGCCGATCCCTCGGCGCTGCCGACGTACTACGTCTGCCGGGCGGCGCGCGAGCACGTGACGGTGGCGCTGTCCGGCGATGGGGGCGACGAGGTGTTCGCGGGCTACTCGCGCTACTTGCGCGCGCTGCGCTATGCCAACGTCGACTGGGTGCCCGCGGGTGTGCGGCGGGCGATGGGTTCGGCGCTGCTGGCGGTGGCGCCGTCGCACCTCTGGGGGCGCGGGCTGATCGAGCGCGTCTCGAGTTCCGGCGCGCAGCGCTACCTGGCGGAAATGAGCTCGTTCTCGTTCGGGGACCGGCGGCGACTGCTGGCGGCGCACGGCGACACGGCGTGTCCGGGCGCGCGGCGTTTCGAGCGGTTCTTCGGCGAATTCGGCGAGCGCGACATCGTGACGACGCTGCAGCATTGCGATCAACGAAACTACCTTCCCGACGACATCCTGGTGAAAGTCGACCGGATGGCGATGCAGGTCGCGCTCGAGGTGCGCAGTCCCCTGCTCGATCACCGCGTGGTCGACGCGGTCAACGCGGCGCCGGTCGAGCTGAAGGTTCGCGACGACCGCGGCAAGTACCTGCTGCGGCGGATCGTCGAGCCGCACCTGCCCGAGGGAATCCTCACGCGCCCGAAGATGGGCTTCGGCATCCCGATCAAGCGCTGGTTCCGCGGCGCGCTCAGCGACTGTGCCCGCGACCTGCTGCTCGGGCCGAACAGCCGCGCCGCGACCTATCTCGATCGCGCCGAACTGCGGACGACGATCGACCGCCACCACGCCGGGATGCGCGATTTCAGCCGACGGATCTGGGCTTTCATCATGTTTGAACACTGGTGCCGACGCTATGGCTTCTGAAACCCTCCTCGAGTCCCCGCGTCCCGCAACGTCCGAACACGGCGCTGCCAGCCGCGCCGCGCCGGCGCCCGTCGGCCTCATGTTGCTGATCAGCAGCCTGGAGCACGGCGGCGCCGAGCGCCAGGTGATCGAGCTGTTCAAGCGACTCGATCGGCGGCGCTTTCGCCCGGTGATCTGCTCGCTGTCAAGGGATGTTCCGCTGTCCCGGCGGCTGAACGATCCGCACCGCGACCTGGTGATTGTGCCGAAGCGCTGGAAGTACGACTGGTCGGCGATCCGGCGCGTCGCGCGGGTGATGCGCGCGCGTGACATCCGCGTGGTGCACAACTTCCTTTTCGACGCGGAAATGGTCGGGCGCTGCGCCGCCAAGCTGGCGCGCGTGCCGGTCGTGATCGCCTCGGAGCGGAACACCGACTATACGCGCCCCTGGGTGCAGAACGTGTGCCTGAAGCTGACGCGCGAGTGGTTCGACGACATGATCGCCAACAGCGAGGCGGGAAAGCAGTTCAACATCCGCACGCTCCAGCTCCCGGCCGAGCGCATTCACGTGGTTCGCAACGGCGTTGATGTGGAGTACTTCAAGCGAACGGACGCGCTCGGGCTGCGGCGCGAGCTCGATCTGCCCGCCGACGGCGCCGTCGTCGGCATGATCGCGTCGTTCAAGCGTCAAAAGCGGCACGGCGATTTCTTCCGCACGGCGCGCGAGATTCTCAGGCAGGCGCCGGACACCTGGTTTGTCTGCGTCGGCGAGCCGCTCCGCGACAACCAGCAGGGCGCGGAGACGTATCACCGCGAGATGCGGGCGCTGGTGCAGTCGCTCGGCGTGCTGCCGCGGTTCCGGTTCCCCGGCGCGCGCCATGATATGCCCGCCGTGTACTCGTTGTGCGACGTCACGATGCTGACGTCGGAGCGCGAGGGCACGCCGAACGTCCTGCTCGAATCGATGGCGTGCGAAACGCCGGTCGTCGCGACCGACGTGTCGGACAACGCGCACGTCGTTTCGCACGGCGAAGCGGGCTTCATCGCGCCGCTCGGCGACGTGGCGACGTTGGCGATGCACGCCGTCGACCTGTTGCGCGACCGCGACGCGCTGCGCCGCACAGGTGCGGCGGCAAGACGCTGGGTCATCGAACAATTCAGCACCGCGGCGCTCGCCCGGCGCACCGAGGCGGTGTATCTCGACGCCCTGCGGCGAAAGGGCGTCGGGAAGGACGACGCATGAGCCGCGACACGCCGATGCCAACGACGGGCGCCGCGCGTGCCGCCGCGCGTTTCGCGGTGTTCGTGCTGCTCGCGACGACGGCTTTTGGGGCGGTGTTGTTGGGCGCGATCGGCCGCGGCGCGGGACGGTCGCGGCGGCGGCCGGGCGCGCTGCGGATGCTCGTGGCCGGCACGTTCTACAACGTCAACTGGTTTCGCGCGCACGTGTATCCGCTTTCGCAGACGCGCGTGCTCAAAACCACCTACGTCGTCACCGACGCGCCGCTCTTTCCCGTCGCCAACGTGCAATACGTGTGCCCGTCCCGCCGGCTGCGGCGGCTGACCGGGCGCAACGTCGCGCGCCTGCTCACGCTGCTGTATGCGGCAATGCGCTTCGCGCCGGATTTCGTCATGGGCTATCACATCATGCCCAACGCGCTGCTCGCGCTGCTGGCGGCGCGGCTCTGCGGCGGGCGCGCGATCTACCAGATGACCGGCGGACCGACGCAGATCATCGGCGGCGGCTATCTGAGCGAAAACACGCTCCTGCGCCGGCTTGGCGGGCCGTCGCCGCTGCTGGCGCGGCTCATGTACTTCGTCGTCGACCAGTGCGACCTGGTGGTTGTCCGCGGTCGCAAGGCCACGCAGTTTCTCCGTGCCCAGCGCGTCGGCCGCGCGGTGTGCGAAATCCCGGGCAGCGTCGACACCGCGCGCTTTCGCCCCAACGGACGCGAGCGCGCGTACGACCTCGTGATGGTCGCGCGGTTGATCGAACTGAAGCAGCCGTACGCGTTCATCGACGTCGTGCGGCAGATCGCGGTGCGACAGCCGAGTGTCCGCGCGGCGCTGGTGGGCGACGGTCCGCTGTCGGAGCCGTTGCGGGAATACGCGCGAAAGCTTGGCGTGGAGCGCAACGTCGCGTTTCTCGGACGCATCGATCACGTCGAGCGAGTGCTGGCCGAGTCGAAGCTGTTTCTGCTGACGTCCGAGTCGGAGGGGCTCTCCATCGCGATGATCGAGGCGATGGCGGCGGGGTTGCCGGTGCTGGCGGCGGATGTCGGGGATCTGGGCGAGCTGCTGCGGCCTGGCGAAAACGGCGCGTTCGTCGATCCGCTCGACACACCCGCGACCGCGCAGCAAGTGCACGCCATCCTCGGCGACGCGGACCGACTGCGCGCCCTGTCCAAGGCCGCCCGCGCCCGGGCCGAAGAAGACTACAGCATTGCCGCGGTGGCACGCCGGTGGGACGCGTGCCTGGCGGGCGGCGTCGCGCCGCTGAATTGATCTCGCGCGCGGTGCAGGGTCCGGTCTTCGACGCACGGACAAGGTGGGGACATGCAGAGAGCGTGGTCGCGCAAGAACCTCTGGGAGAACGCGCCGCCGTGGGTCCGGTCGGCGGTCGGCGCGGTTGCGCGGCATGTTCCGCTCGCCTGGCTGCTCGGGGCGCGGTTCCGCGCCGCGCGCCGGTTCGTCCGGGCGGCGCAGCACTGGTCGGCGGACGAAGCGCAGGCCTGGCAGTACGCTCGGTTGTGCGCGCTGCTGACGGCGGCGCGCGAGCGCAGCCGGTTCTATCGCGAGCGCTTCCGCGACGTGGGGTTCGAGCCCGGCGACTTCAAGCACCTTGACGACCTTCGCCGGCTGCCCATGATCGACAAGCACACGCTCCGCGCCCGTGCGGAGGAGATGTGCGTCCGTTCGCCGAGCTCCACCGGAGTAGACTATGTCTCCACCGGCGGCACCAGCGGTGTGCCGCTCCAGTTCTACATTGACGCGGGCCGGTCGGCGGTCGAATACGCGTATCTCACCGCCGGCTGGGAGCGCGTCGGCTTTCGGTTGGGCATGCCGACCGCGGTGTTCCGCAGCCGCGTGGTCGAGCCCGATTGCAGCGGTCTGCGACACGTGCGCGATCCGCTCACGCGCCAACACTTCTACAGCAACTTTCACATGAGCGACGACAACGTGCGCCGCTACCTGGCGCATGTCGCGACGCTCGGACCGTGCTTCATCCACTGCTACCCGTCGTCCGCCGCGGCGCTGGCGCGCTGCATCGAGCGGCTGGGGCTGACGGCGCTGCGGAACGTGCGCGGGCTGCTCGCCGGCTCAGAGAACGTGTATCCCGAAGAGCGGGCGCGGATCGAGGCGGTCTTCGGCGTGCGCTATTGCTCGTGGTACGGACACTCGGAAAAGCTGGTGCTGGGCGCCGAGTGCGAGCACTCCGCCGACTATCACCTGTGGCCGACCTACGGCTACTGCGAGTTGATCGACGTGCGCGGCAACCCGGTCACGCAGCCGGGTAAGCGCGGCGAAATCGTCGGCACCGGCTTCATGAACCGCGTGATGCCGTTCATCCGCTATCGCACCGGCGACTTCGCGACGCTGGTCGCGGAGCGGTGCGACGCCTGCGGGCGGGCGCACCGGATGTTGCGCGACGTGCGCGGCCATCGCATCCAGGAAGTGCTGATCGCCGCCGACGGCACGGAGCTGTCGTGGGTGGCGCTGAACATGCACGACGACACCTTTGACCACGTGCGGCAGTTTCAGTTCTACCAGGACGCGCCCGGCGTCGCGGTGCTGCGGATCGTGCCGGCGGCCGGCTTCGGCGACGAACACCGCGAGCGCATCCTGCGCGTGCTCGATTCGAAGTGTGACGGACGCATGACGATCACGATCGAGATGTGGAACGAGATCCCGCTTTCGCCGCGGGGCAAGGCGATCTATGTCGACCAGCGGATCGACACGTCGCGGCGGATTCCCGAGGACGAACCGGAGCTGAGCGCAGCGCTATGAGACAAGTGGTCCAGAACTACAGCGACGGCGAGCTCCGACTCGAGGACGTGCCGGCGCCGATCGGCCGGCCCGGCGTGTTGATCGTACGGACGGCCTATTCGCTGGTCAGCGCCGGCACCGAGCGCATGAAAGTCGAGCAGGCGCGGATGAGCCTGTGGCAGAAGGCCCGCGCCCGGCCCGACAAGGTGCGCCAGGTCGTGCAGGGCATCCGCCAGAACGGCTTCGCGGAAACGTGGAAGAAGGTGCGCGAGCGACTCAGCGCGCTGACCCCGCTCGGCTACAGCGCCGCGGGCATCGTCTGCGAGGTCGGCCCGGGCATCGACGAATTTCGCGTCGGCGATCGCGTGGCGTGCGCCGGCGAAACGATCGCGTGTCACGCGGAGTTCATCGCCGTCCCGCGAAACCTGTGCGTCCGCGTGCCGGACGGCGTCGACCTGAAGGACGCCGCCTTCAGCACCGTGGGCGCGATCGCGATCAACGGCGTGCGGCAGGCGGGCGTCGCGCTCGGCGACACGGTGTGCGTCGTCGGACTCGGGCTGATCGGCCTGCTCGCGGTGCAGATTCTCAAGGCGGCCGGCTGCCGGGTGATCGGCGTCGACAACAGTCCAGCGCGCGTGCAACTGGCGCGCGATTGCGGCGCCGACCTGGCGATGTTGCGCGACGAACCGTCGATCGAAGCGGTGATTCGCGACGCGACCGGCGGCCGCGGGCCCGATGCGGTCTACATCGCGGCGAGCGCCAACAGCAGCGATCCGATGGAGTTCGCCGGCCGCGCCGTCCGCGACCGCGGGCGAATCGTAGTGGTCGGCATGGTGAAGATCGAAGCCGACTGGCGCACGCTCTACATGAAAGAGGTGAGCGTCCTGATGGCCCGTTCATACGGGCCGGGACGCTACGACCGCAACTTTGAATCGAAGGGCGCTGACTACCCGGTCGGGTACATCCCCTGGACGGAACGCCGCAACCTCGAGGAGTTCCTCCGGCTGCTGGAAGTCGGCGCGATTCACTGCGCCCGCCTCGACCCCGAGGTGTGCCGGATCGACGACGCGAAGCAGGTTTACGACGACCTGCGCGAAGGAAAGAGCGGATCCGCGACGGCGATGCTGTTCGCGTATCCCGACGACGCGCCGCCGCGCCGCCGCGTGCCCGTCGCGACCGGCCGCGGCGCGACCGCGCCGGCCGTCGGCGTGATCGGCGTCGGCTTGATCGGGGCCGGGAACTTCACGACCGGCACGATCATCCCCGCGCTGAAGTCGCTGACGGGCGTCGCGCTGCGCGGCGTGTGCTCGGCGGGCGGCTTGTCGGCCACGAGCGTCGCGCAGCGGCACGGCGCGACGTACGCGACGAGCGTTGTCGACGAGTTGTTGAGCGATTCGGAGGTGCACGCGGTCGTGATCGCGACGCGCCACGACACGCACGCGCGTTTCGCCGCGCGCGCCCTCCTGGCGGGTAAGCACGTGTATGTCGAGAAGCCGCTGGCGCTGACGCGCGAACAACTCGACGAAGCGTTGCTCGCGCAGGCCGCGAGCGAACGCGTGCTGGCGGTCGGATTCAACCGGCGGCACAGTCCGTTGTGCGTCGCGGTGCGCGATTTCTTCGCACGCCGCGCCGGCCCGCTGCACGTCGTGATCCGCGTAAACGCCGGCCCGCTCGGCGCCGACTCGTGGTATCAGGACAGCGAGGAGGGCGGCTGGCGCATCGTCAGCGAAGGCTGCCACTTCGTCGATCTCGTCAGCTACTTCACGGACAGCACGCCGCTGCGCGTGAGCGGCGAGATGGTCGGCGGCGCGACGCCCGGCGGGCAGAACGACAACTGCACCACCACGCTCCGCATGGCGGACGGCTCCGTCGGCGTGCTCTCCTACGTTGCGAGCGGCGACCCGAGCTTCGAGAAGGAACGCATCGAAGTCTTCGGACAGGGCCGCGTCGGCGTGATCGACAACTTCCGCGCCGCGCGGCTCATCGCCGACGGCAAGACCCGCATCGTGCGGCCCAACGGCACCGGCAAGGGGCACGCCGCCGCACTCGCGAGCTTCTTCGAGTCGCTCCGCACGCCGCAGCGCGTCGGGCTGCTGCCTGATTCGGCGGCGCTGACGACGCTGGCGACGTTCTGCGCCGCGGAGGCGCTGGTCGCGGGCGAGCCGCGGGAGGTGGCGGGGTCATGACGATGCTGACGTATCCGCAGCTGGAGCGTCGCGGTCGCGCGCCGCAGCGTGCCGCGGCGCGTGACCCGCTCCCGCGTCCGGCGGCGCCGGCGGGTGCGTGGCCGGTCGTATCGATGCTGGTGGTGGCGCTGTCGGTGCGGCTGATCTTCTCGCTGGGCCTGTTTCAGGTCGTGGTGAAGGAGTCGGGCATCGCGCGCGGTTCGGACAAGTACGAGTTCATCGGCAAGTCGCTGGCGGCGGGCTACGGCTACCGCTTCGCGCCCGATCTGTCGCCGAGCATGTTTCTACCCCCGGCGTATCCGCTGTTCCTGGGCGGGTTGTTCTCGCTGACGCCGCCGGAGCAGCACCTGGTCGCGACGCAGGTCGCGCAGTCGGTGCTCGATACGCTGAGCTGCCTGTTGATCTACCTGCTCGCAGCGCCGCACTTCGGGCGGCGCGCGGCGCTGATCGGCGCGTGGTGCTACGCGTTGTATCCGGGTGCGTGGGTGAGTTGCTCGCGCTATCTGACCGAGCCGCTCTTTGTGCTGCTCACGCTGCTGTTCGTTTATGCGCTGGGGCGCTATCTGGTGCGCGCCGGATGGCTGTCGCTGCTGGCGGCGGGCGCCGCGTGCGCCGCGATGGTGCTGTGCAAGAGCGTGGCGGGCATGCTGCCGGTGTTCGTCATCGGCTGTGCGCTCGTGCTGCCGATCTGGGCCGGGCGGCGTTGGCCGGTCGTGCGCGCCGCGGTTGCGTGCCTGCTGGTGACCGCGATCGGCGTCGCGCCCTGGGTGTATCGCAACTACCGGGTCAGCGGCACGTACGTCTATCCGACGAGCGCCGGAGGTCTGGCGCTCTACACGGCGTACACGTACGCGGCGCATCCCGAACAGACGATCCGAAAATCGGTCGATCAGGCCGCCGCCGAGGTCCGCGCGCTGGGCGAGGCGAACGGCGTTCGGCTCGATCCGCGCGACGCGTATCCGCGCTGGTTCTACTCCGCGCAGGACGAAATCCGGCTCGATCGCCTGGCGCAGGCCGAGGCGCGCCGGCGCATCTCCGCCGACACGGCGAGCTTCGCGCGGCACGTGCTGGGGAACGTGTGGCGGTTCTGGTTTGGTGCGCCGACGCCGAAGTCGGTGCTGGCTTCGATCGCGTTGAACGGGACGCTGCTGGTGTTGGGCGCGGTGGGCATTGTGTTGTCCGCGTTCTGGCGGCGGCCGGCGATCGCGGCGTGGGTTGTCGTGTCGCTCTACCTGTTTCTCGGTCACGTGGCGGTTCTCGCGGTGGTCCGCTACTCGCTCACGGTGATGCCGATGATCTGCCTGTTCGCCGGAGTGGCGATCGCGTGGCTGTTGGAGCGCGTGCTGCGGGCGCGGGGGATCGCGCTGACGCGGGTGCACTAGGCGCGTCACGCGGGCCGGTGGCGCGGACGCGTCGAACCGGTCGCGCGGGGCGCGGCGAAAAAGGGTGGGAACATGCCGGAAGTCTACACGGCTCCGCAGCTCGAGCGCCCGACACTCGGGGGTC
This sequence comes from Phycisphaerae bacterium, assembly GCA_050184295.1. Classification (GTDB taxonomy): domain Bacteria; phylum Planctomycetota; class Phycisphaerae; order UBA1845; family Fen-1342; genus JBFXAM01. Next base: position 21,714 of record JBFXAM010000024.1, on the reverse strand, counting down.
GTACGCTCGCGGACTTGTCGATCGTCATTCCCGCGTACAACGAGGAAGAGGGCATCGGCCCGACGCTCGAGGAGCTTCGTCGCCGCGTGCCTGCCGCCGAGATCATCGTCATCGACGACGGCTCGCGCGACCGGACGGCGGAGGTCGCGCGCGGCGTGGGCGGCGTGCGCGTTGTGTCGCACGGGCGCAACCGCGGCTACGGGGCGGCGCTCAAGACGGGCATCCGGGCGAGCACGCGCGGCTGCATCGCGTGGTACGACGCCGACGGCCAGCATCGCCCGCGCGACCTGATTCACGTCGCGCGGCCGATTCTGGACGGCGACGCCGACATGGTGATCGGGGTGCGCGGGGCGGATTCGGCCAGGCAGCGCGACCGGGCGGCGGGCAAGTGGGTGTTGAACTTCGTGGCGCGGGCGGTGAGCGGCGAGCATATTCCCGATCTCAACTCGGGGCTGCGCTGCTTTCAGCGCGACGTGATCATGCGCTACCTGCACCTGCTGCCCGACACGTTCAGCGCATCGACGACTTCGACGCTGCTCATGCTGAAGCGCGGCTATCGCGTCGGGTATGTGCCGATCGTCGCCGCCGCCCGCATCGGCAAGAGCACGGTGAAGATCGTGTCCGACGGCTTGCGCACGCTTCAGCTCATCGTCCGCATTGTGGTGCTCTTCGAGGCGTTTCGCGTCTTCACGCTGCTGGGCATGGGACTGTTCATTCCCGGGCTGCTCTACGGCATCGTCGTCGCGCTGCTCAAAGGGCAGGGGTTCCCAACGCTCGCCGGCACGGCGGTCATCTCGGGCGTGCTGACGTTCTTCATCGGGATTGTCGCCGACCAGGTCGTCGAGCTTCGCAAAGAGCGCTTCGAGGACGACCGCGAGCACCACCAGGTCGAGCCAGCCGGCGCCGACGCGTATTCCTGACGGCGCACGGAGTGGCTTCGCGACGCGCCACCGCTCGAAGCGGCGGCAGACTCGAGAGGCAGCGCGCCGGACGCGCGGCGCCGGGTATCGCGGACCGATCGCAACGAGAGAAGGAACGAGTCGCCCAATGTGCGGAATCGCGGGACTGGTTCATTTCGAAGACCTGCGGCGGCCGATCGACGCGGCCGCGCTCGCCGCGATGACGCGCAGCCTGCGCCACCGCGGGCCCGACGCGGAAGGCGTCTGGCACGCGCCCGGCGTGGGGCTGGGTCACCGGCGGCTCGCGATCCTCGACCTGTCCGACGCCGGGCGCCAGCCGATGCACGATCCCACCGGCCGCTACACGATCGTCTTCAACGGCGAAATCTACAACTTCCGCGAGCTGCGCGCCGCGCTCGAAGCGCGCGGGCGCGCGTTTCGATCGACCGGTGACACCGAGGTGGTCCTCGCGGCGTTCGCCGAGTTCGGCGTCGAGGTCGTCGAGCATCTTTCCGGCATCTATGCGTTCGCGCTCTGGGATGCGACGGAGCAGACGCTCTTCCTGGCGCGCGACGCGTTGGGGGTGAAGCCGCTGTTCTACGGCGTACACGGCGGCACGCTGCGTTTCGGCTCCGAGATCAAGGCCATTCTGGCGGACAGCGAGTCGCCGCGCGAGCCGGACGAGGCGGCGCTCGACGCGTTCTTCACGTTCGGGTACACGCCGGCGCCGGCGACGGGTTTCCGTGGGATTCGGCAATTGCCGCCGGGCTGCGCTGCCCGGGTTTCATGCGGCGGTGTGCGGACCTGGCGATACTGGCGGAGTCCGTATGAGCCAGAGCCGCGCGAGCTGCGCTTTGAACAGGCGGTCGAGGAATTCGGCGCGCTGCTCGATCGTGTGACGCGCGCGCAGCTGGTGAGCGACGTGCCGGTTGGCGCGTTTCTGTCGGGCGGGCTTGATTCGGCGGCCATCGTGCGGTCGATGGTCCGCGCACGACTCGGCGAGGTGCACGCGCTGACCGTGGGTTTCGACGAGACGGCATTCGACGAGCGCGATCCGGCGCGCCGAACCGCGCGGGCGCTGGGCGTCGCGCTGGCGGAGCAGGTCGCGGACCTCGACGTGGTCAAGCTGCTGCCGACGCTGGCGCGCCACGTCGAGGAGCCGACGGCGGATTCGTCGATTCTGCCTGTCTATCTGCTCTGTCGCGCGGCGCGCGAGCGTTTCACGGTCGCGATGTCCGGCGACGGCGCCGACGAGATTCTCGCCGGCTACGACACCTATCGCGCGACGGCGCTCGCCGCCCGTTACCGCGCGCTGCCGCGCTGGCTGCGGCGCGGCGTGCTCGCGCCGTTGGCGCGCCGGTTGCCGGTGAGCGACGCGAAATACAGTCTGAACCAGGTCGCGAACCGCTTCATCGAGGGCGCCGAACTCGGCCCCGGCCGCGATCACGCCGCGTGGCGGCGAATGCTGTCGGCGGAGTCGAAAGAGCGGCTGTACGCGCGGGGGATGCGCGCGGCCTGCGGGGCCGATCCGCTCGACGCGTACGCCGACTGCATCGGCGCGGTGCCTTCGACGCGCGAGCCGCTCGCGGGTTTGCTGAATGCGGACACCGAGTTCTACCTGCCCAACGACATGCTCGTGAAGGTCGATCGCATGAGCATGGCGCACGGGCTCGAGGTCCGCGTGCCGTTTCTCGACGTCGAGATGGTGCGGTTTGCCGCGAATCTCCCCGGCGAATTCAAGCTGCACCGCGGAAGGCGCCGCAAGCACATCCTCCGCGAGTCGCTGCGCGGGTCGATCCCCGACGCCGTGCTCGATCGCAAGAAGAGCGGGTTCAATGTGCCGCTGGAGCGCTGGATGCGCGGTCCGCTGCGCAGCCTGCTGCTCGACGCAGTCGCGACGCGGCGCGACGCGCTGTCGCGCTACGTGCGGCCGGCGGAGATCGAACAGCTCGCCGCCGAGCACGCCGAGCGCCGCGCTGACCACGCGCATGCGTTGTTCACGCTGCTGATGTTCGCGCTGTGGCTCGACAACGCGCGGCGGCCGGATGCGAGCGCGGGCGACGAACGTCTCGTGGAGCGACGGGCGGCCGCAGGCGTCGCGGGCATGTGAGGTTGTGCGTCGTCGCACGGCGCGGAGGGCGCCGCACCGTGGGTCTGAAATCGCAGCATAGGGAGTCGCCGCCCGCGCGGCCTTTGAAATGGACAACGCTCTCACCATCGCGCTGACGGCCTTCGTTGTGCTCTATGCGCAGCGCGATTGGTTCATCGCGCTCTGCTGCGTCGTTGTGTTCACGACGGTGCAGGACTACCCGCGCGTGCCGAATCCGTTTGGCGTCGCGGGCCTGACGCCGTGGTCGGTGATGCTGCTCGGGGCGCTGTTGGGGTGGGCTGTGAACCGGCTGACGCACCCGCGGCCCTGGCACATTCCGCGGGCGGCGCTGCTGGTATTCGGGATTTACTGCGTGGGCGAGCTGCTCGCGATCGGGCGGCTGTGCCTGAACCTGGACACGTTCGTCGCCAAGGCGTCGGTGTACTCGCCGTCCTATACGGACTACACGGTGCGGGGGGCGCTCGTCGATCACGTCTACGCGCCGATGCGCTACATGGTCATCGGGTTCCTGCTGGCGGACGGTCTGACCGATCGGCGGCGGGTCGTGCAGGGGCTGGTCGCGTGTCTGCTTGCGGGGCTGGTCTACGCGCTGATCATCATGAAAGAGATCCCGATCAGCGCGCTGGGCGCCGACGGCATGGAGTATCGCCATCGCATCCAGCGCTGGACCAGCCGGCATCCGAACGATCTGGCGGACATTTTCGTGACGGCGTTCTGGATCAGCGTGTGGGTGGCGCAAAGTCGGCCGTTTCGCTGGCGCATGCGCGGCGCGTTCGCCGGCGCGCTGCTGCCCTTCGCGCTGGCGCTCGGGCACACCTGTTCGCGCGGCGGCTACCTGGGCTTCGTGGCGTGCGGGCTGTTCAGCGCGGTCGCGACGCGCTCGTGGAAAACGCTGCTGATGCTGGGGGTCGTGGGCGCCGCGGTCGTGATGTTCGCGCCCTCGATCACCGGTCGAATCCTCGCGGGCGTCGACACCAACAGCAAAGAGAACAGCGACACGACCGAGATCACCGGCGGACGCGACACGATCTGGCCCGCCGCCCTGATGGGCATCGAGGCCTCGCCGCTCGTCGGATGGGGGTTCTTCGGCTACGTCGTCTCGCCGGCGCTGGACCACTCGGCGGCGCTGGACGGCGGCGAGCTGCACCCGCACAACGCGTACTTGCAGAGCCTGCTTGATCACGGGTGGCTCGGCGCGTGGATGCGGCTGCTGCCTTTCGTCTACGTGCTCACGTGTTCGTGGCGGCTGCTGTGGACGACGCGCGACCCGGTGCTGCACTTTGCCGGCGCGAGCGGGTTCGCCGCCACCGTCACGCTGCTGGTCATGGGACTGACCGGCCAGAGCTTCGGCTTCACCGAGAATCTCTTCATCTACTGGTTCTTCGCGGGTGCGACCATCGGGGCGTGGGGCCTCGCGTGGGCGCGCGCGGCGGAGTCCGCCGCGGCGCGGCAGGTCGCGCTGTGCCGTGCACCGGGTCGGCGTTCGATGCGGGTTCGTCGCCGCGTCGCCCACGTGCGCGGTGTGCGGCGTTCGTCGATTCCACAGGAGTGAGGCGGATCATGCGCAAGCTGGTTTACGTGCTGTCGCCGGGTCACTCGGGCTCCACGCTGCTGGGGTTGTTGATTGGGGCGCATCCGCAGGTGGCGACGGTGGGCGAGGTCAAGGTCGTTCCCGCGAGCTTTCACGGCGCCGAGACCTGCGCGTGCGGAGCGCCGATGACGCAGTGCGCGTTCTGGATGCGCGTGAACGGGAAGCTTCAGGAGCGCGGACTCGATCTGCGCTCGGAGCGCTTCCAGGTTCACGCGCGCGGCGGCGCGGGAGCGATCGAGCGCATCGCGACCAGCCAGGTTCGCGAGGGGCTCGGCGAAGCGCTCCGGACGATGTTGCTGCACGCCTGGCCGCCGGTGGGCGCGGTGTGGCGGCGTCTGCGGGGCGCGAACGTCGCGCTCGTTGACAGCGTGTGCGAAGCGGCCCGGCGGCCCGTGTTTCTGGATACGTCGAAGGACGCTTCGCGGCTGCGGTTTCTCGCCGAGACGCGGGCATTCGACCTGCGCGTGCTGCACCTGATCCGCGACGGACGCGCGGTCGCATACTCGCTCATCAAGAAGGGCACGCCGGCGCAGTCCGCCGCCCGCGACTGGGTCCATGAGCACGAGCAGGCCCGCCGGCTGTATCGCGCCTGGGCCGACCCGCAACGGACGTGGATGCAGGTTTCGTATGAGCGACTGTGCGAAGATCCGACGGGCGCCCTGGCGGCGATGTGCGGATTCATCGGCATCCCGTATGACCCGCGGATGCTCGAGTTCCGCGAGTGGGAGAGCCACATCCTGGGCAATCGGATGCGGCTGAACAGCGACCATACGATCGCGCTCGACACGAGCTGGCAGGAGAACCTGGGCGACGCCGACCTCGCGACCGTGTCGCGCGTGACCGCCGAGCTCAACCGAAGCTTCGGCTACCCGGAGCAGGTGCCACGGGCGAGCCGGGTGCGCACGGCGCCCGAGCCGGTCGGCGCGGCGAACGGTTGAACGGCTTCTGCACGCGGGTGCCGGACCCGGGGACGGAGATTTCGCGTGAATCGCGATCGCGCTCGACACGATCCGCCGGCCGCGCCGCCCGTGGATGCATCGCGCGCGCCGGATGCGGCGTCGGAAGCGGCGGGCGAACCGGCGGAACGGGAGCGCAACGCTGCTGGACCGACGGGATCGTCGCTGTCGGTCGGGCTCGGCGGCGTGTGGAAGAACGCGCTCGCGAACATCGGCGGCGAGCTCGTTTTCGTGGCAACCGGCTTTCTGCTGCCGCGGCTCATCGCCGACCACATCGGCAAGGAGATGCTCGGCGTCTGGGACTTTGCGTGGTCGCTGAATGCGCACTTCATGCTGGTCGGCGGGGGCATGATGACCTCGGTCGGGCGCGAGGTTGCGGCATTGCACGTGCGGCGCGACTGGGACGGCCTCAGCGCGCTGGTCAGCTCGTGCTGCTTTCTGTTCGGTCTGTGCGGGCTGGTTGTGCTGTTGCTCGCGGCGGGAACGGCGGCGTCGCTGCACTGGCTGCTGCCGACGCTCGATGCGCAGTCGCTGCCCGCGGCGCGCGGGACCGTGTTTCTGCTCGGGCTGTGCATCGCGTTTCGTTTTCCGCTGCACGTGTTCAACGGAATCCTCACCGGACATCAGCGCTACGTGCTGCACAACCTGATCGTCAGCGGGTGTCACCTGGCCACGACGCTCGCGGTGATCGGGGTCGTGCTCGCCGGCGGCGGGCTGATCTGGATGGCGGCGTTTCATCTTGCCGGCGAGCTTGTCGCCGGGCAGCTCAAACTCCATTTCGCCCGCCGGATCGACCCATACTGGCGCGCCGCGCCGCGCTTTGTCCGACGGCGGACGATGGGGTACGTGGTGCGGTTCGGCGGCAAGAGCTTTCTGTTCAACATCGCGCAGGTCATGCTCTACCAGACCAACGCCGTGCTGGTCGGGCGATTTCTCGGGCTCGAGGCGCTGGCCGTGTTCTCGCGGGCCCGGGCGCTCGTCGCGGCGCTCGAAAAGCTGGTGCGCAAGGCCGCGGTCGTGCTGATTCCGAACGCCAGCGCGCTACAGGAGCGCGGCGACGGCGCGGCGTCCGAGCGGTTGCTGCGCCGCGCGGGCGAGTTCAGCCTCATGGTCGCGTTGCCCGGCGTGCTCTTTCTCGTGTTTCTCGGCGGCCCGCTGATGAACGTGTGGATGGGCGCGGGGTTTCACGAGGTTGGGCTGCTGGCGCTGCTGGCGATCGGCCACTTCGCGAGCCTGACGCAGCGCGGCTCGTATTTCATTCTGCTCGGCCGCGGCGCGCACGGAGCGCCCGGAGCCGCCACCGCGATCGGCGCGGTTGCGGGCATCCTGCTGAGCCTGTTGCTGCTCGGGCCGTTGAAGATGGGCCTGCTCGGGGCCGCGATCGCGATCGTCGTGCCGATCACGATCGTCGACGGACTCGTCATTCCGCGGCTTGCGTGTCGGTCGATCGGCGTCGGGTTGCGGCGTTACGCATGGACGCTGTTCCGCCGCGCGCTGCCGCTCACTCTTGCGCTCGCGGCGGTCTTCGGCGCGATTCGCGCGGCGCCGCTCGGTGCGGACTGGCTGGTCGTGGGGCTGGGCGGCGCCGCGACGCTGGCGGTGTATGCATTTGTGTTTCGCGACGCGATCGGCCGGTCGCTGCGGGGAGCACGTCGGCGTTCGCGTGCGGGGCACGAGACAAGGCCGGCGTCGCCCCGAAGCGCGCCGGGCAAAGCGCTCCGCGAGCACCGCACGCCGCAGACGGTCGGGGTGGACGAATAAACCGCGCGGCGCGCCGGCGGCCGCGAGCCGACGTGCAAGGGGGATCCGAGCGATGAGCCAGCTTGTTGACCGCAAGTTCTGGGACGCGCGCCACCAGGACTACTCGGCGGAGAACGCCGCGGCAAGCGTGCGCAGCGAACGCGGCGTGCGCGGCCGGCTGGCGCGGCTGCGCGCGCGCGTCGGCGCCCAGCCGAGCGAGTCGTACGCCGACTTTCAGACGGCGCGAGTGATGAAGCGGCATCTGCCGGTGCGCTCGGACTGGTCGGTGGTGGAGGTGGGCTGCGCACCGGGGCGACACCTGCTGCGGATGCGCGAGCTGTTCGGCTACGTGCCTTTCGGGATTGAGTACAGCCCGGTGGGGGCGGCCGAGACGCGCGGCGTGTTTGCGCGGAACGGCATCGACCCGGCGAACGTGCACGAGGGCGACTTCTTTGCCCCGGCGGTCCAGCAGGGTCTCGCCGGCCGTTTTGACGTCGTGCTGTCGCGCGGTTTCGTCGAGCACTTTCCCGAGCCGCGTGGCGTCATCGCGCAGCATGTGAACCTGCTGAAGCCGGGCGGTTACCTGGTGTGCACGATCCCGAACTTGCGGAGCTTCGCGTGGCCGTTTCTGGCGACGTGCGCACGCGATATTCTGAACGCACACAACACGAGGATCATGCGGCGTCGCGTGTACGGCGAACTCTTCGAGCATCAGGGCCTGGAGTCGCTCTGCTGCCAATACGTCGGCGTGTTTCAGTTTTTTGGATTGGTGCTTCGGCACGAGCATTCGCCGCGCGGTTGGGTCGCACGCGGCATGGACCGATTGTCGGACGTCATCAACCACGCGCTGTTTGCGGCGCTGCGCGGCCGGGCGATCGAGCACGCGTGGAGCCCGCACCTGATCTACATCGGCCGGCGACAGGGCTGAGCCGGGCGTTCCCGGGCGCCGCACGGTCGCCAACTGCGGCGCTTCGTTCTACGATGTTCGTGGAGCGCTCCCCGTGGGCGCCCGGGAGGATCGCCATGTCCGCGCTGGCCGACCAACGTTGCGTTCCGTGCAAGCCCGGCACGCCGCCGCTCACCGGCGCGGTCGCCGACGGGCTGCTGGCGCAGTTGAAGGAGTGGCACATCGTCGAGGGTCGCCGGCTGGACAAGCGCTTCAAATTCCCCGACTTCGTCACGGCGCTGGCGTTCGTCAATCGCGTCGGGGCGCTGGCCGAAGAGCAGGGGCATCATCCCGACATCCTGCTCACGTGGGGCAAGGTCGAGATCGGACTGTGGACGCACTCGATCGGCGGGCTCTCCGAGAGCGACTTCGTCCTCGCCGCCAAGATCGACCGGCTGTCGCATTAGGCTGTGCGGGCGGCGCGTCCGCCGCGCCTACTTGCTCGTCCACTCGCTGTCGCCTTCGGCGGTCACCCAGCTCTTGTGGTAGCCCTTGTCCTCGATCTGGTCGGCGACGGTGGTCATGCGGAACGGCGTGTATGCGTCGCACATGACCGCCAACTCGTCGGTGCGGGCCGCGCCGATCGAGCGCTGATACGTCCCCGGGTGCGGCCCGTGCGTCACGCCCAACGGGTGCAGGCTGATCGACTCGCTGGAGATGCCGCGGCGGCTGGTGAAGTTGCCGTCGACGTAATAGAGAATCTCGTCCATGTCGACGCTGGCATGGGCGTAGGGGCAGGGAATCGCGCGCGAGCCGTCGCGGTTGTAATAGTCCACGAGCCGCGGCACGAACGAGCAGATCACGAAGTCGTCGCCGGCGAAGGTCGTGTGGATCGTCGGCGGCAGGTGGACGCTGGCGGTCTTCGGCTGATAGTCGGGGATGTTGAACGCGACCGGGTAGACCAGCCCGTCCCAGCCCGCGACGTCGAGCGGAAAGTGCTTGGACTTGTGGACCGTCAACTCGTCGCCGGCCTTCACCGCGAGCCGGAACGGCAGCGCCCCGTGCGCCCGCGCGTCGAACCGAAGCAGCTCGGTCGGGGGGCGGAAATCGCGGTGGGTGAACGGGGCGTAATCGGTGATCTGCCCCCACGCGTTGCGATATTGCTTCGGCACGCCGATCCACGGTCGGCCCTCGAACACCAGCAGCGTGCCAGTGTGGTTGTCGAGGTGCAGCCGATACGGCGTGCTCTTGGGGATGAGCAGGTAGTCGTGCTTGCGGAAAGGCAGGATGCCATAGACGCTTTCGAGGCGCCCGCTGCCATCCTTCACAAACCAGCATTCGTCGCCGTCGCCGTTACTGAAGAAGTGCGTTGCCGGCTCGACCGGCTTGCAGAGGCCCATTTGCAGCGTGCGGTTGACCAGGAGCGTCTTGCGCCCGGTGAGAAAGTCGCCGTGCGGCTTGAGGTCCTGGGTCTTCACGTGCCGGCGGTGGAGCGGCTGCTCCTTGACGAGCTCGAACGGGCAGAAGCCGGGGAGCGCCAGCGACTCGACTTCGAACTCGTCGGTCGGGGGGATGCGGTAATAGAGGATCGAGAACGGGCCGTTGAAGCCTTCGCGCGTGACCATCTGCTCCATGAGCAGCTTGTCGCCTTCATAGAACGTCGTGTGCGGCTTTGGCGGGACTTTGCCAAGCGTGTGACGGTGGATCATGACGCGCGTCTCCCTGGGGCGTTCAACATCGTCCGCCGACGCTCCGGGTCCGGCGGCGTGCCGCGGCAAAGGGCATTCTAGCGTGGAATCGGTCGGCGGCGGGGTCGTGAGCCTGCGACGAGGTCGCGCGCGGGCAGCGCGACGAACGCGCACGCGCGCCGCGGGGTGCGCGCGCGGCAGGACGCGCGGCGCGAGTCGAGGGTCACGAGCGCCGCGCCCGTTGTGGCGAGCGCCGCGCTCGTGAAATTGCCGCGGCGCGCCGCCCTTACTCCCCGAACTCCGCCGGCAGCTCGTTTTCGCGATTCAGTCGTTTGTACGTCGCGCGCACGGCGGCGCGAAACTCGTCCAGCCGCATCCATTCGACGTGCCCATCGACGAACAGGACATTGGTGCCCTCCGGCGAGAACGTCCGCTCATACGCCAGCACGTTGCGCATGTCAGCCTTGGTTGACTGGCCGGCGACATAGTCGTACGAGGGCGTCGCGGGATCGGGATTGCGCGGCGAGGCGAGCTGTTGGGGCGTGAGTACGCCGGCCTGCACGAGCACGTCGAATGTCTGTGGGAAGCTGCCCTCGTGCTCGCTCGCATGGACGTGCAACGCCATGCCCAGCGCGCGCAGGTTCGAAGAGCTCACGGTTCGCTTCGCCAGTTCGCGCGCCCGTGCCAGCGACGGGAGCACGATCGACGAGCCCAGCGCGACGCCCGCGGCGGCCGCCGCGAGCGGTTCGCCGTGTCCGATCTGGGAGACCAGCAGGCCGTCCTTGTCCACGCTCGTCACGCTCACGCAGTTCAGCACATCCTTCGTCACTTCATCCAAAGGGGGCAGCAACTCCGGAACTCCCAGGCTGTTCGGCCCCGCGCCGAGCGACGCGCCGAGCGCCGCGAACGGCAGACTGAAGCCGTAGAACAGCTCCGTCAGATAGCGCGTGTCGTAGTAGCCGAGGCTCTGCGCGTCCTTGGGCAGCAGCGCGCGGAGCTTTTTGAAGTCGGCGTGATCGAGCAGCGTCGCGCCGCGCGTCTTGGGGTCGATGTGGCGGGCGGCGGCGGCGACGGTCTGCGGAAAGAGTCCGAAGACCCAGCGGTCGCCGACAAAGGTCCAGGCGGGCGCGACGGGCGCGGGGACGTTGCCGATCAGCACATACTTGATGGCGTGCGCGCCGTGTGCGTATTCGCGCAGCTCGACGCGGACCGGCGATTCGAGCGAGAAGACGCCGGCCAGTTCGACCAGGCGTTCGAGCATGCCGCCGAGCGCCTTCGCGTCGCGCACCTCCGCGGCCAGCACGCTGCCCATCAGCAGCACGCCGCCGTGCTCGCGCGCGTCGTAAAGCGTCCACGTGTCGCCGAACGCGGGCAGCAGGTCGTCGGTGATCGAGAAGCCGAGCACCTGCTTCGACGCGGCGAGGCCGCCTTCGAGATTCATGGCGGCGTCGGAGTCGATCGCGTCGACGACGCGGAGCGTCTCGCGCCAGGCGGCGACCAGATCGAGGTTTCCGACCAGGGCCCAGTACGCGCTCTTCGGGACGATGCGAAGGTCGTCGTCGGTGAGCGGCTTCTGCTGCCAGAGGTGGAGCAGGCCGACGAACGGGCCGTCGACGTGCGTGTACCAGCGCGTGCGGGGGATGCCGTCGGCGACGTCGGTGTGCAGATAGGTCGAGCGCAGCGCGCCGAACCCGGACTCCTTCACGATCTTCTCGAACAGGGCCGGCGGCGTGCCGTCCGTCTGGGCGGAGATCTTCAGCCGGCCCATCATGCTCGCGAGGTCGGCAAACACGCAGAAGTGCGGGCCGTGGGCGCCGGCGTCGGTCTTGCGGCGCTGGAGCTTGAACTCATCGTTGTCGAGCAGCGACTGCCCCTTCGACGTGAGCCGCGCAACGACTTTCTGAAGCCCGCCGTCGCCGACCGCGACAAAGAAGCGCCCTTCGTGCGCGCCCCACGCGAGCGGCAGCTCGCCGTCGGGGATCGTGATCGACTCGAACGAGACAGCGTCGATCGTCCGCGACTCGGGCTTCAGATCGGCGGCGGCCCGGCGCACCAGCGCCCCGAGCTTCAGCGCCAAATCCGACGCCTTCGCGCCGGCGTTCACGACCGCGGCGGCATCGATTCGCGGCCGGCCCGGCGGAAACTCCAGGTTGAACACGCCCACGCCGCCCGGCGCCGCGATCGCCGCCGCGTACAGATCAAGGATGGCGGTGACTGCCTCGTTCTCCACGTCGTCCGGATTCAGCTTGTGCACGCCGTCGAAGATGAGCTTCGCCAGGCCGCCCAGGCGGGGGGCCTGCGCGGCGTCCGGCGCCCAGCCGATGTACACGATCGTGTCGGCGGGCATCAGGCTCGCGAGGTCGTGCGTCGGCTGTGCGACGGACGGCGCGGTCGCTGCGGCGAGGAGTGTGGCGACGAACAAGATCGTTCGGGTGGTTGTCGACATGGCTCGCTCCTGAATGGCGGAATGTGCGTCGGACGGGGGCCGCGGGGCGCCCCACGGGTATTGTGGCCGCGCCACACCGCCGTGCCAAATCGGCGCGTTGAACCGACGCAAATTGCGACAAGTCCTGAACGAAGCGTGCAGGCGTCCCTGGTTGGAGAGTGGCGCGCGGCCTGCGCTCGGTGTCCGCCGCGAATGTTCGCGCGAGTGCGGCGTCGCGGGCTACGGGAGGAGGCAGGGTTCGCCGGGGCTGGGCAGGTTCGCGAGACAGTCGACGAAGGGATTGATATCGAAGTTATTGACCAGTCCATTGCCGTCGAGGTCGGCGTGACAGAGGAGGCACTGCGGGTCGCCGGCGCAATATTGCAGGATGTACGCGTCCGGCGACGCGATCGCGAGGACGAACGGATCGATGTCGAAGTTGTTGACCATTCCGTCGGTGTTGGTGTCGCCGCGGAGGCGTCCGGCGCAGGGCACAGCGCAGGGGCTAGGGAGCAGCTCGTCCACGATGACGCGCCATTCGCGGAGCGTGCCGGATTCGCCGCCGACTTCGTCGCGGACGCGGAGGGTCCATTCGCCCAGCGCGGGGTCGTTGTCGAAGGCGCTGAGCGGCTGGCCGCCGGTGTTCTGCGGGCGGACGTTGCCGACGGTGGGGCTGGCGCAGACGACGTTGACGCCTTCGTCATCGAAGGTGATGCGGAGGTTGTCCTGGCTGGAGCAGGCGGTCCGCCAGAGCGTGATCTCCTCGCTGCCGCGCGCCACCCAGATCGTCAGGTCGGCGATGAAGGTGTGGTCGAGCTCGACGTAGATGTTTGCGTCGGCGAGGGTGAGCGCGTCCGGCACGACCAGCGTGTGCGCGATTCCCGTGAGGTCGCCGTCCGGTATCGGCAGGTTGATCGCGCCGGAGGAATAGGCGCGCGGGTTGCCCGCCGGTCCGGCGCAGGGCACGCCTTGGCCTTGGAATTGGCCGCCCGCGGCGGTGCAGTCGGCGGCGAATTCCAGCGTGCAAGTCGTGCCGACGCAGCAGGCGCCCGGACACTCCGGCGCGGTGATCTCCAGTTGCCCCGCGCCGCGCAGGCCGAACGAGCCGCCGATCTGGACGAGGTAGCGCTGCCCGCGGACGGCGTTGATCGTGGCGCGCGACTGGACATCGCAGAAGTCGTCGTTGCAAACAAGCGCCGGCAGCGCGGCAGGGCAACTGCAATTGTTCGCGTAAATGGCAAGCACCGTGTCGAAGTTACTGTTGCAGAGGCTGAACGTCACCGGGCGCGTGCAGTCGGCGGAGTAGCAATACCACACGTCGGTCGCGCCGATGTTGTTACACGGATTGGGGCCGCCCCCGGTCGCGAGAATGTTGTTGAACGAGTAGACGCCTTCGGCGACCTGCGTCGCCTGGTCGCACTGGTCGCCGCCGTTCTGCGCTTGCGTCGCGAGCGGCGCGGTGCCGCACGCGAGCGCCGCCGGAATCAGGCGCGCCAGGCGCCGCAGTTGCGAGTTGGCCATCGCTCGTTCCCTCCGAGCGCGCTCCGGGGGCCGGACTCGGTCCAGACGTGCGGAGTGCGGGGTCCGCGCGCGGAGCGGCACGCCCGGTCATTCTACCACAGCCATTCGTCAGGCGTTTCCGTCGGTCGCGGCCGCGTGGTCTCGCGGCGGCGCTGGGCCGACGGCGTCGGACGGCAAATCGGACGCGGCGCGCATCGAGTCCGAAGCGGCGGCCGGCGCCGCATCGGGCGGCGCCGCGGCGGGCGGTGCGTCGGTGTTTGCGGCGACCGTCGGCGGCCGCTTCGGCGGAGGCGGCTTCGGCGGCGGCTCGGGCCGCACGTGCTGTGCGAGGCCGTTGTAAGGAACTTCGACGTCGAGCAGTCCGGCGCTGACCGTGACCAGATGTTTCGTGAGGTTCACGCGGACGACGGTGCCCTCACGGTGGAAGCGTTTCACGATCACCTTGTCGCCCGGTTTGAGCGCTTCGACCTGTGCGTCCGTCAGGGGCGCCCACTCGATCCGCGGCTGCGGACGCGCGCCGTCGGACCCTCGATCGCGCCGCGGCGCGCCGGCCCCGCGGTGGTCGTGCGGCGGCGCCTCACCGGTCCGCGGACGGCGCGGGCCGCGCTGGTCGAGCGGCGGGCGCGCCAGGCCCGCGACGTCCGGCGGCGTGCGCGCCGGCTCCGACCCGGCGCGCTCGCGCAGCGGTTCGCGTCCCGGCTTCATCCGGGCCGCACGGCCGGTCGGAATGACATCGGGGCGTGTCGCAAACGGTCGGGGCGGCGGCGGCGGCGTCTCCGGCGGCAGCACGTCCGCGAGCGGCACTTCGACGCTGAACGCGCCGACGTCGACTTCCGCCCGCTGTTGATCGAGCCGCATGCGAACGATCTTGCCGTCGCGGTCGAAGTTTCGCACGCGCACCGCGTCGCCGGGCCGCAGGTGCACAACGCGCTGGAGCCAGGTCTGAAAGTCGAGGCGCTGGCGCTCCCACTGGTCGCGGGCGGCGGTCGCGTCGGCGGCGGCCCGGTCGGCGCCGAGTCGCGCCACGACGGCTGCCTCGCGGGCCTGCTCGGCTTCGCGCTTCGCGACCGCGGTTCCTTCGAGCAAGCCAGTCATGGCGCGCGAGCGGCGCGAGAGGTTTCGGCGCGCGGCGATCACCAGCCGCTTGGGCATGCCGAGCTTCTCGGCGACGGCGATCGCGTTGCTGAGGCCGGCCTCGCCGATGCGGAGGCGATAGGTCGGCCGAAGGGTCTCGATGTCGAACTCGACGCACGCGTTTTCGGCACGATCGCGCGTGAGCGCATAGCCCTTCAGCGCGCCGAGGTGGGTTGTGACCATGCAGCGTCCGTCGAGCCGCAGGATTTCGTCGAGCACGGCGCGGCCGATCGCGGCGCCCTCGTCGGGGTCGGTTCCCGCGCCGAGCTCATCGATCAGGAGCAGCGTCCTGGGCCCCGCGCGCCGCAACATCTCCATATGGCGCTTGAGGTGCGCGCTGAAGGTGCTGAGCGACTGCTGCATGCTCTGCTCGTCGCCGACGTCGATCAGAATCTCGTTGAACACGCCGACGGTCGAGCCGGGCGCGACCGGGGCCGGCAGTCCCGCCTGCACCATCAGGCTGATCAGCCCGACGGTTTTCAGCGTGACGGTCTTGCCGCCGGTGTTCGGCCCCGTGATCAGCAGCATCGTGAAGTCTTCGCCGAGCCGGTAGGAGATCGGCACGATCTCGCCGGGGGCGGCGGCGTCTTCGGGGCGCGTGCGCTGGAGGTGCAGGAGCAGCGGGTGGCGGGCCTGGCGGACGTGCACGCGGGCATGGTCGTCGAGATCGGGGCAGATGAGCGCGTAGTCGCGCGCGTAGCGCAGCTTGGCCACGATCAGGTCGAGCACGGCGAGCCCGTCCAGCGTGCGCAGGATCTCCTTGGCGTTGAGATACACCTCGTGCGCCAGTTCCCACAGCAGCCGGTTGATCTCCTCCTGCTCCTCGATCCGCAGGTTCGCGATCTGGTTGTTCAGCTCGACCGCCGCTCCGGGCTCGACATAAAGCGTCGCGCCGCTGTCCGACGTGCGGTGGATGATGCCCTGCACGCGCCCGCGGCACTCGGTTCGCAGCGGCAGCACCATGCGGTCGGCGTGCAGCGTGAAGTTCGGGTATTGCAGAAAGCGGCGGATGTTGGGGTCGTGGAGCAGGCGCTCCATGGTCGTGTGAATCTCGTGCTGCGCGCCCTCGATCGCCGCGCGGACCCGCGCCAGCTTCGGGCTGGCCTCGCTGCGCACCTGCCCGCGCTCGTCGATGACCACGCGGATGCGCTGCCCGAGCGTGCGGAAGTCGCCGATGCGCTGCTGAAGATGCCCCAGCTCGGGGAAGTTCTCGGGCAGGCCCGCCAGGTAGCGCCCGATGTGGTGCGTCGCCAGCAGCGTGTCGCCGATCCGCGCGACGTCCTCCGCGGCCACGTGCAGCGGCGGCGCGCAGTTTTTCACCAGCTCGCGCACATCGCTCACACCGCCGAACGGCGGCAGCCCGCGCTGCGGCTCGAGGCGGTCGAGCTCGTCGACCTGGGCGAGCCAGCGGCGGATGAGTTCGGGGCGGCTGATGGGCTGGATGCCGGCGGCGAGCGCGCGGCCCAGCCCGGTGAGCGCGTAGCTGGCCACGAGTTCGGTGATGCGGGCGAAGTCCAGACATTCGAGCGAGTGCGCGTCCATGATTCGGGGATTGTAGCCCGGCCCGCGGTCTGTCAGAATACGCGCGCGGGTTCGTCGCAGCCGCCGGCCCGCATGGGCGGATCGCAGATGCGGTACATTCGACGAGAAGCGAGGGCGCGCCGACGCGCCTTGGCGAGGCTGCTACCGCTGTTGGCGGTGGCGACGCTGGCCGCACTCGGTCCGCCGCCCGCGCCCGCCCAGACGATCCCGGACTCGCCGGCTCCTGCTCCGGCCGCCGCGGCTTCGACCCTGCCGCCCCACGACGCCGACGCGCTCTTCGCGGAGGGCGCGGCGCGCCAAGCGGCCGGCGACGCCGAGGCCGCGTGTGCGTTCTTCGCGCGGGCGGTCGCCCGACGCCCGGATCGGAGCGATTTCGGTCTCGCACTGGCGCGCGCCTACGGGCTCACGGGGCGCCCGGACGAGGCCCGCCGGTTACTGGAGAATCTCGCCGCGCGGGCGCCGGAAAACTGTGAGATCCGGCGCGCGCTGGCGGCGCTGCTGCTCGACGCACGGCGCTTTTCCGACGCGGCGGCCCACCTGGGCGCCTGCGAACGAGAGCTCGATGTCCCCGGTGTCTTTTTGCTCGTTCGCGCGTTGCGCGGCATGAACGAAAACGCGCGGATCGACGATCTGCTCGAACGCAGCGTCGAGCGCCTGCCGGACGCGATCGCGCTCTGGTGCGCCTGGCTCGACGCGGCGCTGGATGCCGGCAAACCCGCCGTCGCGCTGCGGCGCTGCGAGCGCTACTCGCGCGCACGCGTGGCGGCGCCGGCGCTCTGCTACCGCGCGGCACGCGCTTATTTCGCGCTCGGCGAGCTGCTCGGCCGGACGGAGGTGCGCGAGTTTGCGGATGCGGGCTGCGGACAATTCGTCGCCGATCGGCTGCTGGTCGAGCGGCGGGACGGGGCGGATCGGTACTTGTGCAGCCCGCCGCAGTCGGCGCTGTTTCAGGTGCGGCTCGCGCTGGACGGCGGGTTCGACGATCCCGCGGCGGTTCTGCTGCATGCGCGAATCTGGCAGGGGATTGGTCGTCCGGAGACGGCGTTCGCGATCGCTCGTAGCTGCGAGGCAGCGTTGCTGGAGAGCGGGGACGCCGCGACGATTCTGACGTTGATGGCACTGGCGCGGGAGGCGGGAGCGGTTGCCGACCAGCTCCGTTACGCCCGCGCCGCCGCCGCCAGCCGCCCGGCGGAGCGAGAACGCATTCTCTTCGACGCGTATGAGCAGGCGGCGGAGGCGTGCAACCAGCGTGGCGACACCGACCTGTACCTGGGGTTGCTGCGGCGGGCGTGTCGGCTGCGCGCGCGCGATGTGCCGCTGCTGCTGAAACTCGCCGACGCGGAGTGGCGTGCCGATCGCCGCGCCGCCGCCGCGGAGCGCTACGAGCGGATTCTGGCGATTGACCCGGCGGCGGCGGCGCGCTCCCAAGCGCTCGAGCGCGTGGTCGAGTTTCGCCAACAAGCCGAGGCTTCTGCACCGCCGCGGGAATGAGCGTCGCGGCCGGCACGGGGCGCAAAGGGCGTTTGGTGCGTGGAATCGCCGCCGGCGTACGGGAGACCGGCCGGGTTTCTGATCCAACTTCGCGTCGGCGTGCGTGTCCATTCCCATGTTGGCGGCGTTAAGAGCACGCCGCCGGGGAGGTTGTGATGCGCGTGCTGCGAAAACTCCTGCTGCTTTCGGGCCTGGTCGGTGGGGCGGTGCTGCCCGCGACGGTTTCCTGCAACGTGCCGTCGTTCGAGGTGCTCGCGTATAGCACCCCGGGCTACGTGATCGTCGACGATTACTGCTGCGATTACGTGGTCGTGGACGACTGCTGCGGCTATGACGAGTTCTGGTTTGACTGGTGGTAGGCCGCGGGCGCGACCGCGCCGCCGCTTGAGCCGATCGACGCTGACCGCGCCGACGGAGCCCCGGGCGCCGACGCACGGGCATTTGCGCCCGGGGTTCAGCGCGCCGGCTCGCGTACCGGTCCCAAAACGAGTACCCCGGCCCGGCGTAGCGCGCCGAGGTTGATAATCCGCCGGTATTCCGCCCGATTTTCCACCGAATTCTCCCCCGCTGATTTGTTCCGCCGCGGAGCGTTTGCCACACTCTGGCTGTACGCGTTACCACCTTGAAGGGGGATGCACCATGGGTCTGACGATCAACAACGTCAATACGCTCTCGCTGCTGAACATTCTGAACAACACGTCTGAAGCACAGACCGGCGTGATCGAACGGCTGACGACCGGCCGGCGGATCAACCGCGGTTCGGACGATCCGGCGGGGCTGATCGCTTTGAAGAGTCTGGAGAGCGAGCTGGTCGCGGTCGACGCGTCCGTGGTCGCGAACCAGCGCACCAAGTCGATCCTGAACGTGGCGGACAACGCACTGGGACAGATCGGCGACCTGGTGAAGCAGATCCAGAGCCTGTCGCAGGCGTCGGCGAACTCGGCGGCGCTGAGCCCCGACGAACTCGCGGCCAACCAGGCCCAGATCGACAATGCGCTCGAATCGATCGACCGCATCGTCCGCACGACCGAATTCAACGGCAAGAAGCTCCTCGACGGGTCGCAGGGCATCGACGTGAGCGGCGTCGATTCGTCCAAGATTTCCGACGTGCGCGTGTTCAACCGCGATTCCGGTTCGTCGAGCACGAACCTCTCGGTCGCGGTCAACACGGCGGCCGAGAAGGCCACGATCAGCGGCTACGCGACGACGTCCGCGGCGAGCGACACGTCGATCTCGATCCAGGGCAAGCTGGGCAGCGCGGTGATCAGCATCACGTCGGGCGAGAATCTCTCGTCGGTCGCCGCCAAGATCAACGCCGCCACCGCGCAGACCGGCGTGGTGGCGTCCGCGAACGGCGCGAATCTCTCGTTGACCAGCCAGACGTACGGCACGAGTGCGTTCGTCCGGGTGACCACGCTATCCGGCGACGCGACGAATTTCACCAACCAGAATGACACCGGTGTGAACGCCGGCGTGACCGTCAACGGCAACGCCGCCAGCGTCGACGGGCTGAACGTCAACTACAGCGCCGGCGGGGTGAACGCGTCGTTCTCGCTCACGGAGAGCTTCGGAACCACCGCGAACGGGTCGGAGACGTTCCAGGTCACGACCGGCGGCGCGACGTTTCAGCTGGGCAGCGACTCCAGCACGCGCGTCACGATCGGCATCGACGGGTTGTTCAGCCAGCAACTCGGAAGCTCCACGCTCGGCTACCTCCATTCGCTCAAGAGCGGCGGCGCCAACAGCCTGCTGACGAACCCCAGCCAGGCCGCCGCAATCGCGTCCGAAGCCGCCGGCCAGCTCGCCAAGCAGCAGGGGCGCCTCGGCGGCTTCTCGAAGTTCCAGGTCGACACGGCGCTGAGCGCCGCGAACGCGACCAAGAAGGGCCTCGAGAGCGCCCGCGGAGCCCTCAACGACGTGGATTACGCCACCGAGACCGCCGAGCTGAATCGCCAGAACGTGCTGCTCACGTCCGGCATCTCGCTGCTCGGATTGGTGAACCAGCGGAGCGCACAGATCCTGTCGCTGCTGCGGTAACGCCGCCCGGCGAGCGCCCCGCGATTCGGGCGCGGCGCCGCACGCGAAGTCAAGACAACGTGGTCGCACGGGCAACCGTCGATCACACACAAGTGGGTGTTCTTCACTTGCCGGGGTCGGACGACGTGGGGTCGTTCGGCCCCGCCCATTTTGTGTTCAGCGGCCGCGGCGGTCGGCGACGGCGCGACCCGCAACCTGGTTTCCCAATTACGATTACGCTCACGAGGCAAGGGTCTCGGGTTGCCGCGGGCGCGGGGTTCCGACAACGTGCGCCGCGATTGCCGAATCCCAGCCGCCGCCGGGCGTTGGACATCTTGAAGCGGCGTCGGGACGCCGTGATCGCTGCGGGGTGATTTGGAGAGTCGCATGACGACCAGGTCTCGCGGGTTGGCAGCCGTCATGATCTGCGGGGTCGCGTTGCCGGCGGGCGCGCAGATCACGCCGACCTTGAACGACGTGAAGTACGCGACCGTGCTGCGGGACGACGGCGTCGCAATGCCCGTCTTTCTCGACCTGTACGCCCCATCGACGCCCGGCGGCCCCGCGCCGCTGTTGATCTGGGTGCACGGCGGCGGCTGGCAGGGCGGGACGCACAACAACGTGCCGTCCGCCGCGCTCGCACTGCGAAGCAACGGGTTCGCGATCGCGAGCGTCGAGTATCGGCTCAGCGGCGAGGCGATTTTTCCGGCGCAGATCCACGATGTGAAGGGCGCGGTGCGCTTTCTGCGCGCGAACGCGGCGACCTTCAACCTCGACCCGGACCGCTTTGGCGCGTGGGGCAGCAGCGCGGGCGGACATCTCGTGGCGCTGCTCGGCACGTCCGGCGGCGTCGCCGCCGCCGAGGGTGCGACCGGCGGCAACACCGGCGTCTCCAGCCGCGTTCAGGTCGTCGTCGATTACTTCGGGCCGACCGATCTTCTCCGCATGAATCTGGACGTGACCACGCCGCCGGGCAGCACGATCGACCACGACTCGCCCGCGTCGCCGGAGTCGCACCTGATCGGATTCGACGATCCCGGACAAGGTGTCGGCGTCCTGCGCGCCAACCAGAGCAACCCCAACCCGCCGTTCCCGCAGCTCATCGCGCTGATCACGCTCGCCAATCCGGTCGCCCACGCCGGCGCTGGCGATCCGCCGACGTTCATCGCCCACGGCGAGATCGACACACTCGTGCCGATCCGTCAGAGCGAGCGCTTATTCGACGCGCTCGCAGCAGCGGGGGTCGAGGCGCCCTTTGTCCGCGTCCCCGGCGCCGGACACGGCGGCCTGGGCGCCTCCACCGACGCCGCGGCCCAGCTCTTCATCCGCAAGCACCTCTCGCGCGCCGGCGACATGAACTGCGATGGGCGGATCGACAACTTCGATGTCGATCCGTTCGTGCTCGCGCTGGTTCAGCCGGCGGCCTACGCGGCGTCGCAGCCGAACTGTCGGCGCCGGAACGCGGACGTAAACCAGGATGGCGCAGTCGACAATTTTGACATCGACGCGTTCGTCGCGGTGCTGGTGGAATAGGGCGCCGGGGAACGCGCCGCGCCGCGGAGCGTTTCGCACGGGTGTCCCCCGGGGCGGGTGCATCCCAATTAGGGTTGCGCTAACAGAATCTTAACATTAGAATCGTTCCCATTGCGTCGGCATGGGGCTGGCGTTGGGAGGTTGGACATGGACGTCAAGATCACTGTGGAAGTCGGCGGGAA
>JBFXAM010000023.1:0-51172 GCA_050184295.1 Phycisphaerae bacterium | reverse complement strand
TTCTTGCAAGGGACGTTGACGCCGCGCTAGACGCCGTTGCGCTCCGTGCACTGGGCGCGGGTGAGGACGACGCACTCCACGTTGCCGTTCGGGCCGGAGATGCAGCACGCGCCGGTCGCGCCCGTCGGGGCGCAGAGCGTCGCGGTGCAAGCAACGTTGTCGCCGCGATACTGACCGTTCAGCGCCGCGCACTGCTCGCGCGTCAGCATTTCGCAGCGGACGAGCGGCGTGCCGAGACCGAGGCAGCAGGCGCCGCGCGGCGTCGGCGGCGCACACGTCGTGTTGGTGCAAGGCACTCCGTCGCCGCGATAGACGCCGTTGCGCTCCGTGCACTGGGCGCGGGTGAGGACGACGCACTCGATCACGCCGTTTGCCGACGTGACGCAGCAGGCGCCCGTCATGGGCGGCGGGGCGCAGAGCGTCGCGGTGCAAGCGACGTTGTCGCCGCGATACTGACCGTTCAGCGCGGCGCACTGTTCGCGGGTGAGCATCTCGCAGCGGATGAAGCCGCCGCCGACGATGCAGCAGGCCCCGCGCGGCGTCGTTTGGCCGCAGGTGTCGGGTCCGCAGGTCGTTCCGTCGCCGCGGTAGACGCCGTTGCGCTCGGTGCATTGGGCGCGGGTGAGAACGACGCACTCGACGTTTCCGTTCGGACCGGTGATGCAGCACGCGCCCGTGGCGCCGGTCGGGGCGCAGAGCGTGGCGGTGCACGCGACGTGGTCGCCGCGATACTGGCCGCCGGCGGCGGCGCACTGCTGGGCGGTGAGCATTTCGCAGCGCACCAGCGGCGTTCCGAGGCCGAGGCAGCAGGCGCCCGTGACCGGCGGCGGACCGCACGTGTCGGGGCCGCAGGTGGTGTTGTCGCCGCGATACTGGCCGTTCAGCGCGGTGCACTGCTCACGCGTGACCAGTTCGCAGCGGATCAGTCCACCGGCCGCGATGCAGCAGGCGCCGCGGATGACCGTGTTGCCACACACGGTCGGCGAGCACGCGACGTTGTCGCCGCGGTAGATGCCGTTGCGCTCCGCGCACATCGCGGGCGTCAGCACGACGCACTCGAATCCGCCGGCGGGCGTGCGGATGCAGCACGCGCCCGTGGCGGGTTGAGCGACGGCGTGGGATGCGAAAGCGAAGGAGAGCGCGACGGGCAGAACGAACAGGCCCAGGCTGGAAAGCGAACGACGGGTGTAACGACAACAGGCACCGGTAGCGGGTGTACTCACGGCAACTCTCCCTCTGTTTCGAATAGGAGCCAGCGACAATCATCCATGGCGACGGACGGGTTCGCCAGCGCGAAGCATGCAACCGAGATCGTATTCCAACGCAAACTGTCCCACAATGCGATCTGCACAGCCGCTCCGGAGCGACTCCGTCATGAGCGGTCGATTCAGGATCTCCCAAGCCGGGGCGATTGAACAGCGGGAACGCAACCGGCCGGCCCCGGGCGCACGACCCCCCATCGCGCAAACGCTCAAGCGGTCCCCTTATTCGCGGAAACGGCGGGTTGACGCCATGCGTCGGGCGTCCGACCCGGAACCGTGTTTCGCTCAATTCACGCCCGCGCGGCGTTTGAACTGTCAGCGCGCGCCGGGCGCCCATCGCGCGCCGTCGTCGCCGACCCGGTTGCCGGGGCGGGTTCGGCGGCGGTTTTGAAATACGGCGCGCGTGTTCGCCGTCCGAACGGGCAGTGGTCCCTTGACACCCCCCGGGCGCGGGACTATCCGTATGCTCGCTTTTCAAGGAGATTCCCCCATGAAGGCTGTGTTTCCCCGCGCGGCCCGTGCCGCGCTCGCGTTCATCGGCGGCACGGTGCTGTCCGCCTCGGCGTGGGCGGCGGATCCCATTAAAATCGGACACTACGGCTCCATGACCGGGTCCGAGGCCACTTTCGGGCAGTCGACCGACAACGCCATCAAGCTGGCGGTTCAGGAAATCAACGCCGCCGGCGGGATCAACGGCCGGCAGATCGAGCTCATTACCTACGACACCGCCGGCCAGCCGCAGCAGGCCGGCACGGCGGTGACGCGTCTGATCACCAACGACAAGGTGACGGCGCTTCTCGGCGAGGTGGCGTCGTCGTTGTCGCTGGCGGGCGGGCGCGTCGCGCAGCAATACGGCGTGCCGATGATCACGCCGTCGTCGACGAATCCGCGAGTTACGATGATCGGCGACATGATCTTCCGCGTCTGTTTCCTCGATCCGTTCCAAGGCTATGTGGTGGCGAAGTTTGCGACCGGCGACCTGAAGGCCCGGACGGCCGCGGTGCTCTACGACCAGGCCCAGGCGTATTCCAAAGGGCTGCGGGACGATTTCAAGCGGGAGTTCGACAAGCTCGGCGGCAAGATCGTCACAGACCAGGCCTACGGCGGCGGCGATCAGGACTTCTCGGCGCAGCTCAGCAACATCCGCGACACCAAGCCGGACGTGATCTTCATCCCCGGCTACTACACGGACGTGGGGAACATTGCGATCCAGGCGCGCAAGCTGGGAATCACGGTGCCGCTGCTGGGCGGCGACGGCTGGGATTCGTCCAAGCTCGCCGAGATCGCCGGGGCGGCCATCGAGGGCTGCTACTACTCGAACCACTACGCCGCGGACCAGCCGACCCCCGCGGTGCAGGCGTTTGTGAAAAAGTTCAAGGACACGTACGGCCAGACGCCGGACGGGCTCGCGGCGCTGGGGTATGACGCGGCGCGGCTGCTGTTCGACGCGATGAAACGGGCGAAGTCGTTGGAGGGCAAGGATCTGGCCGCCGCGATCGCCGAAACGAAGGACTTTGCCGCCGTCACCGGCAAGATTTCGATCGACAAGGAGCGGAACGCGCAGAAGTCGGCCGTGGTGGTGAAGATGACGGGCGGCGTTCCCAAGTACGTCACGACGATCGAGCCTCCCAAATAGCCCGTGGCGAAATTCCTCCAGACGCTCATGGACGGCGTCGCCGTCGGCAGCCTCTACGCGCTGATCGCGTTGGGCTACACGATGGTCTATGGCATCTTGAAGTTCATCAACTTCGCGCACAGCGACATCTTCGTGCTCGGTGCGTGGGTGTCGTTCGTCGCTGCCGTCGGCGCCGGGTGGAGCGCCAGCGGCGCCGAGTTCACGCCGCCGAACTGGCTCTACGTGGTCCTGATCGCGGTGCCCGCGTTCGGCGCCCTGCTGACCGGCTATGAGCGCGGCGTCGCCGGCCCGCTGCGCACGCGCATTCGCCTGCCGCTGGCGGACGGCGGCCCGGGGGTCACCGTGCTGTTGGTCGGTGTGTGGGCGTGGGCCGCGTTCGGCGCCGCCCACCTGGCCCGGCTGGTCTATCACGAAGAGCAGCCCGCGGCACGCTACCTGAGCGCGTTTTTCATCCTCATCTGTGCCATGCTGAGCTGCGGGCTGGTCGGATTCAGCATCGAGCGACTCGCGTACAAGCCGCTGCGCGGCGCGCCGCGCCTGAACGTCCTCATCACGGCGATCGGCGTTTCGCTGTTCCTGCAAAACGCCGGACAACTCAAGTTCCTCTTCGGCACGCAGCCGCAGCGCATGCCGCCGCTGCTGCCGGACGTCGTCATCGCACAGGTGATGGACGTGAACGTGCGGCTCGTGGACGTGGTGGGGGCGGGGACGGCAGTCGTGCTGATGCTGCTGCTGGAATGGCTGGTGTACCGCACGAAGCTGGGGACCGCGATGCGCGCGGTGTCGTTCAATTTCAACCACGCCGCGCTGATGGGCATCTCCGTCGACCGGACGATCTCGTTCACGTTTGTGCTGGGCACGATGCTGGCGGCGGCGGCGGGCTACCTGTTCGCAATGAAATACCC
Organism: Phycisphaerae bacterium; assembly: GCA_050184295.1. Classification (GTDB taxonomy): domain Bacteria; phylum Planctomycetota; class Phycisphaerae; order UBA1845; family Fen-1342; genus JBFXAM01. The sequence goes on along the minus strand of JBFXAM010000023.1, from coordinate 47,369 downwards.
CGGACTGAACCAGCCAGCCCACGCGACCTGGGTGTTGCTCGGGCTCAAGGCCTTTGTCGCGGCCGTCATCGGCGGCATCGGCAACGTCCGCGGCGCCATGCTCGGCGGGCTCTTCATCGGCCTGATCGAGTTCTTCGGGCGTGCCTATCTTTATCCGCAACTCAGCGACGTGTATGTGTTCTCCCTGCTGATTCTCGTGCTGCTGCTGCGGCCGGCGGGCATTCTCGGCAAGGCGACCGTGGAGAAAGTCTGACAATGGCCGACCTCGCGCGAGGCACCCGACTGCTCCGACCCAGCCCGGCGGCCGCCGCATTGCGCGGGCTGACGCCGCTGCTGGTCGGGGTGGCGGCCGCGTACGCGCTGCACGCGTATCTCGAGCCGCTGCTACAGCACTTCGAGCTGCCGGGGCCGTTTTATGTCAAGGTGCTGATGGACATCGGCATCAACGTGATCCTGGCGGTGTCGCTGACGATCGTGAACGGCTTCACCGGCCAGTTCTCGATCGGGCACGCCGGCTTCATGGCCATCGGCGGCTACACGGCGGCGGCCATCGTCTACTACACGTCGATGCGCGTCTGGGGCGACGTCGCCGTTCACGGGGGAACGCTCAGCGGCGGCGCCGACGGGTGGCTGCTGAGCGGCGACCTGCTCTTCGTCGGTGCGCTCATCGCCGGCGGACTCGTCGCAGCGCTTGCCGGCCTGATTGTCGGGCTGCCGTCGTTGCGGCTGCGCGGCGACTACCTGGCGATCGTGACGCTGGGTTTCGGCGAGATCGTCCGCGTGCTGCTCCAACTGTCCAGCGACGTGCTCTATTTTCCTGACGAGGTCCAGCAGGCCAGCACCCTGACGCTGGCGACGTCGCTGGGCGGCGCGCTGGGCTTCTCGGGCATCCCGTTCTACTCGACGCTTTTCTGGATCTACCTGTGCGTCGCCATCACGCTGCTGGTCGCGTTCCGGCTCAAGGAGTCGACCCACGGACGCGCCTATCTCTCGATCCGCGAGGACGAGGTTGCCGCCGAGGCGATGGGCGTGCCCACCACGCGCTGCAAGGTGCAGGCCTTCGTGATCGCGGCATTCCTCGCCGGGATCGCCGGCGGGCTCTTCGCGCATGAAGTCGGCACCTCGCTCAACCCGCGCGAACTCGGCTTTCAGAAGTCCTTCGACATCGTCATCATGGTCGTGCTCGGCGGGATGGGCTCGATCTCCGGCGCGGTCGTCGCCGCCGGGCTTGTCACCATCCTGCCCGAACTCCTCCGCCAGCCGCCGCCGGTCTGGCCGCTCGGCGTGCTCGCGGTGGCCGCGGCGCTGGCGTTCGGCGGAGCGCGGCGGTGGCGACGGGCGGCGTGGACCGCGACCATCTTCGCGGCGCTCGAGATCGTGCGCGTCCGCGCGGTCGCGGCCGGCGTGAATCTCGCCGAATACCGAATGGTCATCTATGCGCTCTGCCTCATCCTGATGATGATCCTGCGCCCGCAGGGGCTCTTCGGCTTGCGCGAGGTGTGGGACTTCATCCGCGGCGCACGCCCCCGAAAGCGACCCGTCTCGCCGAGCACGTCATGAGCCGCGCACGCCTCGACATCACCGGCATCTCGATCGCGTTCGGCGGCCTGAAGGCCGTGCAGAACTTCAGCCTGCTGCTGCGCGACGGCGACGTGCAGGGGCTGATCGGCCCCAACGGCGCGGGCAAGACCACGGTCTTCAACCTGCTCACCGGCGTCTACACGCCCGAGAACGGACACATACGGCTCGACGGCGCGCGGCTCAACGGGCTGCGCCCGCACCGCATCGCCGCCGCCGGTCTGGCGCGCACGTTTCAGAACATCCGGCTGTTCGGCGACCTGAGCGCGCTCGACAACGTGCGCACGGCGTGTCACGTGCGGACGCGCGGCGGGCTGTTCGGCGCGCTCCTGCGGACCCGCCACCACCTCGGCGAGGAACGGGCGCTGACGGAACGGGCGTATGAACTCCTCGGCGCGTTGGGCTTCGCCGGACGCGAGCACGGACTGGCGCGAAACTTTCCCTACGGCGACCAGCGGCGGCTGGAGATCGCGCGGGCGCTGGCGACCGATCCGAAAGTGCTCTTGCTCGACGAGCCGGCGGCCGGCATGAACCCGCAGGAGAAGGTCGCGCTGCGTGCGCTCATCCGCAAGCTGCGCGAGACCTTCAACCTCACCATCCTGCTCATCGAGCACGACATGGGCGTCGTCATGGACATTTGCGAGCGCATCACCGTGCTCGACTACGGCGAGACCATCGCGATCGGAACGCCCGCGGAAATCCAAAAAAACCCGCGCGTCATCGAGGCGTATCTCGGTACCACGCACGAGCTGCCGCCGACCGCGGAGGTGTAACCCCATGCCATTGCTTGAAGTCCAGAACCTGGTCGTGCATTACGGGGCGATCGAGGCGCTGCACGGCGTCAGCCTGAGCGTCGACGTCGGGCGGATTGCGACGCTGATCGGCTGCAACGGCGCCGGCAAGACGACCACCCTGCGCGCGGTGTCCGGGCTGCTCCCGATCACCAGCGGGGCCGTGCTGTTCGACGGCAAGCTGTTGAACGGCATGTCGCCGGACCAGATCGTCAAGCTCGGCATTGCCCACGCTCCCGAGGGGCGCGGCATCTTCGCGAACCTCACCGTCGCGGAAAACCTGGATCTCGGGGCGTTTGCGCGGCGGGACCGCGCGCAGATCGCGCGCGACCGCGCCCGGGCGCTGGAGCTGTTTCCGCGTATCCGCGAGCGCCTCAAGCAGAACGCCGGCACGCTGTCGGGCGGCGAGCAACAGATGCTTGCGATCGCGCGGGCGCTGATGGCGCGGCCGCGGCTGCTGCTGCTCGACGAGCCGTCGCTGGGACTCGCGCCGCAGATCGTGCAGACGATCTTTCACATCATTCGCGAGATCAACCAGAGCGGGACGACCATTCTGCTCGTCGAGCAGAACGCGCACATGGCGCTTCACACGGCTCATTTCGGCTACGTGCTCGAGGTGGGGCAGATCGTGCGCCAGGATGACGCCGACACGCTCGCCGCGAGCGACGATGTGCGCAAAGCGTACCTCGGCGTCGCGTGAGCCACGCGCGGTGGCGGCGACTCAGCGCTCGCGGCCCACTCACGGCGCAAGAAAAAAGGTCGGGAGCGCCCAACCCACGCGGGCCGACGCTCCCGAATCCGACCCCCTGGCTTCTGCGGAACGGTTATGCCAGCGCGGGCCGCATGCTCCAGCGCCGCTGAATCGCCCGGAGAGAAACCGCCTGGTAGACGGCGGCAACGCCCACGAGCGTGTAGACGGCGTTTGCCAGAATCGTGCCAGCGCCGAAGATCGCCGCCACCAGGTCAAAGTTCGCCAGGCCGACAAGGCCCCAATTCAAGCCGCCAACGACGAGCAGAACGGCCGCCAATACGTCAATCTTCTGCATGTGTGTCTCCTCGAATATACTTTGCGAGCCTCGGATCACTTTCGCATACGGTCCGCGTGGCACGGGCTGCGCCGCGCCGGCACTGCGATCCCTGTCGGCGGCGCCCCGCCGTCGAGCCACCGCCCACCTCCGCCGCGCGGTTCATGGCCGCCGAGTTACGTACCGTCCGGCGGCAGCAGCACGGTGTCGATGACGTGAATCACTCCGTTGGTCGCCGGCCGGTCCGTGGCGATCACCTTGGCCTCTCCGACCTTGACGCCAGCGGAAGCGTCAATCGTGACGCTCGCGCCCTGGACGGTCTTGGCGCTCTTGAGTTTGGCGATCTCCCCGGCCGGCACTTTTCCGGGCAGGACGTGATACGTCAGGATTGCGGCCAGCTTCGTCTTGTCGGTCAGCAGCCGGTCGAGGGTTTCCTTGGGCAGCTTTGCGAAGGCCTCGTCATTGGGCGCAAACACCGTGAACGGACCGGAACCACGGAGTGTCTCCGTCAGGCCTGCCGCCTCGATTGCCGTCAGCAGCGTCTTGAATGAACCAGCCGTCCGCGCGGCCTCAATCACGTCGTTCTTGGGCAGAATGACAGCGTCGATGACATGGATGACGCCGTTGCTGGCGCGGATGTCCGCTTTTGTGACCCGCGCGTTCTCGACCCGCACGCCATCCTTCGCGTTGATCGCGACGCTCTGGCCAAGCGCGGTCTTTGCGGAGTTCAGCGTGATCACGTCGGCGGCCGCCACGCTGCCGGCGACCACGTGATTCAGCAGGACGGCGCGGAGCGCGTCGGGGTTCTTCAGCAGTCCGGCCAACGCTCCCTCGGGCAGCTTGCTGAACGCGTCGTCGGTCGGCGCAAAGACGGTGAACGGCCCCGGGCCCGTCAACGTGTCGGCCAGGCCGGCCGCCTCGACCGCCTTCACGAGCGTCTTGAACTGCCCCGCAGCCACGGCGGTCTCAACGAGATTGCGCGGCTCACTGGCGACCGCCTGGGCGCCAGACAGAGTGAGCGCAGTGATTACGGCAACGGCGGGTACGCGAAGGCGGGGGTGCATGTCGAGTCTCCGTGATCGTGTGTCTTGCCCCAGCGGGCGTGGAATGAGCCCGTCCGGGCGGCGCCCATTCGAAGTCAACCGGCACCGTGCCGGCCGCTCGATCGAAAAATCCTTAAAATCGTTCATATCGTTCAGTATAGCACACGATAGTGCCAGGTCAACATTGAAATAAACGAAAAATCGTTCTAATCTATCAAAACGTTCAGTTGGAGGTCGCTTTGAGACCGATAATTTCGCCGAGAGAACTGGCCATCGCGATCGGATTGAGCGAATCTTCGCTGAAGCGCTGGGCCGACGACGGGATCATCCAAGTCACCCGCACCGCGGGCGGACATCGTCGCATTGCCATCGGTGAAGCCATTCGCTTCGTTCGCTCGATCGGTGCGCCGCTCCTTCGCCCCGACATCCTCGGGCTGCGCGATCTGCCCATCGCCGACGACGCCGCCCAGCTCGCAGCCACCCCGCCCGGCGAACTCCTCCTCGCCGCACTGAAACGCGGAGACGCACGCGCGGCGCGAGGCATCGTGCTTTCCCTTTACCTCGCTGGGCAAAGCGTCGCCGCAATCGCCGACGGACCGATCCGCGACGCAATGGCGCAAGTCGGCGACCTCTGGCGCCATGACCCCGCGAACGTGTACGTGGAACATCGCGCAACCGACATCTGTCTCCAGGCAGTGCAACAGCTGCGACAACTCGTCGAGCCGGCGCAAACCCACGGCACCGCCATCGGTGCGGCTCCGCCCGGCGACCCCTATCTGCTGCCCTCGCTGCTCGCGGCCACAGCACTTGCCGCCGAGAGCTGGAACACGACCAACCTTGGACCGGACATGCCATTCAGGGCCCTGGTCGCGGCGGTCGGCCGGCATCGGCCGGCGCTGGTTTGGCTGAGCGTCAGTTCGATGCAGGATGGCGCGGAGATGAGCGACGGGCTTGCCGGGTTACTGGACGCGTCGACCGATGAAGGGCCGACCATCCTGGTGGGCGGACGGGCGGCGGCAGAACTGGAATTGCCGAAGTCGCCGCGGGTGCAGCGTGGCGCGACGCTCGCGGAGCTGGTTGCGATGGCGCAGGCGCTGCGCGAGCGGAACGAGGCCGCGGCGCCGGGCTTCCCGCCGGCGCCAGATCCCGACCGTTGAAGCGGGGGCCCGCGCGACGCGCGACTATCCCGGCAACACCAACGGCGCGACGGCGCGAATGATCGCGTCGACGATGTTGTTGGTATCGTCGAGCAGATACGGCGTCACAAACCGGAGGATCGGCTGCCCGCATCCGAACGGAATCAACTGCACGATCACGCCGCCGCCCAGCAGCAGCGCGGCGAACTTCTTCCATACGCGGGGATGGTGTAACACCACGGGAAGCTCCTCGAAGTCATGGTCGGTGAACGGGGCGCGGGCCGCGTCCGACTGTCCATCTCGAACGCCGCTCGTCACCAGCTGAACGCCAGGTCCGCGGTCACACGATTGCCCATGATGTCGTCGTCGGCGTCCGTGAGCGGGAACTCAAAGGTCGAGCCGAGCGACACATGGGGCGTGAGCTTCCAGCGGAAGCCGACCCCGGACCAGATCACCGTGTCGCCGGCAACGTCGGCGGAGCCGAGATTGGTGTAATCGAGCCCGCCGACACTGAGCGGCAGTCGGTCGCCGTCGGAGAGATAGTGCAGGCCGTGGAACTCGATGAGGGGCGCGAGCCCGGGCAGAATCTGCGGGAGAATCTCATAGTCGAAGTGCAGGTTCCAACTGAGGATGCAATTGCCGTCGTTGAGATCGGTGGGGATGCGGCCGGTGATGTTGCCGAGGATGTGGAACTGATCGAACCCCTGTGCGAAGCTGAAGAACGGGCTGAGTTCCTGGTCGGCGCCCTGGAGCACGTCGCGATCGCCGTTCTGCCATTCCCAGCGCAAGCCGGTGGCGAGCACAAAGTCGCGCTCGCGGTCGGCGATGAGCACGTATTTGAGACCGATCGCGAAGTCGTTCCAGCCATCCGATTCAGGGAGAATGCCGGCGTTGAGGTCGCTGTAGCCGTCCTTGGTCGCGATGAAGCCCAGCCGTTCAGTCAGCGCCAGGCGAATCTGGGCGGCGTAGACGTTCAGATGCCCGCCGCCGATCTGCGAGCCGTTGGGAAAGTCGTGATAGAGGTAAAGCAGCCGAAGCTGCGTCGTGTTGAACGGACTTTCGAAATAGAGCGGCATGCCGACCGGCTCGTAGAAATGCTCGAACCCGCGCAGGCCCGTCATGAAGCCGGGCCACAGGATGGTGGGGTCGTTGTGCAGGCGCTGGCTTGAGAGCGCGAACGTGGCTGTCTCGCTCATCCCGGGGGAAGCGATCGACGCCGGTTCCGTCGGCGTCTTGACGCTCTCGCGCGTCGCGTCCGCGCCGGGTACGGGCGGCGACGGCTCCGGCGTCGCCTGCGCCACGTAGTAGTGACGAAGAGACGCGGGCAGCGTCAGTAATGACTCGCCCCTCAGCGAATCGGCCGACCAGCCGACCGCCGCCGCTCCCAGACACGCGACGAGCGGACAGACGGACGCTGCGCAGCAAGATTTGGAGATCATGGGCGGACTCCGCGACAGGAGAATGAGACCTGTACCCGAACCGACCAACCCGGCGCGGCCGCGCGACCGCCGGCGGTCGTACGCACACGTGGCAAGCGGCGTGCCAGCATGGGGAATTCGCGGCCGGACGAGGTGGTGGACGCGCTTCCGACGTAGAAATCCGCTCGCGACAGCGAAAAGTGGACGCATTTTCGCCGAAAGTCATGCTGTTGATTGGCGATGGCGACGCCCGAGTGGGGGATTTCACCCACGGCGTTGGGGAATTTCGCGCACCCCGAAATGGAGTCTTGTAGCTCGCGCGCCGTCGGCCGCGCGAACAAGCGCTCAGTGCGTCGCCAACCCGACCACGGCGGCCGCGAGGATCAGCCAGGTGGCGTTCAACCGAAACAGGAACAGGAGGACAACGGCGGCGAGTGCGAGCCCGACCGTCGTCGCGTCGATCATCGCGCCGCGAACAAGCTGAATCGTCGCGGCGCCCATCAGCGCGAGCGACGCCGCGTTCACGCCGTCCAGGAACGCGGCCGCAAGCGGCGACTGTCGCAGCCGCGGCACAAACGGGGCACTCAGGGCGACGAAGACAAACGCGGGTAGAAACATGCCGACGGTCGCGACGACGGCCCCCGCGCCGCCCGCGAGGACGTAGCCGATGAACGTGGCGGTGGTGAACAGTGGACCCGGCGTGATCTGCCCGACCGCGATCGCGTCGAGCAGCTGCGCCTCGCTCAGCCAGCCCCAGCGATCGACCAGGTCCGCCCGCAGAAACGCGATCAGCACATACCCGCTGCCATAAAGCACCGCCCCCACCTTCGCAAAGAAACCGAAGAGCGCCACGAGCCCGACGCCGGCCGGTGCGGTTGTCGCCGGCGCCCCGAGGCCGAGTAGCAGCGTGGGTGCCGCGATCGCCGCAACCGGCGGCACCGACGCGCCCGGCGACGATGTCGAGGTTGTCGGTGGGCCGCCTCCCGCGGACGTCCGACCAGCGGGCGGACGGGGACGCGGTCCCACCCGGCGCGCGATCGGCACCGCGACACCCGCGACCACCAGCACGACCAGCTCATGCACGCCGAGCAGGTTGGCAACCAGCGCGACGAGCGCGACCATCGCCGCGGCGCGCGTCGTGCATGCGACCCGCCCCAGCCGCCACAACGCCTGCGCGACAATCGCCAGCACCACCGGCTTGACGCCGTAGAGCGCGCCCTGCAACTGCGGCAGGCTCGCGAACCGCACGTAGAACGCGGCGCACGCGAGTGTGATGAGAAACGCGGGCAGAATGAAGCACGCCCCCGCGACGAGCAGCCCGCGCCAGCCGGCGCGGCGCAGCCCGAGATGAATCGCCATCTCCGTGGAGTTGGGCCCGGGGATCAGGTTGGTCACGCCGAGCAGGTCAAGAAACTCGGCCCGCGTCAGCCATCCCCGCCGCCGGACGGCTTCGTCTTCCAGCAGCGCGAGATGAACCGCCGGCCCGCCGAATGCCGTCGCGCCGAGCTTGAGAAAGACACCGGCAAGCTCGCGCAGCCCGCCCCGCGCCGGTGAAAGCGACGGCGGGCGGCTCGGATCGGCAGGCGGCAGGAGAGACACGCGACGCTCCGTTGCCCGCAGGACAGTGACCGCTCGCCGCAGCGTCCCGCAGCGCCACGACGTTTTGCCGCGGCGCGCGCCTTCCGCGCGCCCCGCCGCGGCGCTCGATTTCCGCGCGCCCCGCCGCTGTTTCAGAACGTGCCGCGCCGAGCGGCGGGCCCGATCGCCGGGGTGACACGCCAACGCGCGTCACGCCCGACGCCGGATGCGCCGCGCAGCACCTCGGGGCGCCGCGTTGCGCAAACCTGCACGCCGCCGCGCTTCTTGCGACCCGCGCGTCACGGTACAGTCTCGGCGGATGCGTGACAAAGGACTGCCACGATGTCTCCTGCGAACCGAGCCCCTGACTCCGGCAGTGCGCCGCCGATGAGCGCTGCCGCACAGACCCGACAGATGTCTCCCCGCCGGCCGCACCACGTTCGCCGCATCGGCGTGGGGCTCGCGTTGAGCACGGCGATGGTCGTCGGGGGCGCGTGGGGCGTCGCGCGCTGGAGCAAGCTGGCCGGGCAGTCCGCGATCGTGGCACAACTGAGCGACGACGACCCGCGCGTCCGCCGGGCTGCGGCGCTGCACGTCGCGGATGAGCCGCGCGCCCGGCTGATGCGCGCGGTCGTCGCGCGGCTCGACGCCGGCGAGCCCGACGAAGCCGCGCGCGAGGCGCTCGTGTTCGCGCTCAGCCGCTCCAACGACCAGTTCGAGCGCGCCGCCGCGGCGCTGACGCACGACCCGAGCGGCTTCGTGCGGGCGGCGGCGTGGTATGCCGCGGCGCGGATCGATCGCGAGCGCTTCGAAGCGCTGGTGGCGGGCCGGTCAGCGCCGACCGACGAGTGGGACCATATCGGCGCGGCGCAAGCGCGGATGTATCTCGGCACCTACGCCGGCGTTCCCGATCTGCTGCGGGCAGCGGCGGACGGCGACGAACGCCAACGCGAGATCGCGAGCCGGGCGCTGTATCGCGGTGTGCAGCCGCTGCTCGAGGCAATCGGCCGCTGGCCCGCGAACGCACCGGTGGACGAAGGCGAGATTTGGCCGCGAGAATTCGCACAAGAGATCGCGCGCCGCGTGGCGACGATCGACCTGCAAGCGCTGCACGACGCCTCGCGCCCGCACTGGCAGCGCTCGCTGCCGATCCTGCGCAACGTGGCCCGGCTGACCAGTGCGCGCGAAGTGCTGCGGCGGTTTTTGTTTGCGGGATAATCGGCCGGACGCCAGGGAAGCAACGCGCCCCACGGCGCGGGCGACCCGAACTTCGCCGAGCATTTTGCCGCATCATTTGCTTTCCATTTTTTTTGCCTATACTGTAGGTTGGTTCTCCAGGCCATGAGCGATCGCCCGGTCAGTTCTCGTGACTAGCAGCTTTGCAAGGAGCCGCGTCGTTTGGGGTCATGCCCGTTGGGCGTTCGCAAAAGGAGGCTTCGTCATGAGACGCGCGCTTCGTCTTCTGGCGGGGGTAGCGGCGCCTATCGCAATTTGTTCGATCGCTCCGGGGGCGGATTTTCAGTGGTTCGACTACCCCATCAGTGCGGCCTGGACCGTTTGCGACAACTGGAAGTTCGACGGGTTGCCTGAAGAATGCTACCCGTCGAGCGACGAGGACGACGTGCGCATCCTGGCCCGCGACCCGTCGCAGTCGTGGACCATCGCGGTCGCGAACGTGACCATCGACGACCTGCTGATCAAAGAGAGCGTCGTGTTCGGCGGCGCTGCCTCCATTGGCGGCTGCCTGGTGGCCGACTCCGTAACGGTTGACGCCAACGATCGCGAAACGGATCTTGTGATCGTCATCGACGGCGATGGCATTACGCATCACGCCGACGACTGTCCGAATTAGCGGGATCTGAAGGGTCTGACATGGCCTGCGCGTGGCGTCGGCTCTTGCTGCTGGGTATCGGCGCTGGTTCTGTCGCGGCGGAGCCTCCGCCCGGCTTTCAGATGGTGCCCATCGCCACCGACCTGGGCTACGTGCATTCCGCCAAGATGAATAATCTCGGGCAGATTGTTTTCCAGTGTATTCTCGCCCCGGAAGACTACAACTCGAGCGAGATTTTCCTGCACCAGCGCGGAGAGCTTACGCGTCTCACGAATGACGGCATTGCGGATGCGTTTCCTGACATTAACGATGCCGGCGACATCGTATGGAGCCGCAAGACGGACGGAAACGGACCCTTCGAGATCGTCCGACTCCGCAATGGTGAACTGGCGCGAATCACAAACGATGCTTACTGGGACTACGCGCCGCGAATCAACGAGTCCGGGATCATCGCCTGGCACAAGAGCTACATCCGCGGCTGCGGCGATGCCGAGGCTGATGTCTTCCTCTACGACGGCTCCGTATATCGCATCCACGGCGATGGTGCGTCACACCAGCTTGCCGCGATCACGAACGCGGGCGACCTCATCTGGACACGTTATGACTTCTGCGCCGAGCCCTGGACGTCCGAGATCATGGTGCTCAGGAACGGCCAGATGCGCACGCTCGCCGACGGCCAGCCGAATCCACAGGTGCCCGACATGAATGACGTCGGCCTCGCGGCCTGGCACTATCGTCGTCAATTCGGCCTCGATGCCATTCAAACGTGGCGCGATGGCGAGACCGAGCTCCTCACCGACTGGGGTCATGGACCGCGGCTCAATAACTCCGGCGACATTGCCTTTCAACGCTGGCACGAAGCAGACAACGCCTGGCATGCGTGGGTCTACCGCGGGTCGCAGTTCTGGGAGCTGACGACGGGCAGCGAGTGGGGCTACGCAGCCGACATCGATGAGCGGGGCCAGGTGCTGGTCTACTACGGAACGCCGTGGACCACCGACCTCTGGATGCTAAAGCGACTTCCCGCCGGCGACTTGAATTGCGATGGGCGGGTCGACGTGTTCGATATCGATTCTTTCGTCACGGCGATACGAAGCGCCGAGGACTACAACGCGCACCACCCCTCGTGCGATCGAGCGCTTGCCGATTGCAATGCGGATGGGAGGGTCAACAACTTCGATATCGACGCGTTTGTGGAGATACTCAGCACATCGCCATAGCGAACGCGGCGCCCGCGACGACTGCCGCTGCTGACAACCGAGCGCACGCGGAAGTGGGTTGTCGAGGCCCTGGACGCGACGCGCCGCACCCAACAGGTGGACTTGTGGGCATATGTCATCATGCCCGAACACGCGCACGTGCTGCTTCTGCCGCGCGCGGCCGACTACGAGATGCGCTACATTCTGGTCGCGTTGAAGCAACCCGTTTCGACGGCCGCCAGGAGGCTTCTGGAGGAAATTGAGAACGACGCGTGGCAGGCACTGCTCACGGTCGAGTACGCGTCCCGCACTGTATTCCGGTTCTGGCAGCCCGGCGGCGGACTCGATCGGAACATCGTCCGGCAGAGGTCTGTCGCGGCGGTCATCGACTACATTCACACCAATCCGGTCCGTCGTGGGCTGACGCTGCGACCGACGGACTGGCAGTGGTCGAGCGCCCGATTTTGGGATGGGTGCGACGACGTTCCGATCCGGATGGATCCGCCGCCGAGTTGACCATCGCGGACTCGGTGCACCGGCATCGGAGCGAACATCTCGACACTGAGGCCCTTTGCCCCGCGTTCAGCCACTGCTGAAAGCAGTGGCACCCGACACCCGGCACCCGGCGTCGTGACAGTTGTGTCGTGACAGATGTATCGTGACAGATGTGCCACTGCTTTCAGCAGTGGCATCTGCCAGACCGCCCTCGTCAAACCGCCCTCGTCAGACCGACTCAGCGGCTGTCGTTGGTCGCCGCCCCGTTCGCCGACAAGTAATCCTGCAACGCCCGCACCTGCATCTCCGCCGCCCGGCGGGCCTTGATCGCGCCGACCGCCGCCTTCGCCCCTGCGATCGTCGTGATCAGCGGCACGCCTTTCTGGATGCTCGCGCTGCGCCAGCGGCCTTCGTCGCTGGCGCTGCCGGTGTGGATCGGCGTGTTGATCAGCAGATCGAGTTGGCCCGCGTGGATCAGGTCGAGCAGGAACGGGTGCTTGTCGCCGGTCTGCTTCGAGACGACCTGCGACGGAATCCCCGCCGCCGCCAGCGTCTCGTGCGTCTTGATGGTCGAGTGAATCTCGAAGCCCAGCTTGTGCAGCTCAGCCGCGATCGGCACGATCCGCGGCTTGTCCGGATCGTTCACGCTCACCAGCACGCGGCCGCGGGCCGGCAGCTTCACGCCCGCGGATTCGATCGCCTTGGCGAACGCGAGCGGGTAGCTCGTGTCGATGCCCATCACCTCTCCCGTGCTGCGCATCTCCGGGCCCAGCACGACGTCGACGCCGCGGAAGCGCTTGAACGGGAACACCGGCGCCTTGACCGAGAAGTGCTCGGGCAATCTCACGTCGGAGTGTCCGACGGCGGCCAACGCCTCGTCCAGCGACTCGCCCAGCATCACGCGCGTCGCCACCTTCGCCCACGGCACGCCGGTCGCCTTGCTGACGAAGGGGATCGTCCGGCTGGCGCGGGGGTTCACTTCGAGCACGTAGACGGTGCGGCCCTGGATGGCGAACTGCACGTTCATCAGCCCGCACACATTGAGCCGCTTCGCCAGCAGCTTGGCGTTGTGCTTGATCTCGTCGATCAGCCAGGGAGACAGCGAGTGCGGCGGCAAGACGCAGCAACTGTCGCCGCTGTGAATGCCGGCTTCCTCGATGTGCTCCATGATGCCGCAAATGTCGCAGCGGCCGTTGGCGGCGTCGCGGCCGAAGTCGGCGATCGCGTCGACGTCGACCTCGATGGCGTCGAGCAGGAATTTGTCGACGAGGATCGGGTGCTGGTCGTCGACGCGGACGGCGCGGTCCGAGGCCTCCATCGCGCTTTCGATATAGCGCTCCAGGTCGCCGCGATGGTTGCAGATCTGCATCCCGCGCCCGCCGAGCACGTACGACGGGCGGACGAGCACGGGATAGGCGATGCGGTCGGCGATGTCGAAGGCTTGCTCGCGCGAGAACGCGATACCGCTGTCGGGCTGGCGCAGTCCCAGCTCGCGCAGCACCTGGTTGAATTTCTCGCGGTTCTCGGCGAGGTGGATGCTCTCCGGCGAGGTGCCGAGGATCGGCACGCCGGCGTCGGCGAGTCCTTGCGCGAGATTCAGCGGCGTCTGTCCGCCGAACTGCACGATCGCGCCGCGGACGCGGCCGGCGGTGTGGAGCGCCGCGGCGTCGGCGAGTGCGGCGGGGGCGGCGGCGCGGAAGGGGCGGGCGTTGAGGCGCTCGCAGATTGTGAACACGTCCTCGTGCGTGAGCGGTTCGAAGAAGAGCAGGTCGCTCGTGTCATAGTCGGTGCTGACCGTCTCGGGGTTCGAGTTGATCATCACCGTTTCAAACTTCATCTCGCGGGCCGCCATGGAGGCGTGCACGCAGCAGTAGTCGAACTCGATGCCTTGCCCGATGCGGTTCGGGCCGCCGCCCAGGATGATCACCTTCGCGGTCGCCGAGTTGCGCAGCTCGTCGTCGTGCGTCTCAACGAGCACGTGCTGGTCGTCGAGCACGCGGAAGCGATACGGCGAGTCGACGCCGAGCTTGCGGATCGCGGATCCGAGCGCCGCGTTGCCGCCCGCGGCGCGCCAACGGCGCAGCTCGGCGGCGCCTTCCGGGCTTTTCACCACGCGCGCCAGCGGGCGCTCGTGCGTGGAATAGTAATAAGGCGTGTAGGCCTCGAACTCGGCGGCGCACGTATCGACGAGCTTGAACTTCGCCCGGTCATACTGGCTTTTGAGCTGTGCGAGCAGCGGTGCGTCGAGCCGCCACACGCTGCGCAGCTGCGCGTCGCTGTAGCCGAGCTGCTTGGCCTCGACGAACAGCTCGGCGGTCTCGGTCGTCACGCGGAACGGCGCGCCGCCGACCGGAGCGAGCGCGAGCAGGCGCGCCTCGAAATCAACCAGGTCCTTGAGCTGATCGAGGAACCACGCGTCGATGCGCGAAAGCTCGTGTATTTTCTCGACCGTCCAGCCGAGCTTCAGCGCATAGCGGATGTAGTAGAGCCGGCCCTGGCAGGGCGTGGCGATCTTGTCGGTGAGAATCGCGTCGGCGATCGGCCACTGCTCGGAGCGCTGCTCGCGCGTGTCCGCGGGCGGCTCGGCCAGCCGGCTGCCGCCCATCGGCGTCTCGACCGCAGGCGTGTGCTCGCCGAACGCGTCGAACCACACGTCCGGCTCGGCGACGGCGGCGGGGGCCTCCCGCTGGACCGCTTCGAGCCAGCGATCGTTCGGATGCAGCCCGTAGCCCGGGCGCTTGATCTCCATCGAGCGGATGCACTTCTGAAGCGCCTCTTTGAACGTGCGGCCGATCGCCATCGCTTCGCCGACGCTTTTCATCGACGTGGTCAGCGTCTCGTCGGCCTCGGGGAACTTCTCGAAGGCGAAGCGCGGCATCTTGACGACGATGTAATCGATCGCGGGCTCGAAGCAGGCGGGCGTTTCGCGCGTAATGTCATTGCGGATCTCGTCGAGCGAGTAGCCGATCGCGAGCTTGGTCGCGATCTTGGCGATCGGGAAGCCGGTCGCCTTGCTGGCCAGCGCGCTGCTGCGCGAGACGCGCGGGTTCATCTCGATGACGACCATCCGACCGCTGCGCGGATCGACCGCGAACTGGATGTTCGAGCCGCCGGTCTCGACGCCGACCGCGCGCATGATCGCGATGGCGGCGTCGCGCATGTGCTGATACTCCTTGTCGGTCAGCGTGAGCGCGGGCGCGACGGTGATGGAGTCGCCGGTGTGGACGCCCATCGCGTCGACGTTTTCGATCGAGCAGACGACGACGACGTTGTCGCGCCGGTCGCGCATCATCTCCAGCTCGAATTCCTTCCAGCCGGTCAGGTCTTCCTCGATCAGCACCTGGCTGACCGGCGACGCGGCCAGCCCGTCGCGGATGAGCAGCTCGAACTGCGCCATCGTGTACGCCATTCCGCCGCCCGTCCCGCCCAGCGTGTACGCCGGTCGCAGCACCACCGGCAGCTTCACGCGCTGCAACACCGCGTGGGCTTCCGCGAGCGTCTGCGCGGTGCCGGAGCGCGGCACATCGACGCCGACCGACTTCACCGTTTGCTTGAACTTCTCGCGGTCCTCCGCCCGCTGGATCGTCTCGACGTTGGCGCCGATCAGCCGTGCGCCGTGCCGCGCCAGAATGCCCTGCTCGGCGCACGCGACGCCGCAGTTGAGGCCGGTCTGGCCGCCGAGGGTGGGCAGAACGGAATCGATCGGTTTTCCGCGCTGCGCTTCGAGCGCGAGAATCTTGTCGATCGCTTCGGGGGTGATGGGTTCGATATAGGTGCGGTCGGCCATCTCCGGATCGGTCATGATCGTCGCGGGGTTGCTGTTCAGGAGCGTGACGGAGACGCCCTCTTCACGCAGGGCGCGGCACGCCTGCGATCCGGAGTAGTCGAACTCGCAGGCCTGGCCGATCACGATCGGGCCGCTGCCGATGATCAGCACGCGCTGGATGGACGGGTCTTTGGGCATCGGTCGGTTGGTCGCTCCGCGTACGTCGGCGCCCGCCAGACGCACGCCACAGGCGCGGCTCCGCGGGCCGCGGGACCGGCGGCGCTCCGGAGCCGGGAGCGACGGCCCTGAACGCCGGAAGCGGCGCAGGTTGGGCATCTTAATCGAAAGGCGCATCGCGCGCGAATCGCGCAGCGAAGGTGGTGAATGCAGGGGGAGGCGTCCCGCGCGACGGCAGTTCCGAACCCCGCAGCCCGAAGGGCTGCTCGTGGTTTCGTCGATTCGTGCGAGCCGCCCTCCGGGCTGCGAAAGACGAGCGGACGCCCTAGAATCCGGGCGTGGCGCTCCGGTCCACACCCGACTGCCAACGACCACGCCTGCGACGTGAAGGACTTCCGCCGCGTCGATCACGTTGGAAACGATGAAGACCGCGCGGGTGCGTGACCGTTTGGGCGGACCCGACGGGGCCAAGGCGTGTGGCCGCGGGTGGAGCGAGGCCCGCGCGGGCGGAGCCGAACCCGTGGACAAGGTCGCGCGGGTTTGTGCGGCCCGGGCCTGGGCCGAGGGAAGCCGGATCGTCACCACACGCATTCCGCCGCCCCTTGCGCGGCGGAAGTTACGTTTCGGATTCTCGATCCACGGGATGCGCCGTCTGCGCGGCTCCACCCGTGGCGACACGCCGTCGCCCCGTTGGGGCGAAGTTCCGCGCCCGCGTAGAGTGTCATGCACCCGGACCGCGCCGCCGACATCGCCGACACTGGACACGCGCGTGGGCGCGGGTATGCTGAACGATCCGTTACCGTTTGCGATTCCGACCGCGGAGCCAATCGATGGCGCAAGTTGCCCTGCCCGTTCGCCGCCGCTGGGGGCAGACCTCGCGGCGGGATTCCTGGTGGTCTCAGCCGCTCACCGTTTTCCTCGTGCTGTCGGCGTTTCTCGTCTACGCGAACGTCCGCGTGTTCGAGGGCGACCACTACTTCAGCGGGCACGCCCCGCAGCCCGCCAGGTACATCAGCAACTACCTGACGCCCTTCTATTCGCCGCTGATGTACGATGCGCCCGCGCGGGCGGCACAGTCGGGGCCCAGCGGGCACGCCTGGCTGGGCGCCAAACCCGCGTGGATTCCCTCGTTCGTGTCCGCTGCGGCGCTGATCCTGATCTTCCCCGCCGGTTTCCGCTTCACCTGCTACTACTACCGCGGCGCGTATTACAAGGCGTTCTGGCAGGATCCGCCGAGCTGCGCCGTCGGCGAGCCGCGGAACGAGTATCGCGGCGAGGCGAAGTGGCCGCTGCTGATCCAGAACATTCACCGCTACTTCATGTACTTCGCGGTCGTATTCCTCTTCATCCTCGGCTACGACGCGTGGCACGCGTTCTGGTTCAAGGAAGCGCTGCCGGCGGGCGAAGCGAAGTGGCACTTCGGCGTCGGCGTCGGGTCGCTCGTGCTCCTGCTCAACGTCGTGCTGCTCACGGGCTATACGCTCGGCTGTCACTCCCTGCGGCACCTCGTCGGCGGGAGCTTCGACGAGGTCTCCAAGATGCCGCTGCGGGAAAAAATGTACTGCGGCGTCACATGCCTGAACGGCAAGCACATGCTGTGGGCGTGGCTGAGCCTGGTGTGGGTCGCGTTCAGCGACGTGTACGTGCGGATGGTGGCGTCCGGCGCGTGGACGGATGTGCATTTTGTTTTCTGAAGCATCGGATACGGATGCGGCAGTAGCACCGCCTTCCAGGCGGTCGTGTGAGAAACAGTAGCACCGCCTTCCAGGCGGTCGTGCGAGCGACAGTAGCACCGCCTTCCAGGCGGTCGTGTGAGAAACAGTAGCACCGCCTTCCAGGCGGTTGTGCGAGAAACAGTAGCACCGCCTTCCAGGCGGTTGTGCGAGAAGCAGTAGCACCGCCTTCCAGGCGGTTGTGCGAGAAGCAGTAGCACCGCCTTCCAGGCGGTTGTGCGAGCGACAGTAGCACCGCCTTCCAGGCGGTTGTGCGAGCGACATGAGACCGTCTGGAAGGCGGTGCTACTGAGGACTACTGTTCGTCATGCGCCGATAGGAGCGCCTCATGCCCGAAGTTGAACTGCACGAACACGACGTCCTGGTCATCGGCGCCGGCGGCGCGGGGCTGCGGGCCGCGATCGAAGCGTCCGCCGCCGGCGTCTCGGTCGGCTGTGTCTGCAAGTCCCTGCTTGGCAAAGCCCACACCGTCATGGCCGAAGGCGGTGTCGCCGCCGCCCTCGCCAACGTCGACGACCGCGACAACTGGATGGTGCACTTCACCGACACGATGCGCGGCGGACAGTATCTCAACGCCTGGCGGATGGCCGAACTGCACGCCAAGGAAGCGCCGGAGCGCGTCCGCGAGCTGGAGCGCTGGGGCGCGCTCTTCGACCGCACCCAGGACGGACGCATCCTCCAGCGCAACTTCGGCGGCCATCGCTATCCGCGGCTCGCCCACGTCGGCGACCGCACCGGGCTGGAGATGATCCGCACGCTTCAGGACCACGGCATCCATCAGGGCATCGAGTTCTTCATGGAATGCACGATCGTCCGCCTGCTCAAGGACGGCGATCGCATCGCGGGCGCCTTCGGCTACGATCGCGAAAAGGGCTATTTTCACGTCTGGAAGGCCAAGGCCGTCGTGATCGCCACCGGCGGCATCGGTAAGGCGTTCAAGATCACGAGCAACAGTTGGGAGTACACCGGCGATGGTCAGACGATCGCCTACGACGCGGGCGCAGAGCTGCAGGACATGGAGTTTGTCCAGTTCCACCCCACCGGAATGGTCTGGCCGCCGAGCGTGCGCGGCATTCTTGTGACCGAGGGCGTGCGCGGCGAAGGAGGCCGGCTGGTCAACAACCGCGGCGAGCGGTTCATGTTCAGCGACATCCCCGAGCTGTACCGCAACCAGGTCGCGAAGGACGAGGAGGAGGGCTGGCGCTACGTGATGGGCGACAAGAACGCCAACCGCCCGCCGGAGCTCCTCACGCGCGACCACGTCGCGCGCTGCATCAACCGCGAGGTGAAAGAGGGGCGCGGCAGCCCGCACGGCGGCGTGTTTCTCGACATCGCGTGGATCAAGCAGCGGCTCGCGAACGGCGCGGAGCACATCCGCAAGAAGCTGCCGAGCATGTATCACCAGTTCAAGCAGCTCGCGGACATCGACATCACCGAAGTCGCGATGGAGGTCGGGCCCACCACGCACTACATGATGGGCGGCGTGCGCGTCGATCCCGACTCGCAGATGTCGAGCGTCCCGGGCTTGTTCGCCTGCGGCGAGGCGGCAGCGGGGCTGCACGGCGCGAACCGCCTCGGCGGAAACTCGCTCAGCGACCTGCTCGTCTTCGGGCAGCGCGCCGGACAATACGCGGCCGAATTCGCCAGGAAGAACGGCGCCGCAAAGGTCGACGACGCACAGGTGGCGGCGGCGAAGAAGTCCGCACTCGAACCGCTGGAGCGGCAAGGCGGCGAGGGGCCTTACCAGGTGCAGATGGACTTGCAGGACGCCATGCAGGACCTCGTCGGCATCGTCCGCGTCGAGGCCGAGATGGCCCGCGGGCTTGAAACCGTGCTCAAGCTGCGCGAGCGCGCGAGGTCGGTCAGCGCCGGCGGCAACCGCTGGTACAACCCCGGATGGCACACCGCGCTCGACCTGCACAACCTGCTCACCGTCTCCGAGGCGATCGCGCGGGCCGCCCTGGAGCGCAAGGAGAGCCGCGGGGCCCACTTCCGGGAGGACTTTCCCAACAAGGACTCGGAGTGTGCCAAGTTCAACGTCGTCATCAGCAGAAACAGCGATGGGTCGATGCGCGTCGAACGCCGCCCGCTGCCGGCGATGCGCGACGATCTGAAGAAGCTGATCGACGATTACAAGTAGGCCGCCCGGCCCGGCCGCCGAGCGGCGGGTGGACGATCAACCTTCGCCCCGACGGCGGTGCGATCGAGGAGCTCGAGGGATGAATCAGCAGGTGACGTTCCGGATCTGGCGCGGCGACGGTTCCGGCGGCGCGTTTCGCGAGTATCGCACCGAGTTCACCGAGGGCATGGTCGTCCTCGACGTGATCCACAAGATTCAGGCCGAGCAGGCCAACGATCTGGCGGTCCGCTGGAACTGCAAGGCCGGGAAGTGCGGCTCGTGCTCGGCGGAGGTGAACGGCACGCCGCGGCTGATGTGCATGACGCGGATGAACAGCATTCCGACCGAGCACCCCGTGACGATCGAGCCGCTTCAGGCCTTTCCGCAGATGCGCGACCTGGTGACGGACGTCTCGCACAACTATCGCGCGAAAAAGACCATCCAGCGCTTCGCGCCGCGCAAGCCCGACGCCGCCGACGGCACCTATCGCATGCAGCAGGAGGACATCGAGCGCGTGCAGGAGTACCGCAAGTGCATCGAGTGCTTCCTTTGCCAGGATGTCTGCCACGTGCTGCGCGACCACCACAAGCACGACGAATTTGTCGGCCCGCGTTTGCTCGTGTATGCGGCGGCGCTCGAGATGCACCCGCTCGACACCGCCGACCGGCTGCGCGATCTGAAGGACCGGCACGGCGCGGGCTACTGCAACATCACCAAGTGCTGCACGGGGGTCTGTCCGGAGCACATCAAGATCACCGACAACGCGATCATCCCGCTCAAGGAGCGCGTGGTCGACGAGTTCTACGATCCGCTGAAGAAGGTGCTGCGCGTGCTGGGGGTCGTGGCGAAGCGGTGAGCGGCTCGAACCGCGAACCGCGCGCACTCCGTAACCGGAACCTCTGGGCACCATGAGCACCCGTGCTTTCGACGAGCTCTGGCAGAAACTCTGCTCTGCGGACGAGTCCGTGGAAATTGAAGCGAAGCGCGCTGAGGAAGTCGGTAAGAGCGTGCTGGCTACGATCTCCGCGTTCGCCAACGAGCCGGATCGCGGCGGCGGCTACCTTCTCCTCGGGGTGACGCGGGACGAGACGGCGCTGTTTCCAGACTACGCGATCGTGGGCGTGCCGAATCCCGACAAGATTCAGGCTGACTTGGCCACGCAATGCCGCGATACGTTCAACATCCCCATTCGGCCCGAAATCCGCGTGGAGCAGCACAACAGGAAGAACGTCGTCGTCGTCCACATCGCCGAGGTCGCGGACCACGACAAGCCCGTGTACATCAAAGCCAAGGGACTGCCGAAGGGCGCCTTCCGTCGCGTCGGTTCGACGGACCAGGTATGCACCGACGACGACATCGCCATGTTCTTCCAGGCCCGCGGACAGCGTTCGCACGACGAATGCCCGCTTCCCGATACGTCAATCGACGACGTCGATCCGCGTGCGCTTCAGGAGTACCGCCGACTTCGCATCGACGCGGGCACTGAGAGCGAGCTGGTCGGCTATTCGGATGAGGATCTGCTCTACGCCCTAGGTGCAACGACTCGCGCCGACGGTCGAACCTGCCTGACCGTCGCGGGCCTCATCGTCTTCGGAAAAACCATCGCGCTTCGCCGGCACATGCCGATGACGCGCGTCGACTACATTCGCGTCGAGGGTCGCGAATGGGTGCCCGACCCGGACAAGCGCTACCAATCGATCGAGAAGCTCGGCCCGCTGATGCTCACCGTCCCGGCGCTCATCAGCCAGGTGCTGGAGGACATTCCGAAGGCGTTCACTCTGGCCGAGGACGGTGTTCGCCGGCGCGACGTGCCGCTGATCCCGCGGAAGGTGATTCGTGAAGCGTTTGTGAACTCCGTGATGCACCGCAGCTACCAGCGGCACCAGCCGGTACAGATCATCCGCTACGCCAACCGGATCGAGATCAAGAACCCCGGCTACTCGCTTGTGCCAGACGAGCGGCTGGGCGAGCCCGGCTCGAAATCTCGTAATCCGAAAATCGCCGCCATCCTCCACGACGTGGGCTTCGCCGAGACCAAGGGCACCGGCATCCGGGCAATGCGCGAGGCGATGGAGCAGGTCAACCTCACTCAGCCCCTGTTCGAGTCGGACCGCGACCGTGACGAGTTCACGGTTCGTCTGCTCGTCATGCATCTGCTCAGCCCGGCGGACTGGCAGTGGCTCTCGCAATTCCGCGACTGTAACCTAGAGAATGACGATGCCCGGGCGCTGATCGTCGTCCGCGAGCTGGGGGCTATCGACAACGCCGCCTACCGGTCGATCAACCACGTGGACACGCTCACGGCCAGCGGACGGCTCCGTCGCCTGCGAGATTCCGGGCTTCTGGAGCAGCGGGGCAAAGGGGCGGCCACGTACTACCGGCCTGGCGGGCGGCTATTGGCCGCCCTTGGCTCCCCAACGCCTCCCGAACCCTTGCGCTCGAAGTCGGAGCCCTTGCGCACGGAGTCCCCCCCGTTGCGCACGGAGTTACCCCCCTTGCGCACGGAGATCGAGGCACTGCGCAAAGAGTTACCGGAACCAGTCCGCCTGCAAGTGGAGGCTCTTGGGCGACGGGCTACGCCCGAGGAGCTTGATGCCGTCCTGCTCGCGCTGACCTCCTGGAGACCGCTTACCCTGGACGAGCTCTCCGCCCTGACCGGGCGCGACACGGCCCACCTGCGGCTGCGGAACATCAAGCGACTGCTGACGGAAGGCCGCCTGACCTACACCCACCCGGACGAACCGAACCACCCGGAGCAGAAGTACGTGGCCACATTGACGCGCGCGAACGAAACCTGACTCGTGCGAGCACATCTGACATTCCGTTGCGAGGACAACTCCACAACAGCGCCTACCGGATGGAATCTGAACTCGCTCACCCGCGCCGCAACAGCGCCGCGTAGCCCCCGTCGCACCAATCCGCCGCGCTCGGGCCCCAGCGCGGCAGCGTGAGCTGCTCGCGGCCCATGCGCCAGTCGGCGTGATCGCCGAGGAACGTCACGATCTGCTCTGCGTTCTCCTCCGGCTCCAGGCTACACGTGCTGTACACGAGTCGCCCGCCGGGCCGCACCTGCGCCGCCGCCTGGCGCAGCAGCCGCCGCTGAATCGCCGCGAGCGCTTCGAGCTTCTGACGTGAAAAGGTGAGCCGCGCCTCCGGCCGCCGCGCGAGCACGCCGGTGTTCGTGCACGGCGCATCGACGAGCACGGCGTCGAAGCCCGGCGGCCGCACGTCGCCGGACCGTGCCGCGTCGTCCGGACCCGCGTCCCGCGGCGGCGCGCGCCGCGCCGACCCACTCGATGTCGGCGTCCTCTCCGGCGACGACCCGCGCGCCGAATCCGCGTCCACGCTCAAACGCTCGTCGCCAGATTGCGCGGCGTCGCCCGACGCCCACTCGACGATCGCATTGTCCGGGGAGATCTGTCGAGGTGTCACGCAGCGCAGCCCGAGCCGCGCGATCATCTGTGCGAGGCGCGCCAGCCGGTCCGCGGACGCGTCCGCCGCGACGATCTCGCCGCGGTCGTGCATCGCGAGCGCGAGCGTGACCGACTTTCCGCCGGGCGCGGCGCAGAGGTCGAGGACGCGCTCGCCAGGCTGCGGCGCGAGCAGGTTGGCCGCCGCGCGGGCGGTCGCGTCCTGCACATATGCAACGCCGTCGGCCAGCAGCGTGGATCGCCCGCCGCCGACACCGGCGGGGAGAAACGCAGCGCCTTCCGCGAACTCCGCCGCCTCGCCGAACTCGTCGCGGACACGCTGTTCAAACGCGTGCTCGTCGATGCGCAGCGCGTGACGCTGCAACACGGTCGCGGGCGGCGCCTGCGAAGCCCACGCGATCTGCTCTGCGGCCTCAAACCCGAAACGCTCGACGAGTTCGCGATAGCGCGCCGGCCGAGACGCGGTCGCCGCCGCGAGATGCCGCCAGCCCGGCTCGGAACGTTCAGACGCCGCCGCGCCGCATTCCGCTGAATGCGCGGCGCGCCGCGCTCGCGCCGGAGTCTCCGCGTCGCAAACCGCCGGCAACACCGCGCGATCGAACGCACACGCGTCAGCCCAGCTCACGCGCACCTGCCGCGCGTCGCCGCGCTGCCACGCGACGCGCTGAGCCGCGATGGCACGCCCGACATTTCGCAACACCGCATTCACGAGCCGACCCGCGCCGGCGCCCACCCGCGCCCGCGCCGCGGACACGGCGTCGTCGACCGCCGCATACGCCGGAATGCGGTCCATCCAGATCAGTTGATACGCGCCCACCCACAGAATCGCGCGAAGCGCCGCCGGGCTCCGATGCTCGTCGAACTTCGCGAGCGAACCCAGCACATGCCCCAGCGTCACGGTGTGCCGCAGCACACCCAGCGCCAGCTCCATCGCCAGCGCCGCCTCGCGCGGCGGAAGCGCGCCCGTGCTGCGCAGCTCGGCAAGCTCGTCCGCGGCGTGGGTCCGCGCCGCGAGCACGCGTGCGACGATCGCATACGCGGCCTGGCGACCGGACGACGGCGTCGCGCGCGGCGCGGCTTCGTCGGCGGTGCTCATGCGGACTCGTCCGGCGATTCGAGCCGATCGCCCGCCGCGATGCGCCGCCCGTTCGCGTATGCGGCGAAGGACATGAGCTTTCCGCCCGCCGGCTTCACCTCCATCAGCCGCACGCGACCGGCGCCCGTTTCAACCGACAAGTCCGCCGCGAACGCGCCGGGCGCGATTCGTCCGGAGTCTGAAGGCCGCCCGACGGTCGGAGGATCGGCATCCACCTGCGGCGCACGCTCGTCGCAGTGCGCAGCCTCGACGACGCACGCCCGCGCGAGCTGCACCGTTTCGCGCCGGCCGCCGCCCGTCACGAGCACGCCGGTTGCACAGGGCCACGACCACAACCCGTGAATCCGCCGCACCACCGCCCGCGCCGGCTGCGCCCAGTCGACCACCCGGTCGGCGCGCGACAACTTCGGCGCGCGGGTCGCGCGCGCGGCATCCTGCGGCGTCGGCGACTCACCCGCTGCGATGCGCGCCAGCGCGTCGATCATGAGCTCGCCGCCCAGCACCGCCAGCCGATCGTGCAGCTCGTCGGCGGTTTCGGTCGCGCCGATCGGCGTCTCACGCGTCGCCCAGATCGGCCCCGCGTCCCAACCCGCCGTGATTTGAAACACCGTCACGCCCGTCGTCGCCTCGCCGCTCAGAATCGCCCATTGGATCGGCGCCGCGCCGCGATACTTCGGCAAGAGCGACCCGTGCAGATTCACACAGCCGCGCGGCAGCGAAGCGAGCAGCGCCGGACCGAGCTTCTGTCCGAATGCCACCACGACGCCGACGTCCGCGCCGCCAAACTCGCCCACCAGGTCGAGCGCGTTCGCGTCGGCGGTCTGGACATGCCGAAGGCGGAGCCGGTCGGCGGCGACATGAATCGGCGTCGGGCGCGTCGCGAGTCCGCGACCGGCGGCACGGTCCGGCTGGCTCACGACGCCGACGACTTCATGGCCCGCCGCCAGCAGCGCTTCAAGCGCCGGCTCTCCGAAAGCGCCGGTGCCGAGAAAGATCACGCGCATGTCGGCTCGCGGGTGACTCGCGGAGGCGAAGTGTGGAGCACGGGGTGGTCGGCGCAGCGTTGCGCGACGCGGGCGGCGTTACTCGGCCGCATCCTTCTCCCGCCGAAAAACCGCAACCACGTCCTCAACCGGCACGACGAACAGTCGATTGTCGCCTTCGAAATCGACCGGAATCGCGTTCTTGGGGTTGAAGAGCACTTTGTCATATTGACGAATCGGATAGTCCTGGTCGCGCTCGACCTGCGCCGACACCGCCACCACGCGCCCCGTGATCGTGGGAATCTCGATGTTCCCCGGCAGCGCGATGCCGCCCTTGGTCGTCTTCTTGTCCTCGTCCTTGCGGATGAGAACGCGCTTTCCGACCGGTTCCACGGTTTCGATCGTCCGGCTCGGCGAAGCCTTGTTCATGGCGCGGCGTTTTCCTTTCGCCTAACATTGTACAGCAGACGCGACGAGAGCGGCGTCGCCAGGCGGCGAGCGCGGGTGCCGGTCGCGTGCTGCCTGTCCGAACCCCGTGCGCCAAGCACGGGGCCAGCGCGCCGCAGGCGCACGGGAACACTCCGAGCGCCGGACGCCGCGCCGGGCCCGCCGCTTGGCGCGGCGGGTTCTGATTGCGACGCGGCGCGGAACGCGACGGATGGGAGCGTGTGCTTGTCTCCGACGATTCTGCGAGAGCTTCTGGAGCAACTCGCCGCGGGCGCGACCGACGTGGACAGCGTCCTGCGCCGGCTCGCAACCCTGCCCTTCGAAGACCTCTCGTTCGCGCGCGTCGATCATCACCGATCGCTGCGCTGCGGCTTTCCCGAGGTTGTACTCGGGCAGGGTAAGACGCCCGATCAGGTCCGCGCCATCTTCGCGCGTCTGGCGCATTCCGGCAGCGACGTGCTCGCGACACGCGTCGCGCCGGCCGCCGCCGAGCCGCTGCGGGCGGCGTTTCCGCGCGCCGATTACAACGAGGTCGCCCGAACCGTCGCGCTTCGCCAGCGCCCCGCAATGCCCAGTGCAGGGTTCGTCGCGATCGTGTGCGCCGGCACGAGCGACCTGCCGGTGGCCGAGGAAGCCCGCGTCACCGTCGAGCTGATGAACCAGCAAACGCGGACGTTTTACGACGTCGGCGTCGCCGGGCTGCACCGGCTGCTCTCGCAATATGACGCGCTCCGCGAAGCCAGCGCGCTCGTCGTCGTCGCCGGCATGGAAGGCGCCTTGCCGAGCGTCGTCGGCGGGCTGGTCGAAGCGCCCGTGATCGCGGTGCCGACCAGCGTCGGATACGGCGCCAGCTTCCACGGCCTCGCGGCGCTGCTCGCGATGCTCAACTCGTGTGCGACGGGCGTTTCGGTCGTCAACATCGACAACGGCTTCGGCGCGGGGTATCAGGCGGCGCTAATCAGCCGGCTGGCCGAGCGAACGCCTCGCTTGGATCTCGAAGGCCGGACTGAGAGTCAGCCTCTGTAATTCGCAGGGTGCCGAGCGCCCGCTCACTCCGGCAGCGCGTTCACCACCGCCACGCTCGCCGACATGCCGAGTCGGTCGGCCCCCGCGTCGATCAGCGCCAGCGCTGTCGGCAGGTCGCGAATGCCACCCGAGGCCTTCACCTTCAGCCCGCCCGCGTGCTTCTTCAGCAAGGCCACGTGCTCGACGCTCGCCCCGCCGGCGGCATGAAAGCCGGTCGACGTCTTTAGGAAGTGTGCCCCCGCCTCGACGCAGCACTTGCACGCTGCCACGATCTGCTCCGTCGTGAGCGCGCGGGTCTCGAGGATCACCTTCACCAGCGCGCCCGCGTTCGCCTGGCGGACGGCGTCGCACACGCCCGCCACATCGCGCCGCACCGCTTCGAGATCGCCGCCGACCAGCGCGCCGAGATTCAGCACCATGTCGATCTCGCCCGCCCCCTGCCCGACGCCGATGCGCGCCTCGGCCGCCTTGCTCTCGCTGGACGTCGCCCCGAGCGGAAAGCCCGCCACGCTCGCGACGCACACTCCGCTGCCCGCCAGCCGCCGGACGCACTCGCGCACCCAATACGGATTCACGCACGCGGCGAAGAAGCCGCATTGCACGCACTCGTCGCAGAGCTTCGCGACGTCGGCGAGCGTCGTTTCGGGCTTCAGCACCGTGTGATCGATCATCCGCGCCAGCGCGCGGCGCGTGGGCGTCGGGAACATCTGCGGCTCCTTGCTTGTCCGGCTACAGGTGATCCGCGCGACCGGGGCCGACTCACGCACGTCTTACGCACGTCTCGCCGCGGCACGCACACCGCGCCACACACACTGCGGCACGCACCGCGGGAAGCGCCCGCAGCGTCGCCCATGCGCGGCGTCGCATGAACGCGCGTCACGCGCGCCGTCGGCCGCGGGTCGCCGGTGCTGCGTACTCCGCCGTGACGGTCGACGACAGCCCGCCGCGCGGCCGCCATTGCGTTTCCACGCGTAGCTTTCGCGGCCTCAGACAGCGCACGAGATCGTCGAGAATCTGGTTGGTGACCGCCTCGTAGAATATGCCGCGCTCGCGAAACTCCTGGAAATACAATTTGAGACTCTTGAGCTCGACGCAGAGCCGATCGGCGACGTATTCGACGACGACGGTCCCGAAGTCCGGCTGACCCGTCTTCGGGCAGCGGCTGGTGAACTCGGGCGCTTCGTGCCGGATCACGTAGGCGCGCTGCGGCGCCGGGTTCGGAAACGTCTCCAACAGCGCGGCGCCCGCGGACGGTCGCGGCATCATCGATTCTCCGGTCGCCGACGAACGCAGCCCCGGCGCCCGCTTCGGCGGCCGCGCAGCGTAACGCAGGCGGTTGTCCGAATGAATGGCGGTTTCGACCGAATACGGGAATGCGCGGCGACGCGCGTTGGGTCACGCGCAAGAGCGCGCGCCGGCCCGGTTCGGGATTTGGCGGGTTTTTGTAATCGGACCGCGCCGTACGTGAGGTAGACTGAACGTAGCAGAGGATGCCCGCGGCGCGACGGAATCGAAGCGATGGAAACCACCGGCAGCGGACTGTTATCGCGCGTCGGCGAGCGCGTCCTCAGTTGGCTCGCGCTCGGTGCGCTGATCGCGCTCGGCGTCGCGATCTGGCAGCTCGCCCCGGAAACCAAGGCCGCAATCTGGAGCGGCATCTGGCGCACCGGCGCCTGGCTCGCGATCGCCGCGCTGGTCCCGTGGGGCGTCCGGCCGGTGATCCGCCGCGTCGCGAACGCCGACACGAACTGGGCCGGACTCGGGCTGCTTGCGGTTCTGCTCGCCGTCGATCTCGTCGCGGCGGCGATGTTGATGACCGCGCTGCCCGCGGGCGTGTGGAGCTGGATCCTTGCGCTGGCCGCGCTCGCGCTTGTATGTACGTATAATTATCTCGTCGCGGAGTACCTGGCCGAGCGGTTCGGCGGCTGAAGCGGCGTGGCCATCACGACCGGCGGGTGAGTGCATGACCACCAGATACAACACCGACCAGCGCGTCAGCGAATATGTGCTCGAAGAGTGCATCGGCTTCGGCTCGTTCGCCGAAGTCTGGCGCGCTCGGCATCACGTCTGGAAAGACGCCCGCGTCGCGATCAAGTTGCCGACCGAGCCGGAATACGTCCGCTACCTCCAGCGCGAGGGAATCGTCGTCCACGGCCTGCGGCACCCCAATATCGTGCGCGTGCTCGGCTTCGATCCCTACGCCGACATACCGTATCTCGTGATGGAACTCGTGCGCGGACCGTCGCTCCGCCAATTGCTCGACGACCACGCGCGCGGACTGCCGATCGCGACCGTCGAGACGCTGCTCCGCGGCATGCTGGCGGGGATCCAGGCGGCGCACACCGCCGGCGTCCTGCACCGCGACCTGAAACCGGGCAACGTCCTGCTCGATCTCGACGGGCGCCCGCCCGCCGCGCTGCGCACAGAGGACGTCAAGCTCGCCGACTTCGGCTTCGGCGTGAACGACGCCAACACGCTCCGCTCGATCGCGCAGTCCGGCTCGCTCGACCGGGATCATCGCATCGTGGGCACGCTCGCGTATATGGCCCCCGAGACCCAGAGCGGCACGCGCGCCGCCGACCCGCGGAGCGATCTGTTTGCGGTCGGCGTCATGCTGTTCGAGATGCTCACCGGCGAGCGGCCCGCGGGCGCCGAGCTGCCCAGCACGGTGCGGGCCGAGGTGCCGCCGGCGCTCGACCAGCTCTTTCGCGGATTGTGCGCCGGCTACGAGCGGCGCTTCGCCGGCGTCGAGCAAGTGCTCGAAGCGCTCGATCGCCGCGTTCGCACCGAGCCCGTTCTTGCGGATGCCCCGCGCGCCGAATCCATCCACTCCGGGCTGGTGCACGGACGCTGCCGCTCGTGCCGCCATCCCGTGCAGCCGGACGACCAGTTCTGCACCAACTGCGGCGAGCAGATCGCGACCGACGTGCGGCGATGTCCGGCTTGTCGCAGTTTTCCCGGGCCGCGTGATCGATTCTGCATCTACTGCGGATCGACGCTGCTCGTGAAGGAGGTGTGACGAAACATGCTCCTCGCGGACGGCGGATTCATCGTCTGGATCGGCGGACTCTTCATTCTGGGCCTGATCGGCTTCACGGTGATGGCGGTGGCGCTCGTGTTTCGGTTCGTCGCGTTCGTGCTGCGCGCGCTGTTCGGCGCCGGCGCGTCGCTCGGTGGCTGCGGCGACCGACGATCCTGCGACCCGACGTGGAAAATCTGCGCGCGCGCCGGATGCGGACACGCCAATCCGCGCCCCGCGCGATACTGCGGCCGCTGCGGATCGCGCTTCCGCGCGGAAGACGTGGACGCCTATGGATGAGTGTGCCCGCCAGCGGCAGTTCGAGGATCACTTCCTCGGCCAGCTGCGCCAGCGCGCCCTGGCGCTGCTGCGGCGCGGCATTCCCGCGGACGCCGTTGTCTTCGACTCGCTGCCCGACGGCGTGGACACGGTCCGCGCCACGCTCGCGCGCTTGCAGGTCTACGACCGACAGTGGCTCGACCGCCTGCCCGGAACTCGAACGCTCGAAGCCCGCTTTCAGCGCAACCTGCTCGGCGGACTCCTTCGGCGTGGCGTCGGACGACTACGGGCGCAGGTGCTGGCCGCGACCGACGCGCTCGTGCGCGGCGAACCCGTCGGTCCCGTCGGCCGCGAAGAGGTGCTCGACGCGTTGGCGCGCTATGACCTGCTGCCGCGCGATCGGCGTCCGACCGCGGTGGTTCTGGCGAGCCCGACGGGTTTCAGCGACGCGGCGCGGGCGCTGGTCGGCGGACGCGACGGGCCGTCGCTGATCCTCATGGGCGGGCGCGCCGATGGCGGGTGGACGCTGGATTTACCGGACAGCCTGCGAAAATCCGCGTGGGCGAAGCTCTTCGATTTTGAGAGCGGCGACGAGCAGCTTCGCCGGCTGATGTATCATCTGGAGCAGAGCGCCGTCGAGCTCGACGCCGCCGGCGTCCCGCTCACGACCCTCGCCGAAAAGCTCGGGCTCGCGCGCGAGCAGACCGCCGCCCTCGTCCATCGCGCCTGTCGCGCGACGCCGAGGCTGATGACGACCGTGCACAACGGCGTCACCCACGTCTGCCGCGCGCCGCTCGTGGAAGAAGGCCGCCCGATGAGCGTGTGGACCCGCATTCGCCGACTGCTGCGGCTCAAGCCGACGCCCGCGGAGCTGATTCGCGGCATGACGCTGCAGCGCGTGCGGCTCGAGCAGCAGCGTCAGGAGGTCGATCAGAAGGTCGAATTGCTGGCGCGCGAGGAATCCAGCGCGCTCGAGCGCGCCCGCAACGCGACCAACGACGCCGAGCGGGCGCAGGTCGTCGCCACGCTCAAACGCGTCCGCGGAGCGCTGAGCGAACAGCGCGCCATGGCGCAGGCGTACTCGAACAAGATCGACATCCTCGGCACCCAGATTCACAACCTGAGCATCCGGGCCGTCGGCGATCGCACCGGCCTGCCCACGCGCGAGCAGATCGCCCAGCAGGCCGCCGAGGCCGAGGCCGTCACCAGCGAACTCGCCACCGACGCCGACTTCGCCCGCGGCGTACGCGCGACGGCGGCGTCGCCGCTGTCGAGCGCGGAGGACGACGCGTTGTGGGCGGAAGTGCGCGCGCTCGGCGAAACAGCCGAACCGGCCTCGAAGCGCCCCAGCGCCGCCCCGGCTCCCGCCGCGAGCGCCCCGGACAGCGCGTCGCGCGCCGCGACGAGTGCCTCGCGCGCGCCCGCGGCGCCGACGAGCGCGGCGTCTCCAACCGAGAAGAGCAAGGCCCGGCCGGAAGCGGGATAATGTCTCGTGCGGCGCGGGACGCGACGACTGATCCGAGCCCCCGGCGGCAACGCGGCCGCGTTCCCGCGCATCGCCGCGACGCTCGCGAATGTCCTGTGAGCCGTCGCGGGGGATTCGGTCGGGTCGGTCTCGGCGGTGACTTACTTGCCTGAACAGACAGGACACGAGCCGCTCATGCTGATGGACTTTCTCACCTGGCTGACGACGAAGCGCAAGAGCCTCGCGACCATGAGCGTCGCCGAGTTGCGGGCGCAGGAAATGCTCCTGCAAAAGGACCGCGATCAGCTCCAGGCCCGCGTCGGCAAGCTCGCCGCAGACAAGCAGAAGGTCGTCGAACAGGGCGCCAAAGAGCGAACCCCGGAGCTCCGACGCACCTTCGCACAGCAGTTCGACCTGCTCCACACCGAGCAGACCATGATCTCGCGCCACCTCAACGTCCGCAGCAAGGAGCTGCTCACCGTCGCGCGCCTGCGCATGCTCCGCGAGAGCGCGGCCCGGGCCGGCGTCGGCATGGCCGCTTTCCCCACCATCCGCGAGGGCGACCTCGCGACCATCGAGCGCCTGATCGAGACCGACCGCGTCACCAGCGAGATGTACCAGCAGAAGCTCGATGAAATCCTCCAGCTCGGACACGCGGCCGACGAAGAGGCGGCGGCGATCTCGCCGGCGGCGGCCGAGCTGCTCAAGGTCTGGAACGACATGGACGCCGGGCTGATCAAGGACTCCACCGAAGCGTTCGACGAGGCCGAACGCCGCGTGCGCGAACGGCAGCGAGCGAGCGAGGCGTGAATCGCGCGGGATGTGGGAACGGTTCCCTTTCCCCGTCTCCCATTATCCCACCTTCCGACAGGTCACGACCATGGGTTTGTTCAAGTCCAAGGAAGAACGCCGCATCGAGCAGGACATCAAGATCCGCCAGGGCATCCGGCGGATCGAGAAGTCGATCGCCGAGCAGCAGAAGTTCAGCGAGGAATTCGTCAAGAACGCCCGCCACGCCAAGCAGATCGGCGACGCCGCGCAGTACCAGTTCATCCGCAACTCGCTGAAGAAGACGGCCACGATCCGCAAGCTGCTCGAGCGCCAACTGCTGGCGGTGAAAAACGCGCTGCTGATCAAGCGCCAGGCCGAGGCTTCCGCCGACTTCGCCAACGCCATGAGCCTGATGGCCCGCGAGGTGAGCAAGATGTACGGCGACACGGACCTCGTGAAGACGCAAACCGATTGGGAAAAGGCGCTCGCGCAAAGCCAGACGATGGAGGAGCGAATGACGATGTTCCTCGACGCGGTCGAGACGGGCGCGGCGGCGGATGTGTCCGCCGCGAGCGTCGAGGCGATCAGCGACGACGAGATCGATCGCTTGATCGCAGCCGAGGAGCAGGTGGAGCAGGCGCGCGAGACGCAGCAGATGAGCGCGCTGCGGGCAGAGCTGAACGCGCTCAAGGTTGAAGGCGCGCGAAAGGAGACGAAGTAGCCCATGAACCGCCGTGGGCCGCATGCGCGACGATCGCCGGCGCCGGCGAGGCGCACGTGGCGGGGGCGCGCGCTGCATCCCTTCGAGGAGGCGCTCATGTTCTTCGACGCGGACGGACCGGTGCCCGAATCGTTGCGCCGCCTGCAGCAGCGGCTGCACGACGCGGGCATCCCGCACATCTTCATCGGCGCGATGGCCATGAACGCGCACCGCTACGAGCGCATGACGCGCGATGTCGACGTATGCGTGCGCCCGGCAGACCTCGAGCGCTTTCGATCGCGCTGTGCCGGAAAGTTCTACGAACCCGTCGCGGGGCGGGCGCGCCGCTTCCGCGACCGCGAGTCGAACGTCACACTCGATGTGCTCATCTCCGGCGAGGTCGCCGGCCGCGCCGAGAAGCAGCACGGCATCCGGTTCCCCGATCCGGACGAAGCCGAGGTTCGCGGCGGCATCCCCGTCCCCTCGCTCGCCCGGCTGATCGAGCTCAAGCTCGTGACCTGGCGACTGAAAGGCTGGGCCGACGTGATCGAGCTGATCCGCGCGAACGCGCTCCACGCGGACTTCGCGGAGCAACTGCAACCCGGCGCGCGGGCCCTCTATCGCCAGTGCTTCGACCAGATGAAGGAGGAGGACAAGTACAACGCGATTCACGAGGCGCGCGACGACCCGCCGGCCAGCGCGACGGACGCGCCCGGCGCCGAGTAGCGGCGCGCCCGAACCGCCGCTTTCCTCGTTCGGCACTCATCCTTCGGCACGCAAGAGAATATGCCCGCAACCTACACCACCTTCGCCCGTCTCAAGGACAAGGGCCTCGCCGCGTTGCGCGAAGGCGACGCCGTCGCGGCCCGGCCGTATCTGCTTCAGGCCGCCGAGTGCATGCTCGAAATCGCCGAGGCCAACCCCGACGCGCAGCAACGCGCCGAGCAGGAAGGTTACGTGCGCGAGCTGCTCGCACTCGCCAAGGACTGCGAACGCCGCGGACGCGCCGCGCCCGGCGCCGGCGGCAAGCTGCGCGACCGGGCGCGCGAGGACGAGAGCGAGGAGGCCAAGTCGGACGACTGGATCGTCCGTGAGCGCCCGACCATCCGCTTCTCCGACGTCGCCGGCCTCGAAGACGTCAAGGACGAAATCCGCCTCAAGATGATCTACCCGTTTCAGCATCCCGAACTCGCACTGCGCTATGGCGTCGACGTGGGCGGCGGCGTGCTGCTGTTCGGACCGCCGGGAACGGGCAAGACCATGATCGCCAAAGCGATCGCGACCGAGCTCGACGCGACCATCTTCGTCGTCAGCCCGGCGCAGATGATGAGCAAGTGGGTCGGCGAAGCCGAGCAGAACGTGCGCCGGCTCTTCGACGCCGCCAAGCGCGAACCGCGCAGTGTCGTCTTCATCGACGAGATCGAGGCGCTTGTGCCGCGCCGCCGCTCGAACGACTCGACCGTCATGCAGCGCGTGGTGCCGCAGATTCTCCAGGAGCTGGAGGGCTTTGACCGCAACGCCGGTCGGGCCATGCTCTTTCTCGGAGCCACCAATGAGCCGTGGAGCCTCGACCCCGCCGTGCTGCGGCCGGGACGCTTCGACGCGAAAATCTACGTGCCGCTGCCCGATCCCGTGGCGCGCTTCCGGCTCTTCGAGGTTTATCTCGCGAAACGTCCGCTTGCGGACGACGTACACCTGGAGCTGCTCGTCGAGAAAACGGCCGGCTACAGCGGCGCCGACATCCGCGCCATCTGCGACCGGGCGGCCAGCCGCGTGTTTCTCGCGACCGTCGAAGGCGCCGACGCGCGTAACATTCACATGGGCGACCTGCTCGCGGTGATCGCCGAGACGCCCGCGTCGGTGAATCCCAAGGAGCTCGCGCGCTACGACGCCTGGGCCGCCGCAAACTGATCGACGCGCGGCGCGGACGCCGCATCGAACCGGGCGCGCCGCTCGCCACGCGCCGCCCGCAGGAACCAGCCCGCGCGGCCGTCGGCGCACGCGGGCGCGCCGCCGCGATACAGAGGTGCCTTATGCCCAGCGACCTGCTTTCGCGCCTCGCCGATGCCGCCCTCGTCGCACTGCGCGCGCCCGCCGACGAGTGGCCGCGCGGGCTGCGCGCTGGCGCGCGCGTCCCCGATTCATGGATCGCGCTGATCACGTCACCCGACGGAAGGCGCCGCGTCGCGCCCGCCGGCGAAGATCCGCACCCCGTCGCTGACGACGTCCTTCTCTTCGTCCGCCGTCGCCCGCTATCCGTTCGCCTCGAACTCACGGGACAGAGCTCCGCCGATGGAAACTCCGTCCGCGCGACGGCCGAAATCCGCCTGGCCGCCGGCACGCGCGACGACGAACTCGCCGCCTTCGGCGGGATGCTGCGCGGTGAAGCGGAGCTTCGGGACGCGCAGCTCGCACAGCGCTGCCGCGCGGGCGGCGCCGAGCCGGCGCTGCGCGCGTTTGTGCGCGAGAACACCGCCGCCACGCTCGTGCACGGCGAACCGCGCGCCGCGTTCGAGAGCGCGCTGCGATCCGCGCTGCAACGCTGGTTGTTCGAGTCGGGGCTGTCGTTCGAAGGCGTCACGACCCTGCGCGTCGCGAGCGACACGCTGGCGCGGCGCGAAGCGCTGGAACGCGACGCGACGCAGCGCCTGGAGCGCATCCAGGCGCGCGAACTCGTCGAGCAGGCCGCGCTCGCCGCCGCCCGACGCCGCCTCACCGCCGTCAGCGACCTCTTCGAAAAACTCCGCGCCGCCGCCGCGGACGACGACGCACGCCGCTGGCACGAGCTGCTGCCCGCACTCACCCCCACCGAGCGCGGCCGGCTGCTCGAAAACCTCTGGCGCGTCACGCCCGACCGCGAAACGGTCGCGCTCATCGCCGCCGTCCTCGGCGAAGTCTGTGTCTGGGTTGATCCGCGGCAGCCCGCGCGCCTTGCCCGGCGCGTCGCGCTCGCTCCACACCTCGGCGGGCTCCGCAGCGTCCGCTATCTCGCTCCTCGCGACGCGCTTGCGATCGGTGCGGCCCGCGGGGTGTGGCTCGTCGCGGCCCGGACCGGCGAAGTCCTCGCGGAACTCAGCGCACCGACCGACGACCTGCCGCGCACCGGCTTCAACGGCGCGTGCCTCAGCGGCGGTCGGCTGATCGCGTCGCACTCGCAGCTCGGGGTGTGGTCGTGGGCGCTCGATGGAGCCGCCGATCCACGCTGCGTCCTCTCGCCGCAGAGCGCCGCGGAGGCGCGCCTGGAACGCACGGTCGGCTCCTCGCGCTTTTCGACGCCGGTGTCGCCCGCGTACAGCACCGAGCTGCGCTCGCTCAGCGGACGCTCGACGACGATCCGCTGCGCGACCGCGCTGCCCCAAGGCGGTTTCGCGGTCGCCGTCGACAGCAGCGTGCAGCTCTTCGACGAAACCGGCGCGCGCGTGCGCTCGCTCGACACCGGCGGCGCGGTGATCGACTCGCTCGGCGTGCTCGACGCGCACGTCTACGTCGGCACGGACACGGGCTTTCTGCTGCGCGACACGCTCGACGCGTCGCAGGATGTTTGGGAGGTGCTCCACCGCACCTATGAGCCGATCGATTCGCTGGCCGTCCGCCGCTGGAGCGATGTCGTCGAAGTCGTTGTGCCCGCCGGCCGCGAAGGGATTGTCGGCGTCTACCCTGCCGAAGGCATGGCGCTCCGGCTCATGCACGTGCGCAGCCCCGTGCGGCGGGCCTGGGCCGCCGACGACGCGCTCGTCGCGCTGAACGACCTGCGCGACCGCCTGCTGATCCTCACCAGCGATCAGCCCGACGAGACCCCGCGCGAAGCCCCACTCGCACGACTGGTGGGCAGCACGGTGCAGGATGCGTGCCTGGTGACGCAGCCGGCCGAGCCAACGTAGTCGCGCGGACGGTGGGCGGCGCCGAGCGGGATGCACGCCGGGGGACGCGCCCGATGCGCCGACATCGAGTTTCGACGTGCCACGCCGGTTGATCGTAGCCTCGCGGGCCGGAACCACCCGGCGCGTCAACGTTCCCTCGCCGCAGTCTCGCCCCGGCGTGTGCGGAGCGCGACTCGCGGCGATCCGTCGGCGACGCGCTCACCTCGCCCCGCCGCGCGCCTTCATCGCCGCGAAGATGATGTCGACCGCCTGCTCGGGCGAGTAATGCTCCAGACAAAGCGTCAGATCGTAGCGCGTCGCGTCCTCGGGGTCGCGGCGGAAATGGTGTTTCACAAACGCGATCCGCTGCTCCTCCAGCCGGTTCATCTCCACCCGCGCCTGCTTCGGATCGAGCCCGGTCTGCTCGATGTAGAACCGCAGCCGCAGCTCGGCGGGGGCGACGATCCGCACGCGCAGCCCGATCTGCCGCGGCAGAATCAGGTCGGCGCCGCGGCCGACGAACACGCCGCTGCTCTGGCGCGCGAGCGCCAGCACCGTCTGCGTGAGCCGATGAAAGTAATCATGCTGGCGGAGTTCACCCTGCACGAGCCAACCGAGCATGTCCGCGATCCACGTCTGGTCGCGCTCGTCCAGATGGGCATACAGCTCGCGCCGCACCTCGTCGTCGCCCGCCATGTGCTGGAGAATCTGCGCGTCGAAGACGGGCCAGCCCAACCGTTCGGCGACCAGGCACGCGATCCGCCGGCCGCCGGACGCGACTTGCCGCGAGATCGCGACGAAGTCGCGAACCGGGGGTCGCGTGGCGTGGGTTTCGCTATGCGGTTCCGTGGTGCGGAGCAGCTCGACGTTGCGCAACTGGCGCTCGACCAGCTTGGCGATTTCCGGCGATTGGTACATCGTGGGGCGGTGCGACATGAGACACCTCCAGTCTGTTGGGCGGCGCGCCGCGTGCCGGTCCGGACGTCCGCCGACCCTCTCGCCGCGCGGCGCGCCGCGCTCGCGGCGACGCGCTTCCGGCCGGCTGCGAGCCCAACGGACGAGCCGTGTCCGCCCGCCGGCACGGGGTTCCGCCGTCAGCGCGGGTTCCAGGAGGAGTTCCCTGCACGCGGCGTGCCACCCGAGAGATTTTTCCTCCCAATTCGCGACCCCGCACGAGAATTCGTCGGCAATCTCGGACGCCCACCGCCGAAAAGCGTCGCCTGCGAGGTAATAGGGGCAGTTCCAGACCTGGCGGGCGCGGGCTAGCGGCGGACGAAAATCGTCTGACCGCTGCTGTGGCGCAGCGCCCCGCGGCAGCACGATTCGACGACCGCCGCCACATCGTCCGGGTCGAGCGTTTGTTCGGCTGGAAAATCAGGAAACCCGCCCCGAAGCATCGCGGTCTCAACCGCGCCCGGCGCAACCGCGTACGCGCGGATGCGATACGGCCTGCCCTCGTCCGCGGTCGCTTTCGTAAACAGATTCACCCACGCCTTGGCGGCCCCATACGCGGCGAAACCCGCGAACGGATCGACCGACGCGACCGACGAGACGTTGACGATGGCGCCGCCTCCTTGCGCGCGAAACGCCGGCCAAGCCGCCCGCGTCGCGTGAAAGACCGCGCCGCAGTTCGTCGCGAAAACACGGTCGAAGTCGCCGTCCGTCATCGACTCGATGGGTGCGACCGGGGCGTAGCCCGCGTTGTTCACCAGGAAATCGACGCGTCCGAAGCGCGCCAGCGCCGTCGTGATCAGCCGTCGCGCGCCGTCGCTCGTGCCCACGTCGAGCGCCGCCGTCTCCACCCGCGCGCCGATCGCGGCCACCGACTCCGCCGCGGCGCGGAGCGCCGTTTCGTCCCGGGCCGCGAGCAGCAACCCACCGGCGCCCGCCGCCATGCGGCGCGCCGTGGCGAGCCCAATGCCGCGGCTCGCGCCTGTGATTACGGTGACGGCGTCGCTCATTCGATATTCCCGGACCGTCGAACACGCGCGGCGGCCGACTTCGATTATACGGCGATGCGCCGAGCGCTCCGTGCCGGAACGGGCTCCCCTCGTCGCCATTGCGTTCGGCGTCGCCGGCGCGGCCCGAGCCGGACACGCCCGGCGCGTCGCGCGCGGAGTGGCGCATTTTCGCTCGATCCGGCGCTCACCCGGACGTGCGGGCTTCGGGTTGCTCTGACGCCGGCAACCCGCGATACTGGATCGCGGCGGGCAGCGCCGCCGGGCGGGGAAACACACCGAGCAAAGGAGGAATGGAATGCGACACAGCACAATTGCCGCTCGCTGGGCGGCTGGGATCCTCGTCGGCACGGCGGCGTCGCTCGCCGTCGCGGGTAGCGACTACACGCTCTCGCTGCTGCTTTACGAGACGCAGGCGGCACCCGACGGAAGCCTGATCACGGACATCAGCACGGTCGCCGTCAATGACGCCGGCGACTGGTTCGTCACCGTCACGACCGACAACGCCGACCCCGACCTCCGCTTCGTCATGATCCGCAACGGCACGCAATTCGCGCGCGAGAACGACGCCCTCGCGGCGCCCGTCGGCAGCAACATCAGCTCCTTCGACTCGCAGCGCATCAACGCAAACGGCGACGCGGGTTGGAACCTCTTCCTGCGCAACACCGGCGGCACCACCAACGACAGCGGCATTTTCTTCAACACGACGCTGCTGATTCAGGAAAGCGCCGTCAGCAACGCGACCGACTTCAGCCCCGGAACGCCCTACATCGGCTTCTTCGAAGTCCGCATGAACGACGCGAACCAGCTCGCTTCCGTGCTGAGCGTCGACGATCCGGCGATCACGACCTCGGTCGATCGCGCCTTGATGCGCCTGGATTATGACCCCGGAATGGGCATCCTGACGGAAGCCGTCGTCTACAAGGAAGGCGACGTCCTCCCCGGACAGGAGCAGGCGCTCACCGATTTCGGCACCACCCACGACACCTTCGGCTTCAACAACGCCGGCGACGTGCTCTACGTCGCGAGTCTCACCGGCAACACCGCCACCAACGGCGTGATCTATCGCAACGATACGCTCATCGCCCAGAAGGGCGACCCCTCGCCGGTCGACGCGCGCACGTACGCCAACATCGGCACCAGCACCAAGGTCGCCATCAATGACGCCGGCGACGTCGTCTTCAAGGCCAGTCTCGCCGGTGACCTCGCCACCGACACGATCCTGATCCGCAACGGCCAGAAATTCATGCAGGAAGGCGACCTCGCACCCCAGGTCGGGGGCGAAACGCTGACGGGCTTCGGCACCGGACCCGTTTGGATCAACGATCTCGGCGTCGTCTGGTACGGCGCCTGGACCGGCGCGACCGCGAACAACCACGGACTCTTCCTCAACGACCAGTTGCTCATCCGCCGCGGCGTCACCACCATCGACGGCTTCAACGTCACGACGGTCGCGGGCAGCGTGAACGGCTCCGGCGGAATCTCGAACGGGTTCGAAACGAGCCCCAACGGGCGCTACATCATCCTGCGCGCCGTCATCGAGGATCCCGCCAATCCCGGTGTGTTCCCCACGGCGGTACTTCTGTTGACGCGGGCCGGATTGCCCGGCGACATGAACTGCGACGGTGTCGTCAACAACTTCGACATCGACCCGTTCGTGCTCGCGCTCACGGACGCGGCCGCGTACGAGGCGACTTTTCCAAACTGCGACATCAACAACGCCGACGCGAGCGGCGATGGGCTGATCAACAACTTCGATATCGACCCGTTCGTCGCGCTGATCACCGGCGGATGACCCACGACGCCGGACCGGGCACGCGGTTCCGACGCGCGGATGAACCGATCGCGCGGCGCAAGCGGCGGGGCCCTTGAACCGAAGTGGCGTGCGGAGTTTCCACGCGCCGTCCAGCAAAACAGGGGCGGGGTTCTTCGATCGCCGAAGAACCCCGCCCCATTGCAAGCGGTCGCGCCGCGCGCGGCACGCGCGCGTCAGCGCTGCGTGACGCGCTCGACAAAGGCGTCGATGTCGAAGTTGTTCACGACGCCATCCGCGTTCACGTCCGCGTTCCGCGGATCACAGTCAGGATATGCGGCGCGGTAGGCCGCCTCGCTCGACAGCGCCAGCACGAGCGGCTGGATGTCGAACGCGTTGGTGCGGCCGTCGCAGTTCAGGTCGCCCGGCGGCCCGAACGTGTAGGCCATCACGATCGCCCCATCGTCGCGTCCGCAGACATAGCGACGGCCGTCGTGGGACGCGGCGACCGTCCCGACGCCGACGCCGGCCTCGTGATCGAGCCACGCCACGCGCCGCAGATCGCGGGCGTTCCACACCGCGAGTTCACCGATCGCCGCGAGCGAGCCGCCGCCGCCGAGGAGCCACTCGCCGTCCCCGCTGAACGCCAGCGCTCGGACATGCTCCGCGGCGCCCGCGAAAGTTCCAAGCGAAGCCGCGTCGAGCACACCGAAGGCATTCACCTCGTGATTCCGTCCGGCGGCCGCGAAGAGTCCGCCATCGGGGGCGAACGCGCCGGCCGTCGCATCGACCTGGGAGTAAGGCAGGCTCCAGGCGTCTTCGCCGGTGAGCGTGTTGACCATCACGACGTTCATGTCGTCATAGCCCAGCGCGAGCGTCGCGTCCGGCGAGAAGCTCACCGCGCGGATGCGGCGCGGGGCCAGCGGCGGCTGAGCCTGCTCGACGCCGCCTGCTTCGTTCAGCCGCCAACGCGCGAACCCGAGCCCGCCGCTGGTGACCAGCGTGCCGTCGGGCGCGAACGCGCACTGCTCGATCCGCTGATCCGCGCGGATCGACGCCCGTAACGACGCCTTCTCCACGTCGAAGAGCAGCAGCGGCGCCGTCTGCTCGTAGCCCGGAGCCGCGGCCAGCAGCGCGCCATCCGGAGAAAAGTTCACGCACGCGTAGTTCGCCAGATCCTCCGAAAGCAGGCTCAACGCCACGCCGGTCTCGGCGTCCCACAGCCACAACCGCCCGTCCTCGCCCAGGGACGCGACGCGCTCCCCGCGCGGCGAAAGCGCGACGTGGCGGATGGCCGCCGTGTGCTGCTGGAGTTCGCCCAGCGGCGCCGCGTCCGCGCTCCGCCAGCGCCGCAGCGCCGCGTCGGCGCCCACGGTCACGAACTCACCGCCGTCCGGGGCGACTGCGACGCCGGTCGCGGCGCCTGCGTGTGCGACGCTGCTGTGCCGCGGGGCTGCGTCGGCGACGTTCCACGTGCGCAGCCGGCCGTCGCCGCCGACCGTCACGAGCGTGCGGCCGTCGGGCGTGAACGCGACTCGCCGGACGCCGCCGCCGTGGGCCGCGAAACGATGCCGGATCGCGCCGCTATCGACGTGCCACAGAATCACCTCGCCGTCGACGCTGCCGGAAGCGATGATCTGATAGTCTGCGGAGAGCGCGAGCGTCGCGACCGGCGCCTCGTGCCCGGCAAGCTCGCGGAGCACGTCGCCGGTGGTTGGATCGATCAGTGTGATCACGATGTTCTCGCCGCCCGCGACCAGGTACACGCAATTACCCGCGAAGATGATGTCGCGGAGCCCGTCGGACGCCGGCAGTCCGAACGCGTGCGCGCCGCTTCCCACGTCGTAACCATTGATGCGTGCGTTCGGACCGGAACCGCCAACCGACAACACAAAGCGATTGTCCGGCGAAAACGTCACCCCCGTCACGCGCGCGAGCTGCCCGGGCAGTTCATGCAGCAGTGCGCCGTCAGCCACACGCCACAAACGCACCGTCGTGTCGTCGCTGCCGGACGCGAGCCATTCGCCGTTCGGCGAAAACGCCAGCGCCGACACGTCGGCCGAGTGCCCGCTCAGCGAGCGCACCAGCCGCCCGTCGCTCCGCCGCCACAGCTTCACCGTGCGATCGACATAGCCGCCGCCGGTGGCAATCCACTCGCCATTCGGCGAGATCGCGACGCAACGGATGTCGCGGGAATGCCCACCGCCGACCCACAGCACGCGCTCGCTTTGCGCCGCGGCGCGCGGCGCCGCGACGCCGAACGCGAGCGCAACGACCAATCCACACAGCGTTCCGACAAGCGTCCGTCGCGGCGACGGCGCGCGACCCGGCCCGAGAATCGCGAAAGGCATGAGACACGTCTCCAAAAAAAGAAGGAGCCCATGCCTCGTGTCGGCAGGAAGTCAGGAATGTACCGCCGGCGCCGCGCCGCAACGCGCCGCCACACCTCTATCGGCGATTCCCGCGGCCCGCGTTCGCAAGCACGGCGACCACGGTGCTCAACGCCCGGCGTTCGATACGCCGCGTCGATCCGTGATCGCCGCGCCGCGCGCGTCGTCGATGACGTTTCCGGACGCGGATCAGCCGGGCTTGAACTCGGCGGCCGCCTTCGCCATTTCCTCGGGCGTGACGTCCCTTACGTGCGTTGCGATCGCCCACTGGTGTCCGAATGGATCGCGCACCTTCGAGAACCGATCGCCCCAGAACATCTCGGTCGGCGGGAACATCGCCTCCGCCCCCGCACGGGTCGCCCGCTCAAACGCCGCATCCACATTCTCCGTGTAGATCAGCAGCGACCCGGTCGCCACCTTCGCGGTGTGCGGCGAGGCCAGCTGCATCGCCGCGCACTGCGGCGTCTCGTCGGAGAGCATGATGACCGAGCTTCCGATCCGCAGCTCGGCGTGCATCACTTTGCCGCCGGGTCCCGGCATGCGGAACATCTCTTCCGCGCCGAACGCCTTCTGATAGAACGCGATCGCGTCGTTGGCGTTGTGAACGACAAGATAAGGCGTAACGGTGTGGTATCCGTCCGGAATGGGCTTTGCCTTGCCGGCCATGAAGCTCCCCTGAGAAAAATGTGTCGTGCTCGCCCGAGCGGCGGCCGCGCGGCCGCCATCTGATACCGAACAATATGCGAACAGATAATGGGGACGCAAGCCGGGATTGTCGGATTTCGTCCGCAAAAAATCGGTGAAACCGGAACGACTCGCACGATTTGTGACGCGCGGCCCTCATCGCGCCGTCCGTCGCCATCGGG
The DNA here is from genome assembly GCA_050184295.1 of Phycisphaerae bacterium. Lineage (GTDB taxonomy): Bacteria > Planctomycetota > Phycisphaerae > UBA1845 > Fen-1342 > JBFXAM01. Next base: position 3,436 of record JBFXAM010000023.1, on the reverse strand, counting down.
CGCGCGACGCCAGGAGCATCACAAAAGTCGCGACGGTCACCGCCGCGCCGAGCCGCAACCCTGGCGTCTGGTAGGTCCACTGAAGCGTGAACGCGTCGACCGACGCGGGCAACTCCACCGCGAGCAACGCCTCCGCCGCCGTGGTCCGTGCGAGCGGCGCTTCCGCCGAGACATCGTTCGCTGATGGAACGACCGCGGCGCGCCACCCGGGCAGCGCGACGCGCGCCAGCACGAGGCGCGATCCTGCGGGCAGCCCGCGCGGAACCTGGACGAGCGCGTCTGCCGCGCCGGCCCAGACGACCCGTAGCGGTGTCGCGCGACCTGCCGCGTCGAGCGCGAACGCCTCACCCGCGGTCCTTGAATATCGATACAAGCGCCAGCCGCGCGAAGTGACGCGCACGAGTTCGCAATTCGCCGGCGCCGCCCAGCGCTCATCGCAAAGCAGCACCCAGCCGACATGAAACGTCTGCATCCAGTCCGTTTCCGCCAGTAGCGCCGCCGTGCGATCCGACTCGCCCCACGGCGCGAAGCCGAAGCGGCTCGCGATCGCGCGCGGCTGAAGCGGGCCGTAGTCCGTGAGAACCGGCACGCGCGCCAGGTAGTTCGTGTTCGCCGCGCACTTCGCAACGGAATCGGCGTACTCTCCGGGCGTGTCGCCGCGCCGCGCCGTCACGACCCACAATCGAGATGTGTCGAGGGCCGGGATGGCCTCTCGCCATTCGTCTCGCGCCGGCGGGTTCAGCAGTTCCGTCAGTCGCGGCCAGCCCGCCGGCACGTCGAGCGTCCAGCCGATGAGCGCGAGATCCGCAACCAGCACACCGCTGAGCCCAGCGCTCACCCCCGACCGCTGCCACGCGCGCGCCACCCACCGCATGGCCAACGTGCTGATCCACACCGCGACGAGCGCCAGTGCCATCGCAGGTTTCCAGGGCGCCAGCGACCGCCGCGCCGCCGCCGACGCCCCCTCGCCGAGCAGCGGCACGCTCGCCACCGCGAGCAGCGCCGGCGCCCCCACCAGCACCAGCGCCAGCAGCCAGGGCCGCGCCGTCCAACGCAGCAGCAGCGCGCGCAGGCGCGCCGCCCGCGGCGTCGGGGCCGCAAGCAATGCATGCAACGCCAGCGCCGCGAGCACCGCGACGCCGAGATTGAACAGCAGCAGCGCCCGCGCCGGTACGCGAAGCAGGCTCCCGCCCGGCACGAAGTACAGCACGTAACAAACCGGCCCGAACTCCCCCAGCGCCAACAGGAGCGAAAAGCCGACCAGGATCACCCATGGCCGGCGCGCCGCGTCCGCGCGCCATCCGCTCGACATCGCCGCGCCCGCCAGCAGCAGCGGCAGGATGCCCGCGTACGCGAACTGCTCACATTGGTGCGAAGGCCCCCAGTATGGCTGGTCAAAGAGGTTCGGCGTGCGCTGCCCGAACAGCATCGGCGTGAACCAGTTCACGATCGACACGGGCCGCCAACTGTTCTCGACGAAATCGGCGAACCCTCGCTGCGACCGCGTGCATTCGCGCAGATACCGCAGCGTCGGCACAAGCTGGATCGCGAACAAGCCGCCGGCGCAAAGCCACACCAGCGCCCACCGCTGCGCGACGACGCCGACCCACGCGCATCGCCCACGGCGCGCAAGCAAGCCGACGACGAACGCACGCAGCGCGCCCGCGAAGCCGCCCGAATCGCCAGTCGCTCCCGACCCGGGAGCCGGCTCGCGATCGGGCGCCTCCGCCGCCGACCGCGCCAGCCGCCGCGCGGCGTGCCGCTCCGCGATCACGTACACCAGCGCGCCGAGCGCGCAGATCGCCGCGACCTGAACGTGTCCCGCGAGCGCCTGCAACGCCGCGACCCCGGCCGCCGAAATCAGCCGCCCCGCGCCGCCGTCCTGTGCGTAGCGACGGACTCTCCAGAACACCCACGGCGTCCACGCGGCGGCGTGTTGCATCGCAAAGTGCGCCCGGTGCGCCAGCAGAAAACCGCAGAACGCAAACGCGACGGCCCCGAACAGCGCGGCGAGGGGATGCAGCGGTCGGCGCATGTCGTCGCCGCGCGACGTCTCATCGGCGCGCGCATCCGCGACGCGACTGTCGCTGCCGCGCGGGGCTTCGACCGCGGGCGCCGCGCCGTCTGCGCCGCCGGCGGCGCCGTCGCGATCGGGGTCGGCGCCGCGGTTCGGCGCTGTGGCGAGCGAACGCAACAGCCGATACATCCCCACCAGCGCGAGCGAGTAATGCAGCCAGAGCGACAGCGGATAAGCGGTCGCCGGCGGCAGCAGTGCGAACAGCCATGTGAATGGATACCAGAGCGCCGCCTGCGGGTCGGCGGCGACGGGTCGCCCGGAGCCCGTCCACGGGTTGATCGCCGGCCACTCGCCGCGCGCGACGCTTTCGTGGAAGTATGCGCGCGCGGGGTAGTAATAGAGAATGTCATCCTCGAACGCCCCGAGCCCGCTCAGCCGCCACGTCGGCGCAAGCACCGCCCCGGGCAGCAGCGCCGCCGCCGCGAACACCAGCCAGAATCGCCCGCGCCGCATGGTGGCAGGATGTTAGCGTTACAGCCCGGGCCGCACGACTTCGCAGACTCATGCGCGAACGGTTGCGTGCCCGCGCGTCGCGTCGCGCAGCGTCGGTCGCCGGCCGGCGCGCCGCGCGATCTTGCGGCCGCGTGATTCCGTGGCGCCGCGCCCGTCCACCAGGGCGCGCCCGGATTCGCGTGTTGTTTCCGCCGGCCCGGCGCTCTCGGTCGGCTGAATCACTCCGACTACGCCCGAACTTCGCCCGGCGGGCGCACCAGCGTAGCCGGGGGCTTTCGCCTCCGGTATGCGAAACGCCCACACGCAACTCTCGATCGAGTTCGTCGTCGCCGTCGGTGTCGCGGCGTTGCGCGATCGGCTCGTCGATGTAGTGCGTGCCGTATGCGAGCGGCCCCCGCCGCGGTGCTCCAGGAGCGCGCGCTGGACGAACCGACGTGGCGGCTGGTTCGTCTCGGCGTTGTCGCACCGCAGAATGACTCGCAGATTCAACGGAGAGGGCGGGATTCGAACCCGCGGAACGGTTACCCGTTCACACGCTTTCCAAGCGTGCCCGATCGGCCACTCCGGCACCTCTCCGGCATGTTCGGCGCGGGGATGATACGTCGCGACCGCCGAAAGGCCAAACGCGACGCGTCCGCCGTTGTCGGCGACGAGGCGCCGCGGTGCAGCCCGGGTCGTTCGGCGCTGCCTGTTCAGTCGCGGCATGGAGTGTTAAACTGGCGGTTTCGGCCGATGGCAGGGACCGGGTGCGAGACGCAATGGACATCTCCAAACTCCTGCCGCCCGAGCGAATCCGCGTTCCGCTCGCGAGCACGAGCAAGACCGATGCGATCACCGCGCTGATCGACGTTTTGGCGGCGACCGACGGGCTGCTGGACCGCGACGCGGCTCTGGCGGCAGTGCTCC
>JBFXAM010000022.1:0-51236 GCA_050184295.1 Phycisphaerae bacterium | reverse complement strand
TGCCTCGGCCCCGAAGGAGAAGGGCACTGGGAAAACCCTCAACTACCAGGACTGGATGCTCGACGCGTACATCAGAGTCGCGCACGAGTTGGGGTGGATTACGGCGTCCGCTAAGGACGTAGCGGACGTCTTGAAGGAGTACCGGAACTACATCCACCCGGAGAAAGAGCTCCGCCACGGCGTCACGTTGGCGCTCAACGACTCGCGAATGTTCTGGCAGGTGACCAAGGAACTCGCGCGCCAGCTACTGCTGAGTGCCGCGACTCCGTAGACGCGCTGTTTGAATGCTCGGCGCGCTAACAGCGAACGCCTGACGACCAAAAGGGGGCGATGACTCACCAAATACAGGGTCATGACCCAGTATCCGCGGCGTCCACCAGGAACCGGCGGAGGACCGTTTCTATACCAGGCGAGTTGCCCCGAGTTTCGTCGAAATGCAGCCCTCCGGTTCGTGCCGGAGGGCTTTCTCTTTGCGCGAGATGGACTTATGAGCGCCCCTGCGTTTCAACCGAAATGGCAGTAATCGCCGTCATCGCGGGCTTGCGCGCGGGGAGGCGATCGGATTCGAAACGGCGAGTCACCGTGGAGCCGCTTCGGCCGCGCTTCTCCTATCGCGAGTGCGATGTGTCCGTTGGGCGGGTCACACACGCGTGGCCTATGCCGGAGAATAGGAGGCCAACGTATGCCGGCTGATGGGCAGGCGATCGAATACGGCATCTACGAGGCCCGGAACGCAGACGAAATGTCACAGCTATTGGGCGGAGTATTCAGCCGGCACGATCCGCCCGCGGTCGCGGTGGGCCTGACGGCCCCGGAATTCGAGGCGTTCGTTCGATTGTTCTGCCCCCAGGCTGCCGTCGAGGGGCTGACCATCCTGGCGCGGCATGCGGGCACGGGGGAGCTGGTCGGTGCGCTGCTCACGGAGGACGGCGCGAACGCGCTGCCCGGCGGGATCGATCAACTGAGTCCAAAGTTCCAGCCGGTCTTTGACATTCTGGGCGAGCTGGACACGGAATACCGCGCGAATCGGGTCGTGCGCCCCGGCGAACGACTGCATCTGTTCCTTCTGGGCGTCGCAGAATCCGTCTCCGGCCGCGGCGTGGCGCAGCAACTTGTCTCCAGGGGCCTCGACCTGGGCGCCCGCAAGGGCTATCGGCTCGCGGTCACGGAAGCCACGAACAAGGTGTCGCAGCACATTTTCCGAAAGCTCGGATTCGTCGAGCGCGTGCGGCGATCCTACGCGACCCACTTCTCCGATGGGCGCGCCGTGTTCTCGTCAATCGCCGACCACGGTGGGCCGGCGCTCATGGACAAGTCGCTGGCGTCCTGACCGTCGCGAGGAACCGTTGTGCGGCCGTTTCCATACCAGGCGAGTCGCCCCGAGTTTCGTTGACAACGAGCCATTCGCCCGCGGCCGGAGCGCTCTCTCTTTCCGCGAGCAGGACTTACGAGCGGCGACGCCTTTTCAACTCGAAAGGGGCAAATCCGTGATCATCCCGGAGGACGCGACCGGATTCGACCCGGTCTTCCACCGGTTCCGCTCCCCGGGGGCGGGCACGCGGGCTGCGCTGCACCCGTAGCTAGATTCCGGCGCTCCGTTGGGGCGAAGCACGCTCGCGAGCGCGTGCACTCGGCGCGGCGTGACTGCGAGGCGGATCACGTTGGTCGTCGACGGCGGAAGGGTCGCTGGCGATGGATGTTCGCGCGCGAATGCGCCCAGTTGCGAGGCGCGCGACTCCAAGCGCGCCTCAGCGCAGGGCGCGCGAGTGCAAGACACCCGACTACAAAGAGCCTAACTGCGGGGCGCTCGATCACAAACGTGCCCGAGCGCAAGGCGCGCGAGCGCAAGGCGCGCGAGCACAGGGCGCGCGAGTGCAAGGCACCCGATCACAAACGTGTCCGAGCGCAACGCGCTCGACCGGGCGCGCCGACGACGCCATCCCGACGCTGTTCCGGTTCGGAGCGGGTTCTCAACCCTGCGGCATCGGGAACCGCTCGCCCATCCACTTCTGCCAAATCGGCTCATCGCGTTCGACGGCGGCTTTCGCCTCGCTACCGTAGAGATAGACGCTCATGCACACCATCACCATCCCGCCGCAGGAGAACGCTCCGATGTATGCCGTCCCGGGTGCGGGCGTGTCGAGGCGGAGCAGCACGGTGTTGGGGTGCATCCCTTTTCCCACCGAGTCCACCAGGCCGGTCATGCGCGGCAGGCCGTCGGGCGCGCTCCATTTCTGCCCTTGCGTGACGTTGAGGAGCCCCAGTTCCCCGCCGGCTTTCTCCCATGCCATCGCCTCTGAATCGGACGAGCAGCTCACAAACTGCATCGCGGAGCACGGCATGCCCTTGAACCGCTCGAGGTACATTCGCAGGATTCGGAAGAACGTCGGCCAGCCCTGCTCCAGGCCGTCGAGCTGATTGTCCCAGTCGTCGGTGCTGGCAAACAGACTGTGCACCACGCGAACCAGACACATCCCGCCCGCACGGGCCTCGACGCTCCACTCCGTCGCCATCTTGGGAGAGCCGGGCGGTCCCATTTCACCCTCGGCCACGAAGCGCCGGGGCGCATCCCAAGAGGTGATCGTGGCGGGGGAATCCATTCCCGGCCCGAAGGTGCTGATCACCTGTCCCCCTTGTCGTTCCTCGCTGCGCGTGGGCACAAACCACGACGAGATGCCCGGCCCGGTGGCGATCGCGCGCCAGACTTCCTCCGGCGTTCCCGGGACTTCGACCTCGACCTGCACCGAGCGGCGCCCGGATGGTTCCTTTTTCACGCTCATGTCGTTTCCTTTGCTTTGGCTTCCCTGTCGAAGCCGCTTCTATTTCAATACCGCCACTTTAACAGCGGTGGATGGCAAACCGTTGCCACCCGCATTCACGGCGACGACTCGGAACTCGTACTCCACGCCGCGCGTCAGGCCCTTCACGGTGAAATGCGTGTCGGCCGTGCTGGCGAGCCAAACGCCCCATTGCTCGGACTGCTCTCCGCCGGGCGCTTGGACGCGACGCTCGACGCGATAATGGCTCACCGCGCCGAGCGCGGGCTCGACGCCCGTGCCCGGCAGCGCGGGTGCGCTCCAATTCAGCCGGCAGTCGCGGTCCTGCACGACGGCCCTCAGTTCCTCGGCCGCGGGCGGCGGCGGTGGGACCGAGGGCCGAGCCCCCGGCATGTGGTCGATCGTCGCGAGAATCGTCTCGGTTCCGTCCGCCGCGATCTTCCTGACGCGCGGAAGCCAGTCGGTGCGCACGTCCCTGTCCGTGTGCAGGAACTCCAGCACGTACACGTCTTCTCCCAATAGGGCGACATCGGTCGGGGACCACGGACTGCGGCTCTGAAGCAGTGTGGTGATCTTCCCGTCGCGCGTGATCTTGACGACACGTCCGTCGCCGCTGCACGCGACAACGATCGATCCATTCGCGTCGAGCTTGAGCCCGCGCAGCAAGGGCCTCTGGTCCGGCGGGATTCCCGGGATCGACGGGGCGCGCGTGGACGCGGGCACCGTCGCGGCGGTGGTGACCTCCCCCGTGGCCGAAACGCGATGGATTGTGTCGCCCTCCGTGTAGTGCACGAAGTTGCCGGGATCGGCCGCGATGCCCTCCAGGTGCGGAACGGGGCGCCCGCCCGTCGCGGGTGGAACGGAAGTCAGTACCGATGCAAGTCCCGAGGACGTAAGCCGGTTGATCTGTAGCTTGCCGGGTTTTCCGGTCGGGTAGTACAGACTTCCGTCCTGCCCCAGCGTGATCGGCCAATCGCTGGCAAGAAGCACCGTGGGGCCGGCGCCGACCTTCACAACATCTCCATTCGCCCCCGCGGGCAAACGGGTCTTTTCGAACGCATTTTCAACGTCGAGGGTGAGCCAGTGATATCGGGTCTCCGAGAGTCTGGTGAGCGCGCCGTGCGCGTCGATCCTCCACAGTCCTGAGCCGGTGTCGAGGAAATAGACCCGGCCCTTCGGATCGACGGCGATACCGGCTGCCGGGTGTGCGCGGACGGCGCTTGCCAGGAGCAACACCGCCGCCAGCGCGAGCGCCTCTCGACGACTAATTCCACACAGCATGGGCATCCGAGCCTCCCTGTTTCACGCCTATTGTGGTTTCCGTTGTTTTGGGTTCGGAGCGGGACTTCATGCCCGGGCCGAAATCCAACTTCACCCCGACGGGCTCTCCGTCGCACTCGTCGATCTCAGTCTGGCAGAGCCAACACGAGGTACGCGGCCCGGTGGCGATCGCCGGCCAGACTTCCTCCGGCGCGTCGGAGATCTCCACGACGACCTGGATTGGACGGGGTCCGGAGACTCCTTCATTCACGCTCATGCTGCCTCCCTGGGTGCGGCAGGAGGTGCGCCACGACCATCAGGCGATCCGCGCGGCCGCAGCGGCGCCGCCGGCTTTGTCAGGTGCAACCGCATGTCAGGCGGGGCCACGCCGCCGACGCGATTTGGCCGATGCCGAACGAATGACCACTGGCCCGCGGCCGGCGGGCGCGAACGACACGCGGTTGCGCGCGAGGGCCTCGTCGAACAGGCGCGCGACCGCCGGACGAGCGAGCGTGGATGCGCCTTCCACGTCAATGAAGCGCGTCTGGCCGGAGCCCTGCAACAGCTTCTCGGGATCCGGCAGGTTCTTGCCTTGATTGAAGTAGAGCTTCACGGCGCCCGCGCTCCCGCGGATGGCAAGAACCCCCTCATAGCCGTGCTCGCTGGGTGAATAGCTGATGACGAACCAGTCGCGATATTCATACACCACCTCATGGGCGGTGGGCAGGCGCATTCGCAGCCACCGTCGAATGGCGCCGATGAGCCGTCGATGCGCGGGCGCGAACTTGGCGATCAGCGTACGCAACTGGGCTTCCGCCGAGCGTCGCGCCGCCGCGGTCTGGGCGCGGCTCGGGGCTTCGACTTCGACCCGCGCCGATCGGCGAACGGAGGCTTCCTTCTTCACGCTCACGTCGTTCCCTTTTCAATGGTTTCCGCGGGCGTGGGATACGCCCCGATCATCAGGCGATGTCGGCGCCCGCCCGGCGCGGATTCGTCGTGATAGCGCGAGACCAGCGCCGCGACTGCGGCGGCCAGGCCGCTGCTGAAGGCGGCACGGTCCTCGGCGGACCGGAATCTCACTTCGGTGTCAATGGAGAGCGTCGCCAGGCGCTTGTTGAGTTCTTCGGACCTGCGAAGCAACTGTCCGACCTCGCGGACCACTCGCGCCGCCAGCGCCACGAGATAGCTTGCGGAGAGCCGGTCCGTTTGTCGCGCCGGGTCCGCCGCGACCGGACCGAGTGCACCGGGCGAGACGACGTACGAGGATGCGGTCGCCACCAGCCGCCGCTCTGTCAATCCGCCCCAGCGCTTCTTGCTGTGCACTCGGACCAGCCCGTGCGCTTCGAGCGTTCGCAGGTGGTAGTTCACCTTCTGGCGCGGCAACCCCACGCGGCCAGCGAGTGTGGCGGCGGATGCGGGCGTGCGGAGCTCCGAGAGAAGTCGGCTGCGCACAGGGTCCAGCGCCACGCCGGCGGATGCGGGATCGTCGATGACGCGCAGCTCCACCATGCCCCGCAACGTAGCATTGACAATTATTTTTGTCAAATATTTCTCGCCAAAATTCCGGCCAATCTCGATTCCCGGCCCCTCGGCCCTTCACGCGGCCCAGAGGCCCGTTGACGCACCGCTGGTCCCCACGACCACCCGCCTCGGTCTTCTCCCGTGGACGACCGGGCATGGTCTGGCAGCGGCAGCGAGAGCGCGACGAGATCGAACACGATGAGCCGCGACTGCGCATGCGCGAGATTGACGCCTGCGGTGAGCGCCAGATGCACGAGCGGTCCACTTCACAGGCCGCTCCGAACACAGACGTCCGGCGTCAGCAGGTCGGAGGCCACAATCGGCCGACGGTGCGTCACATCAAAGAGGACGTGCGCGACGGGCGTCATGCTGCGCGCGGAGTTACCGCCGACGAGGAGCCCCCAAGCGCGAGCGCGGCCCGGGTCGCCGGCGGATGTACAGGGCCAGCGCGAAGCGCGCGCCGATCCCGACCCGGTATACGAACGGATACAACCGGAGCGATCCGAGCTCGGGGAACCTGATCGCATCGTTTGCCCAGAGCGGGCAGCGGTCACGTCGCTCGCCGATCGCTCCGCCAAGCCGCCGACATTCGCCGAACCGGCAGGTGCACGTGAATCTCGAAATGGCCCGTGCCGTGCGCGAACGGCTTGCCGATCCACGCTTCGAAGCCGGGGTGATCGTCGGGGACATACCCGCTGCGCGGCAGCCAAACGCCGTAGAGCCAGTGCAGCGCGCGCAATTCCAGCGCGAGGTCGCCGCGCACGGCCACTTCGGCGACGGTCATCGGCGGGAACTCGAATCGGCCGATCTCGCCGCAGGGCGTGAACCGCTCCGCCTCGACCGCGACGTAATAGCGGCAGTCGTCGAGCGCGGTGACTTCCGGATTGTCCCATTGGTAGCCCAGCCACTGTCCGTCGGCGAGCCCCCGGCGGTCGGCCCATGCGACGAGGCGTTCGGCGGCGCGCACGACCGCGTCGCCACGGTAGGGTCGGTCGACGCAAATGTACGCGACGGTTCGCGGCGGCAGGTTTCGAATGCGGACCCGGAACGCGTCGGCGTTGTGCCGCGGGGGCAACCGGTCGACGCGCCGCGATGCGCCGCGCAGGTCCGTTCGCGGTGCGGCCTGGTCGACGACGGCGCGCAGCTCGGCGCCGCGCGCGGCGCGCCACGCGTCGAGATCGAACGCGCGCGGCGACGTGCCGAAGCGCTGCTTGAAGCAGCGGGAAAAGTCGGACGACGAGGAAAACCCGCAGTCGAGCGCAAGCGCGGTGAAGGAGCGCGGGCGGGCGTGGGCCATACGTGTGAGCGCCTTCTCAAGGCGCAGGCGCTTGACGAATTCCGCGGGGGTCTCGCCGACGAGGCTTTGAAACACGCGGTGGAAATGGAAAGGCGAGAGCAGCGCGGCGCGCGCGAGGTCGCGCAGGCGGAGCGGCTCGTCGAGATGCGCGACGACGTGATCGATCGCGCGATTGACGCGCTCGAGATACGTGGCGCGGGCGGCGCTGGTTTTCGCGGAGTTTCGCAAGATCTGGCAAGACCTCCGCGGACGGATGGATAGAATCCGGCGCAGCGGGATTCGGGCTCCGCCGCCTGCCCGGGAATCGCCACACATCGGGAGCGACCGGTGAAGTGCGTCATTGTAAGCATGCTCGGCCTCGTCGTCGCCGGCTGCGCCGCCCGGGGCGTCGCGACCTCGGGCGGGGCGCCTGGAACAGGAAGCCAGACCATGCAACTGGGAAATTTCTCCGTCAGCCTCGCCGTCAAAGACCTGGCCGCGTCGCGCGCGTTCTACGAGCAGCTCGGCCTGCGCGCGATCGCCGGCGACCCGGCGCAGAACTGGCTGATCCTACAGAACGAAACGAGCACGATCGGGCTGTTTCAGGGGATGTTCGACAAGAACATGCTCACTTTCAACCCGGGCTGGGATCGCAACTGCGCCACGCTGGCGACATTCGACGACGTGCGCGCGATTCAGCGCCGACTCAAAGCCGCGGGCATCTCTCTGACGACCGAAGCCGACGAGTCGACCAGCGGGCCCGCGAGCCTGACGCTCGTCGATCCGGACGGCAACCCGATCCTGGTCGATCAGCACGTGCCTCGGCCGGGCGAGTAAGGCGCTGTGCGGCCCCGACGGCGACGTGACGCAGTACACCTACGAGGAGCGCGGCTTCCTCGAGACGGTGCTCCGCACGGGTGGCACCGGCGTCGACACGTACACCTACGACGCCGCCGGCCGGCCGGAATCGATCGAGTTCCTCAACGGCGCGAAGGTGCTCTACGAGTACGACGAGGCGAACCGCGTCGAGCACATCATCCACAAGGACGCGCTCGACGCCGTGCTGTACCAGTTCGACTACACCTGGAACCTCGACAACACGCTCGCGAGCCGCGTCGAGACCGACAACGTCGCCGCCCCCGCGACCGTCACCACCGTCGCGTTCGGCTACGACAACCGCAAGCGCCTGACCGATGAATCCCGCACGATCGACGCCGACCCCGCCGTCGTCGTGTACGACCTGACCTACACCTACGACCAGCTCGGCAACCGCACGCTGAAGGCCGATAACACGGCGGCCGGGTTGTTGACGGCTTATGCGTACGATGTCGATGGGACGGAGGACGGCGACTACCAGACCCACAACAACCGCCTGCTCAGCTACAGCGAGTTCAACCCGGAATACGAAGAGGGCGAGAAGCCCACGCGGACGGTGAGCTACACCTACTACGCCAACGGCCACTGCTCGAACATCGTCATCCGCGACGCCGGCGACCTCGACGGCAAGGACCAGCAGATCGCCCGCGGCCTCGCGCTGTATTACGCCAGCAACGGCATGCTCTGGCGGGCGGTCTGGGAAACCTGGTCCGACGACGGCGGCGGCGGGTATGATGATCACGTGAAAAACGCCGCCGTCGAGTTCCGGTACGATTCGCTCCGCGGGCGCTATCTCCGCCGGGCGGTCGATCCGAATGACTTCTACTTCCCGCTCGAAACCGGCACGTGGACCGACTACGCCGCCGACACGCCCTACGGCGACTTCACGCTCACGCCCGGCGAAGGCGACACCTACGACGTGGTCGAGCAGACGCGTTACTTCGGCGGGCTGGGCGAGCAGACGGTCAGCAACGGCGCCAGCCGGTATTACCACGCCGACCTGGTCGGCTCGACCAGCCTGCTGACCGACGACGCCGGCGACCCGCCCGCCGCCGGCCCGCAGACGCTCTATTACACCGCCTTCGGCGAAGCCGTCATCTACGACGGCGGCGAAAGCGAATGGAAAGTCGCGACGACGCAGCCGGCGGGTTCGCCGCGCTACCAATACGCCGGCGCCCACGGCTACGAAGCCGACCTGCTGATCCTCGAAGGCAAACCGGGCACGCGCCCGATTATGCTCAAACACGTCGGCGCGCGGTGGTACCAGCCGGATATCGGAAGATTCGTGCAGAGAGATCCGATCGGGCTCATGGGTGGACTTAATCTATACTTATACTGCGGCGGAAATCCTGTTGATTGCAGTGATCCACTGGGACTGCTCTACGGAGAGGGAATCGACAACTGGCTCAACAATGGTATGGCAGAAGTCTGGCGTGGAACTTTAGGTTTATTTGGCGTCGACGACAATGATCTTGCGGGATGGAGCGACACTGCAATTGTCGGCACGAGCGTTGGTGCAGGCGTGGGTCTAGGGCTTGGCGGAACTTACGCATATTTATGCTTAAATTCAACTGGCTGGGCTCAAGCGGGCTGGAATGGTGGGAGCTGCGTTCTACGTTTGGGCAAGAACACTTGGAACATGATTTTGCGAAATGGACCAACGGCAACGCGGACGGTCGGAACAAACAATACTCCTGGAATCATACGGACGCCGTGGATCCCGTTAAGATATGCCGAACGTCTCTTCAACAGCAATCCGAGTCCCGGCAATTGTATCTGGAATGTGGGAAGCGCGATTTGGGGTGCATTATGATGAGAGCTATTCTAGGGCTGATTTCCTTAGTGTTCCAATGAATTAATGCTGTTTAAATCCTGCGCGAAAAGCGTTGATTTGACACGAGCCGGATATTGGTTCGGTTAACTTGTGGATAGCCGCATGGCTCTCATATCCAGAAAATGTGTTCGATCGTACGTATTGCCACAAGAGTTATGGAACAATTGGCCTTCGCTATTTGATGATCGCGGAATGGTCTGTCGCATCGATCCGAGGAATGCTGAGCATGCAGCACCAGTTGATTTTGTGCCGTGCGCAATACTTATTACCCGCGGAACCGGCGGAGTGGGCCTCACGAGCGGTTGGAACGCCGACATCGCAGGTGTTGACCTGATGATTGCGTGTATCGATACTACCGCTAATCGTGAGGTATTTGACGAAATTGTCGCGATCGTCTTAGCCGCTGGAGCAAAGGAGCGATCGATAACATAGTAAGCAGACAAGCAGGTGGCGGTCGTATGCGACCTGCTTTCCACCGCCGAGCGTCTCCACAAGCGTCAAGAGTCGCCTGCTGTGGTATGATGAGTATGATCCGGAGTACGAGTCCGGCGAGAAGCCGGTGCGGACGGTGAGGTACACGTACTACAAGAACGGCCGGGCGTCGAACATCACGATCTTCGACGCCGGCGACCTCGACGGCGAGGACCGGCAGCTCGCCCGCGACCTGGCGTTATACTATGCCGCCAGCGGCAGCCTGTGGCTGGCGATCCGCGGCACGTGGAGCATCGACGGAAAGGGCGACGTGGTCGAAGACAGCTACGCGACGATCGACGGCCGCGAGTTCCGCTACGACTCGCTCCGCGGGCGCTATCTGTCGCGGGCGGTCGACACCGGCTCATCCGCCGACCCGACGGAATGGACCTTCGGCGACGCGCTCTGGACCGACTACGACGGCGACGAACCCTATCTCGACTTCAGCGCGTCGATCGACGGCAAATCGATCGCGACCGTCCCGACGACGCGTTACACCCGCGCCGGCGGCACGTTCGCCCAGCAGTCGCTCGACGCGCTCGGCGACCCGGTCAGCACGCGCTATTACCACGCCGATCTTGTAGGCTCCACGACCGCCCTGACCGACGAAGCCGGCGAAATCCCCACCGGCGGCGGCGCCGGCCCCGTCCGCCTCACCTACACCGCCTTCGGCGAAGCGGTGGTCTACGACACCGGCGAGAGTGAGTGGAAAGTAACGACGACGCAGCCGAGCGGCTCCCCACGCTACCAATACGCCGGTGCGCATGGGTATGAAAGCGACCTGCTCGTATTGGAAGGCAAACCCGGTTCGAAGCCGATCATGCTCAAACACGTTGGCGCGAGGTGGTATCAGCCGGACATCGGACGGTTTATTCAGCGCGATCCGATCGGGTTGGCGGGCGGGCTGAGTGTGTATTTGTATTGTGGAGGAAATCCCGTCGATTCTGTCGATCCACGCGGACTCGATAGGTGGATCGTAGGAGGACCGCATCGAGCGATTGTTGTTCATATCGACAATCGCTACATCGAGCTAGGTATAAAAATGGACACCGCCACGGGCGACGACGACCGGTGGTGGCATTATCCCAAGGACATTATCCAAGACATAATGAACGCAGCATTGTGTGGCACAATTGGTGGGGTTGGCACGGTGTATCACCAAGACGTCGGTGCTCCAACCGGGCCTCCGACGATTCCTACAGCCCCAGAGGAGGACCGCGAACTCCTGAACAACTGGCCTGACGGAGAACGTGTTTATTATAATATTTGGTGGCGCAATTGTCAGCATTGGGTTGCGTCTAATCAAGGCGATGGCACGGGACACTAATTGGACTTGCTATGCTGTGGCCAAGAAGTCGCCGGCAGCACCAAGATGCGCGCCCCATTGGGCGATTGTTATGTTTGATTGGAAGTTTCGCTGTGCTTGCCGGAATATCGGGGCCGATTGTCGTCGGAATACGCGGAGGGTCAATTCACTGGAGCGTTGGCTTAGCAAGTGTTGCTGTCTCGGTGCTATGCATGATCATCTTGCTTCGAAAGACGGACTATCAATTGCGCCGGTAGCGGGCGGGACGGGTGGCGACCGTATGCAACCTGCCCTTTGCCGTGGGCCGGCCGCTGGACGGAGTACTTCTACGACGCCGACCGCGGCAACCGCGACATCAATCACCAGACCAACAACAACCGCCTGCTGTGGTATGATGAGTATGATCCGGAATACGAGTCCGGCGAAAAGCCGGTGCGGACGGTGAAGTACACGTACTACAAGAACGGCCGGGCGTCGAACATCACGATCTTCGACGCCGGCGATCTCGACGGCGAGGACCGGCACCTCGCCCGCGACCTGGCGTTATACTATGCGGCGAGCGGCAGCCTGTGGCTCGCGGTCCGTGGAACGTGGAGCGTGGACGAGGAAGGCGACGTGGTCGAGAACAGCTACGCGACGATCGACGGCCGCGAGTTCCGCTATGACACCCTGCGCGGCCGCTACCTCTCGCGCGCGGTCAACACGAATTCGTCCGCCGACCCTACAGAATGGACCTTCGGCGACGCGCTCTGGACCGACTACGACGGCGACGAACCCTACCTCGACTTCACCGCCTCGATCGAAGGCAAGTCCATCGCGACCGTTCCGACGATGCGTTACACCGGCGCCGGCGGCACTTTTGCCCAGCAGTCGCTCGACGCGCTCGGCGACCCGGTCAGCACGCGCTACTACCACGCCGACCTTGTAGGCTCGACCACCGCCCTCACCGACGAAGCCGGCGAAATCCCCACCGGCGGCGGCGCCGGCCCCGTCCGCCTCACCTACACCGCCTTCGGCGAAGCGGTGGTCTACGACACCGGCGAGAGTGAGTGGAAAGTAACGACGACGCAGCCGAGCGGCTCCCCACGCTACCAATACGCCGGTGCGCATGGTTACGAAGCCGACCTGCTCGTCCTTGAAGGCAAACCCGGCTCGCGTCCGATCACGCTCAAGCACGTCGGCGCGCGGTGGTACCAGCCCGATATCGGAAGGTTCGTGCAGAGGGATCCGATTGGAATCGCGGGCGGGTTGAATGTGTATGGGTACGCGGAGAGTACTCCGCCAGTCGCGGTCGACCCAGATGGATTGACGTGTATTGAACTGACAGTTCACGCTTATTTGGGAATCGGCCAGAGAGGAATCAGTGATCCCGCCGTCATCGGAGCGAGGGAGTCAGCTCGTCGCGTCGTCCTGCAGATGGACAGATGGCAACAGCTTCAATGGATAATTATGGGGAATAACGGAGTTACGGTTGTCTATCAAGTCACTGGACGCTATGCATACTGTATCCGAACAGTATGGTGGACCGAGTAGATGTCACCCATGTCACGGCGAGCGTACGAGACAGCGCTGTCGCTCGTGCAGACGTTGCACAATGCTTCCCCAGAGATTGAGGCCGTTCGCGACATCGCCGCAGAGACTACTCACGGTGTCGACCACAGTCGTGAGCTATTCGACCGTGTTCAGGAGGAGTTTCTTAATGTCGAGCTACTCATCGCCGAACCCGCGGCCTTGGACAGTCTGGAGCCGGCGTTAGAGACCCTTAAGGCGCTGCGCAACTCACTGCAACGCGCGATCAATGAATTCGAACTGAGCAGGTAGAGTTGGACGCGCGGGCCGCCGGCGTCGTCGCGCTGCGCGGCGACCCTGCCGAGGAGTCCTCCCATGGCGTCCGTCACGGAAATTTCGCCGGGCGTGCATCGCATCAGCATCCTGATGCCCGAGATCAATCTCCAGTTCAACCACTTCCTCGTGGTCGACGACGAGCCGCTGCTCTATCACACCGGCATGCGGCGCATGTTCCCGCAGGTGCTCGAAGCCGCCCGGCGCGTAATCGACCCCGCGAAGCTGCGCTGGATCGGGTTCAGCCACTTCGAGGTCGACGAGTGCGGCGCGCTGAACGACTGGCTGCGCGTCGCGCCCTGCGCGCAGGCCGTGGCCGGCGTCGTCGGCGCCATTGTGAATCTCGCCGACTTCGCCGATCGCCCGCCGCGGGCCCTGAACGCCGACGAGACCTTCACGACCGGGCGCTTCCGTTTCCGCTATCGCCCGACGCCGCACCTGCCGCACGGCTGGGACGCGGGCGTGCTCTTTGAGGAGACGCAGCGCGTGCTGTTCTGCTCCGACTTGTTCACCCACAACGGCGACGTAGAGCCGCTGATCGAGTCAGACATTCTCGGGCGAGCGCGGCAATCGCTGATCGACTTTCAGGCCGGTCCGCTGATGGACTACATGCCCTACAGCCCCAATACCCGCCCGCTGCTCGAAGGCCTCGCGGCGCTTGAGCCGCGCGTGCTGGCGACGATGCACGGCAGCTCGTTCGCCGGCGACGGCGCGCAGGCGCTGCTGGAGCTCGACGGCGTGATGAAGGAAATCCTCGGCAAACCGACGTGTCGCTGAGCGCGCGCCGCCGCGCGGCGGCCTTGCACACCGGGCGAGCGCGCGGGTTTGACGCGGGCGGACACTTCCGATGCTCCAGCTTCCGTCGCGCCCACAAGCGAGTATCGTAGGCGGCATTCCGTTCGCTCTGTGTTCTCTCGCGGAACGCTGACTCGTGAAACTGTTCTGGTACCCTGAACTCGGCTTGCTGGACGACCCCAAGGCGCAGTCGCGAGCCTTGGACTGGGCGATCCGCGAATGCAAGCTCTTTCCGCATGGCGGCACCTGGAGCTCGTGGATCAGTATTGGCGCGATGGCGCTGGCGGCGCTCGTGTGCTACATCGTGGGAGCGTTCTGGCTGTGCTGGATCCTGCTGATCCTCGCTGCCGTGGCGGCTCCGGGCAGCGCGCTGTGGACGAAGCGGACGGTCGTGCGGCAGAAGCTCCGCGAGTACTTGAATCGCAACGGCGTACCCGTGTGCATGGGTTGCGGATACTGCCTGCGCGGCTTGACCGCGTGGTATTGCCCGGAGTGTGGGCGCGTGATCGAGCGGTTCTAGCCGCGCCCGTCGACGCGGCGAAGGCGGCGGGTTATGCGGGTCCGTGACGTTCATCTTGTCCGCGACAGCCGGCAGCGGAACTCGGCGCCGCTGCGGGTGCAACGGCCGTTCTTCCCGGCTGGTGGGCGCGACTACCGCGACACCGCACGATCGCGAATGACGATTCCGTAGCCAACTACAGTCCCGTACAGAGCCGAACGATGACCATTGTCGCGTGCGGCGATTCGCCGGGCACAAGCACCGAGATATGGTCGCCGGGCTCCAACACCGTGTTCGCGGTCGGCAACAGGTTGCGCCCGTGGCGCTCCAGCGCGATGATGAGGCATCCCGCCGGCAGGCCGGCGTGCATGATCTTCTTGCCGGCGATCGCGCAGCTCGACTGCACGCCGATGTACACCGTGCGCGGTGGGCCGCCGGTCGGGCCGTGCCCGGTCCGGTTCAGGTCGGCCTTGAGCAGCGCGTCATAGACGGGGACGCCGCGGAGCGCCTCGGCGGCGAGGTTGGCCGCGAGCGCCGTGATGCAGATGGGAAAGAGCAGCTCGTAGCCGTTGGTCATTTCGCTGATGAGCACGATTCCCGTGAGCGGGGCGCGGACGGAGCCGACGAACATCGCCGCCATCCCGAGCACCGCCAGGACCTGCCCCTGGGCGGCGATGGGAGGCAGGGCGAGTTCGGCGGCCTTGCTGAATGCGGCGCCGAGCAGCGCGCCGAGCAGCAGCATCGGCGCGAAGATGCCGCCGGGCGCGCCGGACGCGTAGCTGAGCACCGAGAGCGCGAACTTCGCGACGACCAGCACCGCGAGCGCACCAAGCGTGACGCCCATCGTGCCGCCGAGGATGCGTTCGGCGACGCCTTGCCCGCCGCCGACGGCGTCGGGGAGCCGCCACGCGACGAGTCCGACGAGGACGCCGGCGAGTCCGACGAGCAGCCAACGGGGGACGCGCCGCTGGCGAATCGCGAGGGCCTGCGCACCGAGCAGCGCCGTGTTGAACAGCACGCCGACCGCGCCGCCCAGCACGCCGACAGTCGCGGCGAGGGGCAGTGCGGCGAGCGGCATCGACATGAGCCCGCGGACCTCGAAGGAGGGCGTGTCGCCGGCGAACCACTGTGTAATGACCGTCGCGCAGACGGCGGCGACGAGCGCGCCGGCGGCGGTGCGCGTCGACAGCTCGCGGTGCAGCTCCTCCACCACGAAAATCAGCCCCGCCAGCGGCGCGTTGAACGCCGCCGCAAGACCCGCGCCCGCGCCCGCGGAGAGCAACTGCGGAATGTCGGACGGCGGCGCGCGCAGCGGTCCGGCGAGCGCGCGGGCGACCGCGGCGCCCATCTGCACTGTGGGCCCCTCGCGCCCCAGCGAAAGCCCCGCACCGATTCCCGCGACGCCGCCAAGAAACTTCACCGGCAGCAGGCGCGTCCACGACAGCGTGCGGACATGCAGCAGCACGCCCTTGAGATGCGGGATGCCGCTACCCGCCGCGTCGGGCGCGAAGCGCTGCGTGACATAGCCGACCAGGCTGCCGACGACCAGCCCAATCGCGGGCAGCACAAGCCAGCCCCAAGCGGGATGCTCGTGCAGCGTCGTCAGCAGGCTGCCGCGGCCGGATTCCGCCGCCGAGAGCGCCCGACGGAACGCGACCGCGAGCAGGCCGGCGCACAGTCCGATGAGCGCGGCACGACCGAAGTGGAGGTGGCGGGGAGCGTGAGCGTGGGGGTCGCCGCCGGCACGAGGAGCATGGATCGGCGGGTTGCCGGCGCCCGTCGAGCTGGCGTTCATCCGCGAGAGCGTAGTCGATGGGCGCGAGGATCAAAAGGGAAGGGATGAAGACCGAACGATGATATCCGAGAGGCTCAATCGGCTCCGGTCGGCGGCGCCGCGCGCGTTGTGGGGCCGCCGGGCGCGCGGGTATCTTTGCATACCGCATGGCCCCATGCCCCGACGCCATCCTTCGGCTGGTCGAGCGCTTCGCGCAGCAGTCCGACCAGGTGTGCTCTCCGGATTACAACGAGACGCAACTGCGCGTCGACTTTGTGAACCCGCTGTTCGCGGAGCTGGGCTGGGACATCGACAACCGCCAGGGCTTCGCGGAGCAGTATCGCGAGGTCGTGCACGAGGACCGCGTGAAGGTCGCCGGCCAGACCAAGGCGCCGGATTACTCCTTCCGCGTCGGCGGCCAGCGCAAGTTCTTTCTCGAAGCCAAGAAGCCCGCGGTCGACATTCGCAACAACTGGGAGCCCGCCTACCAGCTCCGCCGCTATGCCTGGAGCGCCAAGCTCGCGTGCAGCCTGCTCACCGATTTCGAGGAGCTGGCCGTCTATGACACGCGGCTGCGCCCGCGCGAGCTCGAAAAGCCCTCCACCGGCCGGCGCGACTACATCGGCTACACCGATTATGAGAGCCGCTGGGACTTCATCGCCGGCACGTTCTCCAAGGACGCCGTGCTGCGCGGCGAGTTCGACCGCTATTGCGAGTCGAAGAAGGGCCGCGGGGCGCAGCTCTTCGACGACGCGTTTCTCGCCGAGATCGAGGAATGGCGCAAGTCGCTGGCGGGCAATCTCGCCCTGCGCAACGCGCAACTCGACGAGCCGGGGCTCAACTTCGCGGTCCAGCGCATCATCGACCGCATTCTCTTTCTGCGCATCGCCGAGGACCGCGGCACCGAATCGGTCGGGCAGCTTCAGGCCTTGCTGAACGGCGACGCCGTGTACCGCCGGCTGGTCGCGCTGTTTCACCGCGCCGACGAGCGCTATAACTCGGGGCTCTTTCACTTTCAAAAGGAACGCGACCGCGACGAGGCCCCCGACACGCTCACCCCCGGCCTCGTCCTCGACGACCGCGCCCTCAAGGATATTCTCAAGGCGCTCTATTACCCCCAGAGCCCCTACGAATTCACCGTCGTCCCCGCCGACATCCTCGGCAGCGTCTACGAGCGCTTTCTCGGAAAGGTGATCACGCTCACCGCGGGCCACCGCGCGAAGGTCGAGGAGAAACCCGAAGTCCGCAAGGCCGGCGGCGTCTATTACACGCCGAAATACATCGTCGATTACATCGTCCAGAACACCGTCGGCAAGCTGCTCGAAGGCCGCGCCCCGCGCGACGCCGTCGGGCTCAAGGTGCTCGACCCGGCGTGCGGATCGGGGTCGTTCCTGATCGGGGCGTATCAACACCTGCTCGACTGGCACCTCGCGCAGTACACCGCCGCCCCCGACCCCGCGGCGCGCGCCACCGGTCGCCACGCGGTCCTGCGGCCGGCCCCGTCCGGCGGCTGGGCGCTGACGATCGCGGAGCGCAAGCGCGTGCTGCTGGAGCACATCCACGGCGTCGACCTCGACGGGCAGGCGGTGGAGGTGACCAAGCTGAACCTGCTGCTGAAATGTCTCGAAGGCGAGACGAGCGAGACGCTGGGGTTTCAGTTGCGCCTGCTGCACGAGCGCGCCCTGCCCGACCTGGGCAAGAACATCCAGTGCGGCAACAGCCTGATCGGCACCGACATCATCGGCACCGACGCGTGGAACGAGATGAGCGCAGACGAACGCCGCCGGATCAACCCGTTCGACTACGAGCGGGCGTTTCCGCAGGTCTTTCGGCGCGAGAACGGCGGGTTTGATGCGGTGATTGGGAATCCGCCGTACGGGGCGTTCGCTTCCGAGTTTGAAACCGGCTATCTGCGTTCTCGCTACTTGACCGTCGCCAACTCGCTCGACACGTTCATCATGTTCGTGGAGCACGCACAGGGAGTGCTATCCATTGGCGGCGTCGTTGGCTTTATCATCCCTTCCGGGTGGATATCGACGCCCTCGTCCAGACCCCTTCGGGAATTCTTTCTGGAGAACTTCCGACCGCTGTCGTTCGTCTCCCTCCCCTTCGACGTCTTTGAGGATGCGTACATCGATTGCGTTGTCTTCACCGCAATACGTCAACCGCCAGCGCCTCCGACACCCCACGGCGTTGATCTCGTGGTGTTTCCCCATCGCCACAAGATCAAGGACGTGGCGGAATTCGCTCAGCGCGTCTCGCGCGGCAACACCGCGAGTTGGATCGGAATGCCGAACCGCGAGTTCCTGGTAACGCTTAGCACAAATGCCGAAACCGTACTGAGAAAGCTCACCACCCAGCCATTAATGGTCGGTGATTTCGTGGACGTTAAGCGCGGCATCGAGACGTACCGACTCGTCGAGTCCCCCGACGGTCTGCGGCGCCCGCGTGCCGCATTCGAAGGAGTCTTGCAACGTTACATATGTGAGCCCGCAGGCCCTCGCTTCCTCGACTACTCCGAGGAAATAGAGGCATCGAAGCCTTGGGAGTATTTCTCGATGCCGCGGATTCTGCTACGCCAAGTCCTCAGCCGCAAGCTCCGATTGCAGGCGACGTTCGCCAACGAGGGTTTCCTAACCAACCAATCGGTACAGAGCCTGATCGCAAAGGGCTCGGCAGACCTGCGGTGGGTGCTGGCGATAATCAACAGCAAGCTTCTCTCGTGGTTCTTCGTCAAGTACAACGCTGCTGCGAGACGGGACGACTTTCCGAAGATAATCATCAAGCAGACCCGCGAGCTTCCGTTAGCCGAGCCGGCGAGTGGTGATCACCTCGCCTCCCTCGTCACGACCATTCTCGCGCTCCACAAATCCCTCGCCGCGGAGAAGAACCCCCAGCGGCGGGAGGGGATCGAGCGGGAGATCGCGGCCACCGATCGGCGGATCGATGAGCTTGTCTACCAGCTCTACGGCCTGACCGACGAAGAAATCCGCATCGTCGAAGAGGCCACGGCCTGAGGCCATCGCGGGCTCGGTCTGTCCCCGGGGCGTGGCGCTGCGCTTCACACCCGGCGACTCACGCTCAGGCCTTCGGCCTGCCGCCGGCGAAGTGCGGCTCAACCGAGCCCGCGTCGCCAAGCGGCGGGCCCGATCCGCGAGCAGCCCCGATCCGCCGGCGGCCCCCATCGCGAGCGCGGCGCAGCGCCGCGCCGCACGCGCGACGTTCGCGACGAACGGGCAGACGGGAGCCAGGGATATAGGATCGGCGTTTCCGCTGATCACACGGCATGGAGCCGAGTTTCATCCGCCGGCCCGCCCTGCATCCTATGCGCGCCGCGCCGGCGCCGCAGCGGCGTCGGGGCCGGCTCGACGAACCTGGCCTTGGCGTCCGCCGAATTCAACGGCGCGGGCGCGGCAGCGGCGCGAGGTCCGGCTCGACGAACTCGCACTTCGCGTGCGCCGACATGAACCGCTCGCGCGAGTAGAACAGCCGCAGCGTTTTCTTTTCCAGCAGCTCGGGGTGGGCGTCGCAGAAGGCGTCGGCGGTGGGCTCGGGGCCGTATTCCGCAAGCATGGCGGCGATGAGCGTCAGCCACGCGATGGTCATCGTTTCGTGATACCCGCTGGTGGGCGTGTCGACGATGCCGCGGGCGGCGTTGTGCGCGCGGATGCCGGCGGTGATGCGGCGGGCGGCGTCTTCGAACGAGCCGGCGCGGAGGTAGAGATACGCGAGTTTCACGTGGTCGCGGTGATGCCAGCGCTCCAGCGGGACGCGCAGGGCTTCGAAGTCGGCGAGAAACTCGGCGTCCGTGGACATTGGCGGCTTATCATAAGGTCGAAGGCCGAGAGCCGAAGGCCGGACGCCGAAAGCTCAAGGAAGCGGGCGGAAGTTGCGGGCCTAGGGCCGAAGTCCAGTCGCCGAAGGCCGAAGTCCGAACGCCGAAAGCCAAGGGAAGCGGGCGGAAGTCGCGGGCCGAAGGCCGGACGCCGAAGGCCGCCTCCAGGTTCACACCGCGGAGTGCGGACTGCGGAATGCACAGTGCGGAGTGCAGAATGCAGAAGTGCGCGCTGTCGGCCGAGCGCGGCATTCATCCGAACCCGCCGCACCCATCGGCGGGCCGGATTCGCGGCGGGCGAGCGGTTGCCATGCCGCAGGCCGCGGGGCGTGGCGCGCGTCAGTCACCGAGTTGGCGCAGGTACACGGTGGTTCCGCACAGCCGTCCGTCGGGGAACAGCGCATAACCGGGGATGTCACCGACGCGGACCCACCCCAGGCGCGCGTAGAGGCGCGCGGCGTCGCCGTCCGTCACCGCGTCGAGGACGAGCAGGGTTCGGCCGGCCTCGCGGGCGGCGGCCTCCGCGGCGCGCACCAACGCGGCGCCGAGTCCCTGTCGGCGGGCGCGACGGTGGACGAGCATCTTGACGAGATCGGCGCGGTGCGGCTGGTTCTCGGGCAGGTCGAGCACCAACTGCACCGTGCCGCAGACGCCGAACGCGTCCTCCGCGACGAGCAGCACGCGTGAGCCGGCGGCGACGCCGGCGGCGACGCGGCGCCAGAACGCGCGGGCGCGGTCGCGCGTCAACGGGCTCATGAAGCCGACCGACGCGCCGCCTTCGACGCAATCGGCGAGCACGTCGACGAGTTGCTCGAGCAGCGCTTCGTCGACGGTGACCAGGCGGCGCAGCGTCCATGCCGGCGTGTTCATGCGATGCTCCCGTGGCGCGAACGGCCGAAGCGCCGCCGCGCATCGCTCCGCGGGGCGCGGGCACGTCCATGGTGCATCGTACGGGCGGCGGGTGATTCGGTTCGTCCGGAGCGCGGGCTGGGTCGGCGTTCGCGGAGGCCCTGTTGCATCGCGCGGCCGGGAGGCGCGTCGAGCGCCAGAACTTACCCGTTGCGGGCGGCTGTCCGGCGCGCCGACGCCGACGGGTTGAACCTGGTTGTCCCGCGCGGCGACGCGAACTGCGACGGGGTTGTGAGCAACTTCGACATCGACGCGTTCGTGCTGGCGCTGGTGGGCGGCGAGGCCGGCTGGTCGCAGGTGTACGACTGCGATTTCTTGTGCGCCGCGGACATCAACCTGGACGGCGTTGTGAACAACTTCGACATCGATCCGTTTGTCGCGCTGCCGGTCGGACCATGACGCGCGCGAATGCGGGACGAAACACCGGCCCGGTCCTTGCCCGCGACGTGTGGCTGCGGTGACAATCGCGGCACGTCGCGCGCGCCGGCGACGCGGTGCGTCGGACACGAGCGTGCCGCCGCCGCTTGGACGACGCGGCCGGCCGAACAAGGGTGTCTCGCGTGGATTGGCTGACAACGTCGACGATTCTCGAGCGCCTGCACGACTTCCGCGATCAGGAGATGTGGCAGCGCTTCGCGCAGCGCTTTCGCCGCCCGCTCGCTTCGTTCGTTCGGCGGTTCGGTCTCACGCAAGAGGAGATCGACGACGTCGTGCAGGAAACGCTGCTGGCGTTTGCCGAGGCGTATCGCGCCGGGCGTTACGACCGCAACGCCGGGCGGCTGAGCAGTTGGCTGTTCGGCATCGCGTATCGACAGGCCGCCAACGCGCAACGCAGCCGCGCTCGCCGGCGCGAGCACGTCGTCGAAGCGGCGCACGCGAGCTTCCTCGACCGCGTTCCGGACGAGTCCGAGGCACAGGCCGCGTGGGACGCCGACTGGGAGCAGGCCGCATTGGACGCCGCGCTGACGCAATTGCGGGGCGAAGTCGCGGCTCACACATTCCGCGTGTTCGAGCTGGTGGTTCGCGCGGGGCGCTCGCCGGACGAGGCCGCCGCCGAGCTGGGCATGACGCGCGACGCGGTGTACGTCGCGAAGCACCGCGTGCTCAAGAGACTGGGTGAACTCGTGCGCGAGTTCGAAGATCCCGCTCCGGGCGGGTGACGGTTCCCCGCCTGAACGGTGCGGCGGTGCCGGCCGCGGCGCCGAGCGCGAACGCACGCACAACTCATGCAACGGTCGGCGCGGAAGGATGATTGCCACGCGGGAGGTGAGCCGGGCAATCCGCAGGGACACGCCGGGCTTTGAGCGGGGCGCGATGGGGGACGAGCGTCGCGGCGGCGGTTCGCACCGCCGCGACGTCCCGGGTCTGCGCTACCACCCGAAGATCAGGCGCAGGAAAATCGGGAAGAGGATCGGAAGCATGAGGGTCTCCTTGTCTGGTGTACGCGGTTCCGCAGCGGCCGACGCCGGCCTCCGCTGGTCGGTAGTGGGTCAGGTTCATCCGTGTGGCACGGCCGTCTCGCCCGTTCATGCGGCAGACACGGGCGAGCGGCCCGTACCATCCTTTCCGATTCGCTTTTCCACGAAACTGACCCACTACCTGCTGGTCTTGGTCGCTCGGTCAGGCGTCTTACGCGGCAGCGACAAAAAAATTGCCGCGCGCGAGAAGTTCCCCTTGGCATAAGATGCGCCAGCACAAGGGCCGCATCTCATGACGTGTGCCGCGCTGGAGCAACTCGAACTCTGCGCCCGCGGGCAGCTTTCCGCCGCGGAGCGCGACGCCATTGTCGACCACCTGGCGACCTGTGCGGCGTGCCGGCAGCGGCTGGCCGAGGTGCGTGACAACCTGCAAGTCGCCGGTCGGGTTGCGCAGCACGCGAACGCGAGGCCGCTCGACTCACCGGGCGACGTGTCCGTCGCGTTGCCAAACGAACTGACGATCTCCAATGTCGACCGCTCCGCGGCCCGCTCTGCGGAAGACGCGCCGGTCGCCCCGACCATTCCGGGCTACCGCGTCCTCCGCGTCATCAGTCACGGCGGGCAGGGCGTGGTCTACCAGGCTTTGCAGGAGGAGACGAAGCGCAAAGTTGCGATCAAGGTGCTGCTGGAGGGGCCGCTCGCATCGGTCGCGCTGCGGCGGCGGTTCGAGCGCGAGATCGAGTTGGCCGCGCAGCTGCGGCATCCCAACATCGTGTCGGTATTTCATTCGGGCACGACCGCGGACGGCCGGCAGTATCTCGTGATGGATTACATCCGCGGTGCGCCGCTGACGGTGCACGTGCGCGAGCAGAGGCTGCCGCTCGAGGCGGCGCTGGTCTCATTCGCCGCGGTCTGCGAGGCCGTGCAGCATGCCCATCAGCGCGGCGTGATTCACCGCGATCTGAAGCCGAGCAACATCCTGGTCGACGCGGAGGGGCAGCCGCGCGTGCTCGATTTCGGGCTGGCCAAGCGGATGGGCGGCACGGACGACACGCTGGCGACGATGTCGCAGCAACTGCTGGGAACGGTTCCCTACATGTCTCCGGAGCAGACCCGCGGCAACCCGGACGAAATGGACACGCGCAGCGACGTGTATTCGCTCGGCGTCGTGCTGTACGAGACGCTGACCGGAGAATTCCCTTATCCGGTGACAGGCCCGATGGCGGACGTGCTGCGGCACATCGCCGAGACGGCGCCCACGCCGCCGTCGCGTCGCTGGCGGAGCGAGAGCGGAATATCGGGGCGCGTGTCGGGGCGTGGCCGATCAGTGCAGTGCCCGATCGACGGCGAGCTGGAGACCATTGTCTTGAAGGCGCTCGCCAAGGAGCGCGAGCGGCGCTATCAGTCCGCCGGCGAGCTGGCCCGCGACCTGCGGCACTATCTGACCGGCGAGCCGATCGAAGCGCGCCGCGACAGCGGGTTATACATGCTGCGCAAGGCCTTGCGGCGTTATCGCGCCGCGGTCGTAGTCGCGGGCGCGTTCGCCGCCCTGATCGCGATCTTCGCCGCTGCGATGACGGTTCAGTCGCTCCGCGTTCGCGACCAGCGCGACCGGGCGCGCGGCGCGGAGCAGCTCGCGGAGAAGCGTCTGGCGACCGCAACCGCCGCCCGCGAGGATGCCGAGCGCGCCCGGCGCCAGGCGGAGACGGTCGTGGCGTTCCTACGCACGGCGCTGAGCGGCGCCAATCCGCTCGCCGGCGATCCCGAGATGACCGTCGCCGAAATGCTCGACTGGGCCGCCGAGGCGCTCGAATCCGGCCCGCGCCACGACCCGCTCGTGGAAGCCGCGGTCCGGGACATGCTCGGACTCTCGTACCTCGGGCTCGGCCGGCACGCAGACGCGGAGCGCCAGCTTTCGGTCGCGCTCGAACTGCGGCGGCGCGAAATGGGCGATGAACACCGCGACACGCTGAATACCCAGCACAACCTCGCGACGGTTTTGCGTGCCGCCGGCCGCGCCGGGCGCGCCGCACAGCTGTGGCGCGAGGTGCTCGACCACGGCGCGCCGTTGACCGCCGCCGATCCCGCGCTGGCGTTCTGCGCCGCCGCCGGCCTGGCGGAAGCGCTGCACGACGAGGGAAAGTTCGATGACGCGGACGCGCTCTATCAGCGCACGCTCGCCGCCCGCGACGCGGTCCTCGACGACCACCCCGACAGCGTGGTCGGCGCGTTGAACGGCTACGCGCGGCTGCTGGTGAACCGCAAACAGACGGACGCGGCGCAGGCGATTCTGGACGAGTCCCTCGATCTCCAAACCCGGTTCCTGCCGGTGGGGCACATCTACCGCATCGAGACGCTCCGATACCTTGGGATGATCGCGGGAACGCGCGGCCGGCTCGACCAGTCGCAAGCGCGGTTCAACGAAGCCCGCGAGCTGTGCCGCGCTCGCCTGCCGGCAGACCATCCGCGCACGCTTGAGGTGGAGCATCAGCTTGGCCGCGTTCTGGGCGAACGCGGTCAGTCCACCGCCGCCGCGACGCTGCTCCGATCGACGCTCACGGCGCTCGAGCAGCGGGCCGGCCGGTCGCATCTTGAGACGCTCGCCACCGCCGGCGATCTGGCGAATGTGCTGATCGAAGCCGGCGACCTCGATGCGGCCGACGCCGTCATCCGCAACGCGACCGCCGGCGTCGCCGGCGAGCCCTCTGACATGGCCGTCGCGCTGTGGAACAGCATGGCCTTGCTGCCGCTGGCGCGCGGCCAATGGCAGGCGGCCGACGAGATCGCCTCCCGTACGCTCGAACGGCGCTCGCGCCTGTTCGGCCCACGTCACTCGCAGACCGCGCGAAGCGCGCACCTGCTCGGCTGCATCCTGATGGCGCGCGAACGACCGCAGGACGCGGAGCCGCGCTTTCGAGACGCGGTCGCCGCGACGGAGGGCACGCTGGGCCCGCAACATTGGCTGCTGGCCCGCTTTCGCAGCGACCTCGGCGATTGCCTGGCGAAACAGGAGCGCTGGGACGACGCGGCGCGTGAACTGCGCGCCGCATTGGCCGCGTTGGAGTCGACGCTCGGGCCGGAGCACCCGCTCGCCCGCGAGGCGCGCGCGCGGCTGACGCGCGTCCTCGACGTAAGCCCGTCCGCCGCCGACGCCGCCGCGACGCGGCCCGCCGAACCGGGACACCCCCCTGTTTCCCCGCTGACCCGGCCATGATCTGAACGGCGGCGCGGACCACGACGATAAATACCTTGCTTTCGGAAGCCTGGGCCGCGAGAATCGAGCCGGGGTGATCGGCCGCTCACGGTTCGCATTTCTCCGGGCTCGCCGATTCGCGGGCTGAGCGGCGTTCCATCTCAAAGGAGCAGGCGATGGTCGCACGACGATGGGTCGTCAGCGTGGCCGGCGCGCTGGCGCTGGGGTGCGCGTTGAGTGAACGGTGCGTGGCGGGTGGCACGACGATTACCTACCAGGGCGTCCTGGTCGAAGACGGCGCCCCCGCGCAAGGCGTCTATTTTCTGCGCTTCTCGCTCTGGTCGGACGACGCGCCGCCCGATCCGCCCGGCGAACAGGTCGGCGACTACACCACGAAAACGGTGACCACGTCGGCGGACGGCCTGTTCACGACCGCGCTCAATGAGGCCAACGAATGGGCTGACGCGCTGTATTCGACCGGCGGGTTGTATCTTCAGATCGACGTTTCCACGGACGGCTCGAATTGGATCTTCCTCGATCCGCGCCAGCTGCTTACGTCCGCGACGCCGTCCGGATTTCCCAGCGGCGGCGTTCTCGTTTCTGACTGCACGGACCGGCCTCCCGGCGCTGCGATCGACATCGAGTGGGTATGCGATTCAAACGCCGCCACGTTCGAACAGACCAGCGCGGTCAGCACCCAGGACTTGCTGGTCGCGAATACCGCCGGGCTGGGCTCGGCCATCCGCGCTGCGACGACCGGCTCAGGCGCCGCGTTCTGGGCGAGCGCCGCGAATCTCGGTCGCGCCGCGCGGTTTGAGATCACCGGGCTCGGGAATACGGAAACCGCCGTCGAGATGATCACCGCGGGCCCCGGAAGCGCCCTGCGCACCTTCTCCATGTCCGGGCCGGCGATCCTGGCCGAGAGCACTTCTGGAGTCGGGTTGCGCGCGACGAGCACCAGCGGCACCGCGCTCGATGTCGTCGGCACATCGGCCTTCAGCGCGACGGCCGCGTTCAACAGCCTGGTGCCGTTCACGGTTCCACCCGGCGCCGCCGAGGTCGCGAATCTCGACGCGGCGCGACTGAACGGTAATCCCGGCTCGTTCTACCGCAACGCGGCGAACCTGACCGGCGTCCTGCAAAGCGCACAGCTCGGCGGCATCTATGGCCAGCAACTCACGTTCTGCAACGCGCTGAACACGTTCTGCGGCGACGGCGCGGGCCTCACCGCGCTCAACGCGTCGAGCCTTCTGACGGGAACCGTCGCCGACCTGCGACTCTCGGGGAACATTCCGCGCCTCGACGCCACGCAGACATTCACCGGTGCGAACACCATCGACAACACACTGCACGTGACGGGAAGCGTGACCCGCGCCTACACGGTCGGAACGGCGAACCCCGTCGGGCCGCTCGCGTACGGCACGGTTACGATGGCCGGCGGCCTGCTCGCGCACACACCCAATGTCCAATCGGTGGTCCTGTCGAGCGACGGGCAGGGCACGCGCTACGACATTCACATCGCGGGCGTGACCTACACCGTGAGCGACTTTGTCACCAACGTAACGCCGCTGCTGAACCCGGCGGCCGTTCCCGCGGTCGCCGGCGTGACCGACGATCCCGGCGACGGCGACCTGGTCGTACGCATTCACAACCTCAGCGGAACGACGATCCAGCGCGGATTTCATTTCGTCGTCTACCAGCCGTAGCCGTTCGGGGAGCGCGTGCGGCGGGCAGCGCCGCACAGCGGAAGACACCGAAACGCGTCGCGACGGGCGGGCGCCCGCGCGCGGCGACGGGCCGCCCCGCGGGGAGCGACCCGTCGCATCATCGCAGCGCGTCCGGCGGGTTACTGACAGCCGCCAACGGTCAGACACTCGACGAACCGGTCGATGTCGAAGTTGTTCACGACGCCGTCGTTGTTCATGTCGGCGCGCGTGATGTCGCCGTCGGGGTATTCGCGCGCGTACGCCGCCGGGTCGGTCAGCGCGAGCACGAACGGATCGATGTCGAAGTTGTTCAGCAACTCATCGAGGTTCAGATCGCCGACGACGATTTGCACAAACGTGTCGAGCGCATCGAGTTCGTCAAACTCCACATCGAGACCCAGCGCCGCGTGCGACACGTGCACCTTCGGCGTTCCGAAACCGGCGCACGGCAACGTCAGAATGTCGGCTTCGTGAATGTTCAATCCGCTGCACGGATCGAACACTCCGACGATGGCCGATCCGCGCCGCACCGAGAAGTACACGACGTCGATCCCCGGCTCGAAAACGCCATCGCCGTCGTCGCGGAGCGCGAGCGCGTCGACATCGTCGGTCTGCGAGTTCAACCCGAGCTGCGCCGCGGACGCGTAGACGGTGATTGGCGCGCCGACGGCGGCCACCCGCAGAATGTCCGCGCCCGACACGCCGTTCGCCGCCGCGCAACTCGTCCAGCAACCGGCCGGGTTGTCATTGGCCTCGTAGGGGTCGTTGACGGCCGGCAGTCCGTCGAGCGAGAAGTAGATCGGCCCCGCGAGGTCGCTGCTCCGCGTGTCGAGGTCCATCGCGTCGACGTTGTCGGCGATGTCCTGCCAGTTGCCGTTTACCGGGTTTGGCTCGGCGACGCCGAGGCCGACGCCGCCGAAGGGCGCGATCGCGTCGCCGTCGATGTAGGCCGAATTTCCGCCGGCGACGTACGTAAACACATCCGCCGAGGCCTCCTGATTGCCGACGGCGCCTTCGCTGTATACGTCGGGCGCTGCGCCGCCGCTGACGCCGTGACTCCATTCGTCAACCGAAAAGCGGAACCCGCTGCCCGTGTCGCGGCCGTACGAGAGCGCGTCGAGCCCGCGAATTCCCGGTCCCGCGCAGCCGCCGCCGCCGCCGCCCGGATTGATGCCGAGGGCCGTGCCCGCGATCACCGCACGGGGCGCTCCCGGCGCGGCGCTCGCGGGATGCAGGCCGCCGGCGAGCGTGCTGCCGACCGTGAAAATGGTCGCGGCTGCCGGCGGCGTGATCGACGCGCTGCCGTAGTCGAACGAGAACGTCACGCCCGAGTCGCGCGCGGCGGTGACGACGCGAATCCAGTCGCCGTAGTCGCTGACGGTCATGTCGAGCGTCAGCGTCCGGCCGGAGACGGAGTAGCTGTCCGGGTACGTGTACGTCGGACCTTCAAGGCCCCGCAGCGTATCGGTGCCGGGGTAGCTCGTCGCGCCGGCGCCCAGCGTCGCGTTCGACGCCGCTTCGAGCGCTCCGTCCTCATCGGACATCACGCCGAGAATCTGTCCGTCGAACGTCCAGACCTGGCCGAGGTCGGGGTGCACGGACGAATCACCCCAGCAGAAAAAGATCATGTGGCTGTCGACGCGCGTACCCGCGGGAATCAGCACGCCGCCATCCACCTCCAAGTCGGCCGCCAGCACCACGCTCTGCCGCTCATTGAAACCCTGCTGGTGCGTGTTCGACGCGCCGCCGAAGTGACAGCTCGCCACGGACGCCGGCGGCGCGATGATGTCGGGGCCGGACACGATCTCGGCCTGTGAGACAGCGCTTCGCGACAGCATCGCCGCCGAGAGCGCGAACGCCGTTGCTGCGGACGTCGATCCGGGCCCCCAGTGACGCCGAAAGACAACCGGGCGCTGCGTACTTCCGCGCCGCTTCGAAAATACTCGTTCGCCTCGCATGGTTCATACTCCTTCATGCGCGGACTCATGCCTGGGCCGCACGACGCGGCCGTCCGCGAGAGATGGCGATTCGCGGCGAGATCTTTCGCGGCGCCCCCGCGATTTCTCGGCACGCAATTCCACGCCGGTCGAACAGCCCGGGTTTGCGACCCGATTCGCGCGGCCGTGTAAGACCGCTCCGCGCGCCGGCCATACCTACCTGCCGGGCGGCGCGGCGCGCGGAACGCGCAGCGCTTGAGACCCCGGCGGGATCGCAAACCGGCAAGGAGTTCAGTCATGACCACGACGAGCTTGAACACCCGACCGGCAGACGCGTCGCGCCGCGGTTGGGGGTGGGCGCTGGGAACGCTCCTGTTCGCCGCCACGGCAGCCGCACCGGGTTCGGCGCAGCTTCGCACGGTGACGATCAACGTGCATGCGACGGTCAACCCGGCGCTCCAGGAGCTGCGCGACAAGTATCCCGGTGTGCTCCTTCCACTGGAGGGCTGCACGGTGTCGGTACAGGCGACCGATCTGGCGACTGGAGCGGCGGAGAACTGGGGTCAGGACTTTCTGGACGCCTCCGGCCGCTGCACCTTCACCATCGCGCGACCGGATGTCGAGCGCGAGATTCGCGTGTTTCTGCTGTTCGCGTCGGATGACAGCGACGATTTCGCCCTGGAACTCTATCGACAGCGCAGCGACGTCGGCACGATCTGGCGCGTGCTCGCGCAGATCATCATTGACTCCGGTCTCGCGACGCCGCTCGAGCTGCTCTACTGCCTCGGCGACGTGATCCTGCACGACGAGTGCACGCCGTGCCAGAACCTGATACTCAGCCATCTCGACGACGTGACCGGGTTCAGCCTGCGCTGGGCGGCCGCGACCAATGACTGGATTCCGCTCTGGGCGGATGGCGCGGTGACGGTCGATGTGGCGGAGCACGGCGGCAGCTTCGGGTGGGACGAGACGCTCTCGTTCCGGCGCATCTTCAGCAATGACGTCGACATCGAGGACCGCCACGCGAACCTGTGGGTTGTGCTGCGCGAGCTGCTGCGCTATCTCGATGCCAACGGTTTTCCGATGAACACGAAGCTGCACGCAGTGCACCCGGCGAACCTGAGCAGCGCGCAGGACGGCAGCTTCGCCGATCCGCTCACCGACGGGCATGACACGATCTATCTGCTGGAGGACCACTTCAACGTGGGATCCGCGCTTCATGAGGCGATGCACGTCTGGGCCTACCAGCGCACGATCGGCGAGGAGTCGCTGGGCGAGTATCTCTTCGAGCACTGCACGACGCACGGGCACGTGAGCGCGCCGGTCGCGTTCCACGAGGGGTTTGCCGAGGCGAGCAAGTTCGTACTGCGCCGTGAGCTCTACCCAGCCACGTGGGGCGCGCGATTGCCGTACAACCGTTACGCCTTGAACAACGACCCGGACGACGACTTCGACGGCCCGATCACGAACATCGCGCAGATGCAACGTCACGACCTGGGCTGGTCTTCGTTCCTGCTCATGCTCATGACGCCGAACCTCGGCTCGTACGAGTTCGGAACGGACCGCACCCGCGCGGGGTCCGTCTGCGCCGGCCTGAACGATGAGGTCATCGTGCGCGTGGGTTCGAGTACCGAGGATGCGTCGCTCGAGTTTCTTGAGTTGCTCGACGTGGTGAACGGCATGAACGTCAACGTCGCCAACCAGGTGGAGTTCTCGGGGTTCCTGCTGCGGGTCGCGACGCTCGTCCCGGGATTCGACGCCGGCCGCGTGGACGAGCTCCTGCAACTGGCCGACCCGGCTTCGACGTACGAGCCTGATTGGGCGCCCGTGGGCACCTGGCCGACCGATCTCGCGCTCGAGGTCGACCTCGCGGGACCGCTGCAAACGGACCCGATCTCCGGAGCGCGCTCGCTGCTGTTTCGTGCAACGGTCACGAATGTCCACGAAGAAGAGCGCGCGTCGCCGTCGACGCTCACGCTCAAGCAGACCCTCTCGCACGGCGGCTCGACCTCGACCAGCTCGACGACGGCGGTCCCGGCGCTCAACCGCGGCGCCTCGCGCCAGTACGACTTCACGATCGCGCTGCCCGCGAGCGGGAGCGGATCAGCGTGGACTGTCGAGCTTGACTGGCAGGTGCAGATCAACAACGGGCAGTGCGACGAGCTGGCAGGCTCAAATCGGGTGGTCGTTCAGTTCGGCGACGACTATCTCGCGCCCGACTACGTTCCCGACCTGGTCGCCTTCGACGCGTCCGCCGGAACGATCAGCGTCCGGGTGACCAATGAGGGCCCCGTCGCGGCGTCACGGGACTCGGTGCTCCGCGTCAGGGATTACGAAAGCGGCGCGACGGCCGTGCGCACCGTGCCGGCGCTCGCGTGGAACGAACATCGCACCTACCACCTGGCACTGCCCATCGTCGTTTCCGACTATGAGCTCCGCATGGTCGGCGCGACGGTCGACGCGCTGTTGCACCTCGTCGAAGGCGAACACACGCGTGACGGCGACCTGATCGACGGCGAGACCAACAACAGCTTGTTCGTTGTCTACGGCGGCAGCCGCATGCAGGACCTGTTGACCTCGACGCTCTCTTATGCCGACGACCGGTTCGAACCCGGGTTTGAGCCGCCGATCATCGTCGAACCGTACGAGGTCGAATGGAGCTACGCGCCGGCGGACTGGGTCGAGTTGTACTTCCAGAACGCTGGTAATGGGCCGATCGATCCGACCGGTCCGATCGACGGCGAGGAGATCCTCCAGGCGGCGGAGTGGCTGGTCGGGCGCTATACCTACCCGACCAACTGGGTGAACGAGGCGTTCAGCCAGGCGGCAGCGGCGGTCAACCGCGTCGGAAAGGACCTCCAGGCCGTGCTCGTCTTTGAGCCGGCGACGACGCGCGTGGTGATGCGGCCGCCGCAGCAATAGTCGTTCGGGGAGTTCGCGCGGCAGAGCTGAACCGCCTGTCCGTTCATCGGGCGGGGCGACCGGACGGTTCCTGAAGAGGAGCCGGCGGGCGTCCCGCCCGTTCTTCGTTGTTCGCAGGTCGGCTAGGTGGGCCCGCGGCAGCTCCGGCGACCGGTTCGACCACCGGATTCCGCGCTTCGCCGTGAAGGTCGCGCGCGGCCCGTCGCTTCGAGGGGTGGATACGCTCCCGGGCCGCGTGGCCCGCGACCTCTTCGCGAAGGGAACCAAACATGAAACGTCGTGATTGGCAAAGTGTGGCGGGTGTTCTGACGCTGGCGATCGCGGCGACCGCCCCCGCCGCCGAGCTTTATGTGGACGCCAGCAACACGGCCGGCCCGCAGCAGGGCACCCAGGCGGCTCCGTTCCGAACGGTGCAGGCGGCGATTAACGCGGCTGTCGATGGCGACGAAGTGCTTGTCGCCGCGGGTACGTACGTGGAGAACCTCCGGATCCAGAGCAAGTCGCTGCTGCTTAAAGGCGGCTTTTCGAGCGCTTGGGTCCGCGAGCTGAACGACACCAAGTCCGTCCTCCAGGGCGCCGGCGGAAACGCCGTCCTCACGCTCATCGAGTCCGACTCCACGGTCGAGGGCTTTCGCATCACCGGCGGCACCGGCAGCACCGAAGATCTGCCCTACGTATACAACGGCGGCGGCATCTACAGCCGCGACGGCTCGCCCACGATCAGCAACAACATCATCGAGAACAACGACATCCGCAGCATCGATCCGCCCTCCGACTACGCGCTGGGCGGCGGCATCTACATCACCAACGCCACGAACGCGACGATCACCGGCAACATCGTTCGCCGGAACTTCGCCGGCCGGGGCGCGGGAATCTCCGTCGACGGCCAGACCGCGCGCATTCAGGGCAACACCATCGAGGACAACGTCGCGGTCGGCGACCACGGCGGAGGCATGTTCATTGCCGTCGTCCGCGCCACCATCACGCACAACCTCATCCGGCGCAACGAGGTCGGCCGGGCGTTGGAGTACGGCTGGGGCGGCGGGCTCATTTTCTTCGGCGCCGGCAACAGCGCCGAGATCGCGTTTAACGTCCTGACGGCGAACTTCGCAGCGGCGTACGGCTCGGCCGAGTTCATCGACGAGGGCGCCAGCGCCAGCATTCACCACGAGCTCATCTACGGCAACCTCTCGAAGGACGGCTGCGAGGCCGTCTCGGCGATCGCGGTCGACGGCGGCGACGGCGTCGGGTCTCGCGCCACCATCAGCCAGTGCACGGTCGTCAACAACGTCTGCCCCGACGCCACCCGCGGCAATGGGCTCCAGGTCGAAGGCGACTCGGTCGTCAGCGTCGTCAACAGCATCTTCTGGAACAACGGCGGCGACGACTTCGCCGTGTTCGACACGTCCCGGCTCACGATCACCTATACCTGCTCGCAGGAGCCGATCGCCGGCGCCGGGAACCTCTCGGCCGATCCGCGCTTCGTGAACCCCGCGGCCAACGACTTTCGTCTCGCGACGGGCTCGCCCTGCATCGACGCCGGCGACCCGACCTCGCCCTTCGACGACGAGCCCGAGGACAACGGCGGGCGCGCGGACATGGGCCGGTTCGGGAACGCCGGCGACAACGGCTCGCCCGGCAGTCCGATCGACGGCGGCTCCGGCGACTTCACCGGCGTGGGCGGCGGCCTCGGCAACGGTGCGGGCGGTTCGCAGGGCGGCGTGCACGATCCGCAGGAGGCCTTTGTGCCGAGCGCGGCACTCTGCCCCAGCGCAGGCGCCATGATGCTCATGCTCCCGCTGATCGGCGCGCGACGAACTCCGCGCCGCAGCGCCGCCGCAACGTCGGCACGGTAGCCTGAACGATCGGTCTGACCGCATCATGACGAACCGGGCGCCGGCGGCATTTCAACGCCCGCGTCCGGTTCGCCGACGTCTGATCGCGCGGTCGCGACAGGCGCCCGCAGCCGCGCCGCAGCCGAACGATCGCCCCGAGCGCTGCCTCTGTGTTACTCCACGGCGAACAGGTCTCTGAGCGCTTCGTCAAGCTCGCACCATCGCAGCACCATCCAATCGCCAAGCGGTTGGGACGGCTCGGCGCTGACTTTCAAGCGCAGCACGCGTTTCGCGGGCAGTTCGCTCTTCTTGTACTCGCGGCGAAGGGAAAACTGCGTGAAGTCATCAAGCAACCGCGGGTTGCGCTCCCGAACCAGATCTCGAATGCGGGCCAGGGTCTTCGCGTCGCGTGCGCGCAGCCGCTCGACCGTCTCTACGACCGCGCCGATGGCGTTCGGGTCGAAGCCCAGCACGTTGAGAGTCGGTCGCGGAACGAGGCCCGCGTCGGCCAGCACAAGCTGCAACGCACCGCTGGGATTGCCGGCCGCCTCGACGTAGCCGCTGGCCAGTGTCCGCAGCAGCAGCTCGGGCGGCGCGCTCGCTCGCCGGATCGAAGCCGACGCCAAGTCCGAGCAGCCCGGTGTCTCGCAGCCCGCGAGTTCCAACATCTCGACGACCGGGCTTACGCCATGCGCATGCGATTCATGACCGAGCACACGCATCCACTGTCGTCCGCCCGACCGTAGCCGATACCCGATCACCGCCCCGGTCGCCCACTCGCACCCGTCGCGAAACCGCGGTGCGACACGCTTCTCGCGCAGCGGCGGCGAGAGCAGTCGTGCGCGCAGCCGGGCGAGCACGGCGAGGCGCGCCGCGAGCAGCCGGGGGCCGCGCTCGCGCCAGCGCTCCAAGCCGTGTTGCTGATCGATCACGCGCAACGCCCGTCGCAGCACCCCGGGCACCGGCCGGCCGTACTCGTGTTGCGTCGCCGCGAGCGCGAGCCAGAAGACGGGGCCTTCGTCCGGGTCGTCGACGGTGTCCTTCCAGTCGGCGATGAGTCTCTCCGATGCGGCGACGCCGTCGAGCCCGTCGGCGAGCAGCGCCTGGTACTGCTCGCGCACGTCTTGCGCCGTGTCGTCGGAGAAGAGACTCGTGTTCCAGGCGCCCATCGTGTTGTTCAGATCGACCCAAGTGTACGGCGGGGTAGCCCTAACGCGTGAGATTTGCGCGCGACAGGGTCACCCGCCGGGCGGGACGAGGGCCGCGCCGGAGCGGTATACGTCGGTGCTGACGTACTTCAGCCCGGAATCGCACAGCAACGTCACCACCGTCGCGTCCGGCCCGAGCCGCTCGGCGACCCGCAGCGCTGCGATCACGTTCGCTCCCGACGACGTCCCCGCGAACAGTCCTTCCTCGCGCGCGAGTCGCCGGGCCATCTCCTTCGCCTCGGCGGTCGCGACCGCCTCGATCCCGTCGATCACACTCGGATCCCACAGCGGCGGCGTGTAGCCGATGCCCACGCCCTCGATCTTGTGCGGCCCCGGCGGCCCCCCGCTCAGCACGGCCGATTCCGCGGGCTCGACCACGACGATCCGAACGCCGGGCTTGCGGCGTTTCAGCACGGTGGCCACACCGCGCGACGACGCCGCCGTGCCGACGCTGTGAACGAACGCGTCGACGCGGCCAGCGGTTTGGTTCCAGATCTCCTCGCCCAGCGCGTGATACCCCGCGATACTGTCGACATTACGCAGTTGATCCGTGCAATAGGCGCCGGGCTCCGCACCCAGTTCTCGGGCCTTCTCGATCATGTCGAGAATCAGCTTCTTCGTCGTCAGGCCGCCTTCGCTCGGAACCAGGATCAGCTCCGCCCCCAGCGCCCGCATGTGATCCAGCTTCTCTTTGCTGAAGGCGTCGGAACTAACGATGCGGATTCGATAGCCCTTGACCGCACACACGAGTGCCAGCGACGCCCCCGTGCTCCCGCCGGTGTACTCCACGACGGTCCCGCCGGGTTGCAGCCGCCCGTCCTGCTCAGCCCGGGAGATCACCGCCTGCGCCATGCGGTCCTTCATACTGCCGGTCGGGTTCTCCCACTCCAGCTTCGCCAGGATCGTCGCGCTTCCCGTCGGCACCACGTGCCGAAGCGCGACGATCGATGTGTTTCCGATGGCTCCGAGCAGGTCCATGGCGAACGCCTTTCCTATCACGTCGCGCGCGGCCCGCGCCCGGGACAATCGTCCGCCTCCCAGCACCGGCGTCAAGTGAGAATCGAGCGCGGGTGCGGCGTTCCCAGGCGCGCTCGCGGCGCGCCCGCCCGCCTGGTCTCGTACGGCGTGTAAACGAAACGTCCGCGGCGCAATCCGGCGCTCTCGGCGGCAACCGAACCACGTGAAGGATTGGCGGCCGAGTTGCCGGCCGGTTGAAGCGCTAGTGGCGGGACAGGTCGAACAGACCGACTGGGTGCGCGGCGCGCGGTCAAACGACGCGCCGGCGCGCCGCAGGTCCTGATTCAAGTTCGCGCGACAATGTCCCACGCCCCGGTCGGCATGCATGGGAGCGCCGGGCGCTTCGCTTCAATCACGCACATGAGCTGGGCGCACCTCCGGCACGCCCAGATCGCGCGGCGCGGGCGGGGCTGGTGGCAGATCGAAGCGAACGAGCACCGACGAGAGCATCACAGGAAACGCAATTCGGCACCGATGAACATCAAATCGCTCGCTCGGCCACCCCAGTTTTTCGAATACGGCGGCGTACATTTCGGCGTGGCGCGCCACGCCAGCAGCATGAATCACGGGCAATCCCTTGCCCAGGAACAGCACGGACTCGTTGAGCGCTAGACGGTCGCATGACTCCATCGCACCGGGCAACTCACTCTCGCGCAGCTTGCTGCAATAGCAACCGGCGACCGGATTCAGGCTTCCCAGTGCATCTTCATGCACGACGAGGTCGAGCAGGAGGACCTCGCATGGAATTGGGATCCAGGTCAGCATCGCACCGTAGAGATTGGTCTCATCCCGGTGCTTGGGGACAGCGGCACGGGCCAGGTAACCGTCGATACACGTGACAGCGGAGCGGTTTCCGACGCCGTGCCCGGCGAGCTCCCCGAGCACCCAGTCACCGACGGTTCGGACGGCTCGGAACGGGGGCAGGTTCGGACTACAGAAAGCCCCCAGCAGCGAAGAATCCGCATCCTGTCCAGCGCTCGGGCCCAGGGGTTCCCAGTTCGGCCGGCGGACCGCGTGATCGTCGTCCGAAAGCCGCACGCGAGAGACCACCAACGGGCAGTCGTAGCGGATCCGACGCAGGTCATGGTAACCCTGGATCGCGACGAGATCGAGCATTCCCGGGGTATCGGACGGAGCGAGGATGAGACTCTTGAGCTGTACCGCGGCCTGGGCTCCGCGCAGGTGACGATTCGCCCGGAACGCGGCCCGCTTCTGCCTGAGCGTCAGCCCCTCACCCTGATCGTCCGCTCCATGAGCGCTGACCATCGAATCGAACGTGGAGCGGTCGCCGGCATGTGTCGCGACCAGACGGTCGAATTCGTCCGCGGCGCTTGCGACCTGCTCGAGCACGGCTGGCGCGAGCCCGCGTCGCTTGGCAGCCTGAAGCAGCTTTCGGACATTGGATCGCCCGGGCATGTGGATACCGACGGTGACAGAACCACCCGCGGCGATCTTGTGAAATTGCCACGCCAGCTTCATGTCGATTTGCAGTGCGCGCTGCAAGTCGGCGGCGCTGCGGATCGGCGCCGGCATCGCATCGATGAGCGCCGCGAACGCGCTGCGGCAGAGTCGGATCACGCGCCGCGATTCTCGGTCGAAGAGATCCGGTGCCCCGGGCGAAACGGCGGATAGGGCCATGTGGAGAGAATAGCCCAGTGGAACTGGGTCGGCAAGCTGCCGCACCGAGTTGTCAAGAAATTTTCATGAAAAATTCGCGACACGCGTTGCTTGACCCTCGCACGTCGGCTACGCTGGAGTTGGAGTTTCTGGCCTGTCAGTCGCCGCTGGTTGCTCCGCGCGGCAACGGCGACAGCCAACTTTTGAAGGAGGAACCGGCAATGACGCCCTTCTGCAAGTCGCTTGCTATTGCCACGCTGGCGTTCGCTGCCGCGGCGCAGGGAGCAACGTTCGGCGGCTTCGCGCTGCGCCAGGACTATGCGGTCGGCGACGGCCCCCGCGAGAACGTCGTCGCAGACCTGAATGGCGACGGCGTGCCGGACCTGGCGACTGCTCACGGAAACAGCGACGACATTGCGGTGCGGCTGGGAATTGGCGACGGCACGCTCGCGGCGGCTGTTTTCTACCCGGCAGGGGACACGCCGCTGTCCCTCCGGGCCGCGGATCTCGACGGCGATGGTGACACCGACCTCACCGTCGCGAACGGCAACGGCGTGAGCATCTCGGTATATTTCGGAAACGGAGACGGGACGTTTGTACTCCATCAGACCTACGCCTTCGATCCGGAGTCGCCCCCCTTCCCCGGCGTAATCCTCACTCATGCAATGGCCGATTTCGACGGCGACGGCGATGTGGACATTGCCGTAGCGACGCTAACGGGTACGGCGATCGTCATCCTGCCGAACGACGGGACTGGGACATTCGGCCCCCTTCAGATCGCCGCCGAAATCGGTGCGATCTGGATCGATCTGGAAACCGGTGACTTTAACGGCGATGGCCACGTTGATATCGTCACGATGGATGGCCCGCTGCTCAGCATTGGCACGCTGCGGATACGCCTGAACAACGGTGACGGAACATTCGGGGCGCCGTTGAGCTCCGCCATGCAGGGACACGGCATTGTGAAGCCGGCCGCGGATTTCAACGGCGACGGTTTGCTGGACATTGCCGCGAACGCGACGGTGAACCCAGGCGGCTACATCTCCGTCGCGCTGGGAAATGGCGATGGGACGATCGGTCTTGTGACCACGTATCCGGTAAACCGACCATCCGGAATTACTACGGCGGACTTCGATCGTGACGGAAACATCGATCTGGCAGTGACTAGCTTCAATACCTACAACACGGTGTCCGTGATGCTCGGTCACGGGGACGGCGCGTTCGCCGCTCCCCTGCCGTTCGCGACCGCGGGCAATCCGGAGTGCCCGACCGCCGCGGACCTCAATGGTGACTCGTGGCTGGATGTCGTTACGTCAAATCGCAATGCGGACAGCGTCAGCGTGCTCATCAACCTCACCGAGTACCCCCTCGGGGACCTGAATTGCGACGGCGTCCTGAACAACTTCGACATTGACCCGTTCGTGCTGACGCTGACCGATCCCGCGGGATACGCCGCTGCGTACCCGGAATGCAGTATGCACAACGCGGATGTCAACTGCGACGGCGACGTGAACAACTTCGACATCGATCCGTTCGTGTCCTGCCTGACGCAGGGCGGTGCCTGCCCGTCGTGCCCATGACCGAGCGCACAGGATCCCTTAACTGGGCCCTGTGTGAATCGAAACTGATGGCCGCAAACACGGGCATTGCGTCGGGGTTCATCGCACGCCGACGTGGAGCTCGATGGGGTGGGTCGCGGCGGCGTAGTCACAGTGCGATCCGCCGCGGGCCAGCTTGCGTGAACATCAATCCAGGCCCCCGCGGACGACCGTCGAACGTTGGGCATCGAGCGCACTATCGCGACGGCCGGTGCCGCCTCGGCGTGGCTGGCGTTGCGCACGGAGAAGTCGTCGCCCTCGGGTCGCTGGGCCGCTCGCGCGCGGCCAGTTCCGGCGACCGACTTCCAGTGCTTCGGCGTCCTCTCACGCTGCCCAATGAGCGGCAGCGCGTCGGTACGACGTGGATGTTGCCCGGGTCCGGGCGCCGCTTCGATTCCGCGGGCGGGCTGGCGGTCACGGAAGTCGGCGCGGGACACTCGCACAACTCTTGGCCGGCGGCCGCGCGCGGGGATCCGGCACGGTCTCGGCCGAAGTCTCCATCGGCCCCGACGCCGGTCGGCGGTCCACGGATCGGGTGTGTCTGCCCGAAGGGACGGACATCCAATGGAACCGCCCAGCCATGCCGTCATTATCGATTCCGCGGCGCACGACTTGACGAGCGTCCACGCGGGTTGACGCCCGCGGCTCACCGAGCGACGCACATTCGCGAGAAACGACTCGGTGCAAGCCCGCGAGACTGCGCCGCCAAGGCGGCATCACCCCGCCATCCAGAGCTGACGGCGTCGCCGCGCGTCGCGATTGCGACCATTCCGTTTCGCCGCCTATTTGGAACGTGCTTCGCGCGGTGCTCAGCGCGCGCGGCCGATCCGGAAGCCGATGTCGCTGAACTCGTCCGATGAGTGATACTCGATCGGCCGAACCCACCGCGCGAGCAGATCGCTCCCCCAGAGGTACGCTCCGCCGCGCAGGCCGCGGCCGTTGAAGAGCGGGATCGATTCGTTCCACTCCACGACGTTGCCGCCCTGATCCAACGTGCCGTAGGGGCTGGCGCTGTTCTCATGCGCCCCGACCTCGGTGCGGTAGTAGGGCGCACCGATCGTAAAGTCGTTGGGAGTCCTGAAGTACGTCGCATGCGCGCCCGGATCGGGGTCCGTCAGGTCGTTGCTGATGCCGACGTCGACTCCCATGGGATAGTTGAAGTAGTTCCCGGTTACGCCGTCGTTGGCGTGATACGCGGCCTTGTACCACTCGTCTTCCGAGGGAACGACCCAGGTCGCATCCGGCTTGCGAATGACGCCCTGCAACTGTTCGTCAGTCCATCGGCCATCGAGGAGATACGAGCCGTCCTCGGTCGTGTTCAGATCCTGCGCGCCACCGGGCTGCCCGTTGTGCAGCCAGTTGGCGAAGCGCAGCGCGTCGCCGAAGGACACGAAGTTCACCGGCCGGTTCGCCCAGTCGGGCGCCACGCTGTACGCGTAGCTGCCGGGCGAGCCGGACCGCTCGATCTTGCAGCCCTCGGCGTGTGTCCACATCTGGAGGTTGTAAAGCCCGTAGGAGTCCGCCGCGGCCACGGCGTTGAGGAACGCGGCGTATTGACCGGCGGTCACCTCATACTTGCCCATGCGATACACGTAGCTCACGCTCCCGAATGAGCCGTCACGCTGCGCGTCGGCCGGGTTACCCGGATTGCCTACAAGGACGGTCTCGATCACGACGCCGACCGA
The DNA here is from genome assembly GCA_050184295.1 of Phycisphaerae bacterium. Classification (GTDB taxonomy): domain Bacteria; phylum Planctomycetota; class Phycisphaerae; order UBA1845; family Fen-1342; genus JBFXAM01. The sequence continues at coordinate 10,125 of JBFXAM010000022.1, read as the reverse complement.
GCCGCCGAAGACAATCTGGAATTCGACGAGGTCAGAGAGATCGACATCGACGTCGCCGTCGAAGTCGAACGCGTCGCAGCCGGCGCTAACGCCCGCACCCGGGCCGAGCATGCACCCAGCCAGCGCGGCGAAGTCCGCCGCATCGACCCTGCCGTCGCCGTTAGAATCGCCGGAGCCGTCCGCCCGTGCGGTGGACACCGCCAGGACCACTACCAACCCTGCGGCGAGACTCGAAAGACAACCGCTTCGCACGCCCGCGGGGCGGCGCGGGGCATTTCGGAGTTTGGCGGTCACCGTCGAAAGTGTCGCGTTGGGCGAGTTCATGCTAACGTCCTCCCGTGACGCCCGCCGTACAGTCCACTGACTGCATCGCCCGGGTCCGGTTCGTCCATTGCAAATCCGACCGCGGCACGCCCAGGCCGCGGCCGCCTCACGCGACACTCGCGGAGTCATAACTGTCACAATTGCAAGGATATAGCTCGTAGCCATCGCGGCATGAGCATTTCACGAACGGGCCTGACCGCGGGCGATCGGTTACGGGAAGGTCGCCGGGCCCAGGTTGAACCACGGCTGCGCGTCGCTGCACACCGCGGCGGCTGCGCGGGGGCCTTCGCGACGCGTGCCGGGCGTCCGGGATGCGTCGGGTGAGCGCGCGGGAACGTGACGAACGCGTGCGTTCTTCGGCCGGCGCGCGGCTGAGCTGCCTGTGCATCAGGCGCTGGCGAGCGTCAGTTCGCCCATCGCGAGCACCGTGCCGCCTCCATTCGCGAAATCGGCGACACGCTGCCGCGAGACGATTGCGCCTTCGCCGCCACATTGGGGACATGAATACAGCGGCTGCGGCGGCACGGAGGTTCGACAGAATTCTTGGAACGAGGCGCCGGCGGCGGCAGGCTTGCCCCCTTCCATTCGAAGCAGCAGCACCGCGCGAAAGTCAGCCTGTCGTTCGCGGCTGATCCGCTGCGCGAACCGTTCGTGGCCGGCCGCATTGTCCCGCCACTCGTCCGCGGACAGTTCGCCGATCACGATGGTGTCTCCGCGTCTTGACGTAACCGAAGCCAGGCCTTCCGCAGCCATGTCCGTGTCACCAGCGAATACAAACGTGGAAAACGTACCTGAGCACGCTCGACACCGAAGCGTCACGACGTTCCCTTCGACTCGCCTCATGACCGCCTCCCTCATCGGCCCGTGCAGGCCCGCATCGTCGAGCGAGCGATTGTCGCGACCGCGCTTCCTCGGCGCTGGATGGCGTATTGTCGCTGGATTTGGCCTCGCTTTCCATCGCGTGGCCTGGCGCCGGCGGCAATCCGCTCGGCTCCGCGGCCCATCCTTTTGCACCCCCGCGCTCGCGCGAGCGCCGCCCGCGCGGCTCAGAGCGGCTTCGGCGCGTCCGCGCCCGTTCGCGCCTCAGGCTGACGCGCGCCGCCCAGTCTGAGCACTCTCCCGACCCGCGCGCTCGCTCTGTCCCCGGCTTCAGTTGGAACAGCCGCGGCCGTCGCCGGCACACCCCACGCTAGAATGACTGCAAACGCAGGAGAGGACGCATGGCCAAGGCTGCGAAGAAATCCGCGAACAAATCGATGCGGGCGCGTGCGACCGGCACGGGGCGCCGAGCGACGGCGGCGAACAACCCCCCGGGCGCCCGCGCACATGTGCCGCCGGCGCAAGGATCGCGCCCGCCGACGCGGCGATCGCGCACGGCGATCCACCCGGACATTCTCGCGTACAACGCCGCCCAGTCCGCAGGCGACCAGCGCATCTGCGAAACGCTCGCCGACGCGATCGATCGACACCTCACGGGAAGCGGGACTACGGGCGCGGAGAGCAAGATCTGGCACGCTCACCCGGTGTGGTTCCTGGATGGCAACCCGATCGTCGGCTACCACAAGCTCAAGGGTCCGCCGCCGTGCATCCGCCTCCTGTTCTGGAGCGGGCAGTCGTTCGACGAGCCGGGGCTCGCGCCCGAGGGCGGCTTCAAGACGGCCGGAGCCCGGTACACGTCCGGAGATCAGATCTCCGTAAATGATCTGAATCGCTGGCTCGAGAAGTCGATCGCGATCCAGTGGGACTACAAGAACATCGTGAAGCGCAAGGGCCGACTGGAGCGATTGAAGTAACGGCGAACCCTGCGACGCCGCTGCGGTGGACGATGCGTCCTACGCCCACCAGCGGCGGTCGACGCCGGGAGCTCAATCACAGCAAGAACGTGAGCGTGGCCGGCTCGGATTTATTTCCCGCCTCATCCACCGCGATCACCTTCACCGTGTTGAATTCTCCGAAGTTGCCGTAGTTGATGCTTCGTGCCCCGGTCCCGACCAGAATGTCGGTCAGCTCGCCGTTCACGTAGACGTCGTAGCGGATGAAGTCCTGCGGCGTGACGTTGTCCGTCGACTCCGTCCAGCTCAGCCAGAACTCCGCATCGCCGAAGTGCATTTCGCTAAGATTCGTCGGCGTGGATGGCGGCGTGTGGTCATTGGGGTCGGGCTTCGGCGTCGTGACGGTGACGGCGTTGCTGTGCGCCGAGAATTGCCCCGTGCCCGACCGCACCTGCACGGTGTAGGTGTGCGTCTTACCGGGTTCCACCAGGTAGAAAGTGATCGCGTTCGTCTGGTGCCACGCGAGGATCTGCTCACCGTCACGATAGATCCAATAGCGGAAGGGCGGAGCGCCGTTCGCCGGCGCGGTCCACGCCAGCGAGATGTGCGTCGGACCGACGCTCGCGACCGACAGCATGGGCGCGTCGGGCGGCGTGTCGGCGGGTAGCGTTGTTGCCGTCACCGCGTTGCTATAGCCGGACCAGTTCAGCGCCTGGTCGCGGGCGCGGATGAGGAACGTGTAGGCCGTGGACGGGTTGAGTCCGGTCAGCGTGGTGGTCGTCGCCGTCATCGAGGCATTCGCCACGACCGCGTTGTTCGCGTACAGCACATAGAAGAACGAGCCGGAGTCATCCGAGGACGGGCTCCACGCCAGAGAAACGCTGGTCGGCGAAACGGCGGTCACGTGCAGATTGGTGGGCGTCGTCGGCGGAGTACGGTCACGCGGGGCGGCCCACGCCGTCGAACAGGTGATGAGCGACGCAAGAAGCGCGATGGTCGAAGTCCACGTCTGCCCACGTTTCGAAGTATTCATGATTTGCTCCATCGTAGGGATCGCCGCGCGTCGTCCCGGCGCCAACTCCGCACCGAGAGGAGATGATTGGGGACAGGCCGCCCCGGGGCGATCCAAGCGTAGATGTCCCGTCGGGGCCACGTCCTTGCGGTGCGCGCGAGAGAAAATCCGGAATCGCGCCCGCCCAGCGACACCAGAGCGGCGACGCCCGTTCAGCCCTGCCGCTTCACCATCTCGTTGATCCAGATCGGCGCGAACGGCGACGTGCAACCCTTCGAGCACGGATAGTCGCGATAGATCCCCAGCTTCTCGCCGATGGCGATGGCCCGCTTGCGAAGCTTGGCGTGGTGGATGCCGATGTTCGCGAGGACCGCGTTCATTGTCCACTGCGTCTCCGGCGGCGCAGCGGCCATCTCCGACTCGATGCGATCGAGCAGCGCCGGCAAATCTAACGCGTCGGCGCCGCCATCGGTCCCCGCCTTCGCTCCCTTCGCGGGCTTGGCTCCCTTCACTGCCGGCGCTCCCTTCCCCGCCTGGGCGATCCGGCTCGCCGTCAGGTTCCGCCCCGCGCGGGCCGCCCAGCCATCGTCATCCTCCATCCACTTGAGGCGCAGCGATTCCTTGTCTGCGGGGGGCTGTTCCTTGACGATGTAGGCGTTCAGCCAGTCGGCCACCCATCCGAACCGGGCCGTGCGAACCAACTTGTCGAGTTCCTTCGCGGAGAGCTCCTGCGGCTTCATCAGCAGAATCGCGAGCAGTTGGGCATCGATGTTGCCGGTCTTCCACAACTGCAGCGCGAGTTCGTGATCGGTTTTGATCTTCTTGGCCAGCGCCCGGATGTCGCCCGTCGCGCAGCCGAACTGCTTGAGCTTGGGCGCGCCCGCGGGGTTCCCGGGCCAGGGCTTCGCGTTGTGTGCCCGCCGCTTCTCATCGCCCATCGATTCGAGTTTCGCGAGCGCTTCTTTCAGGTTCATGGCCGTCGTTTCCTTGAGGTTCAGGTCGCGATCTTAACAAAGGAAAAACAGCGCCTACAAGCAATTCGCGATCCATCGCTCCGATGATTCAGCGGTGATTTCCGACCGGAGCTCCCGCGCCTTCGGGGCGGCGGCCGCGAGCGGTGGGAAAGCCGGCGGTTCGCCTGGAGACCGTGAGATACGACGAGCGATGTCCTGGCGGACAGCCCTACGGCTCGTACCCCGCTGCCGCCCGAATCAATTCGGAGATTTCCGGGCGCCGAGCGTCGTGCTCTGTCCGGATGGGGACCGAACGCTTTGCCTTTGCGCGGCCGCGAAGCAATCCGGCGGGATCGGGAAGCGCGGCGCCATGCAAGAATGCGAGAGTAACACCGCCTCCGCGCCCGTCGATCATGCAGACATTTCCGCCGATCGCGCCGTATTCGTGGTCGGACTTGAAATAACACAGCGTGCCGAATCGTATCGCCTCGGTTACCTGCGGCGCGGTGGTCAGCACGACATGGCGCATTTCCAGCACGAGCGCCGCAGCTTCCCCCGGACAGGCAGCCAGGTAAGCGCTCAGCTCGTCGTCACTCAGCCGCTCCGGCTGCATGGCGCAGCTCCATTACCAGGCTAATCGTGCTGCGGCGCAATTCAAGTGGTCGGTTGAGCGCCCGGATTGCCGGATCCTCATCCTGCTTATCGCCTTGAGTCCCTTGGGTCGTCGTCTACAACGGGGCAACTGAGGCTCTTGTCATACATCCCGGACCGATCGAAGCAGCACGGGCGGCGCTTCCCACTGGCGAGCATGTCGCAGGCGGTCGCGATTCGCTTCACGCGCGTTTCGGCCTTCTTGCCCGACGTGATCCAGTGGATGAAGTCCCGCCGCGCGGCGGGCGTGATCTCTGACCACACCTCCCGCGCCTTTGCGGCGGCGGCCGCGAGGGCCTTTTTCAGATCGGGCGGCACGGCGGGTTCGGGCTCCTCTGACGTCGGCGCGATCTCCAGCGTGACGACGTCGCCAGCGTTCGCGCCGGCCGCTTCGCGGAGCTTCCGGTCCACTTTGAGCCAATGTCCGCCCCGGCCGTCGGGCTCGAGCGTGGTTTGAAAGGCCTCGCCGTTGAACGTGCCTTCCACGCTCACCGGACCGCGCGAAGGGAGCTTGCGACTCGCTTCCTTGGGCACGTTCAGAAAGGTCCAGTCGACGGGCTTGCCGGTGGATTTTGGGCGGAGAAGAGTCGCAGTGAAACGCATTGGCGAACCGGCCTCGTTCGAGACTCTCGTTGGATTGCTGGACGTCTCGCTCGACATTACGCTCACTTCAGGGCTGAGGCGACTCCGACCTTTCGCTTACCCGCGTCCGGTGATTCCAGCGGACGGTTCGGTCACGAACGCGGCGATCGCTTCCTGAAACTTCTCCGGCTCTTCGAGCTGCAGCGTGTGACTGCTGTGCTCGAACACGATCAGTTTGCCTCGCGGCAGCTTCCGCGCGGTGATCTCCCCCTGCTCCGGTCCCAGGACGGTCGAGTACCGCCCGGCCAGGACCAGCGTTGGGACGTCGATCGAGGCCAATAGGTCGCTGAGCGATTCGCCATTCGCATCGTCGTCGTCCGGCGGACTCATCAGTGCGCCGGGGGTGCAGCGAAAGAAGCGGTACGTGGCCTCGATCAGTGGAGCGGTGTCCAGATCCCTGCGGTGAACCCAGCCTCGCCACATGCAGCGGACGAAGCCGCGCGTCGGCCGCCCCAGCAGCCGGGTCAGAAGCAGGTGTGGGAGGTCTCGCAACTGAAGCGGCGGCAAGCCGTCCTTCAAGCCGGCCACATCGACCAGAATAAGCCGGCTCAGAGGCGCGGGCGCTTCGGCCGCGTATTCAATCGCCGTCGGTCCGGCCATCGACCACGCACACAACGCCGCGTGCTCAAGGCGCACATCGCGGATGAGCGCCTCGAACCACTCCAACTCGATTCGTGACTTGACGCTGATCGAGGATCGCTCCCACACCGGGACCGCCACGCTGCACGAGCCCACGAGCCGATCGAGCGTTCCCCAGGCCACCGGTCCGAGCGCGTGCGTCAGCACCACGAGCGGCCCCTCGCCGCCGTGCAGGTACGTGAGGGCGCCGCTCTCAAGCGCGACCCTTCGCTCGGTCATAAAGCCTCGCCGCGGTTGGCTCTGCTACGAGCCTGTTCCGTTCCGGGCCGCAGTTCATGCGAATGGCGTTTCGTCGGAGGATACAAAACCGATGTTGTGCCAACCAGCTCGGCCGTATTGGTGTACCGCCCCGATCACATCCCTCGAAAACTCAGCCGCAACGGGTTGGCCTCAGGATGACAGTGCACAGTGGCCCCAAAGCGTAAACGCGGATGGCCCCGGCTTTGCCGAGACCATCAGGTTCGCTGCATCGGGGTGACTGGATTTGAACCAGCGGCCTCTTGGTCCCGAACCAAGCGCTCTATCCAGGCTGAGCTACACCCCGGAAACCGGATTTTTCCCCGCCCGCGCCCCTTTCTGGGCGGCGGGCGGTCAGACCCGCTATTTATGACGATAATCGGCCGCTTGGCAAGCGCTGGAGACCGGATTTTGTCACGGCGCGCCGGAACGCCATCGGCGCCGGCGGACCGGCGCCGTTCAGCCGGACGGCTTGCCGACGCGGGATCGACGCCGGGCTCCGCGGGGTGCCCGCTGCACCGGCCCGCGGATGCGCGATCATTCTCGCGCGGATGTCGGGAGTACGCCAGCTTGCGCCGGCGCGGGCGTGCCCGCTGCGGCGGCCCGCACCGCGTGGCGATTCCGTTCGGCGAGCGACTTCTCCGGCGGCTGGCCGTGGGCGGCGGCGTTCAGGTAGAACCCGCGCTGGCTTTCGGGTTTGTCTTCCTCGACGCGAACGCGGTTCTGCTCGGCCCAGGCATCCTTGCGCACGCCGGTGACCTGCCACGACACCTCGACCCCCGGCCGGTCGGTCTTGATGCCGAACACATTGTCCTGAATCTTGCGGAAGACGCGGGCCTGCGCGAACTGCTCGGCGTCGATGACGGTGAGCTGATAGCGGAAGTCGCGATTAAGCGCTTCGAAGTAAGCGGGCAAACGCACCCAGGCTTCGCCGTCCGCGCCGGTGACCACGTTGCCGTTGTAGACGTTCATCATGTCCGGGCTCTCGACGAACGAGTGCGAGAGGGTCTTGTTTTCGGGGTCGAGCGGGTGATCGATGCGGAAGGTCCCGCCCGTCTTGGTGAGCATGCCGTCGACGTGCACGTTGCCGTGGAATGTCGCGGCGAAGTCGTTCACTTGATCTTCGACAAACGCGATGACGGCGTGACCGACGGGGATTTCCGGGTCGTCGGGCAGCTCAGCCAAGACTCCGTTGAGTTTGCCGGTGGCCCGCACTCCGATGCCGCCGTCGCCGTGAATCGCGACCGCCTGTCCGGTGCCGAGCACACCGATACCGCCAGCGCCCAGGCTGCTGCCTTCGACGCCGACGTTGGTTCCGGTGCCGCTGACGCCGGTGGGGCCGAAGCCATAGACGCCGAACTCTTCGCCGTCGCCCGATAGACCCACGTCGCCGGTGGCGTGCACGCCGACGCTGTTTTCGCCGAGGCTTCCCTGCACAAAGACGCCGACGGCGTCGTCGCCGCCGCTCTCGACGCGGATCGCCGGCCAGCCGTCGCCGCCGCTGGCCGTGATGGCGGTTCCGGAGTACTCGTCAAAGAGGCCGCGGACGTTCAGCCGGCCGGTTTGAATGAGGGCGTCGGAAATGACATCGATGCCGAGATGCACGGCCGGGTCAGGGTCAAAACCGGTCGGCGTCACCATCAGGCCGCGCGTCCCTTGCAGAAAGAGCGAGACCTGTCCCTCGGATGGTGCGAACATGCCGGAGTTGGTCGAGTTCGCGAACGCATAGCCGACATTCACGCTCGCCGGGTCGCCGCTCGGCGCCCCGCCCAGCGAGCGCATGCCGCCATTGACCTCGAGCTTCGATCCTGGATTGTTGAGGCCGATGCCAACGTTGCCGACGTTGAGGTTGTGGATGTCATTGCCGACCGCGGCCCACGGTCCGCCGCCGCCACCGCCGCCGCCGGCAGTAAACTGGGTCGTGCCGTCGCCGAAGCGGACGCCGCCGATGGCCTCGACGATGCCATTGACGGTCAGCTTGTTCGCCGGCGCCGTCGTGCCGATGCCGACGTTGCCGTTCGTGTGAATGTACATGTCCGGGCCGCCGATGTTATCCCCGTAGAGTCGCAAGTCGTTCCAGCCGACGATCCGATCCACGTTTGTGATCGAGGCGTCATCCGAGAGTTGGATGTTGCCCGTGCCTGGCTGAATCGTCAGGCGGCGTGCGACGCCGGGCTCTTCAATGTAGAACTCGTTGATGTTCGTCTTGCCGACTTCCCATTTGGCCGCCCCGCGATCCATCAACTCCAGACCGGAGTACTGAGCGCTTGTCCCGCCGGAGTCGATCTGTATCCACGCGTTCTCGTTGAGCGCCGGCTGGCTCTTGACCACGAGGTGGCGGTTCGGGTTCGACGTACCGATGCCGACGTAGCCGCTGCCGGGTTCGATCATGAACCGGCGGGCGATCCCCGGCTCCTCAACGTAGAACTCGTTGATGTTCGTCTTCCCGACTTCCCACTTGACCACGCCGCGGTCGAACAGTTCGATCGCCGAATACTGTCCGCTGGCCCCGCCGGAATCGATCTGTACGAACGTGCTCTCGTTGAGCGCCGGCGCGCTCTTGATCACCAGATGCCGGTTCGGATCGGTCGTGCCGATTCCGACGTGGCCGCCGTTCTCGATGACGAATCGCCGCCCCGCGCCGAACTCGTCGATGTAGAAGTAGTTCGCGACGTCGTCGTATGCGAACTCCCAGTTCTTGTTGTCGATCGTGTTGCCGATGCGAACGCGGCCGTCCTGAATGTGCAGCTTGGTCGCGGGGTTGCCCGTGCCGATGCCGACATTGCCCGCCGAATAGCTCAGGTTCGACGCGGTCGTGGTCCAGGGCGCGGATGCGAACGCCGCGTGCGGCACCGGCGCCAGCTCCGACCGCGGCGCAAGTGCACTTCCGTTGACCGTGATGTCCAGCCAGAGCCGATCGCCGTCGAACACGGCGCCGAACTCGAGCTCGACGGTGAAGAGCCCGTCGACGACGGTGACGGGCGGCGGGTTTCCAGCGAGACCGTCAAACGTGAGCGTCGGACCCACCGGGTTGCCGCCGGAAGAAGCGTCGAAAAGTCGAAACACCATCGCGTGCGGGCCCGCGGCGGGAATGCCGCCGGCCTTCAACTGACCCTGGAAAGTGAACGCGCTTCCGAGCGGCGGTTGAGCGCCGGTCTCGAACAAACACAGCATCGCCAAAGTGAGGATGCAAACAAGCCGCCGCATGTCCCGCTCCTGTTTTTCTAAGCGCGAATCGATTTAGGCCCGAACCCGGACGACAGGTTGAAGGTGACTATAAGGTTAGGAACGTCGCACAATCAAGCGAGAGCTACGTTCGGCGTCGCGCTGGCGCGATCCGCGGCGCGCCCGCGCGCGTGCGGCGGCCGTCGGGTCATGCCCGCGCCGCGATCACGGGCCGAGTTGCGCTGCGGCGCATCGCAGTAGCTCCCGCATGTTCAGTCCGCCGACGAGCCGTGCGACCGCCCGCCGGTAGCGGATCAGGTTGATCCAAGGGGCACGGGCGTCCCGCCCATTCAAGTTCTTCTGGGTGGTACGAGCGTCTCGCCTGCTCATGCTGGACTGGGTGGCAGGGGCGTCTCGCCCATTCGTGCGGCGGACACGGGCGAGACGCCCGTACCACCCTTTCCGAATTCACTCTTTTACGAAACTGACCCACCGCTGGCCCGCCGCCCCCGGTGTCGCCAGGGCCTTTCGCGCGTTATATTGGGACCATTTCCTTCCAGGCGCGGCTGGCGCGCGTCGAGCGATCGTGGGACCTGTCGTCGCGGAAGCGTGGCGGGCGACACGGGCCGCAGCGGCGCGGGCGGGGTTGGCCCTGTGTGGGTGAGGGTATTCATGACCGCGACAGCGATTCCCGTACGCGACAGCCAGTCGTTGTTTCCGCAGCACGCCG
>JBFXAM010000021.1:0-51238 GCA_050184295.1 Phycisphaerae bacterium | reverse complement strand
TCCCTCGCGGTGGGGGAGCGCAGAGGTTCCGGAGGTGAGAAGATGAAGCGTTTCAGAGGATCCCGATTGAGAGCGGCGCCGTTCGAGGCGCGCGCGCCCCAACCGGTGCAATCGGCGGCTGGGTGCCGTGCGCGCCGTGGCGGCGTCGTCGTGCAGGTGGCGTTGTTTTCGACCGTGATGCTCGGAATGGGCGCGCTGGCGATCGACATCGGGGCGATGTACACGACCCGAACCGAACTGCAAGCCGCGGTCGACGCGGCGGCGCTCGCCGCTGCGGGCGCGTTGATCGGCAACGACCAGCAGTCCCCCGCCGAGTCCGCCCGTGACAGGGCCAGCGACATCGCGCGGCGCAACCCGGTGTTCGGCACGCACGTGGGGCTCGACGTTGCACGCGATGTCGAGCTCGGACGCGCGATCTACGATCCGGTAACGCAAAAGTACCGGTTCGAGCCCGGCGGCGCAACACACGACGCCGTTCGCATCACCGTGCGCCGCACTTCGGACTCCGAGGGCGGCCCGCTGGCGATGCGTTTCGCGCCGTTGTTCGGCTTTTATCACAAGGACCTGTGGGCCCGTGCGTCGGCGGTGCTCATCCCGCGCGACATCGCGGTCGTCATCGACCTCTCGAGCTCGATGAACGACGACAGCGAGCTGCAACACTACCGCCAATTCACCGGCGACTATGGACAGCTCGTGCCCGGTATCCAGGTGAACCTGCGCGACATCTGGGCGTCGCTCGACGGCCCGGCGCCGGCGCGTCCGTACGTGCCGGGCGGCGAGACCGAGACCGAGTACGCCGCGGACTTCGGTCCCGCCGTGGGCGCGATGACCACGTGGGGCAGCGAAGTGGTGCCCGAGACGTATGACCCGACGAGCGACGCGGGACTTTGGTACATCCCCAAGAGTTCGACGTGCACCGACAGCGCGGCGATCGCCAGTCTCACGGCGCGCGGCTATTCCGCCGGCGACCGCAGCATTCTGCTCAACGGCTCGTATGACGGCACGAGTAACGTGTTCCGCAACCGCGTGGGCGTCATCCTCGGGCTGGCGACCTGGCGCAGCGGGCGTCCCGGCGGGTTCTCCGGCGGCGACGGCGACCAGTACGTCGAGAACGGCGAGCTGACGTGGATCGGGTATCCCCCATACCGCGTCAGCTTCAACTGGTCCGACTACATCAACTGGGTCGCGACCAATTCGTCGAGCAGCTCGCGGATGTACGCCACCAACCCGGCGTTTCGCTATCGCTACGGTCTCAAGACGTTTACGAACTGGCTGCTCGAACAGCGCCCGTCGATCAACCAAACCCAGCTCTTTGCGACGCCGGAGCAGCCGCTCCAGGCCGTGAAGGACGCGGTCCAGGCGATGACGGACGTGATCGTGGGGCTTGAAAGCCTCGATCACATGTCGCTGGAGATCTTCGCGCAGACCGTGTCGCACGAGGTCAATCTGACCGAAGCGTTGCAGTCGGTCCCCGACCGGCTCTACGCGATGCAGGCCGGACACTACAACGGCGCGACCAACATCGCCGGCGGACTTCAGCAGGGAATCAACGAGCTGCTGAGCGGACGCGCCCGCAGCGCCGCCGCCAAGGTCATCGTCCTGATGTCGGACGGCAAGCCGAACGTCAACGAGGACGGCGACTACGTCGGCGACAACAACTCGACGGTCCGCGACTGGTGCTACGCGGTCGCGCAGGACGCGGCCGACCGCGGGATGCGCGTCTACACGATCAGTGTCGGGTCCGACTCGGACCAGGTGTTGCTGGGACAGATCGCGACGATCGCCGGCGGGCAGCACTTCCACGCGGAAGGAACGCCCGAGGAGTACGCCGACCAGCTCGAGACGATTTTCCGCACGCTCGGCGGTCGTCGGCCGGTGGCGCTGATCGAGTGACCGACGGCGCCGAGCGGCGCGGGGACCGCCCCGCTGCGACGCGCCGCGATGAACGGATGAGATCGGCACGGACGCGAAGCGCGCCGCTTCCAGCGCGCTGCGGAAACGCGTCGCCGATCCGGACAGGATGATGGGACGCCTGCGCGACGGCGCGCGGCCCGGCGAAGCACGCCGGGTCGCCACCTTCGCGGGCGACCTGCGAGCGGGGACCAAGGACACGCAGCGCGTGGCAGAGACGATTCGGGTCATCGTGGTGAACGGAGACGACGACGCCGCGCCCGAGCTGCGCGCGCATCTTCTCAGCGTCGAGGGCGTCAAGATCGTGGCCGAGATCGACGATCCGGCCCTGCTCGGTCAGGCGCTGAATCAGTTTCCCGCCGAAGTGCTGCTGGTTCACCTCGACCCCAACCCGCCGGCCATGATGGACGCCGTCGCGCCGCTGATCGAGCAACGCAAGGACCGCCTGGCGGCGATCGGCATGACCGAGGACCGCGACGCCGAACTCGTCATGCGCGCGATGCGCGTCGGGATGCGCGAGTTCCTGTGGAAGCCGTTTCCGCCGGAGCAACTCAACGAAATCCTCCAGCGCATCGGCGGGGAGACCGCCGGCAGCGGCGCGCGGCTCGGACAGTTGATCCCCATCGTGGGCACGTGCGGCGGGGTCGGCGCGACGACGATCGCGACGAACCTGGCCGTCGAGCTGGCGCAGGTGGATGGCTGGCAGGGGATCACGAGCAAGCCGCGTGTGGCCGTCGTCGACCTCGACTATCGCTTCGGGCAGGTCGCGATGTTCCTCGACGCGCAGCCGACGTACACCATCGCGGAGCTTTGCGACACGGTCGACTCGATCGAGACGGAGATGATCGAGCGCGTCATGGTGAAGCACCCCAGCGGCGTCCACGTCTTGGCGCACCCCCAAGACATGCAGGCCGCGGAGCGAATCAGCGCCGCGCACACCGCGAGCGTGCTGTCCGCGCTCCAGGCCCACTACGACTTCGTCGTGGTCGACGGGCCGGTGCGCTTCGACCCGACCGCCAAGGCCGTCTTTGACATGACGGACCTGTATCTGCTGGTGCTGCAACTGCTGGTCCCGAGTGTGCGCAACACCGACCGGATGGTGCACGAGCTGGCGCGGAACGGATTCAATCTCGACCGCATGCGGCTGGTCTGCAACCGGTTTGGACGCGACGCGGGGTTTCTCGAGGCGGCCGATGTCGAGACCACGCTCAATCGGAAGATCGAGTGGACGCTGCCGGACGATTGGAAGGCGGCGAGCACGGCGATCAACATGGGTTCGAGCCTGATGGACTATGCGCCGAAGTCGAAGCTGCGCCAGGCGTACCAGAAGCTGGCGCTCGCGATCGCGCAGAAGCAGCCGAGCATGAACGGGGCCACGCGCGAGTCCGCGGTCGGAGAAGGCGTCGCGCGCAAGGGGATTTTCTCGTTCCTCGCGGGCGCCAAAGCGTAACGCGGAAGTCCAGTCAGGCGGCGCGGCGTTCGTCGCGGTGTACCGGGGAGGTGTCGGATGGGTCTGTTCACGAAAAAGCCAACCGTTTCGGAGTCCGCCGCGGGGAGCGGCGTCGCGCCCCCAGCGCCCGCGAGGCCGGCCGCGCCCAGCGCGCCGCCCTCGAAGCCGCCGGGCGCCGACGCGGCCGCGCCGCCGGCCAAGCCGGCCGCGGTCAACCTGAAGGCGCCGGCCCAGCCGCCGCCGTCCGCGGTCCCGCGTCCGGATCGCGTGGCAGACGAACGAACGAAGCGCTTCCAGGATCTCAAGGGCACGATCCACCGCAAGCTGGTCGAGCAGCTCGACATGGCGAAGCTCGCCCGCGAAGCCAACAGCGAGATGCGCGAGCAGGTCCGACAGGTCGTCGGCGCGCTGTGCGAGGAAGAGAACACGCTGCTCAACTTCACCGAACGCCAGAAGCTCGTCGAGGAGATTCTCGACGAGACCTTCGGCCTCGGGCCGCTCGAAGCCCTGCTCAAGGACCCGCTCGTCAGCGACATCCTCATCAACGGCCCGCAGCAGGTCTACATCGAGCGCGGCGGGCGGCTCACGCTCACCGACGTCAAGTTCAAGGACAACGCGCACCTGCTGCACATCATTGACAAGATCGTCAGCCCGCTCGGCCGGCGCTGCGATGAAGTCTGCCCGATGGTGGACGCCCGCCTGAAGGACGGCAGCCGCGTCAACGCGATCATCCCGCCGCTGGCGATCGACGGCCCGTCGCTCTCGATCCGGCGATTCGGGAAGGATCCGATCACGTGGGAGGATTACGTCCGCTACCGCAGTTGTGCCGCGGAGATCGTCGAGTTTCTCAAGGCCTGCGTGCACGGTGGGCTGAACATCCTCATCGTCGGCGGCACCGGCTCGGGTAAGACGACGCTGCTGAACAACCTCTCGTCGTTCATTCCCGACGACGAGCGCATCGTGACCATCGAGGACGCCGCCGAACTCCAGCTCCGCCAGCCGCACGTCGTGCGGCTCGAGACGCGCCCGCCGAACATCGAAGGCAAGGGCCGCATCTCGATCCGCGACCTGCTGATCAACGCGCTGCGCATGCGTCCGGACCGGATCGTGGTCGGCGAGTGCCGCGGGGGCGAGACGCTGGACATGTTGCAGGCCATGAACACGGGTCACGAAGGCTCGATGACGACGGTGCACGCCAACAGCACGCGTGACGCGGTGCAGCGCGTCGAGACCATGGTGATGATGTCGGGCTTTGAGCTGCCGACCCGCGCCATTCGGCAGCAGTTCGCCTCCGCGGTCAACCTCATCGTGCAGGCCGCGCGACTCACCGGCGGTCGGCGAAAAATCACAAACGTCACCGAAGTACAGGGCATGGAAGGCGACATCGTCACCATGCAGGACATCTTCAAATTCGAGCAGCTCGGCGTCGACTCCCAGGGCCGCGCGTACGGTCAGCTGATCTGCACCGGCGTACGCCCGGGCTTCATGGACCGGCTCCTCGCGGCCGGCGCGCACGTCGCGCCGGACATGTTCCAAGCCCGTGCACTGGTGCAGGACGAAGTGTAGAACCCGGGCGCGGTGCGCGCCTTCGAGACCTCAGCCATGGTGATGCCATGACTCTTGCGATGAATCTTTTCGGCGGCGCGCAGGGCATCCTGCTGATCATCCTGCCGCTGGCCGGCTCCGTCATGCTGATGTATGGCGTGTTTCAGCTGGTCAGCGACCTGCGCAGCGCGAATCGAAAACGCGTAATCGAGCGCTTGAAAGGCGACCGCAAAGGCGCCGCGAAAGGCGCCGCCGCCGCCGATCCGACGCAGCTGCGCCGCCAGGCGATCGAGGCGACCGGCTTCCTCGCGCAGAAGCTCAGCAAGCTGAGCATCACGACCAAGTTCCAGCGCGTGCTCGACCAGGCGAACGTGACGCGCTCGGCGCCGGAGCTGCTCGGCAAGCTCACGGCCGCCAGCATGGTCACGATTGCCGGGCTGATGGCGTTCGGCATCTCGATTCTGCCGGCGCTGGGCGCGGGCGCCGCGGTGTTCGTGCTTCCGGTGCTTTATCTCGTTCGCCGGCGCAAGAAGCGCTTGAAGCGCCTGACCGAGCAGTTGCCGGACGTGTTCGAGCTGCTCAGCCAGGCGCTGCGCGCCGGGCACTCGCTCGCCAGCGGAATGCAGCTCGTCGCGCG
The DNA here is from genome assembly GCA_050184295.1 of Phycisphaerae bacterium. Taxonomy (GTDB): domain Bacteria; phylum Planctomycetota; class Phycisphaerae; order UBA1845; family Fen-1342; genus JBFXAM01. The sequence continues at coordinate 45,695 of JBFXAM010000021.1, read as the reverse complement.
CGAACTGCCCGACCCCGCCGGCACCGAGTTCGGCCGCGTGTTTCACGAGCAGAACCTGGGACTGAAGGTCGAGGAAGCGCTCCGGAACATGGCCGACCGCGTCGACGTGCTCGACGTGCGCTTCTTCGTCACCGCCGTCCTGATTCAGCGCCAGACCGGCGGCGATCTGGCCGAGGTGCTCGACAAGATCGGCACGGTCATTCGCGACCGGATCAAGCTCTTCGGCACCGTGCAGGCGCTCACCGCCGAAGGTCGCCTCTCGGGCTACGTGTTGCTCGCGCTGCCGGTGATCGTGTTCTTCGCGATGCTCCAGGTGAACCGCGAGTACGCCGAGCTGCTGATCAAGACCGATGCGGGGCGCATGATGCTCACCGCCGCGGTCACGATGCAGCTCATGGGCTGGGCGATGATCAAAAAGATCGTGAACATCAAGGTTTGAGCGACGCCGCCGGCGGGCGCGCCTCGGGAGCCGTCGGCGGGCTGCGCGGATCGGTGGCGGCGGCGCGTCCGGCGTGCGAGCGAATCGGTGATCCAATGCCGCGGCGACTCGTTTGCCGCGTCGCGGCCGCTTGAGGGAGTGCGACGATGGAGACCATCACGCTTCTGTTCCTGCTCGTCGTGGGCGGCGGGCTCGTTGTGTATAGCCTGATGCCGAACCGCCAGAGCGAGCGCGACGCGGTGAAGCGCCGGCTGCTCGGGCGCCGCTCGGCGGACGAAGTCGCCGAGATCCAGGAGAAGGCGCGCAAGACGGCCACCGACGACCTGATCAAGAAGGCCTCGCCCACGCTGGGCAGGCTGATCATGCCGATCTCGGACGAGGAGCAGACGAACCTGCGCCTCAAGCTCGCCAACGCCGGCTTCCGCAACGCCGGCGCCCAGACGATCTTCCTGGCCAGCAAGACCATCCTCGGCGTCGCCGGTCTCGTCATTGCCGGCATCGTCGGCCTCTCCGCCGGATACCAAATGACCACGACCGCGAGTGTCGTCGCGTTCGCCGGCGGGCTGGGCTTCATGCTCCCGAACCTCTGGCTGACGGTCGCGGTCGGCGGGCGCCGCGACAAGGTCCGCTGCGGCCTGCCCGACACGCTGGACCTGCTCGTCGTCTCCGTCGAGTCGGGGCTCGCGCTCGACGCCGCGCTGAAGCGCGTCGGCGATGAGATGACGACCGTTCACCCCGAGCTGTCTGAAGAGATGCGGATCGCCACGGCGGAGACGCAGATGGGCATCCCGCGCGGCGAGGCGTTGGAGAACATGGCGCGGCGCGTCGGGCTCGAAGAGATGCGCAGCCTCGTGTCGGTGGTGTTGCAGGCGGAGAAGTTCGGCACGAGCATCGCCAAGGCGCTGCGCAACCAGGCGGATTCGCTGCGCACGAAGCGCCGCCAGGCTGCCGAAGAGCGCGCCCAAAAGACGGCCGTCAAGCTGATGATCCCGCTGGTGCTGTTCATCTTCCCGGCGATGGGCGTGGTGCTGGCGGGCCCGGCGGCGCTGAAGATGCTCGAAGCGCTCAAGAATAACCCGACGCTGAACTGAAGCACACTGCGGACAACGCGGGAACGGCGATCGTGCGCGCTCACATTTAACTGCGGGCCAGTTGTTTCTAAACAACACCGTACACGACTTGGCACAGGGTGCCGGCGTGTAACCGGGTCTATCGCGAGTACATACGTTTCATTCGCACCATTTTGATATCCATTCAGATTGATAAAAGTGTTGTGAAGTTCCCGGATCTGGAGCCCACGGATGCTCCCGAGCGCGCTAGGATGAAGAGCGTCGGCGCATTCCGCCGGTCCGTGATTCCGACGCCGCCGAGCGCGATCGACAGCGGGAGCTCTCCATGTCTGCCACGCACATTCGACTCCGTTTGTTGGCGGGTGGGTGCACGATCGTCGTGGCTTGGGGGGGGGGCGCAAACGCCGCGCGCTGAGGCGGCGAATGTCATCACGGTGGTCGCCGGGCAGGGGGAAAACGCAACCGTCGACTCCGCCGCAGGAACTGTGGAGCTGACCACGCCGGGCACGTTCACGATCTACGCCGAGGACACGGGCACAGTAGCGGACCGCGACGGCTATATCAACTCGATCACGATCACCGGGTCGGCGCCGACCGGCCTTCAGAGTTATGCCGTGCGCATCGCGTACCCGGATGGCGGCGGGCTCTACTCGGCGGGCGCGAAGTTCGTCGGCTATGTCGACCTGACGGGCACCGACGCGAACGACTACAAGGGGAATCTCGCGATGGCGAAAGTCCGCGGCTACTGGGGACGGCGCATCGTCGATGGGGCTCCGACGCCCGCCGATCAGCCGACGCGCGTGTTCGAGGCGTCCCGGCTGTCAACCGACTCTCAGACGCAAGCTGTCTTCAGCATTACGACGGTGCAAGATGAGAACGACAGCGGTTCCGTTCTCGCGGCGGGATCCATCCGGGTTGTTGACCGCGAGTTGGGCAACGCGGGCGGCGGCTGGGCGCTCCCGACGATCATCGGCGGGGACTTCGCCGGTGAACTCACGACGCTCATCAATCCCGGCACGACCGAAAGCAGCGCGCCAATTGCGGCATCCATCGATATCGCCGGAAGTCTCACTGGCGCGATCCGCTCTGCGAGCGACTTCTTCAGCCCGGTGTCGATCACGGGCGACTTGTCCGGCACGCTCGAAGCCAACGCGGACGCCGACACCGGCACGCTGGGCGGCATGTTCGACGCGCGGATCATTGTGAGCGGGAACATGAGCGGGACGATCCGCGCTCGACGTGATGCCAACGCGACGAATCCGAGAGGCGAAATCGTCGGCGACGTGTGGGTGCGCGGCGACTTCACGGGCGCGATCATCGCGGAGGGCGGCCTCAGCACGTCGCCGCACCCGCCAAATTACATCCTCATCAATTCCAACGGCCGAGCGCCCTACGACTGGGACTCGGATGCATTCGTGCGAATCGGCACGACCGATTATGGCCCCGGCGATTACCCTTCCGCACGCATCTACTGGGTCACGAATGTTCGGGGCGACTGCAATGGCAGCAAGTCGCTCAACAACTTTGACATCGACCCATTCACGCTGCTGCTGACTGATCGCCCGACGTGGGACGACACGTATCCATGGCTGCGCGATGCCGTTTATTTTGTTGGCGATCTCGGCAACGGGTCAAGCCCCTGTGCGGGAGACTGTCAGATCAACAACTTCGACATTGATTGCTTCACTGCCTTGCTTACTGGCGCGGACCCGCCGGTAATGTGCTCGACAGCGCCGTAGCCATTGGTGAATCGTGAGCCAAAGGAATCCGATCGACGCGCACGCGTGCGCATTTTCACGGAGCCGACCGTGCCTACTGGTAAACGCTCGTATCTTCGGTTGCTATATTCGCTCTCCGTCGTGTTATCCAGTGCTGGTGGCGTGACGGATGCCGCCGAGATTATCGTGGACGCGAGCGGCGGTGGAGATTACCCCGACATCTGGCTCGCAATTCGAGACGCAGTGGACGGCGACGTGATTATCGTGCGTCCCGGCGTCTATCGCGGCTTTCAGGCCTGGAATCGCCGACTGACGATCCGAAGCGTCGCACCGGAGAACCCGGCGACTGTCGACGCGACGATTGTCGATCGCGCACGGTTTGACATGCGTGACGGCTCGCACTTCGAAATCGCCGGGCTCACGATACGCGGAGCGACGTTTCCGTCCGGTGGTGGCATCACCGTCGCCAACTCCTTTCTCATCCTGCGGCATTGCGCACTGATCAACAACTGGGCGTTCGACGGATATGGCGGCGGCATCGATTACATACGGTCGAGCTATGTGCACTTCGGCAATCGCTTCATCGGCAACCGCGCGTCCGGCCTGCCCGGCCGCGGCTCCGCCGTCTACGCCGAAGACTCGCACGGCGTGGTCGAGCGCGATGCGTTCATCGGCAACACTTCCTCGACCGTAGAAGGATGGGAGTATTCGCTGTTCGCGGACGGAGGGTCGATCATCGTCCGCGATTCGGTCTTCGAGGGCGAAGGTGTCCTCGGAGACGACGTTGACTCCATGGAAGTGCGCTCTTCGATCTTCCGCAACTCCCCCTGGAGCTCGATCAGCCACACGGGGCCCACGCCCCACCTCGTCGCCAACTGCGCAATCATTGGCAATGGACAGCACGGCGGAATCGGCACCGGCCAGGGCGGCGCCATTGTGATCGGCAACACGGTCTGCGGTTGTCTCACGGCCATGGCGATGACCGAAGGCCACACCATCTTTCGCAACAATCTCTTCTTCGACAACAAGGACGGCGTCATCCGCACGTCGTACCCGGGCTCCTCCGTTGATATCGAGTTCAATGTGTTTGCAAACCTCAACCAGGATCTCTACAAGTACGCGGTCGGTCCGTTCTATCCACCCAACAACTACTTCCAGGTCGATCCCGGAGTCGTGCAGCGCGGCACCTGGGACGACCGCGGCACGCCGGACGATCCCCTCGACGATATCTACACGCCCGGCGACATCCATCTCGCCCCCGGATCCATCTGCATCGACGCCGGCGACCCGGAGTGGAACTTCGACCCGCTTGACCGCGATCTGGACGGCCGCGTGCGCGTCGCCGGCGGCCGCCCCGACATCGGCGCCGACGAGTTTCCCGCGCTCGGCGACCTGACCGGCGACGGGCAAGTCACGCTCGCCGACCTCGACGCGTTCGTCCTCGCGCTCACCGACCGCGCCGCCCACCACGCGGCGTATCCGCAAGCCGAGCCCGACCTTGCCGGCGACTGCAACGCCGACGGGCGCTTCGACAACTTCGACATCGGCGCATTCCGCGCCCGGCTGCCGGCGGACGAGGAGCCGTAAACCGTCCGTCGAGACGGGGGCGAAGCGACCCCGGCGGAATGGCCGCCGGTTGGGACGCGCGATGACGACTGCGAGAAGCCCCACGCCAGGCACGGCGTCGGGCCCGTCGGCTGGGACGCGCAACAGCGGTCGCGAGAGTCCGTGCACGAAGTGCGGCGTCGGGTCCGCCGCTTGGCGCGGCGTGTTCTGAAAGACGGTGCGCACGCCGGCCCGGCGTTTGGCGCGGGTGCTGAAGGGCGGCGGACGCCCGTTGTCTCACGGGCAAGCGCCTGCGAGGCAGGCGACAAACGCCTCGATGTCGAAGTTATTCACCAGGCCGTCGCCGTTGATGTCGTTGACGCAGGTGTAGGAGCATTGCCCGGCCGGGTTGCAGGCCGGAGTCCAGGCTTCTTCGCCGCTTGCGACCGCGAGCACGAAGCAGTCGATGTCGAAGTTGTTCGCCGCACCGCTGCAATTGGCATCCGCCCGCGCCTGTCCGTTGCAGGACGGGCACGGCGTCGCGCCGCTTTCGATGAATGTGAGCCGCCACGACGCGATCATGCCCACGTCCTGTGCTTCGCGGTCGAAAACCGTCAGCGTCCAGACGCCGAGCGGGTTCTCGGCGTCGAAGATGGCGAGCAGGTCGCCGTCGGGCCGCCAAGCGCCGTTGACGTTGTCGGCGGGGGCGCCGGGGGAGCCGACGTCATAGCGTGCGGGGGCCTCGTCATCGAGCACGAAGAGCTTGCCGGCGGCCGAGTTCCCGAAGTTGTTCTCCGAGAATCCAAAGCTGCTTTGCGGATACCCGGGTCGATCGACGAGCGTGATGACCGTCCCGACCGGGCTGGTCAGGACGATCTGGAGATCGCCTTGGTAGGTGTGCGGAATGAGCAGCCCGACGTCGAGATCCAGCACGCCGAATGACGCGTCAACCATAATCGAATGCGACGCGACGCCGGGCATCCCGCCGGAGAAGTCGGGAATGGGCGTCATGGGCGACGCGCTCCAGACGCGCGCGACCTGGCAGATCGCGCCGTCGCCGAGATAACTGCCCAGCGCCTGCGCGCAGCCAGCCGCCGTCAGCACCTGGCATGCGCCGCCGTCGAGGCAGCACGCGCCGGTCGGCGGCTGCGGGCAGTTGGCCGTCGCACACGCGCTGCCGACGCCGCGGAAGACGCCGCCCGCGGCCGTGCACGGGTCCGGCGCATCTTCGAAGCAGGCGCCGGTCGCAAGACAGCACGCGCCGGTGCACACCGCGCTCTCGCACGCGCTGCCGACGCCGGCGAACGTGCCGCCGAGCGCGGCGCAGCCCGCGGCGGTCGTCGTCTGGCAGGTTCCGTCGCTCAGGCAGCACGCCCCGCCGCACGGGTTCGGCGAGCACGGCGCGCCGTCGCCTTGGTAAGTGCCGGCTTGTGCGGCGCAGGTCGCGGGATCGACGACGCCGCAGTTTCCATCGGAATCGCAACACGCACCGCGGCAAGCGAGCGTGGCGCAGGATGTGAGCCCGCCGGCGAAGACGCCGCCCTGCGCGAGGCACGCATCCTGCGCGAGCTGCTGGCAGCTTCCGCCGGGCAGGCAGCAGCCGCCCACTTCGCCGCCGCAAGGTGACGGGTCGCACATCACGCCATCGCCCCAGTAGGCGCCGCCGACGCGTTGACAGTCTCCGTGCGTGGCGAGTTCGCACGCACCGGATGGCGTGCAGCAGGCGCCGGTGGGCTGCGCGCAGCGCTGTCCCTGGGGGCAGAACACGAGCCGCAAGCCGCCGCCGCCGAGCCCGGCCGCGCTGACGGAGGTGCCCTGCGCGCCGCCGGCGTTCTCGACGCCGACGGTGTAGTCGTCCGCCGGCGTCTCGGGGACGATGGCGGCGTAGTGCAACTCGATGCAGTTGGAGTGCTCGAACAACTTCATTTGAAACGTCATCAGTTCGTTCGGGTTGCGCGGCTCAAACTGGTCGACGCCGTCCCACTGCACGATGAATCGCCGCAGCGGCGCGACGCCGCGCGTCTCGTAGTAGACTTCGGCGCCCGCGGGCAGGATCAGGTCGTCCCACAGGGCATAGACGGCGTCGTTTGGCTCCGCGGGCGTGGGGATCGCGTCGTTGAGCCAGGCGTCGCCGACCGGCGCGAACGAGACGAAGCCGTTCACGGACACGTAGAGCTTGCGCTTCACACTGTCGAAGAACTCGAACTCGAAATCGGGCGGCAGATTCACGAGCGCCGCGCCGTCGTCGCGGTCCGTAAGCCCGATCGTGGCGCCCGTAGCCGAGATATCCTCGAAGCCGACCGGCAGCGTGGCCGGCGCCGCATAGCTCACCGCGCCGCAATCCGTGTCCACGCCCTGAAACGCGCCGCCCGCGTCCCAGCAGCCGAAATCCGTCAGCAGGCGGCACGCGCCGTCGACGAAGCAGCAGGCGGCAACCGGGGGGCACGGCGTCGTGCAGGCGCTTCCGGCGCCGCCGAACTGGCCGCCCATCGCTTCACAGGCTTCCATGGACACGGAGGCGCAGCCGCCCGCCGGCAGGCAGCACGCGCCGGCGGCGCCTTCAATCTCGAAGCGCGCCCAGTACACGTCGTAGGCGCCCGCGAGCGTCGCGCCGTGGGGCTGTGGGCCATGCACATCGGTGACGCTGAACGAGACGTTGACGTTGCTGCTACTGCTGTTGCGGGCCAGTGCGTCGGGATAGTCGAGCCGGTTGCCGCTGGTCGATCGGTCGCTCGCCTCGTTGGCCTGCGCGATGGCCGTGTTTGCGGTCGCAACGGCGACGAAGTAGGTTCCCGTCGCGAGCGTCGCGCGAATCTTGGCGTGCGAGCCGGTCGCGGGCGCGGGGGCGTTGTCGTTCCAGCGCAGCAGGTTGAGATTCTCGTCGTAGAGAAACAACTCGGTGTCGGTCGCATGCCCCTGGCCGGCAGTGGTGATCTCGATGTCGCCGGCCTCGAATTCCCCGAGCACCGTGCAGGCGACCGGGACGGTCTCCAGCGTTGCACGATACGGTTGCGTCGTCGCGGTCGCGCCGGTCACACGATAGTAGACCTGCTCCTGTCGACCGAAGCCGTACCACTGGTTGAAGCGCGGCGGGCTGGTCGACGCGGAAGACTGCTGCACAGCGGTCGTGTCGGACGGCGCGCCGCTCTGGGCGACGCCCATGATCGCGCCCGCATGCCCCGGCGTGCCGGCGGTCGTGAGGATCAACCGGTGGCGATAGACGCCGACGGGAAGCGACGCGGTGCGGACGCGGAAGAAATCGCGGCTGGCGTCACCGGCGCTCGAACCGGCGCCGGTCGATGTGCCGCCCAGCGTATCCCCGTCGGAGCCCCACGCGGACGTGTCGCTGGTGCGTGTCGCCGTCGCCTTGGTTTCGTTGGGCTCCTGCTCCGACACGTCGATCGCGGCGCGCAGCGGCGGCGCGGCCGATGAGAGCGCGGCGGCAACAAGCATCCATCCGAGCGCGCGGTGCATCCTTCCTCCTCGGCTCGCGCGATGAACTGGCAGGTCGGCAACCCGGCGAACGCGGTCGACCCGGGAGGGAGTCGCGACGCGGTCGCGTCATCGGGATCTCGCGTGCCCAGCGCCGCTGCGGCGGACGTGGCGTCGTCAGCTCGCGCCGGCGCACGGCCCGATCCCGCGCCGGCGCGCCAGATCGGCCTGCGTCGACGCGTCAGACGGACTCTCGCTGGTTCCACCCGTGGGCTTCGCGGCCAATCCCAGCGCGACCCCGCAGGACGTACGGCCTTCGGCCAGCGTATCAGGATTGATTAGCGGAAGCAATGCAACATCGGCCTGTCGCTAAGCCACTTGTGAATAATGTCTTAGATCGCCGATCCGGGCTCGCGACGCCGATCCGGCGCGGCGCCGCCCACCAATTGTGCCACGGTCGCGCGGGTGCGTTTGCCGCGTCGCCGGCGCGCACGTCGCGCTACGGACGGCCGATTCGAACGCCGCCGACGAACAGCATCAGCGGCCGGGGATCGAGCGCATACCGCCCCCGACCCGCCGCGTCCGCGATCCGGAGTCGGATTACGCTCACCTGCGCGGGGAGATCGACCATTGCGGCGTGGACGCCGGTCTCGGCGATGCGAAGCTCCGCGGCGACGCGTGCGTCGATGAGCACGTGGAGCGTGCACGCGCCGGCTGTTGGCAGTGCGGCGCCGAGCGCTTCCACCTGCCACTCCAGTCGAACTCGGAGGGGCTCTGTCGTGCGGACGACGAGTGCGAGCTCGCCGTCGATGTCGGGCCCGAGCCAGCACTTGCCGCTGGTCGCCGGTTCGGAGAAGTCGATCTGCGGCGGCTCGACGCCGACGCACGCGACGGTGTCTCGCAGCGCGTCGTCGATGACGACCATGCCCGCTGGCAGCTCGTTTGCGTGGAGTGCGGGAAAGTCGTCGCGCGGGTCGTACGCGAGCGGCCGCGCAAACGTGTACTTCGCGATCAGCTTCAGCCGTTCCCACGTGAACAGCGGGCCGCGGGTGAGAATCGCCAGCTCGTCGTACACCTGTTTCGCACGCGGGCGCGTCCAGCCGACGCGCTGCTGCCGCTCGCGAAGCTCTGCGGCCAGCGACGGATCGCAGGCGGCGGCTCGCGCCGGCCAGTTTTCGGACAGGTTCAGCACGCCGCGCGCTTCGAGATACGCGCGCGGGATATTGCGCTGCACGTGCCCGGCGCGGTTGACGCGGCTGGGACGGCAGCGGGCGATGAACGGGTCGGTGAGGCCGAGCGGATCGATGATCGGCACGTCGCGCCCGAAACCGAACGTGTCATCGCCGAGGTTCGACCAGAGCACTGGACGCGGTCCGGCGCACGCGGCGAACTGCGCCGCGGGCGTCAGCGAGCGGCGCGTTCGCCGGATGTTGCTCAGCGTTCGTTTGCGGCCTTGGGCTGCGAGATCGTCGTAGGCGTTGTAATTGTGTGAGACGCGGGCCACGCCGCTGGCCGGGTCAAACGGCTGCTCATCCGTGACCCAGCGCAGCGCCCCGTAGGCCGATCCGGCCAAGAGCAAGACGCAGAGCGCGGTCGCGAGCGCTCGCCGCCAGCGGACCGCCGCCGCGGCGGCGACAACGATCGCGACGAGCGCGATCACGAGCAGGCCGGTGAGGAAGCGCCCGCGCATGTAGTCGCCGCCGACGGAGACGATGTAGCCGAGATGCAGCGCGCCGCCGAGCGCCAGGCACGCGAGCCAGCGCCGCCGGTGGCGCGTCGTCGCACGTTCCGTCGCGGACGGGAGCGCGATCAGCAGCGGGACTCCCACGACGAGCGCGAGAATCGCGAGCGTGAGCGCCGGCTCCCAGCGCGCGATGTCGGCGAAGTACGCCTGGGCCGCGCTCAGCCGGGCGGCCCAGGTCATCGCCGTCAGCTTCGCGTAGCTCGTGTTCGGCAGCGGAAAACCGTAGTAGAAGGCGGCGAAGAGCAGCCAGAGCACGAGCGGCGCGAGGCCGCCAGCCAGGCGCAGCGCCGCGGCGCGCAGTCGGCCCGCACGCCAGTCGCGCCACAGCGCGTAGACGATCAGCGGCGCGACCAGCGGCAATTGATCGATGCGGTTGAACAGCACCAGGCCGAATGCAAGCGCGAGCGCCCCCGAGACGCGCGGCGCACCGGCAGCGTCGCTGCTCGTGCCGACGCGTTCGTCGGCGGCGCGCGGTTCGCGGATGCGTACATGGGGGTTGCGAGGGAGTTTGTCGCGCGCGCGGGGCGGAAGCGCCGCCAGCGCGGTTGCGAGCAGAAGCAGATGCGTCAGGCTGTTCTCCAGCCCGCTCGTGCTCCACTCGACGAAGCTGCGGGAGCAAGCGAGCACTGCGAACAGCGTGACGATTCCGATCCAGGGCGCGCGGGTGCGCACCAGCAGCGCACACAACAGCGCGAGGGTGCCCGCGGTGCAGATTAACCCGGCGACGATCGCGCCGTAGTAAAGGTACTCCGTCGGGCAGAGCGCCAGCAGCAGCGTCCAGAGCGGATGCGTGAAACCCTGCACGCGCTCGCCGGCGTTGAACACCAGCCCGCGTCCTTCGTGCAGGTTCTCCACGTAGCGCAGCGTGATGAACGCGTCCTGGCACACCCACGCGTTGGCCGAGATCGGCGCGAGCGCCGCCGCGCACGCGACGCCGCACAGCACTGCTCGCGACAACTTCCCCCCCCTGTATCTTGAAAAACCACGCGGTCGGCGGTCTTCTGGGCGGTGGGTGAAGCCATGGGACGTGGCCGACCCCGCGGTGGGGGCGGCGGCCGTCATCGCACCGCGACCCGCAGTGCCTGCTCCAGGTCGGCGATCAGGTCGTCGCCGTCCTCGATGCCGACGCTCAGCCGCACCAGCCCGTCGACGATGCCGATGCGCTCGCGCACCTCCTTGGGCATGCTCGCGTGCGTCATGACGGCGGGGTGGTTGATGAGCGATTCCACGCCGCCGAGGCTCTCCGCACAACTGAACAGCTTCGTGCTCGACATGAACTTGCTCGCCGCCGCGAAGCCGCCCTTCACGACCACGGTCACCATGCCGCCGAAGCCGCTCATCTGCCGCTTCGCGAGTTCGTGATCCGGGTGCTTGGGCAGTCCGGGATAGATGACCTGTTCGAAACCGCTCTGTTCGATCGCCCACTGCGCGATGCGCTGCGCGTTCTCGCAGTGGGCCCGCATGCGGACGGCGAGCGTCTTGAGCCCGCGCTGCGTGAGGAAGCAATCGAATGGACCCGACACGCCGCCCGCGGCGTTGTGATAAAACTTGATCGGCGCGATGAGGTCGGGGTTGGAAGCGATCACCGCGCCGCCGACCACGTCCGAGTGTCCGCCGAGATACTTGGTCGTGCTGTGAACGACAAGATCGGCGCCCAGCGCGAGCGGCTGCTGGAGTGCCGGCGTGGCGAACGTGTTGTCGACCGCGACCAGCAGGCCGAATTCGTGATCCATCGGCGAGCCGCCTTTGCGCGACATCGGCGTGGTGTTCGCGCGCCGGGCCGCGTCGCGGCAGGCGTGGCTGATCGTGCCGATGTCGAGCAGGCGGAGCATCGGATTCGTCGGCGTCTCCAGCCAGACGAGCTTTGTCGTCGCGTCGACCAGCGCCGCGACCGCCGGCGGACGCGTCTCGTCCGTGTAGCGGATGTCGAGCCCCCACGGCCGCAGCACACGCTCCAGCAGGCGATACGTTCCGCCATACATGTCGCTGTACGCGACGACCGAGTCGTCGGGGCGCAGCAGGGCTTGCATGACGGCCATCGTGGCGGCGACGCCCGATCCGAACGAGCACGCGGCAACCCCGCCTTCGAGAGCGGCGAGAGCCTTGGCGAGCATGTCGCGGGTGGGGTTGCTGCCGCGGGCGTAGGCGTAGCCTTTGTGCTGTCCGGGCGCAGCCTGGGTGAAGGTGCTGGTGGCGTAGATCGGCGGGACCGTGGCGCCGGTGGTGGGGTCGGGATCCTGTCCGATGTGGATGGCCTTGGTCGCGAAACGCATCTGAGAGCTCCGTGAGGCGGCGGATCCGGCGGCCGCGCGGGGCGGCCGGCGGACACCGACTGTGCCGGAGTGGGATGATACCGGAGCGGCGCACGGGCGCCGCCGCACACGCGCCGCCGCGCGAAAGAGCGGTTGATCTCGCCCCGCGGTTTATAGTACGGTCAGTACGACTTCGACCGTGGAGGTTCGCGTGCCTTCCAACCAGCGCGTTAACACTCGCCACCGCCACACCCGCTGCGCTACGCGGATTGCCGCCGGGCTGCTGGTTCTGGCCGGCGGTGTGCTGTCTGCGGGCGGGCAGACGAATCGCCTTCGCCTGTACTTCTCCGATCATGGGTGGGACGCGGCTCTGCCCGTCCCGCAACCCGCGCCCGATCAGCAGAACCCGGCGTTCCCAATCGGGCCGAACCGCATCTACCTTTGGGCGCAGGTCGTCGACGGCACGATCAATGTGCAGTGGAAGCTGTTCACGTTTCGCGTCGCGCTCGATGGGCCGAGCGCGCTGCTCGATTGGCAGTTCTTCAACCCGACGGCACCCAGCGGGCGAATCCGCTGGTCGCTGGTCGATCTCACCAGCAGCCAATACTCGCTGATCGCGATCGGCACGAACCGCTACGGCGTGGCGCGCTCGCCCGAGGCCGACGGTTTCGTGACCAATACGCTCGCGGGGTCGCACGTGTTGCTCGGATGGCTCGATGTGATGTCGACCGGACCGACTCTCGTGTGGCTGGAGATGGGAAACTCCGGTGTGCGACGCGCGGACGGCGTGATGGGCGACCTCGTGGAGTTCGGCTTTGGCGATCCGGCGCTCGACGGCGGCAGCCCGCTCGGCACGCGCTCGGCGAACTTCGACGCGTTCATCGGCGGCGGCCCACCGCAGGAGGGCGCGTGCTGCATGGCGAACGGCGTTTGCACGGTGACGACGGACAGTGATTGTGCCGCGATGGGCGGCTCGTTCGGCGGCGCCGATACGACCTGCGGCCCTCGCGCCTGCCGCCGGCCGGCGGACTTGAACTGCGACGGCGCCGTGAACAACTTCGACATCGATCCGTTCGTGCTCGCGATTGCGGACGCAGCGGCCTATGAAGCGGCCTATCCGCTGTGCGATGTTACGAACGCGGACGCGAATGACGACGGGTTGATCAACAACTTCGATATCGATGTCTTCGTGGAGTGCCTCTTGGCCGGCGCTTGTCCACAGTAATCGAACCCGCGCGTGATGGCGCGGCACAGGGCGTGGGCGCACAGGTCCGAGCCGCGAATGCGACTGTTCGAACGTCGGGTCCAGGTGCCCCGAGCGGATCAACGCTGGGAAGCCGGTGTGCTGCGCCGCCGACTTGCTCACCAGATGAACGCCCGTTCGGTTGCCCGGCGCGTGTCTCAGTACGCTTTTCCCATCACGACGCGCCGCGTGCTCGGCTGGCCGCTGATCACGCACGCGCCGGGTTCGTCGTCGCCGGCGAGCGGGATGCAACGCACCGTCACGTTCAGGTCTTCCTTCAGCTTCGCTTCCACCGCCGGGTCGTTGCCGAAGTGGCACATCGCAAACCCGCCGTGGATTTCGGGCTTGTCGGCGTTCTGCGGAGTGAAATAGGCGTACAGCTTGTCCTTACTGTCGATGGACACCGTGTTCGCCGCGCGAAACGCGCGGGCGCGCTCGAGCAGCCCCTGCTGAATCTCCTCGAGCTGCGGGGTGACGGTCGCGACAAACTGCGCGCGCGGCTGGCTTGTGCGCTCCTTGGGGCCTTTATCGCGCCGGCCGACGAAGACGCTGTCGCTCGCGATGTCACGCGGACCAACCTCCAGCCGCAGCGGCGCCCCGCGCTTGATCCATTCCCAAATCTTGTCGCCGCCGCGGCCCTCGCGCGCGTCGATCTCGACGGCGAGCGGTCGGCCGTGATAGCTCACAGCGCGCAGCTCGGCGGCGAGCCGGTCGCAGTATTCGAGCACCTGCGCCCGCGTGTCCTCCTTGTGCGTGACGGGCAGGATGACGACGTGGGCGGGTGCGAGGCGCGGCGGTGCGACGAATCCGTCGTCGTCGCTGTGGGTCATGATGAGCGCGCCGATGAGCCGCGTGCTGACGCCCCACGAGGTCGTCCACGCGTGTTCGAGCTTGCCGTCGGGGCCGAGGAACTTGATCTCCGACGCTTTCGCGAAGTTCTGCCCGAGGAAGTGCGACGTGCCCGCTTGCAGCGCCTTGCGGTCCTGCATCATCGCCTCGATGCAGTAGGTCTCGACCGCGCCGGGGAAGCGCTCGCCCGCGGTCTTGCGGCCCTTGATCACCGGCACCGCGAGCCAGTTCTCGGCGAAATCGGCGTAGACGTCGAGCATCCGCAGCGTCGTCTCGTTCGCCTCGTCGGCCGTCGCGTGCGCGGTGTGGCCCTCCTGCCAGAGGAACTCAGTGGTGCGCAGGAAGAGACGCGTGCGCATCTCCCAGCGGACGATGTTGCACCACTGGTTGATCAGCAGCGGCAGGTCGCGATACGACTGCACCCACTTCGCGAACGCGGCCCCGATGATCGTTTCGCTGGTCGGCCGGACGATCAGCGGCTCCTCGAGCGCGCCGGTCGGAACGAGCTTGCCGTCGGGGCCGTGCTCCAACCGGTGGTGCGTCACGACGGCGCATTCCTTGGCGAAGCCCTCGACGTGCTCGGCTTCCTTCTCCATGAAGCTGACCGGGATGAAGAGCGGAAAATACGCGTTCTTCACGCCCTGCGCCTTGAACATGCCGTCCATCACGCGCTGGATGTTCTCCCACAGCGCGTAGCCCCACGGCTTGATGACCATGCAGCCGCGTACCGGGGAGTTCTCCGCCAGGTCGGCGGCCTTGACGACCTGTTGATACCACTCCGGGTAGTCGTCCGCCCGCGTGGGCGTGATGGCGGTCTGGATGGCCTTGGTCATGCGGCACCTGGGTGAGTCAACGGTACGTGCGAACGGTCGACGAAGCCCGGCGGCCGAGCGCGGGCCCGACGAACGCCGGTCGGCGGACCGAAAACGCGGCAGTATATCGGCTGTGGTGGTAGGTCGCGAAGACGAACGCGCGCGCGGCGCGGGATTGGTGACCGTATTGGCGGGCGCGGAAATTCACCCCAACGGGGCGCCGGCGTGGCGCCACGGGTGCAGCCGCGCCAGCGGCGCAACCCGTGGATCGAGAATCCGAAACGTCGCTTCCGCCCCGCAAGGGGCGGCGGAAAGCGTGTGGTGACGATCCGGCTTCCCTCGGCCCCTGCCGGGGCCGCACACATCCGCGCGATCATGTCCACGGGTTTCGCTCGGCCCTCGCAGCCTCGCTCCACCCGTGGCGACACCCCTTGGCCCCTGCCGGGGCCGCACAAATCCGCGCGATCATGTCCACGGGTTCCGCTCGGCCCTCGCGGGCCTCGCTCCACCCGTGGCGACACCCCTTGGCCCCGTCGGGGCCACCCACACGGTCACGCGCCCGGCGGCACAGGGCGGGTCGGCATTCGGCGCTCGTCTCATTTGGCGGCGCGAACCCCGGCGCCGTGCGGGGTGATCCCAGGCGCTGGTCGCGGCGCGTGGTCGTGGGTGACGGCGACGGGGTGGTGGGGGGCGTCGGGTGTCGCGCGTGCCTCGCCCCGAACGGGCGGCCCAGTCCCGGCCCGGGGCGCTCCCGGGGCTCGGGCTCGCGTGCCACTTTGGGACGAGCCGGCTTCGCCGCGATTCCGCGGCCCGGCATGATCCCTCGCGCTGCCGAAGATGATCCGGCGCGCGACGCGGACCTTCGCGCCTCCAGGCTGCGGCTAGACCTTTGCTCCCACCGCGCTCCGCAGCGCCGCCGCCTTGTCCGTACGCTCCCAGTTGAACGTCGGCAGCGAGCGGCCGAAGTGTCCGTGCCGGGCCGTCTCCCGGTAGATCGGACGACGCAGGTTCAGATGCTGAATGATCCCGCGCGGCGTGAGCGGGAAGTGCTCCATCACGAGCGTGCTCAGCAAGTCCTCGCTGACCTTCGCCGTCCCCTCGGTGCTCACGAGCACGCTGACCGGCTCGGCGACGCCGATCGCGTAGGAAAGCTGCAGTTCGCAGATATCGGCGAGTTCGGCGGCGACGATGTTCTTGGCGATGTAGCGGGCCATATAGGCGGCGGAGCGGTCAACCTTGGTCGGATCCTTGCCGCTGAACGCACCGCCGCCGTGCCGGCCGCGGCCGCCGTAGGTGTCGACGATGATCTTCCGGCCGGTGAGCCCGCAATCGCCGTGGGGCCCGCCGATCTCGAAGCGACCGGTGGGATTGACGTGGACCGTCACCTTGTCCGACCACCACTGGCCGAGCACGGGTTTGAAGACGTGCTCGACGATCGCCTTCTTGAGCTCGTCCTGCCGTTCGTTCCACGACCTGTCGTGTTGCGTGCTGAGCACGACGGTGTCGACGCGCGTGGGCTTCTGGCCCTCGTACTCGACCGTCACCTGGCTCTTGGCATCCGGCCGCAGCCCGGGAACCTGTCCGCTGCGGCGCGCCTCGGCCTGGCGCTCGACCAGCCGGTGCGCGAGATGGATCGGCAGCGGCATCAGCTCCGGCGTCTCGCGGCAGGCAAAGCCGAACATCATGCCCTGGTCTCCCGCGCCGTCACGGTCGACGCCCATGGCGATGTCGGGGGACTGCTTCTTGATGCTGGTGAGCACGGCGCACGATTCATAATCAAACGCCATGTCGCCGGAGACGTAGCCGATCTCCTTGATGACGCCGCGGACGACGTCGGGGATTTCGACGTAGGCTTTGGTGGTGACTTCACCGGCGACGACGGCCATGCCGGTGGAGACCATGGTCTCGCAGGCCACGCGCGAGTAGGGATCCTGTTCGAGCATGGAATCGAGGATGGCGTCGGAGATCTGGTCGGCCACCTTGTCGGGGTGGCCCATGCTCACCGACTCGGAGGTGAACAGGTATTTGCGGTTGCTCGCGATGGCCATGCGGCGCTCCTTCGGGGTCAAGGCGGCAAGCGGACCCGGCCGGGCCGCGCGCCGCCGGTGCGGTTGCGGGATCAACAAGCCCCGCAGTCTAATATTCGGTCGGTTCGGCGACAAGACGCGGCCAGCCGCGGTCAGTGGGTCAGCTTCGTGAAAAAGTGAATTCGAACGGGTGGTACGGGCGTGTCGCCCGTGTCTGCCGCATGAACGGGCGAGACGCCCGTGTCTGCCGCATGAACGGGCGAGACGCCCGTGTCTGCCGCATGAACGGGCGAGACGCCCGTACCACCCAATCCAACATGAACGGGCGAGGCGTCCGTGCCCCCCGGATCAAACTGACCTTCTACCCAGCCGCGGCACCGACTGCGCCAAGCAGTGCATGAGCGACGCGCGCGCCGCGCGCGCCGGGCGATCGGAATCCCGCACGCCACACGCGGGGCGCACGGCGCGACCGGCCCGCGCCGTCGGGCGTGCCGCTTGGCGCAGCGGGTTCCGAAGGAGGTTCGGCCGCGCAGCGGTCGGCGTGTGATCGAAAACCCCGGCGCCGAAACGGCGGCGACGCGCACGGGAACGGAGTATCGCCTTGGCGAAGCGCGTGGCGTGGTACTACCACCGGCGAAGCTGCGAGACCTGCCGCAAGTCGCAGGCGTACCTCGACTCGGTCCAGGCGCAGGTCGCCGAACGTGTCACGACGGACGAGCAGCAGTTTGACCGGGACGCAGCGCTCGCGCTTGCCCGCGGGTTGCCGCGGGTAGTGTCGATCCGCGGGCGAAGCGTGACCGAGTTCGAGATGCGAAAGAGCCCGCCCGACGACGAGACCCTCGCGCGGGCGTTGCTTGGACCATTCGGCAACCTGCGCGCCCCGGCGCTGCGAATGGGAACCACGTTCGTCGTCGGATTCAACGATGACGCGTACGCGCGCCTGTTCGGCAAAGCGCCCCGCCGGGCGATGCGTTAGATTCGGCCTGCACAACCGCGGCGGCGGACCGCCCGGCACACCGCCGCGCTCCCGGGAGCCCGATGATGGACGCTGCACAACTCCGCGAAGTGCTCGAATTCGCCGTCGATGCCGCCCGCGCCGCCGGCGAGCTCACGCTACGGCACTTTCAGGCGAACACCGCGGTCGAGTGGAAGGCCGATCGTTCGCCGGTCACGATCGCCGACCGCGACGCGGAAGCGCTCCTGCGAGAGCGCATCGAAGGCGCGTACCCGACGCACAGCATCGTCGGCGAAGAACATGGCCAGAAGCAGGGCCGCGAACCGGTGCGCTGGATTCTCGACCCGATCGACGGAACGATGTCGTTCATCTGCGGCGTGCCGCTTTACAGCGTGCTGATCGGCGTGGAGGAGCGCGGCGAGATGGTGGCCGGCGTGATCCACATGCCGGCGCTGCGCGAGACGGTCTTTGCCGCGCGCGGCCTGGGGTGTTTCTGGAACGAGCGACCAGCGCGCGTGTCGACGATCGACGATCTGTCTTTGGCGCGCATCTTCAACGCACCGGTGAAGCTGATGCGCCGCTGCGGACGCGGGGCCGCATTCGACCGCCTCGCCGACGCGTGTCTTGCCGACCGCGGGTGCGTCGACGGCTACGGCTACGCGCTCGTGGCGACCGGGCGCGCCGAAGCCGTCATCGATCCGATCATGAATCTCTGGGACACGGCGGCCGTCGTGCCGTGCGTGGTCGAAGCCGGCGGACGCGTCACGGATTGGAACGGCGTCGCGGACCACACGCGGCCGGAGGCGGTCGCGACGAACGGGCAACTGCATGATGCCGTATTGCGAGCACTCGCCGGCGCCTGAGCCGCGCACAAAGGAGCCGAGAGGTTGGGTTATGAACTGCGGGGTCAACGCGCGCGGCGCTGGTTCGCGCCGGATTCGGTGCGGCACGTGCGGATGCGCGGTCATGTGCGACGCGCGGACGGATCGCGATCCAGGCGCCAAAGTCCAGCGTTCAGAGACCCGGGCCGCCGCTCACCACGAATAAGCCTCCGGCGCCGGACCTCCCGGTCCCGGCCAGATCTCGTCGAGGCGCTTCCGGGCCGATTCGTCCAGCTTCAGCGCCAGCGCCCGCAAACTGCCGGTTAGCTGGTCCATCGTTCGCGGCCCGATGATCGGCGACGTGACCGAGGGGTGATGAAGCACCCACGCGAGACCGACGTCGGCGGGGTCCTCGCCCAGCTCGCGACAGAACGCTTCGTACTGCTCCACCTGCGGCCGCAGCTTCTCGAGCTTTTTCTGCACAAACTCGCCCGCGCGGCGGCCCTTTTCGAGTTTTTTCAGCACGCCCGCGAGCAGCCCGCCGCGGAGCGGGCTCCACGGAATCACGCCCAGTCCGAGGCGTTCGCACGCGGGCAGCACTTCGAGCTCGACCATGCGGTCGGCGAGGCTGTACAGGCACTGCTCGCTCACGAGCCCGAGGAAGTGCCGCTGCCGCGCCGCCATCTGCATCTCGGCGATGTGCCACGCGGGGAAGTTGCTGCACCCGATGTACAGCACCTTTCCCTGGCTGACGAGCTGCTCCATGGCCTGGAGAATCTCGTCGACCGGAGTCTCGCGGTCGATGTGGTGCATCTGGTAGAGGTCAATGTAATCGGTCTGCATGCGTCGCAGGCTCGCGTCGCAGCCTTCGCGAATGTGCCTTGCGGAGAGCCCGCGATCGTTGGGCCCGTCGCCCATCGGGCCGTAGACCTTGGTCGCGAGCACGACTTTCTCGCGGCGGCCGCCGCCCTGCGCGAACCAGCGCCCGACGATCTGCTCGGTCCAGCCCTCGCCGCGCTTCCAGCCATAAACGTCGGCGGTGTCGAAAAAGTTGAAGCCCAGATCGAGGGCCTTGTCCATGATCGCAAAGCTGTCCGGCTCGGTGGTCTCCGGTCCGAAGTTCATCGTCCCGAGGCAAAGCCGGCTCACCTTCAAACCCGTGCGTCCCAGGCGTGCGTATTCCATGGTGCTGCTCCGTGCGGCGGCCCGCGGCGTCGTGGCGATGGGCCGCGCGCGGTCAGTGTAAGGGAAACTCGGCGGCGTCGACCTGTCGGCGCCGGTCCTACGGCCGGCCTGCGCCGCCGCCAGCACGGGCCGCGTGCGGGTCTCGCGTGATCCTCCGCGGGGCGTCGCGATACCGCACGCGGCCGCTCCGCGACCCTGCCGAGTGTCCAAAATTGTCTGCCCACGCCGGCCGCGTAAGCCGGACCCGAAATCCTCCCTGATCCAAGTAGGGAATGGACGTGACCGAAGGAGATTCGCCATGTTCAGGCACTCGGAAATCGATCGCAGACGATCAGATCGGCCGGCCGGACAGTCACCGGCGGCGATCTTCTGGCTCGGCTTGGCGCTCGTCTGGATCGTCGGCGTCTGGGACTACGAGCTCTCCCGTCAGCTCATTAACGCTTCCGGGCTCGATGCCGAACTCAACCCGCTCGCCCGCGGGATCGCGGCGCGCTTCGGGTCCGCGTCGCTGCTGGCGTACAAAGCGACGCTCCTGGCCGTCTTCACCACGGCGGCCGTCATCGCCGCCGCTCGCAGCCGCCGCGTCGGCCGCCACGTGATGCACTTCGGCGTCGCGGTGCACGGGCTTCTGGCGGCGTGGTGGCAGGTCGTGCTCCTGACGCCGGCGGCGGACTGAGGCGCGATCCGCCAGCGTAGGCGCTCCCTAATCCTCCGGCTCCAGCACGGCCATGAACGCCTTTTGCGGAATGTCGACGCGGCCGACCGTCTTCATCCGCTTCTTGCCTTCCTTCTGTTTCTCCAGCAGCTTGCGCTTGCGGCTCACGTCGCCGCCGTAGCACTTCGCCAGCACGTTCTTGCGCAGCGGCTTGATCGTCTCGCGGGCGATGACCTTGCTGCCGATCGCCGCCTGGAGCGGAATCTCGAACAGGTGCTTGTCGATCTCCTCGCGCAGGCGCTGGATGATCTTGCGGCCGCGACGTTCGGCGGTGCTGCGGTGGACGATGACGCTGAGCGCGTCGACGGGCACGCCGTTGACGAGGATGTCCATCTTGACGAGGTC
Organism: Phycisphaerae bacterium; assembly: GCA_050184295.1. Lineage (GTDB taxonomy): Bacteria > Planctomycetota > Phycisphaerae > UBA1845 > Fen-1342 > JBFXAM01. Next base: position 24,543 of record JBFXAM010000021.1, on the reverse strand, counting down.
CTCGGCGTGAAACTCCTTGAGGTGATAGTCCATCGTGCCCCAGCCGCGCGTGGCGCTCTTCAGCTTGTCGTAGAAATCATAGAGAATCTCGCCGAAGGGGAAGTCGTAGGTCAGCATGACGCGCTGCGGCGAGAGATACTCGGTGCGCCGATAGACGCCGCGGCGCTGCTCGCCGAGCTTCATGATCGAGCCGACGCTGTCGGCGGGCACGATCATCTGCACCTCGACGATCGGCTCGCGGACTTCCTCGATCTTGTCCGGCTGCGGCAGGTCGCCGGCGCTGTCGACGCGGCGCGTGGTCTTGTCGGTCATCAGCACTTCATACGTCACGCTGGGCGCGGTCTGCACGACCTCGACGCCGCACTCGCGCTCCAGCCGCTCCTGCACGATGTCCATGTGCAGCAACCCGAGGAATCCGCAGCGGAAGCCGAATCCGAGCGCATCGCTGTTCTCGGGCTCGAAGGTGAAGGAAGCGTCGTTCAGGCTGAGCCGTTCGAGCGCGTCGCGGAGCTTGCTGTAATCCTCGCCGCCGGCGGGAAAGAAGTCGCAGAACACCATCTGCTGCGGCGGGCTGTAGCCGGGCAAGGCGCTGGCGGCGGGGTTGACGGCGTCGGTGACGGTGTCGCCGACGGTCACGTCCTTGAGCGTCTTGATGTTCGCCACCATGTAGCCGACTTCGCCGGCGCTCAGCGTGTCGACCGCGGTCATGCGCGGACGGAGCTTGCCGAGTTCGGTGATGACATAGTGGCGCTCGCGACCCATGAGCAGAACCTTCTGACCCTTGCGCACCGAGCCGTTGAAGATCCGCAGGTAGCAGATCACGCCGCGGTATTCGTCGTACACGTTGTCGAAGATGAGCGCCTGGAGCGGTGCGGCGGCATCGCCCTTCGGCGGCGGCAGGTGCTTGACGATTGCCTTGATGAGCTCGTCAATGCCGATGCCGCTCTTGGCCGAGACGAACTGCGTGTTCGACGAGTCGATGCCGAGCACGTGCTCGACTTCGATCGCCGTGTCCTCGGGCTGCGCGCCCGGGAGGTCGACTTTGTTCACGACCGGAATGATGTCGAGCCCGCCGCCGACCGCGGCGTAGGCGTTGGCGACCGTCTGGGCCTGCACGCCCTGGGTCGCGTCGACGACCAGCAGCGCGCCCTCGCACGCCGCGAGCGCCCGCGACACCTCGTAGTGAAAGTCGACGTGCCCCGGCGTGTCGATCAGGTTGAACATGTACTGCTCGCCGTCGACGCGTACGCCGAGCGTCACCGCGCTGGCCTTGATCGTGATTCCCCGCTCGCGCTCGAGGTCCATGGAATCGAGCAGTTGCTCGCGCATGTCGCGTTCCGCCACCGCGCCGGAGGTCTGGAGCAAGCGGTCGGCGAGCGTGCTCTTGCCGTGGTCGATGTGGGCCACGATCGAGAAGTTGCGGATACGCGACTGATCCATCCAGACATCCTCGCGGGACGCGGCACCGGAAGCCACGACATCGCTCAACTGCTTTTCGACAAGACACTTATGCGCGCACCCCCACGCGAAGGCGCGGAACCGGCCGGCGCGAATTATACTGCGCGGCGGCGGCTGCCGCTTCGGGGCTCCTCGCTTGCGCCGAGGGTTCCCTCGGACCGGCGCACGACGCGACGCCGGATAAGCGGGCGCGCGGCGCCGCACGAGCCGGCGCTTGGCGGGACGCCCGGCGGCGGCGTACACTCTCCCCGGCGAGTCTCCGCGAGACCGACGCGCGCGGGGCCACTTCCGGCTGCCGCGTCCGACCCCGTTATCGTCGCTCGCTTCCCGCGGAGGTTGCTCATGATTCAGCGTCACACCGGTCGTATTCTGGCGGTCGTGCTCGCGATCGCGCTTGTCCCGCCCCTCAGCGCGACCGAGTTCAGCGGCTGCGGCGTGCTGGTCCGCGGCGTCGAGTGCGTGCTGTTCGCGGCCGACGGCGGCGGGCTCTATTACCTCGGCGTGGTCGACGGCTTTGCGGTCGGCGACCGCGTCCACGTCCGCGGTGCGCTCGACCCCGAGTGTATCTCGATCTGCCAGCAGGGCGACGGCTGCATCGTGGACGCCGTCGTCGCGACCTGCGGGCCGACCATCGAGGTCTGCGGCACGCTCGAACTGGGTGCGCCGGGCTGTATTTTGCTTCATGACGAACGAACCGGTGAACGCTACCTGCTGGACGACTACGGCGGATTCGGACTCGGCGACCGCGTCTTCGCGATCGGCGCCGTCGTCAGCCCATGCTCCTTGCATTGCCGCACGCCTTGTCTCGTTCAGAACGTCATCGCGGAGTGCATTCCGGTCGCGGACTGCGGCGTGATCGGCACGGACATCGAGGGCTGCACGCTGGTCCGCGTCGACGGAGGCGGGCAGTATGCGTTGGCGAGCACCCAGGGCTACGACCTCGGCGATCGCGTGTTCGTGACCGGCGACACTTCGCCAATCTGCCTCGCGCCGTGTTTCGCGGCGTGTTTGTTCAATCCGCAGCTGTCGCCGTGCACGACGGACGTCGACGTATGCGGGACGCTCATCCGCGAGAACAACTGCCTGCTGCTCAGCGCGACCGACGGCGAACTCTACAACCCCGAATTCGTCGGCGAGTTCGGCGAGGGCGCCGTCGTGCGCATCTCGGGCGTACCGCACGCCGTCCCCGCACAGCCCTGTCTGACCGGCATTCGGCTCGTCCGGAACTCGATCCGCTCGTGGTGCATCGCCGACCTGAACTGCGACGGCGTCGCGAACAACTTCGACATCGACGCGTTCGTGCTCGCGGTGGCCGACGCCGACGAGTACGCCCGCCAGTTTCCGCAGTGCGACCGCCGCAATGCCGACGCCAATGACGATGGGCGCATCGACAACTTCGACATCGACGCGTTCGTCGCGGCGCTGCTGGACGGCTAGCCCGAAGGGCGCGAGACCCTGTTCACGCCGGCACCCAAGCGAGATCGAGGATCGTGTTCGTCGGGCGCTCGACGTTGAACACCGCGCGCACCTTCATCCCGAAGCTCGGGCGGCCTTCGCGCAGCCAGCTCATCACCTTGGTGCACACGCCATCGAGCTCGACGCTGATGAGCGGCGTGCCCGCCGGCAGGCGGAACAGCTCGCCGGGATACGTGATCGTCGAGAACGTGTACACGGTCCCGACCTGCGGCGCGCCGACCCACTCGGTCGCGTGCCAGCAGTCGACGCAGCCGGTGCGCGGCGGCAAGAACAGTCGCTTCTCGGGGCAGCGCGCGTTGGTGCAGCGCGTCGCCAGAATCTGGCACTCGCGCAGGCCGCGGAAGAAGCGGCCCCAGCCGCCATAGCTGTGCATGTGGTGCCAGAATTTCTCGTTCCGGATGACGAGCGGGTCATCGGAGAGGACTTCGGCGGTTCGTGTGGGCCAGTCGATGGCCATGGGTGTCGCTCCGGTCGGAATTTCAAAGTTCTCAGGGTTTCTCGAGGATGGCGCAGGTGACGTGGCTGCCGGTCCCGGCGTGCGAGATCGCGCAGCCGCGGCGCGCGCCCTTGACCTGAAGGCTCTTCCAGTCGGCGGGCTTTTGCTTTCCGAATCGCGTCCACATTCGCGGTTGGCCGTGAAACTGGTCGTACTTTCCCTGTAATTGCCAGAGCAGTTCGACCATCTGGAAGATGCCGGTGGCGCCAACAGCGTGCATGGTGCCGATGAGCCCGCCGGAGAGGTTGGTGGGCAGCCGGCCCTCGTAATACGCGTCGCCGGAGTCGATGAACTCCCGCCCCCGGCCGTACGGGCGCAGCCCGATGTCCTCGTAGGTCTGCACGTCGGAGATGGTGAACGCGTCGTGCGTCTCCAGCAGGTCGAATTCCTCGAGCGGGTCGCGGATGCCGGCCATGTTGTACGCGAGATACGCCGCCATGCGCGACGCCAGAAACGAGCTGAACCCGGGCCAGTCGTTGCGCTTGCCGTTGAAGTAGTCGCGGTATAGGTCCTCGGATTCGTGCGGCAGCAGGAGGATCGGCTGGTGGCGGCGGTCGGCGGTGCGGAGGGTGTGCGAGCCGCCGCAGATCGCGGTGAGCCGCACGGGCCGATCCGTCAGGCGCGACGCGGTCTCTTCGTCGGCTAGCAGGATGACGGCGGCGCCGACGCTCATCTGGCAGCACTCCAGAAAGGAGAGCGGGTCGGAAACGATGTCGTTCTTCAGCACGTCGTCGACCGAGTACTTGCCGGGACTCTGCGAAAACGGCGAGTAGTGCGCGTAAAGGTGATTCTTGCACGCGATCTTCGCGAGGCTTTCGCGCGGCACGCTGTTCTCGTGCTGGTAGCGCTGGGCCATGAGCGCGTAGTAGGCCGCATACATCCAGCCCAGCTCGCTCTCGAAGTCCTTGCACGCGGCCGACGCGATGTACGAGTTGCCGACCTTGGTGCTGACTTCGTCCATGCGTTCCCAGCCGACGACCGGGACGCACGAGGCGTAGCCCGAGGCGATCGCCTGGGCGGCGGCCAGCACCGCCGACCCGCCGGTCGCGCCGCCGGTTTTCACCTCGATGTTGCCGAGCGGATCAAAGCCGAGATAGTCGTGGACCTTCGCCGCGGCCAGCAACTGGTCGCCGAAGTGGTCGGCAAACTGCGAATACACACACCAGTTGACGCAGCGGCGCACGTCCTCGGCGGGAATCTTGAGGTCATTCTCCTCGAACGCCATGCGGATGGCGTCCATGCAGAGCTCGCAGGTGTTCTTCTCCGGGTACTTCTTGCGATAGTCGGTGAGACCGCCGGCGACGATGTAAACGGGTCGTTCGAACCTCGGGATGCGGAGGTTCTGGGGGCCGAATCGAATCACGGGCAGCGACCTTGGGGCGCAGAGGGGCGAGCCGGCCGGAGCCGCGCCCTCGCCGCAGGTCGGCCGGGAAGGTCATTATCGTGCCGGTGCGGCGCGCTTGCAAACGACGCGCTGCACCGTCGCGCCCGCCCGCCGCGCGCGTCCCGCCCGGCGTTCCAGGGCAGGTCCAATAGCGCCAGGCACACGGCCCCGCGGGACGCAGGGTCTCGCGGTTGCGGTCCCGCCGCTGGGCGCGGCGGGTGCTGAAGCGCGGCCGGAACAACCCACGACGAGGTGCCCCCGCGCGCGCCGGGTCGGGTTTTCCGCCGGCACTCGGCTCCTTACAATCCGCCGCCATGTCGAAAACTCACGCGGCGCCGAAGGCGCGCGGCATCGAGCTGCTGTTGGCGGAGTTTCGGGCGCGCGAGGCGGTCATCCGTGAAGGCGGCGGAAAGCGCGGCATCGAGCGGCAGCACCGCCACGGGCGGCTGACCGCACGCGAGCGCATCGCGCTGCTGTGCGATCGAAGGCGGACGCACGGGCACGCGCACAGCGCCCCGGGCCACGCGCCGGGACTCGGACACGATCACGAGCATCACGACTTGTTCTTCGAACTCGGGCTGTGGGCCGCCGACGGGATGTATGCGGAAGTCGGCGGCGTGCCGGCGGCGGGTGTGGTCGTCGGTCTGGGGCGCGTGCATGGGCGGCTGTGCGTGATCGTGGCCAATGACGCGACCGTGAAGGCCGGCGCGTTCTTTCCCATGACCTGCAAGAAAGTGCTGCGCGCACAGCGGTTTTGCCACGAGAACCGCCTGCCGATTCTCTACCTGGTCGACTCGGCCGGCGTCTTCCTGCCGATGCAGGACGAGATCTTCCCCGACGAGGACGACTTCGGCCGCATCTTTCGCAACAACGCCGTCATCAGCGCCGCGGGGATTCCGCAGCTCGCCGCGATCATGGGAAACTGCGTCGCCGGCGGCGGCTATCTGCCCGTCATGTGCGACACGCTCCTGATGACCGAGGGCAGCGGGCTCTATCTCGCCGGGCCCGCGCTCGTCCGGGCCGCGATCGGACAGGTCGCCAGCAGCGAGGAGCTTGGCGGCGCCGCGATGCACGCCGGCATCAGCGGCACGATCGACTATCGCGAGCCGAACGACGAGCTCTGCCTCGAGCGGCTGCGGAAGCTCGTCGGCAAGCTCGGTGCACCCCCCACGAGCGACTTCAATCGTGCCACGCCGCACGCACCCCGCAAGAGCGCCGAGCGCATCTACGACGTGGTCGAGGGTTCGGAGGCGGCGAGCGCGCGCGGCGGGGCGCAAGGGCAGTATGACGTGCGCGACCTGCTGGCGCACGTGGTCGACGCCGACTCGTTCGACGAATACAAGGCGGAGTACGGACAGTCGCTGGTGTGCGGGTTCGCGCGGCTCGACGGCTGGGCGGTGGGGATCGTCGCGAACCAGAAGAAACAGGTGAAGCCGGCGCGCGGTCCGCTCCAGTTCGGCTCGGTGATCTACGTGGACAGCGCCGACAAGGCCGCCCGCTTCATCCTCGACTGCAACCAAATGAGAGCGCCGCTGATTTTCGTCCAGGATGTCAACGGCTTCATGGTCGGGCGCGACAGCGAGCAGGACGGGATCATCCGCGCGGGCGCCAAGCTCGTCAACGCCGTCAGCAACAGCGTCGTCCCGAAGATTACGCTGATCACCGGCGGCAGCTTTGGTGCAGGCAACTATGCGTTGTGCGGCAAGGCGTACGACCCGCGCTTTATCTTCGCGTGGCCCACCGCGAAATACGCCGTGATGGGCGCGGGCAGCGCCGCCAAGACGCTGCTGCAACTGGAGATCGACACGCTCAAGCGCAAGGGACACGAGCCCGACGACACGGAGCTACGGACGCTGGAACGCGTCATCACCGACCACTACGACAAGACCATGGACATCCGCTACGCCGCCGCCCGCGGCTGGGTCGATGCGATCATCGAGCCGGCCCGCACCCGCGCGGCGCTCGCGCTGGCCCTGGAAGCGGTCGCACACTGCGGCCCGCTGCCGGAGTTGAAGGTCGGGGTGTTTCAAGTGTGAGCGTCGGCGGGACGGTCCGGCGGCGCCGCGGTTCGCGCAGAACCGCGCCGCACCCGCTCAATGCCGGCGGATCAGCACGAACTCCGCCATCGCGGTCAGGCTGCTCTTCGCGTCGCCGGGCGGCAGCTCGCCGAGCGCCTGGAGCGCCTGGTTGATCCGCCGGAACGCCGCGTCCTGGGCGTAGTCGATGCTCTCGGACTGCTGGAGGAGCCTGGCGATCTGGCGGTATCGCTGCGGGTCGTCGGCGCGGAGCAGGGTGAGCATCGCGGCCCGTTCGTCGTCGCGCGCCGTGCGGAGATAGTGGATCAGGGGCAGCGTGAGCTTGCCCTTCTCCACGTCGCGGCCCAGCGACTTGCCGGCCTCCGCCTCGTCGCCCAGCAGATCGATCAGGTCGTCGACAATCTGAAACGCGACGCCCAGCGATTCGCCGAACAGGTCCATGCGGGCGCACACGCTCTCGTCGGCGCCGGCGTAGCGGGCGCCCAGTCGGCAGCACACGCCCAGCAGCACCGCGGTCTTGCGCGTGATGATGTCGAAGTAGCCGGCCTCGGAAAGGTCGAAGTTGTCTCGGTTGGCGCACTGCATCATCTCGCCTTCGCAGACCGTGTTGGTCGTGCGGCCGATCAGGCGCGACGCGTACTGCGAATCGAGGCTGCTGCACAGGTGGAACGCGTGGCTGATCAGATAATCGCCGAGCAGCACCGCCCGCTCGTTGCCCCACAACCGGTTGACCGTCGCGACGCGCCGGCGGATGTCGGCTTCGTCGAGCACGTCGTCGTGCACCAGCGTCGCGATGTGCACCATCTCGACGACCGCCGCGAGCACGTGGTGCGCCGGCTTTAGCACGCCGCACGCCTGCCCGCTCAGCAGCACCAGCGCGGGGCGCACGCGCTTGCCGTGATACTGCGCGACGTGCTGGCAAAGTTCGTTGATGAACGGCTGGTCGCTCTCGAGCTCGTCGCGAAAAATCTGCTCCGCCCGCGCCACGTCGGGCGCGATCGAGCGATAGAGTTCGTCGAGGGCGATCGTGTGGATTTGTTCGCGCGCCATCCCGAAACCTTTGTGAGCTGCCGCGTATTCTGAGGCGCAGCGGCGAACTGTCCAGCGGCGGCAGAACTTTTCAGAACGATTGAAAGGCGACCCGCGATCCGCGCGCCCCGACGCCGGCGCCCGACACGCTCAACGCGGGGACGCAATGACCGGCAGCGCGCGGCTCGCCGCCGGGCGCGACCCGCCGATCGTCGCGAACATGTCGTCGTAGCTCTCTTCGAGAAAGCCGCGGCGCATGTGCAGCCCGATGTGATCCCAGGGCAGAATCTCGTCGTACGAGCGCTCGCGGTGGGCGTAGAACGCGGGGTCGACGCCGCTGGCCGCGAACGCGTCCTGCCAAATGCGATCGTTGTAGGTCTCGTCCCAGCCGTCGAAACGGGCGCCGCGCCGCCACGCTTCCAGAACCACGCCGCCGAGCCGCCGATCGCCGCGCGCGAACACGCCCTCGAGGATCGAACGGTGCGGGTCGTGTGTCGTGATCCGCACGCGGCTCTTCTTTCCGCGCGCGGCACCGCGGCGGCGTGAGCGCGGCGTTTGTCGCCCGGCGTCTGTCGCGGCGGCGTCGTTCTCGCTCGCCATCGCCGACGCCGACCCGTAGCCGCCAAGGCCGCCGTCCACGACCCGTTCGCCGCGCGCCACGGCGCGCAACCGGTCGCGGACCTCGACGAAATATTCCAGGCGCGGCTGGGCCATCCATTGCAGCGGCGTGAACGGCTTGGGCACGAGCCAGCCGACGCTCGCGTTCACATCGGCGGGCGGCTTGCCGATCGCGCGGCGTTCGTCGCTGACAGCCTGCGCGAGCTCGACGATGCCGGTGATGTCGTCGTCGCGTTCGCCGGGGAAGCCGGACATGAAGTAGAGCTTTACGCGGTTCCAGCCGGCCTTGTACACCTCGCGGACGCCGTCGAGCAGGTTGCCGTCGGTCACTTTTTTGCGGATCGCGGCGCGCATGTCGTCGCGGGCGGCCTCGACCGCCATCGTGATGCTGCCTTTGCGGACAGTGTTCGCCATCCACGGGATGTTTTGCAGCATCTTGTCGACGCGCAGCGAAGGAAAGCTGAGGTTGACTCGGCGGGACGCGAAGCGCGCGTGAAACCGCGCCGCCAGCTCCCGCAGAAACGGATAATCCGCCGTGCTGAGCGACAGCAGCCCGATCTCGTGGTGTCCGGTCGCCCAATACGCCTCTTCGGCGATTTCCAGCACGCGCTCGACGCTGCGCAGTTGCAGCGGCCGCTTCGTATAGCCCGCGTGGCAGAACCGACACACCTGCGGACAGCCGCGCATCACCTCGATGCTGATCCGGTCGTGGACGACGTCGAGCCACGGCAGCAGCGGCCGCGTCGGGAACGGTGCGTGCTCCAGGTCCGGCGTCTTGCAGCGGTCGATTCGCGCGGGCAGACCCTCGTGTTTGGGCCACATCCCCGCGATCGTGCCGTCGGCGTGGTACGTCACGTCATAGAGATTCGGCGCATACACCCACGGAAACCGCCGCGCGAGCAGCAGGATCATCTCGCGCCGCGGCACGCCCGCGCGCTTGTACTCGCGCACCGCTTCGAGAATGCCTGCGAGCGAGTGTTCGCCGTCGCCGATCACGACCAGGTCGAGAAAGTCGGCCATCGGCTCGGGGTTGTCGGCCTGGGGCCCGCCGGCGATGACGAGCGGGTGCGAGTCATCCCGGTCCGCGGCAAGGACCGGCACGCCCGCGAGATCAAGCATGTTCAACACGGTCGTGAAGCACAGCTCATATTGCAGCGACACGCAGAACAGGTCGGCGTCGCGGGCCGGCTGGCGCGTGTCCCACGTGAACAACGGAATCCCGCGCTGCCGCATAATCGCCTCGGCGTCAATCCACGGGGCGTAGACGCGCTCGGCGCAGACGCCGGGCGTGTGGTTGCACAGCCAATACAGAATCTGGCAGCCGAGGTGCGACATGCCGATCGTGTACGCGTCGGGAAACGCGATGACGGCGCGGACCTCGGCCGCCTGCCAGTCGCCGGGCTTCGCGAGCTGATTCACCTCGCCGCCGATGTACTGCGCCGGCTGGCGCACGCGCGGCAGCAGCTCTTCGCTGACCCGGCGGGCGAGGGAGAGTGCGGTCATGGGCGGACTCCGACCACGAGGCGCCGACGGGGAATCACGGCGGGGCGCATGCCGACGCCGAGCCGACCTCACACGATTGTGGAATACTCCGGGCCGAACGCTGGAGATTATAGCGGGGCCGTCAGCGGAACCGACGGCGCGCGCCGAGAGGGTTCAGGTGGTCGGCGCAGTGGGCACTTTGTGCGGAGGCATGACGCGCAAGCGTGGGGGTGGGTTCGCGCCCGTCGGCGGGGCCGCACTCGGTGCGGCGAACGCCCCGTCCTCCTTCGCGATCGACGTGAGCTGCCCGAGGAAATGCTCCGGGAAGTTGTGAATCCCCTCGACGCCGATCTGGTCCGGCCACTGTCCGCGCGGCCAGTACGCGGTCCCGAACAGCCAGTCCCAGACCGACAGCACGGATCCGTAGTTGGAAGACATGCCGCGGCCCTTGGCGGCGTGGTGCCACCAGTGCAGCTCCGGCGAGTTGAAGATGTAGTTCAGCGGGCCGATGTACGTCCGCAGGTTCGCGTGGTGCCAGAAGCCCTTGAGGATGTCGATCGATGAGTACGCGATGATGACGGTCGGATCGACCCCCAGCAGCCGGAAGGGCAGGAAGATCAGGCCGTTCTTGACGATCGCCTCGAGCACGTGGTGGCGGAACACCGACATGGCGTCCATGTGCACGACGGTGTGATGCACGCGATGCACGCGCCAGAGCAGCGCGAACTCGTGATACCAGCGGTGGAACCAGTAGCGCAGAAAGTCATTGACGAGGAAGAACAGGCCGAACTGGGCCCACCAGCTCCAGTGCGAGATCGCGTCGTAAGTCGTGGGAATCAGCGTGATGATCGTCGTGAACGCGATTTTCTCGAGCCCCGTCAACCCCGGGCCGTTCACGATCGAGCTGATGATGTCGGCCAGGTAGCCGCGGCGCGTGACGCCGGTGCGGTATTCAGGCTTGATCGGCCAGACCAGTTCGAGCAGGTGAAAGACGGTGAGCCCGGCGAAGTAGACGCCGATGAGCACGAGCATTTCAGGATCTCGACACCCGCGGATTCCGAGCGTCGCCGACGGCGGCGGCGCGCGGGTTCTTGGCGACCGGCAATATGGTATCCTCTCGGCGGGACGGGACAATCCGCGGGCGGCCGATCCGAGCCGCAGGCGCAAGCCTGCGACTTCGGCGCAGCACCGCGCACGTGCCGAACCGAAACGAGCGTGCGCGACACGGGCGCGCCAGGCAACGACGAATCGCGGGCTCGCGCCCGCGGCTCCGATGGTCGCGCCCGCGCAATTCCCGCCTGCCCGCCCGGCGCGCGGCGCTCGAATCGTCGATAGGCGCGCTATGACCGTGCGTTCAGCCGCAGGCAGTCCGTTGCTCGATCGCGTGGCGCGGGCACGCGTGTGCCCGGCGTCGGCGGGCCGCGTTGTCGGGTTCGGCGCGGCACAACGCGCAGGCGCGCTCGCGCAGGCACTCGGCGCGATTGTGCTGCTCGCTTCGCTCGCGCCCGCTGCCGGACAGACCGATCGCTGCGCCGACGCGCCGCCGATCGGCCCCGGCGTCTACGCCGGCGACACGACCAGCGCCGACAACGACGGCAATGCGACGTGCGGCACGTCGGCATCGAGCCGCGACGTGTGGTTCCGATTCGACGCCGACGCGGACCGGCGGCTGCGGGCATCGACGTGCGGCGGCGCGGCGTGGGACACGGTCGTTTCGATCCACGCGGGCTGTCCCGGAACAGCCGCCAACCAGCTTGCTTGCAGCGACGACGCGTGCGGGGCACAGTCGACCGCGCAGGTGCGGGTCACGCCCGGCTTGTCGTATTTCATCCGCGTGAGCGGCTTTTCGGGCGCGCGCGGACCGTTCCAACTCACGGTATCGCTCCTCGATCCGCCGGAACCCGGCGAAGGCCCCGACCTGGTGATCGGCGACGTCTCCACCGTCGTGCAGGTCGGACGCGCGGGAAGCGACGTGGCGTTCGGCGTCGGTGCGACCACATGCAACGCCGGCACCGAGCCCGCCCTCTGGCTCGGCAACCCCAGCGCGCAACATCCGTTCTATGCGTTCAATCTCTACCGGCTTCGCGGCGGGAGCCTTGAGCAGATCGGTGCGTCGTGGGTGCGGCACGCGGCGCCGCCGACGCAGACCAACGCGTGCGGGCTGGGTTGCACGCCGGCATCGGGCGCGCTCGGCGTCGGCTGTGCGGACGAGTCGTCGGCGTTCGTCAACGCGAACGCCGCGGGGCTCGGCCCGCGGCACGAGGTGAACCCGTTCACCGGCGCGTTCAGCTTCGCAGGCTCCTATCTTGCGACGCACAACGGGCCGTGGAACCCGATCGAGCACCGCCTCGTCGTCGCGGACGCGGACCTCGACCCGGTCCTGAATCCCGGAGCGGAGTTCATCATCGAGGCGATCGCGTTCTGCGGCGACGAAAGCGACCGCGCGAACGGCGCCGCGTGGGAGCGCGTCGTGGTGAGCGGCGCGCCAGGTGGGACGTGGGCCGTCGCGGCGAATACGTCGCCGACCGCGCGCGGAACCGCGCTCGACGCATGGACCGGCGCGACGCAAGCGCTCGTCGCGTGCGAGCCGTCGGTCGACGGCCGCTGCGTCGTCGGAGCGCGGGTCACGGCGCGGCGCGCGGGCTGGTGGCGCTATGAATACGCGGTGCGAAACGTCGACGTCCAGCGCGCGATCGGGTCGATCCGCGTGCCGATGCGGGATGACGTCGCGATTGCGAACATGGGCTTTCATGCGCCGCAACACGACGCGGACGACGTGAATGTCAACACGCCGTGGACCGCGACGCGCGACGCCGCCGGACTGATCCTCGCGACCACGCCCTTCGAGATCGGCGTACCCGCGAATCCAGTCCGCTGGGGACTGACTTATACGCTGGGCTTCGACGCGAACGCCCCGCCCCACAACGCCGACGTGGCGCTCGCACTCCACGCGCCCGGCCCGGCCGCGACGCTGGCCGCCGCGCTCCCCGCGCCCCGCGCGCCCGCGACGCCGGCGGATCTGAACTGCGACGGAGCCACCAACAACTTCGACATCGATCCGTTCGTGCTCGCGCTCGCCGACCCGGCGGCGTATGCCGCGGCGTATCCCGCCTGCAATGTGCTGAACGCGGACATTAATGCCGACGGACTCGTCAACAACTTCGACATCGAACCGTTCGTCGCCTGCGTCGCCAACCTGGGATGCCCCTAGGACGACGCACGAGCACGCGCACCCGTTGCGATACAATTTCTCAGATGAACCCCACGCGCACCGTCGAATTCGCCCGCACGGCCGACGGGGCCAATCTCGCGCTGCTCCGCCGCGAATCCGCGGGCGGGCCACCGGTGCTGCTCTTTCACGGCATCGCGGTCAACGCCGACATCTGGGACCTGCCCGACATCCGCGGTGACGGCTTTCACTACCGCAGTCTTGCGTCGCTGCTGCACGAGGCCGGCTGCGACGTCTGGCTCGTGAACCTGCGCGGGCACGGCAGCGCGGGCGCGTACAGCGCGCCGCCGATGGGCCTGCGCGATTGGTGCGTCGATCACTATGTTCTGTACGACGCGCCGGCGGCGTTAGCGCACGTGCGGCGGCGGACGGGGAAACGCCCCTTCGTCGTCGGCAGCAGCATGGGCGCGATCGTGCTCGGGGCCTATCTCCAGGGCGCGACGCTTCACGACGCCGGCACCGTCACGGCCGCCGACGCGCTCGCCGCCCAGCGCCAGGCCGAGATCGCCGGCGGCGTCTTTGTCGAATTCCCAGCCGCCCTGCGCTGGCCCGGCACGCTCTACGGTCCGGACGGCGCGCTCGACTGGGGCGCGCTCCGCGACGGATGGCGCAACACCCACATTCACGCCAACTTTCCGTTCGAAATCCTCGCCCGCTGGCTCTGGCTGCAAGGCGTCGTCGAGCTGCTCGGCGAAGTCCGCCTCGACTGGCTGCGCCCCGCCCCCAACGCCGCCGCCCGACACGCCGCCCGGCCGGAGGCCCTGCGGCGCGTGCTCGATTACGGCGAGCAGAGCTTCGCGCACGCCGTGCGTGAACTGTTCGTCCGTTTCAAGGGCGCCGAGCACTTCCGCGTCGAGACCTTTACCCAAGGCCTGCGCCTCGCGCTCGATCACATGAAGGCCGGTGTCTTGCGGCAATTCGCCGCGTGTGTGCGGCAGCGCTCGATCGTGAGCGCGTTGGGAACGACGCCGCACGTGTATTCCGACCACTACGGCTGCATCGCGAGTCCGACGCTGCTGGTGCTGGGCGGACGGGACCGGATCGCGCATCCCGAGATTACGCGCGCGGTCTTTTACGACGCGATCCGTGCGTCCGACAAGACGCTCGCCTTGTTCGAGAACATGGCGCACGGGGAGTTTGAGTATGCGCCGGAGGCCACGGACCTCGTGTATCCAAGAATTCGCGAGTGGATCCTCAAGCGCACAGCAGAGTGCGGAGCGCGAACGTAGAGACCAACGGCCGCGCGGACGAGAGAACCCGCGCAGAACCGCGATCCGCGATCGTGCGGCGCTCCTTCGAGCCGCGTGGTTCGCGCCCGTGCGGGCGCTCGTCAGGTCGCGCGACAGGGGATCAAGACTGATTGCCGGGTCGGCCGAGCTGTGCCGCGGCGCTCGGCAGTGGGCACGGAATGTGCCGCTGCGCTCAGCCGTGCAGCCCGCGTTGCATCCGTCCGCGTACTGAGACGGCAGGCAACAGCACCCGTGTTCCATGGGTCGCCGACGGGCTCAACGCCCCCAGTCTTCACCCGCCGCGCACGCTTCCCGCTCGGTTCCCCTCGCCGTAACCTGCGCACATGATGTCCCAGCGATCGCGCGCTTCGACGCTCCTTCTGATCGGGTTCGCCGCCGCCGGCAGTCGGCCGGAGTGCGCCTCACTCCTCGGCGACCCGCTGTTCGAGCGCGTCGGGCAGGTCGCGGCCGTACGCGACCTGCCGACGACGGCCCCGCCCGCGTGCGTCTCGCTCCTTGGTGTGCCGCTGCCTGAGCTGCCCGCCGGCGATGCACGCGACACGGCGCTCACGCGGCTCGCTGCCGCGCGAGCCACGCGCGCCGCGAACCCCGACGACCCCGACGCCCTCGTCTGGCTCGGGCGCCGACACGGCTACCTCTGGCAGATGCACGAAGCGATCGACGTCTTCACCCTCGGCGTCGAACGATGGCCCGCCGATGCGCGCTTCCGCCGCCACCGCGGACATCGGCTCATCAGCCTGCGGCGATTCGAGGAAGCGATCGTCGACCTCGAATACGCCACGGCGCTGCTCAGACAGCAGCCCGACGCGATCGAGCCCGACGGCGCGCCGAACGCGCTCAATATCCCGCTCACGACACTGCGCTTCAATGTGTGGTATCACCTCGCGCTTGCCCGCTACCTGACCGGAGACTTCGAAGGCGCCGCCCGCGACTTCGCCGAGGCGCTCTGCCATGCGGACCCGTCGGCGGCGCGGCTGGCCGCGGGACAGCGGGACGCGGAACGAGTGTCCGCCGCCGGTGCGACGGTCGCGCCAGCGGCGTCGACGCGTTCGGCCGAGCCCATCACGGTGGCCGGCGTTCCGCTCGCGCTCGGTCTCGACGACAACACCGTCGCCGCCGCCGACTGGCTTTACATGTCGCTCCGCCGGGCGGGTCGCGACGCGGAGGCGGCCGGCGTGCTGGCGGTGGTGCGACCGGAGATGAACATCGTCGAGAACGCCGCGTATCACCGCCGGCTGCTGCTCTACAAGGGGCAGCTTCGCGCGGAGCAATTGCTGAATGTGGAGAGCGCCACGTCGCTCGATCTGGCGACGTACGGGTATGGCGTCGCGAACTGGCATCTCTGCAATGGCGATCGCGCCCGCGCGCGCGAGCTGTTCGAGCGTGTGACGCAAGGCGGAAACTGGCCGGCGTTCGGGTTCATCGCGGCGGAGGCGGAGCTGGCGCGAGAACGCGTGGCGGGGACCGGCGACTGAAGCCGAGCGGCAGGGCGCGGTGCCGCGCTTTCGAGTCGAGCGGCAGGTCGCAGACGGCCGCGACCTGCCCTACGCACTACGCACTCGCCGGGTACGATCGCTCGCCCTCCAGGCGAGGAACGCCATCTTACGGCGGCGTCGGGTGTCGCCGGTGATGCGAGCAGGTAGGGCAGCCGGGTAGGGCAGGTCGGCCCGTTGCGGCACGCGCCATGGCGCGCCAAGACGATCGCGGGCCGACCTGCCGTTTGCCGGCGCGGCGCCATCGCACGCCCGGCGGCAGGTCGCAGACGGCCGCGACCTGCCCTACCTGCTGCACTTCGCGAGCCCTGGAGACTGAAGTCGCCGGCTACGATTGCGCGCCTTGCTGGCGCGTGTCCTTCGCGGGAGTCGCACCTTGCGGCGCATCCGTCGTGCGGCGTCCCGCACGCGCCGCCCCAGCGCAAAGTGCGGCAGCGAAACGAAGTACAGGATGACCAGCACGAGATTCAGCGACACGAGCAATGGCGCTACGATAATGACGACGATCGAGTAATCACTCGCGAGCGCGACGGAGTGACGAAACGTGGTCGAACCGATTAAGCGATCCGCGCCCGCGAGGAGAAACGGCGACGCGATGAGCAACCATGACGGAAACATGACCGCGCAGAACAGGGTGCGGCGCAGTCGGCCCACTCGATCGCCGCGCGGCCGCTCGCCGCGCGCGTAGATCCGCACGAGCAGATTGCCGCGAGAAAACGCCGTGCCGCACTCCGGACAGCGCCCCTGGGCGATGCTGTGCAGCATGTAGCCGCATTCGAGACAAGCAACGGGAAACTCAGTTTCGGGAAACGCGGCGGGGTCGACTTCCAGCCCGGCCGGAATGTAGCCGAACAACCGCTCGAAGATCGACGGTCTCGTGCGACGCGTGCCGTCGGACATGACGAGCAGTGTAGCCACGCCCTGCCTACCGCTTCAATCCGTGCGGGCGAACGCGTCTCGTTCGCTCAAAGTATGCCGACGCAAGAGCCGTCGGCATGGCACCCAACGCCTGACCTTCGGCGTTCGGCGATCAGCCTTCGGTGTTCAGCAGTTTGGGCAGGTCGGCCCGTTGCGGCACGCGCCGTTGCGCGCCAAGACGATCGCGGGCCGACCTGCCGTCTGCCTCGCACCGCGCGAAAACCCTGCGCCGCGTCATCGCACGTCGAGCGGCAGGTCGCAGACGGCCGCGACCTGCCCTACCTGCTGAAGTCGCCGGCTACGATCAATCGCCCTCCCGGCGGAAGTCGCGACAACCTCGCACGGGCGCAGCGGCCGCGCCGCGTTTGGCCGCGCGTCACCACGGATTCCGCACGTGACACGCCCGCCCGGTCTTCACGATGTAATCCTGGTGATATTCCTCGGCGGCGTAGAACGTCTTGGCCGGCTCGACCTGCGTCACGATCTTCTGTCCGCGGAAGCGCTCGCTCGCCTGCTGCTCCTTGATGAACTCCTCGGCAACGCGCCGCTGTTCGTCGCTCGTCGTCCAGATGCCGGAGCGATACTGCTCGCCGACGTCCGGCCCCTGACGGTTAAGCTCGGTCGGGTTGTGCATGACGAAGAACGCCTCGAGCAGACGCCGGTAGCTGACGCGCTTGGGATCGAACACGACCTTCACCGTTTCGGCGTGGCCCGTCTCCTTGTAGCAAACGTCCTTGTACGTCGGGTTCTCGGTGCGGCCCTGCATATAGCCGCTGACTGCGTCGATCACGCCGGGGCCTTTCTGGAAGTAGTGCTCGACGCCCCAGAAGCAGCCGGCGGCGAAGTACGCGGTCTCGGTCTGCGCGGGCCGGCTCTCCGGCGGGAGCTCCGCGCCTTTCTCGACGAACTTCAGCGACGCGGAGTTCAGGCAATGGCGCTCGCCGGTGGGCTTCGGGCCGTCGTCGAAGACGTGTCCAAGGTGCGCATCGCAGCGGGCGCAGTTGATCTCGGTGCGCACCATGCCGTGCGCGCGATCCGCCTTGCGCGCCACGTGCTCCGCGTCGAACTCGCGAAAGAAGCTCGGCCAGCCCGTGCCCGAGTTGAACTTGTGCTCGCTCGAAAACAGCGGCAGGCCGCACACGATGCAGCAATAAACGCCCTCTTTCTTGTTATCGAGCAGGTTGCCGCAGAACGGCGCCTCGGTGCCCGCCTTCTGCGTCACGCGATACGACTCCTCGCTCAGCCCCTTCGCCAGCTCGGCGACGCGCTCGCGCGAGAGCGGCGTGATGTCATAAGCCGATTTCGAGTAACGCACGGCCGATTCCCCTTTCGCGGGTGTGCGGTTTGAACCAGACGACATCGTCGACGCGCGCTCCTGCGCGCCGGCGCGCTCGCACCCGCCGCCGACGGGCAGCACGGACAGCATCAGGATGACCAGCGTGCTCCGCCGATGACTCAGCGTCTGCCGCGTGCGGGATGGCCAGCGCATTTCGTTCGCTCCGGGGCTTCGCCGCCGCGGTTCCGCACCCCGCGCGGGGCCGGAGCGGCGGTCAACGCTTTGATGCATCTTAGGCGCGTCGGTGTCGGCGGGGTGCAACGATTGCCCGTCCGGGCCGAAGTCGCCGCAATCGCCGCCGCGGCGCGGTTCGGTGCGGCGACGCCGGATCGCGATGCCGTCGGACGCCGCGTGTTGCGGCGCGTCGGTCTGGTTGCGCGGCGCGCTGGTGAGGGCGCGCTGCGGGTGGTACGCTGCGCGTGTCCCCTCGTCGGTCGTTCACACCGATGCCATCGCCGCGGCGAAAGGAGCACATCGATGTCTTCACCGGGCTCGGATTCGCTGCCCGCGGGCATGACGGTTTCGTCGCTGCCGGCGCCCGCCCATGCGGAGATTCTCACGCCCGCGGCGCTGCGATTCGTCGCGCGGCTCGTCCGCCACGCCGCCGACCCGCGCGCGGCGCTGCTCCGGCGCCGCCGCGAGCGCCAGGCGGAGTTCGACGCCGGCGCGCTGCCGGATTTCCTCTCCGCGACGCGCGCCCTGCGCGAGTCGGATTGGCGTGTCGCGCCGATTCCCGCGGATTTGCAGGATCGCCGCGTCGAAATCACCGGTCCGGTCGAACGCAAGATGATCATCAACGCGCTCAACAGCGGCGCACAGGTCTTCATGGCCGACTTCGAAGATTCGCTCTCGCCGACTTGGCGCAACTGCCTCGACGGCCAGCTCAATCTCCGCGACGCCGTCCGACGCACGATCGATTTCAGCAACCCCGATGGCAAGCTCTATCGGCTGAACGAGCAGCCCGCAGTGTTGATGGTGCGGCCGCGCGGCTGGCACCTGCCGGAGAAGCACGTGCGGCTCGACGGCGCGCCGGTCCCGGGCGCGCTGTTCGACTTCGGGCTCTATTTATTCCACAACGCGCGCGAGCTGCTGGAGCGCGGGACAGGGCCGTATTTCTACCTGCCGAAGCTCGAAGGCCATCTCGAGGCCCGGCTGTGGAACGAGATCTTCGAGCTCGCGCAGGACGAGTTGAAGATCCCCCGCGGCACGATCCGCGCGACCGTGCTGATCGAGACGATCCTCGCCAGCTTCGAGACGCACGAGATTCTGTACGAGCTGCGGAATCACTCCGCGGGTCTCAACTGCGGCCGCTGGGACTACATCTTCAGCTTCATCAAGAAGTTCTGCCGCCGGCCGGAGTTCGTGCTGCCCGACCGCGCCGAGGTGACCATGACGGTCCCGTTCATGCGGGCCTACTGCCTGAACGTCATCAAGACGTGTCACCAGCGCGGGGCGCACGCGATCGGCGGCATGTCCGCGTTCATCCCGATCAAAGGCGACCCCGCCGCGAGCGAGAAAGCGCTCGCCACCGTTCGGGCCGACAAGGAGCGCGAGGCCGACGACGGTCACGACGGCACCTGGGTCGCGCATCCGGGCCTGGTGTCGCTGGCGCGCGAGTGTTTCGACGCCCGCATGCCAACGCCGAACCAGATCGCGCGCCGCCGCGACGATGTGCGCGTCGCGGCGCGCGATCTGCTCGCCGTCCCGACGGGCACGATCACCGAGGAGGGCGTGCGGACCAACATCCGCGTCGGCGTGCAATACCTGGAGGCGTGGCTGGGCGGCAACGGCTGCGTGCCGCTCTACAACTTGATGGAGGACGCCGCGACCGCCGAAATCTCGCGCACGCAGCTCTGGCAGTGGATTCGCCACCCGACCGGCGTCCTGGCCGACGGGCGCAAGCTGACTGGCGCGCTCTTTCGATCGACGATGAGCGACGAGATGAGCGTGCTGCGCGACCAGCTCGGCGCGGCGCGATTCGCCGCCGGTCGCTTCGGTCCCGCGCAGAAGTTGTTCGACCGACTTGCGACGGAGGATCCGTTGGCGGAGTTTCTGACTCTTCCGGCATATGAACACCTCAACGGCAACGCGTGAGCGGGGCCGCGTGCCGTCGATGGCCGTTGCGCCGCGTCACGAGCGGGCGCGCTGCTTGCGGGCCGCTTCGACCGTGTTCCGCAGCAGCATCGCGACGGTCAGAGGTCCGACGCCGCCCGGAACCGGAGTAATCGCCGACGCCAGCGGGGCCACCGCGTCGAAGTCCACGTCGCCGACCGTCTTGCGCATCATCGCGCCGTCGCGCCCCAGCTCCGTCACCGAGTTGATCCCGACATCGATCACGACCGCGCCGGGCCGGACGTACGCCGCCCCGATGGCGCGCGGCTTGCCGATCGCGACGACCAGGAGGTCGGCCGAGCGTGTGAGCGCCGGTGCGTCCTGCGTGTGGATGTTGCACGCCGTTACGGTCGCGAGCTGCGACATGAGGAACATCGTGATCGGCTTGCCGACGATGCGGCTCTGACCCACCACGACCGCGTGAGCGCCGGGCAGCGCGAGCCCCGTGCGACGAATCAGCTCATTCACCGCGAGCGCCGTGCACGGCGCGATGATCGGTTCGCCGTAAAAGAGGAATCCGATGTTCGCCGGGTTGACGCCCTCAACATCCTTGTACGGGTCGATGCGATACTGCGCGCTCGCCGCGTCGATGCCGTTCGGCAGCGGCAGGTGCAGCATGATGCCGGTGACGTTGGGGTCGGCGTTGAGCCGATCGATGCAAGCAAGCAACGCCGCTTCGTCAGTCGAGTCGGGCAGTTCGACGAGCGAGTACTCGATTCCCACCTGCGCGCACTGCCGCGCCTGCGAACCCGCATAAAGCCGCCCGGCGGCATCGCTGCCCGCCAGCACGGCGCACAGGCGAATCGGTCGACTGCCGCGCGTCAGCTCGCGCGCCTGGCGCTCGACCTCGGCGCGAATCTCCGCCGCGTAGGCAGCGCCGTCAAGAATCCGTGCGGGCATCGAGATCCTTCAATTTCGCCAGCTCACTCGCTCCGTCCGATCACCGCGATCCCATGCTTCTCCGCAAGTCGCAGCGTTCGCTCGCGCTCCAGCACGATGGTCTTGCCGGCCTCGACCACCAGTGCGACCGCCCCCGCCTGGTGCAGGTTCTCGATCGTCTGCGGTCCGATCGTGGGCACGTCGAAGCGCATGTCCTGGTTCGGTTTGGCGACCTTGACGAGCGTCCAGCCGCCGCTGGGGCACAGCCGCCCGGTGCGTTCGATCAGCGCGTCGGTGCCCTCGATCGCCTCGACCGCGATGATCTCGCGCTCCTTCACCGCGACCGCCTGCCCCACGTCGAGCGACCCGATCTGCCGCGCGATCGGCCAGGCGAACTCCGCGTCCGCGAGGACGCGCGCCGGCGGCGCGCCGTGGGTCAAAACGCCCGCGGGCGCGAGCGTTTCCGGGCAGTACTTCGTCGAGTCGATCATCGTGATGCCCCGGCGGCCCAATTCGTCGGCCACGGCGCCCAGCAGCGTGTCGTTCCGCTTGTCCCGCGCGCGGAAGTACCAGACACGCACGCTCGTCCAGTCGGGCACGTATTGTAGCCACTGCCGCCAGCGCGGGCCGGCGAACATGTCCGCCTTGCGGACGCGCCCGACCATCACCACTTCGCGACAGCCCAACCGCCGCAGCGTGCGAATCCATCCCCCGAGCCGCGCCACGCCGTGCCAGCGAAAGTACGCCGCCCGCGCGCGCAAGCGCGGGTCCGCCCACCCGCGCAGCGCGACAACGATCAGCGGCCGGCCGGCCGCGGCGGCGTTGTCGGCGATGAGCAGCGGCAACTCGCCGGCGCCGGCGATCAGACCCAGCGGCGATGCGGTCGGGTCGTGGGACATGCGCTCAATGTAATCCGTCCGAGCGCCTCCGTCAGAACCCGCCGCGCCAGCGGCGGGCCGGGCCGATCGGAGCCGCGGGCGCGAGCCCGCGATTCCGGTCGTTGAGCGGCTTGAGTCGGCGGCGTCTCTCGTGCGCATCGGAATCGCGGGCTTGCGCCAGCCACTCAGGCCATGCAACGACGGCAATCGCGGGCTTGCGCCCGCGGCTCTGATTCCCGCACTCCATCTCGTGCGGTGCTCCTGTGTCCCTACCTCCCTTCGTCCCGCCGTCGCTATTCCCTGTCTGTTCCCTTTTCCCGGCTCCCTACGGCTGCGAAACCAGCAACTCCACAAACGCATCGATGTCGAAATTGTTGAGCGCGCCGTCGAGGTTCACGTCGGCGAGGATGCGGCCGACTTCGGCGGGGATGTGGTAGCGCGCCTCGTACGCCGCCCCGTCGCTAAGCGCCAGCACAAACGCGTCGATGTCGAAATTGTTGATGCGGCGGTCGTGATTGCAGTCGCCCGGGTTGTAGGGCGCCAGCGTCGTCAGATAGTGGTCGTCGCCGGGGTTGTAGCTCGCCCACACAAGCCAGATGTTGCCGCTCCGATCCATCGCCACCGGATCGGTAATTCCCTGGTGATCCTTGGATTCCCCAGAGCCCGGCAGCGTCAGGTCTGCGACGTCGCCGATGGGTGTCCAATCGGCTGAGTATAACTGGTGCGCGATTGTCGATCCCGTGGGTTCGAAGCATATCGTGGCCGCACCCAACGGAGAAAAGGCCGCCGCGCGCGCGGGGATCGCGCGTGTATCACCGCTGGCAATGACTTCCAGCGCGTCATCGAGACGACGCACATTCATGTACCAGCTGCCGTCGGTCTGACGGTCGCCAAACGCCAGTGCGATCGTGCCGTCGTCCAATACCGCGAGGCTCGGACAGCACACTCGCGGTGGACCCGCGCCAAACGTCACGTAGGGGCTGAACGTACCGTCCGGGTACAACAGCTGCACGAGTACATCGTCCTCTAGGCCCGCCGAGTTCGTCCACGCGGCTACGCTGCGTCCGTCAGTCAGCTGGTCAACTTGCGGATTCATGTTCGACCGATTCAGGAAAGTCGACGTTGTAACCCAATCCGAGAGCGGGGCGAGGTCCAACGTATAGCTGCGGACCAGGGTACGAAAGGGCGTGCCCGTTCGGGCGAGGAAGAATACAATGCGGTGCGCGTCCAGCGTGGTCGCCCAGTAGGTATCAGACGCGGAGACGCCGCTCAGTATCGTCACCGCCGAAGTGGCAAATGCACCGTTTGACAAAACAACCCGCGCCGATGCGGTCGCGCCGCTTCGCACCTCCCACAGAACCACCGTCGCGCCGCCGCGTTGCGCGCTGAGCGTGTGGATCGCGTTGTAGGCAAGCACCGGCTCGACTTCGACCGGCGCGTGGCGCGGCTCACCCCATCGATCGCAGTGGAGCAGGTACAGATGATCATCGGGGAAGCCCCCCTGCCGCCAACTGATCGCCGCCACGCCGTCGTCTGCGCTGAGATCGATCTCGAACGTCGGCGGCGTGAACGTCCACTGCGAACGCACGTAGGGCTGCGACCCGACGACAAGTCGATCCCGAACGACCTCTGCAAGACTATTGGGCAGCACAGCGACAAACATCATCACTACGGTTACCCAGCCGATCGTGGTCCGAAGCATATTCGGTCTCCTTTGATTCGACCGCCGCGGTGTGCAGGCGCTGGTCGGACCCTCATCGGATGACCGGGACGGCGACTTCGCCCCGGTTAGCAACGTCCTGCACCTACTCCATCCCGAACTGCTGGCGTAGAGAGTTGATCACGAACCAGAAGTGATCCCAGTCCTCGCCTCCGCACGCCGCGCTCTCGCCGCCGGGCATACCACCCGGATCCCCCTCGCACTCGACACCACCAAAGCCGATCGCGCACCGTGAGTCGTTTACGATCAGCTCTGCGAACGCATTGATGTCGAAGTTGTTGAACACGCCGTCGTCGTTGCAATCAGCCACACCCAGAAAGTTGGGCCCCATCGCCGTGTACGTCAACCGCCACTGCGCTTCGTCGTTGATGGCGACGACGAACGCGTCGATATCGAACGCGTTTCGGCATCCATCTCCGTTCAGGTCGCCGCGCAGCGTGCGAAGGGCGACGACGTAGCCGCGATTGCAGACGATCAGGGTTCCGTCTTCGTCGATCGCAATCGGGCCCTCGATCTCGGTGCGGAGGTCCAACTCGCATCCGAGAATGGGAGTGTCTGGGTTAGCCCAGATGAGCCGAGCAGACGTGCTACCCCAACCCTGTCGGATCTGGCCCTGCAAGTTCACGTCATTGAAGAGCGCGAAGACCTCTCCGACGTCGTTCCCCGCCACAGTGCCGACAAACGCTCGTTCCGGATCCCGATTCGGCGCCTCGAGCACCTGGAGGGATTCACCGGACAGATGCGTCCAT
>JBFXAM010000020.1:0-51587 GCA_050184295.1 Phycisphaerae bacterium | reverse complement strand
CTTCCGATCTGCCAACGCGATCTATCAGCTCGTGGCCCCGTGGCGCCACACCACCGCCGACAAGCTCGCGTTCGCACGCCGCCCGGAGGAATTCCGCTGTGCCGCCATCGTCGAGCTCGCCGACGACTTCGATTACGGCTACGCGATCGTGCGGCAACTGCTCTGCGACCGCTTCGACCTGCTGCGCCTCGCGCGGCTGGCGCGCTCGAGCGTTGCGCCCGTCGCACAGCTCGCGGCCCGCATGCACGCCGAAGAGCGCAACCACGTATCTCATGCCGACGAGTGGGTCATGCGGCTGGGACAAGGCGGGCGCGATTCGCGCACGCGCGTGCAGGCGGCGCTCGAGAGGCTGGCGCCTCACGCGGCATCGCTGTTCGAGCCCACCGAGGGACAGGAGCGACTGGAAGCGGCCGGCGTCTATCCGCCGCTCGAGGCCGCGGGGGCCACAACGAGTCCGCTAAGCAGCGCCGCGTCCACCGTGCGAACCCCGGGCGCGGACATGTTTGGCGTCTGGCAGACGGCCGTGCAGCGCGTGCTCGCCGACGCGGGACTGCGCGCGACCTTCGCGCCGTCGGCGGCGGGCTTCGTGGGTGGGCGGCGCGGCAAGCACACGCCCGAGTTCGCGCCGCTACGATCAGAGATGACCGAAGTCGCCGCTGCCGACCCCGAGGCGACATGGTGAGCGCGTCGTCCGGCGGCACCGGATCGAGTGGGGCTCCGTGAAGATCCACACCGCAGAGTTTTGGGACGCGTTGCGGCAGGTCGATGATCCGGAGATGCCGCTCAGCATCGTCGATCTCGGCATGGTCGCGGATGTGCGCGTCGAGCCGCTCGCGGCCGTCGGCGGCGCGACGCCGGCCACCCGCAACGCCGCAGTGCGGCCTGCGCCGGCGACCGCGCACGCGGAACCCGTACGCGTACTGGTCGACGTGACGCCCACGTTCGTCGGCTGCCCGGCGCTGCTCGTGATCGAAGAGTCGATCATCCGAAGGCTCCGGGCGCTGCCCGGGGTCGGCGCGGTGCGCGTGAACTTCGTTTACGAGCCCGCGTGGTCCGTCGATCGCATCAGCGACGCCGGCCGCGCTTCGCTGAAATCGAAGGGCATCACCGTTCCCGAGCGCGGCGGAGCCGCGACGTGCGCGCCGCCGACGTCGTTTGTGCCGCTGACGGTCGGCGAGCGCGACGCGGAGACGGGCGGCGGGGCGCGCCCCGTTGCCGGCGATCGTGCGAGCTGCGACGCCGACCGCGGCGCGCCCGGCGACGCGGCGCCCGCCGTTATCGCGTGCCCGTGGTGCGCCTCGGCGGACACGACGCTCGAAAGCCCGTTCGGGCCGACGCGTTGCAAGATGATCTACTACTGTCGCGCGTGCAAGAACAGCTTCGAGCACATGAAGCGCGTGTGACGCGCCAGGCGCTCATGCAGAGTGATGAACGCGGAATTCAGAAAAAGTGCGGCTGAAGCACGAACGAAGGACGCAAACCGCAGAGCCAACTTGATTCCTGGTTCTTGCTCTGCGTCCTGCACTCGAAGGGCATGAGGGTATCGCATGACCGGTAAGCTGGCCTTGGCGTTGTGCGGAGTCCCCGTCGCAGGCGTGCCGCTCTCGATGGCGTTCTGCTGAGGCCACCCGCTCGCCGCGCTCGGTCCGAGCGCGATCCTGCTGGGCGTGCCGGCGGCGTGCGTCGCATCGATCGTCGCGTTTCGCCGCGGTGGCGACGTGCCGTTCGCGGTGCTGGCACTGATCGTCAGCGCCGTGGAAGCGGTCGGGTGGGTGTTCTTCGTGAGCGGCGCGGTGACCGGATAAAGCGCGCGGCGCGCCGCCCGCATTTCGTGCCGCGTCCGAGCGGCCGCGTCGCTCTCGCGGGAATTCAGCCGCGGATGACGCGCCCCGCATCGTCGCGGCGCACCGCGCGATAGAGCGTGTCGCGCTCGATCGGCACGCCGCCCGCCTCGCGGATGAGCCGGCGAATCTGCTCGACGCTCAGCTCCTGGCGGTTCGTGCCGTGCCCCTCGCGCTTCGTGATGTCATACCACACGACCGTCCCGTCGAAGTCGTCGACGCCCCAGCTCAACGCGACCTGCGAAAGCTTCGGCGACTGCATGATCCAGAACGCCTTGATGTGCGGCACGTTGTCGAGCATCAGCCGCGCGATCGCGAGCGTGCGCAGGTCGTCGAGGCCGGTCGGTCCGGGCAGGTGCGCCAACGCGCTGCCATCGGGTATGAACGAAAGCGGGATGCAGCACTGAAACGCGGCCTGCGGCGCCGGGGCGGAACGTGGAGCCTGGAGCGCGGCGTCGATCGCGCCCGTCGCTTCAGGCGGGGTTTTCGTCCGGCCTTCGTCCTTCGAACTTCCGCTTTCGCGCTGCACTCCGCATGCGTTGCTCCGCATGCGCCCCAGCGATTCATCCTGATGCTCGCGGAGCTTGATCAGGTGGCGGATGCGCTCCTCCGGCGTCTCGACGTGGCCGTAAAGCATGGTCGCGTTGGTGGGGATGCCCAGCGCGTGGGCCGCGCGGTGTACGTCGAACCAGCCCTGCTCGCCGACCTTGTTCTTGAACACTTCGGCGTGGACACGCTCGTCGAAAATCTCCGCGCCGCCGCCGGGCAGGCTGTCAAGCCCGGCCTCGCGCAGCGCGATCAGCACGTCGTGAATGCTCCGCCGCGGCTTGCTGATGCGCGTGAAATGGATGATCTCGATCGCGGTGAACGCCTTGATGTGCAGCCCGGGGCAGCGTTGCCGAATCGCCCGGCAAAGATCGGTGTAGAATTCGAACGGCAACTTCGGATGAAGCCCGCCGACGATGTGCACCTCGGTGGCGCCGGCGCGCTCGGCGTCGGCGGCGATTTCGACGATCTCGTCGAGCGAGTACGCATACCCCGCGGTGTTCGAGAGCTCCGTCAGGCCGGACTTCCCGTCGAGCGCGCGATAAAACGCACAGAACTTGCACCGCAGGACGCAGTAGTTGGTGTAGTTGATGTGGCGGTTGATGTTGTAATAGACGTTCCGCCCGTGCAGCCGCTCGCGAACGACGTTCGCCAGCTCGCCGAGCGTGAACAGGTCGCGCGTGCGATAGAGCGCGACGCCGTCGTCGTAGCCGAGGCGTTCGCCGGCGAGCACTCGTTCGCGGATCGGTTCGAGCGCCGGGTCGATGAGCGGTGCGTCAGCGACGAGCATTCGCAGGACTCCCGGGTCGCCCCGGCGTGTGCGACGGACGCGCGACGACGCAGCGCCGCCCCCGGGGTCTGGGCAGGCGTGGATAGTAAGGAATTGGCGGCGCCGCGTCCCGCGTTTTCAGGGGATTTGGCGGCTGCGAAGCGATGCGCAACCGGAGGCGCTGGCCCGCGCCCCTCGGCCCCCGTCCGTCACACCGCCGGCCGCGCGACCGGCGTTGTCGCCGCGCCCTGAAAGAGCCGCTTGCGGACGCTCAGTGCCCACCAGGTCGCCAGCCCTGCAATGACGCCCTGCATGATGATCCCCGGCCAGGGGTTCATGGCCGGCAGCGCCGAAAGCACGTACGTCCCGACCGGCGACCCGCCGCTGAACCCCAGATCGGCGGGCGTCCAGTCGCGGTCCACCTGCTCATACGCGATGATCGCGCCGCCGTCGAACAGCAACGGGCCGACCTTGAGCACCAGCGCCGCGATCAACACGCGGCGGAAAACGCTGGTGCCTTGCGCCACGGCCACGTAGACCAGCGCCAGGTCGGTCCAGAATGTCAGCAGCGCGGCGCAGAACAGCGCAATCCGCCAGGGCCGATCCTGAAGCGTGGTCAGAATCCCGGCCGGCAGCGCGTCGACGTTGCGATGCATCGTGGCAAGCAGCAACGTCAGCCCCGCCATCGCGGCGGCCAGCAACAGGGGCATCAGCAGCGGCGGGATGGCCCGCCGCAACGCCGTCCGATCGAACGCGGCCGCACGGTCGACGTGATAGAGCTCGACGGCGGCGGCGACGACGGCGAGCAGCGCGACGAGCATGAACGCGATCGCCGAGCCGATCACCTGCGCGGCGGCGCCGACTTCCTCGAAGCCCAATGAGATGTTCGATTTCGCGGGCAGCAGCGCCACGCCCAGAACCAGCGTCGCCGCCCAGGTCGCGAGGAGCGTCAGCACCAGCGGAATGCTGAACATGGCCCGCTCGGGGTAGCGGACCTTTCGCGCGCTGGCGAGCACAAAGATGGTTCCGAACACCAGTTGGGTCAGCGCCGCGAGCGGAAGCACGAGCGGATTGCCCGTGAGCGTGCCGCCGGCGCGCGGGTTGCTCACCATCGCGAACAGCAAGTCGACCGACATCAGGCCGGTCATCAGCGCGAGCCCGGGCACGACCGCGACAATGGTCCAGCCGCCGAAGATCAGTCCGATGATCAGCAGCCCGACGACGTTGGTCTTCCCCGACGTGCTCAGCGCGACCAGCAGGATGATCGAGCAGATCATGAACGACAGCAGCACGAGGCAGCCTTGCACGAAGTACCAACTGCCGGCGGCCTGCGGCACGCCGACCGACAGCGTGTAGTGTCCGACGAAGAAGCTGCCGAACACCAGCCCGAGCGCATAGAGCACATAGACCAGCACGGGCGCGCCGGTCAGGTAACCGAGCACGACTTTCAACCCGCTCATCGGCGACAGACGATGCGACTCGATCATGCCCGTCTGAAAGTCGCGCAGCACGGCCTTTCGGACGGCGGCGGGGGCGGCGAGCAGCAGAAACGCCGACTGTGCCAGCGTGATGATTCCGAGCCACGTCCCGCTGACGCCCGCCGCCGCCCCCGGAGACGCCATGCGGTAGCTGATGCCCGCGAATACGAGCACCGCCGCCGACAGCAGGCCAACTCCGGTGAGCAGGCTGCGCCACGCGCCGGCGAGCCGGAAGTTGAGCCAGAAGAGCGGGTTGGCTGTCATCGCACGAGCTTCCCTTGAAACACCGTCAGTCCCGGCGTGCCCGCGGAGCGGCGCCGCCTAATCGACCTGCCCGATGCCGCTCCGCAAATACGCCTGTTCCAGGTCCGGACGCTGCGCGTGGAATTCGGCGACGGGCAGCCCGGCGTGGATCAGCGCCGCGAGCAGCGCCGCCGCGTCGCTGCGCTCCGCGCCGGCTTCCAGCGTGAGCTGGTCGCTGTCGACCTGCACAACGACCGTGTTCGGAATCGCCGCCAGGCGCGTCGCCGCGTCGCCGACCGATTGCGCGAGCCGCACGCGATAGTGGCAGCGGTCTGCGCCGCCGGCGCCCGCGACCTGTGCAACGGTGCCATAGCTCTTCACCCGCCCGCGTTCCATGATCGCGATGTGCGTGCAGTACTCCGCGAGGTCGGCCAGGATGTGCGACGAGACGATCACGGCCTTGCCCTGATCGCGCAGGCTCGCGAGCAGCTGGCGGAACTGAATCCGCCCGGCGGGGTCGAGCCCCGCCGCCGGTTCATCGAGCAGCACCACGTGCGGGTCGGGCAACAAGGTCCGCGCCACCGTCAGTCGCTGGCGCATGCCGCGCGACAGCGCACCCACCTTCGCGGCGCGCTTCTCGTTCAGCCAGAGCGCCTCCAGCCAGTGGTCGATCCGCTCGCTGAGCAGCGGCCCTGGCAGCTTGTAGCAATAGCCGATGAACCGCAGGAACTGCTCGACCGTCAGCGCGTCGTACGCCTGGGGCGAGTCGGGCGCGAAGCCGAGGTGATACCCGACTTCGGTGCGGTGCTGCGTCACGTCGAAGCCCAGCACGTGGATCGAGCCGGTGCTGGGCGCCTGGAGCCCGGCGGCGGCGCGCAGCGTCGTCGTCTTGCCCGCCCCGTTCGGACCGATCATGCCGAGCAGTTGTCCGGCATACAAAGTGAACGAGAGATCGTCAACCGCCAGAAACCGGCCGAATTGAACGCGGAGATTCTGAATCCGCAGCAGCGGGTCGGACATGAGGGGCTCGCGTCGACGGTCGTGCTCACGCACGCGTGCGGCGGTTGCATCCCGCACCGGACGCGGCGCGGCGGACATGCGACTCATCGCGAACCGGGCCGGCGCGGTGAGAAACCGCCGCCGACCGCGACCGCCGGCGGCACGGCGCCGGCGCGGTTACGTCATGTTCTGTTGCTGAATCGCCTCGATCACGACATCCGCAAAGGCGCCGATGAACGCGCCGATGCCGGTGTTCACGACGCCGATGATTCCTTCCTCGACCGTCGCCTGGATACTGGGGTCGCAGCCGCCGAGAATGAGCGTCGTGCCGCCAGCGAGCAGCGTGAGCTTGTGCAGGCCGCGGTGCGTGTAGGCGATCAATCGTTTCATTCGCAGACTCCGTGTCCTGGACCCCGCCGGGTTGTGCCGATCGGCGAAGCGCGTTTGCAGCCGACGGGGCTGACGGCGGAGTATGCTACTCTGATTTCCCGGCTCGTGACAATCGCCGCCGGTCTCGATTCGTTTGTACACGCGGCGCGCGGTGGGATTGCGGTTACGGCGGGTTTCGGACGGACGGCGCGGTGATTGGGTCGCGCGTGCCGGTGTGAGTGGGGCGCGGGGCGGCGGCGTGAGTGGGACGCGGACAGGGCGTCATGGCCGCGGCTTGAGCGCCCGCTTCAGTATCTTCCCCGTTGGGCTGCGCGGCAGGTCGCTCGCAAGCTCCACCTCGCGCGGCACCTTGTAGCCTGCCAGACGCGTCCGGCAGAACTCGCGCAGCGCGGTGGCGTCCGTCGCGGCGCCTTCGCGCAGGATGACAAACGCGTACGGCAGCTCGCCGCGCACGTCGTCACGCACCCCGATCACCGCGGCGTCCGCGACCGCCGGATGATCGAGCAGCACCGTCTCGATCTCGCGCGGATAGACGTTTTCGCCGCCAATGATCATCATCTCCTTCTTGCGCCCGGTGATGAACACGAAGCCGTCGGCGTCGACGTGTCCGATGTCGCCGGTGCGAAAGACGCCGTCGCGGATCGCGGCGGCGGTCGCGTCGGGCTTGTTGTGATAGCCGCTCATGACGCAGTGGCCCTGCACGACGAGTTCGCCGTCCACGCCCGCCGCCGCCTCGCGACCCTGGTCGTCGAGCGCCCAGACGCGCACGCCGGGCAACGGCTTGCCCACCGAGCCGCGCTTGTGCGCCCAGGGCATGTTCATTGAGACAACGGGCGACGTCTCCGTGAGCCCATAGCCCTCCAGCAGCGTCACGCCGAAGCGCTGCTCGATCGCGTCCGCGACGCGCATCGAGAGGGGCTCGCCGCCGCTCACCGCGATCTTGATGCTGCGCAGCGCGTCGGCAGGTGCACTTTTCAGCGCCGCGATCGGTCCGTACATGCTCGCGACCGCCATGAAGATCGACACCTGCTTCTCCCGGATCGTATCCACGACCGCGACCGGGCTGTAGCGCGGCAGGTAGTGCACGGTCGCGCCCAGCGTGAGCGGCAGCACGGTCATCGCCGTGAAGCCGAAGCTGTGAAACTGCGGCAGCACGCTGAGAAAGACCTGCGAGGGGTCGATGCGGGCGTGCTCGATCGCGGCGAGCGCGTTCTGCGTCAGATTGTCGAAGGTGAGCCGGACGCCCTTTGGCTCGGCGGAGGTGCCGCTCGTGTAGAGCAGCGTCGCGAGCCGCTCGGGCAGCGCGGTTGGCGCGGTCGCGGCGCCGGGCACGAGCGAGGTTCCATCGAGCAGCAGGACATTGACGCCGGCGGCCACGAGCGGGGCGGCGAAGCGCTCGATCGTCAGTATGAGATCGAGTTCGGCGTCGCGGATGATCCGCGCCAGCTCTTCCGGGGCGAGCAGGAAGTTGAGCGGCACAACCGCCTTTCCGGCGTACCAGCAGGCGAAGATCGCCGCGGCACACGCCGTCGACGTGGGCGCGAGCACGCCGACGTTCGGCCCACGGGCGCGCGACTGGATCTGCTGCGCGAGCCCGCCGGCGACGGCGCGGAACGATCGATAGTCGAGCGTCAGGCTCTGGTCCGAGGCGGCGACCCGCTCGGGGCGGTTGGCGACGGTTTGCTCAAAGCGGTCGAGCAGGGGGTGCATGCGAGGTCTCCAGGCAAAGCGCCCCGGCACGCCGCGCGCGTACCGGTCAGCCGTCCGCGCTACATCTCGGCGAAGAGCGCGTCGACGAATGTGACGGGATCGAACGGCTCGATGGCGTCCATCGTTTCGCCCAGCCCCACGAATTTCACGGGGATTCTCAGCGCGTCGCGGATAGACACGACCACGCCGCCTTTCGCCGATCCGTCGAGCTTCGCGAGCATGATGCCGGTGATGTCGGTGACTTCGGCAAAGATGCGGGCCTGGTTGATGGCGTTCTGGCCGATGGTTGCGTCGAGCACGAGCAGCGTCTCGTGGGGTGCGTCGGGGATGCGTTTCTGAATGACGCGCTTGATCTTGCCCAGCTCGCGCATCAGGTGATCCTGCGTGTGCAGGCGCCCCGCCGTGTCGAGCAGCAGCACGTCGACGTCGCGCGCGATCGCGGCTTCGCACGCGTCGAACGCGACCGCCGCGGGATCGGAGCCATGCTGGTGCTTCACAACATCGACGCCGGCCCGTTGCGTCCAGACGACGAGCTGGTCGATGGCGGCGGCGCGGAAGGTGTCGCACGCGCCGACGAGCACGGTCTTGCCGCTCTTCTTGAGCAGGTTTGCGAGCTTGGCGACGGTCGTCGTCTTGCCCGAGCCGTTGATCCCGACGATCAGCACGACCGTCGGCCCGGCGGGCGCGATGTGCAGCCCGCGCTCCCCGGAGTCCCACGTCGCGACGATACGCTGCTTCAGAAACGGCAGGATGTCCTGCGCTTCGCTCAGCTTTCCCGCCTTCCACGCGGTGCGGACCTGGTGCATCAGGTGCTCGACCGTCGTCGGGCCCATGTCGCCGGCGAGCATCGCCTCGTTCAACTCGCCGAGAAGCGTCTCGTCGATCCGCCGGCCGAATGGCAGAACCTTCCGCAGCCCCGACGCGAGCACGTCACGCGTCTTGGCCAGCCCCTTCTTGAAAATATCGAACAGCCCCATGCATCGGTCCTCGCCGTCGCCGCCTCATCCGCGCGTCGCGTCGATCCCCAGCTCGCGCCGCACCGCGTCGAGCACCCCGTTCACAAATGCCGCGCTGTCCACGTCGCCGAGACACTGCACGGCTTCAACCGCCTCGCTCATCACGACGGCGACCGGCGTTCCGGGCTGCTCCATCAGCTCGTACACACCGAGGCGCAGCACGTTGCGATCGACCAGCGACATGCGCTCGATGCGCCAATCGGTCGAAGCCTTCGCGAGCAGTTCGTCAGCGCGTGTTCGCACGTCGCGCACGCCATGCACCAGCGTCCGCACGAACCGGAAGAGCTCATCGTCGAGGCGCGGGCCCAGCCCGAGCTCGTGCAATACGGTCGTGTCCCCGAGAAACTCGTGCAGTTGCCGCAGAAAGTCGTCGCCCAGCGCGTCGAGCACGCACAGCGCCTGCACCGCCAGCATCCGGGCCCGCGTCCGCGGGCGATGGGCGGCGACTTCGCGAAGATAGCGCGGCAGCGGCGAATCCGTCACCGGCTCCCACCCCGACGCCGCGCTCAACGCGCGAGCGCCGCGAGGACGTTGACCATCTCGATCACGGCCAAGGCGGCCTCGGCGCCCTTGTTGCCGTGCTTGCCCCCGGCCCGGTCGATCGCCTGTTCGAGCGAGTCGGCCGTCACGATTCCAAACCCCACCGGCACTCCCGTGCTCAGCGCCGTGTGGGCGATGCCTTTGGTGGCTTCGGCCGCGATGTAGTCAAAGTGCGGCGTCTGTCCGCGGATCAGACAGCCTAGGGCGATCACCCCGGCGAACCTGCCGGACGTCGCCAGCTTCTGGGCCGCGAGCGGAATCTCGAACGACCCGGGCACCCAGACCTGCGTCACCTTGCTCGCGTCGCCGCCGTGGCGCAGCAGCGCGTCGAGCGCGCCGTCCACAAGCTTTGTCGTGATGAACTCGTTCCAGCGCGCCACAACGAGCGCGTAGCGATGCGATCCCGCGTCGAGCTTTCCGGCGACGATCTCTGGCATGGGCGCCATCCGGCGCGAGCACCGACCTGCCCGCGCGACCCCGCGAACGCCGCCCGACACCGTGCGCCGGCGGCTACGCTGCCAGATGAGTTTATCGTCACTGCGGACGACCGGCAAAACGAGACGCGGTCGGTTCATCGGCGTGGAACGCGCGGATCCCCCGGACCGGCGCCATCCCGCCGCGCGTCGCGCTACCTCGCACTCGGCGTCGAATCCGCGCCGTGCCTCCGCGAAGCCCGCTCGCCGCGCCGCGCGCCCCCGTCGAGGATCACCACGGTGCCGTCCCACGACCCCGACGCCAGCCGCGCGCCGTCCGGGCTCCACTCCGTGCTCCACGTCATGTCGGCATGAGGCCGCAGACGCGCGAGCGCCCCAGAGCGGTCGGGATCGAGCAGCAGCAGCTCGCGGCCCGCGGCGGCCAGGCGTGCCCCGTCGGGGCTGAACGCGACGCGGTGGATCGCCTCGTCGTCCTCATGCAGCACGCGGACTCGCTCGCCGGTGACGGCGTTCCAGAGTTGCACCGCGCCATCCTGCGCTGCGGTTGCGGCGTGTTCGCCGCTCGGGCTGAAACACGCGGACAACACGCCGCCGCCGTGGTCCGCTAACACGTGCAGGCACGCGCCGGTCGTGACGTTCCAGATGCGCGCCGTCTTGTCGCCGCCGGCGGTCACAAGTCGCGATCCGTCCCGACTAAAGCGCACCTCGTTGACGCGTCCCGCGTGACCCTCGAAAGCTCGCACGGCGGCGCCCGTGGCGGCGTCCCAGAGGTGCGCGCGGTTGTCATTGCACGCGGTCGCGATCGTGGCGCCGTCGGGGCTCCACGCGACGTATCCGACGCCGGCGGAGTGGCTGATCTTGAGCAGTTCCGTGTGCGACTTGAGATCGAACACGCGCGCCGTCTTGTCCCACGAGCACGACGCGAGCCGTTCGCCGTCCGGGCTCCACGCGGTCATGCATACGGGCTGCGGACTGTGCGCGGTCCACGACGCACGGATTTCGCCGGTCTTCGCGTCCCACACCGGCAGCACGCCGTCGTACCCGGCGCCAGCGAGCAGCGCGCCGTCGGGCGAAAACGCGACGGCGTAGTTCCCCGCGGTATGCTTAAAGCGCAGTCCGCTGGTGTCGCGACTTGCCGGATCCCACGTGCGAATCGTGCCGTCGAGCGACGCAGAGAAAAGCCGTCGGCCGTCGGGCGCGAACGCGAGTCCGCGCACGCGTCCGCTATGGCCGCGCAGCGTCGCGGTCTCCGTCCACGTCGAAACGTCCCAGACGCGGACCGTGTCGTCGCCGGCGCCGCTCGCGAGCCGCTTGCCGTCGGGGCTGAAACGCACGGCGGAGACCGGCTGGCGGTGGGCCGTGAGCTCGGCGACCTTCTCGCCGGTGGCGATCCGATGAACCCGAATCCAGCGCTGATCCGAGCCGTGCGCGATCAGCTCGCCGTCCGGACTGAACGCGACCGCGTCGATGTGCGACGACGAGTCGGGCCCGGGCTTCTCGCTGACGACGCGCACCTCCGCGCCGTCGGCCGCCGACCACACCACGACTTCGGAATCCCACGTTCCGGCCGCGACAAATCGCCCGTCGCGCGACCAGTCCGTGCAGACCACCGGTTTGCGCCCCGACTTCAGGCTGTGGACGATCGCGCCGTCCGCGGCGCTCCAGATGTGCACGCGGCCTTCGATCGGCGTCTCCCGGTCCATGTAGTACGCGCTGGTCGCGAGGCGCGTGCCGTCGGGAGACCACGAGAGCCCGCCGACGGGAAACTTGTGCGCGTCGAAGGTGAATTGCAGGTCGCCGCTGTCCGCGTCCCAGAGTTTGACCAGCCGGTCTGCCCCGCTCGAGGCCACGCGCCGGCCGTCCGGACTGAAGCAGACCGTGAACGCGCCGGCCTGCGGGTGCGCATCCCATTGGCGCAGCGGCTTGCCGTCCGGCAGCGCGAGGATGGATAACCGGCCGGAGCCGGTGAGCACCGCGGCGCGTTTGCCGTCCGGCGCGATTGAAACGCTGACGAAGCCGTCCTTGTCCGTGATCAGCGTCGAGAGCGACGAATCGAGCTGCGAATGCAGATGCCGCCACTCCCATCCCCGACGCGCGTCGGGCGCGCCATCGATCCACTCACGCGCCCGCCCCGGCTCGTTGAGCTCCAGCCACGCCTGCGCCGCCGCCACGTGGGCGCGATAGCTCTCGCGCTCGGCGTCCCGCGCT
Source organism: Phycisphaerae bacterium (assembly GCA_050184295.1). Classification (GTDB taxonomy): domain Bacteria; phylum Planctomycetota; class Phycisphaerae; order UBA1845; family Fen-1342; genus JBFXAM01. The sequence goes on along the minus strand of JBFXAM010000020.1, from coordinate 39,413 downwards.
GGCGCGCTGATCGGCGGATCGGCGCTCCCGCGGGGGAGCGTGGCGAGGAACGCTAATGCGACGATCGCGATCCGGTTCGGGAGGCGCATGGTGGCTTCCTTTGATCCACGCGGGATTCAGACGGCCGCGTCGTATGCCTGCTTGAGCCAGCCGATGAGCTGCTTGTCGACGTCGGCCGGCGACTCCACGCGGACCCGGTGCGTGACCATTGCGTTGAAGCTGCCCGACGCCTCGAGCCGCGCGGTTGTCGGGGCGCCCTTGAGATTGATGCCCACGTCGAGCCGCGTCGCGGTTGAAGGCTGGAGGATCGCGAACTGCTTGGCGCGGCGGACGCTGACATAGGCCTTCTTCGGCGCGAGCTCGACGTCGCTTCCGAGCTTTTGCAGCGCTTTCACGAGCGCGTCATACATCGGCCGCAGCGCCGCTTTTGCGCCCGCATACTGCGCGGCGACGAGGTCGTCCGGGTCGGCGTCGCTCGCGGCCGACTTCAGCGTTCGGTGCGCCACCAGGTTCGCGTAGCCGTGCGTCAGACCGTGCTCGCTCTTCAGCGACGCGACGATCTCGCCGTGCTTCCGCGGACCGCCGCGAGACGCGATGCGCACCCACTCGTCGATCGATCTGCCGGTGTTCTCCTTGAGGTTGGCGATCATGGAGGCTTCAGCGTCAGCGGGGGACTTGGCCATGGATCAGGCTCCGTTCAGGCGTCGATGCGGTGCATGTGCGCCGCGTCTCATTTCTTCCGGGCGCGCACGCGACGAGCGGCGTCCCAGTTCGTCTCGGCGTGGATCAGGGCCTCGATGTACTCGCGCAACGAAGCGATCGCGGCGTCATAAGCGCGAAAATCGCGATAGGTCCGCGCGAGCATGACGGCGCCCTCCATCGTGGTAAGGACGAAAATCGCCAGGCGCTTCGGCTCGACGTGCTCCGGCAGGCGGCGCGACGCTTCGTGAAAGCACTGCTCGACCGCCTTCAGCCAGTTGTCGAAATTCTGCGCGATGAGCGCGCGGGCGTTCGGGTGGCTTTCGCAGAGCTCGATCGCCAGGTTGCCGATCGGACAGCCGTGGCTGAACTCGGTGATCTGGAGCATCTTGCGATACTGATCGAGCAGCTTGAAGACACGCTCGATCGGATCGTCGAATCGATCCCAGATCGCCTGTAAGACCTCGGGCCAGAGCAAAACCTTGCGGCGTTCGAGGACCGCCGCGAGCAGCTCCTCCTTGGTGGGGAAGAAGTGATACAGCGAACCCTGCTGCACGCCGGCCTGGCGCGCGATCTCCGCCAGCCCGGTCGGGCCGTAGCCGTGAAAGGCGAACAGCTCCATCGCGGCGTCGACGATGCGGTCGCGGGTGGGGGGCTGCGCGGGCGCCATGCGGTCCTCGGTCGTTCACCCAAAAAAATTTGGGTGTTCAACCAAATCTAGCGATCGCGGCGCCCGCGCGTCAAGCCCATTTCCGCGCCGTGGCGCGCCCCCCGCGCATCAGCGCAGTCCACCGGTCAGGAACATCGACTCGCCGGTCATCCAACCCGAGTCGTCCGACGCGAGAAAGACCACCGCGGGCGCGATATCCGGTGGGGCGGCAACGCGTCCGAGCGGCGTCTGCGCCTCGACCTGGTCGCGAAAATCACCGCTGGAGAGCCCCGCGGCGTGCACCCCTTCGGTCACGACGAGGCCGGGATTCACCGAGTTGACGCGGATCTTGCGCGAGCCCAGCTCTTTCGCGAGCGAGCGCGTGATGGCGTCGACTGCCGCCTTGCTGGCGCTGTATACCGAGCCCGTCGCGGGGCAGAGCGTGCTCGCGACCGAGCTGACGTTGACGATCGTGCCGCCGCCGGGACCGAAGTGCTTCACCGCTTCCTGCGTCGCGAGCACAAGCCCGAGCACGTTGAGATTGAAGATCCGGTGATAGTGCTCCGCAGTCACCGACTCCAGCGGCACGAACTCATACACGCCCGCGTTGTTCACCAGCACGTCGACCCGGTCGAACGCCTGCTTCGTCTCCGCGAACAGGCGGCGAATGTCGTCGGGCTTGCTGCAATCCGCCTGAATCGCCACCGCACGACCGCCGCGCGCCGCGATCTCGTTCACCACGCGGTCTGCGCCGTCGCGGCTCGTCGCGTAGTTCACAACGACCGCGGCGCCGGCGCCGGCGAGCTGCCGCGCGATCTCAGCGCCGATGCCCTTCGACGCGCCCGTCACGATCGCGGTCTTTCCGCTGAGCTTTCCCGATTGCGAAATCACCGATGTTCCTTTGCGGGGATCTGCCGGAAAGACGACGCGCGCCCGGCGCGCCGTCTGGCCGCGCTCGGCCCGAGCGCGGCGGGAGATTGTAGGCTTGACGCGCGCCGCGAAAGGGGCGAAGCCGCCGCGGGCCGGCCTCCGCGAAGCGCCAGGCGCGGAAACTTGGAGTATGCTTACCGCGACCGCGGGACGCGGCCGGACGACCGCCTCCCGGCTGGGGCGCCTCCGCGCGCCGACGCGGGCGTTGGCCGGCGTCTCCGCGTTCGGCGGCAGGCTCGCAGGAGGAAGTGACGATGGAACTGCCTCGCCGGAACCGCGGCGACGAGTTGTTGCCCCCAGGGGCGCTACGCGCGCTGCGCGACCGGCTTCAGAAACTGAGTCGTCGGCATGACCTGGCGAGCGTGATCGCATGTGCGTTCGATCATCGCACGCGGATGCTGCCGTTCGTCTACGCCGACATGAGCATGATTCCGGCCGGGGTGCGCGCGATCGGGTCGGCGATGGTGGACGCCGGCTTCGAGAAGACGCGCATCGTCCTTCAGCAGTGGAATCGCAACTTCCGCCCGTCGCAGATGCGCCTCGACGGCCGCATGCCCGACCTCTTCATGATTTCGAGCATGCAACTTCACGCCGCTACTTCGCAGGCGCTCATTCGCGACGCGGGCCGCGTCGACCCGGCCCAGCGCCCGCTCATCGTCGTCGGCGGACCCAAGTACATTTACGAGCCGTGGGACGCGTTCGGCGTCGACCCAGCCGACCCGTGGGGTGCGGACGTGGCGGTCACCGGCGAGGAATATGTGCTCCTCAGCCTGCTCGAAGCGCTGCTTGAAATGCGCGCGAGTCGCGAGCCGTTGCACGCGACGTTCGCGCGGGCGCGCCGGACCGGCGTGCTCGATCAGATCCCCGGGCTGGTGTACGCGCGAACCGACGACGCCGGCGCCGCGGTCGAGCTGGTCGACACGGGCGTGCAGCGCCTCGTCGGCGATCTCGACGAACTCCCCCATCCGGTCGCCGGCTACCGCATCGTCGAAGCGCCCGGCCGCGCCGCGACGCTCGCGTCCCAGCCGCTGCCCGCGAGCCAGGTGCGTCGGCTCAGCCCGCTGGGATCGCTCGTGCTCACGTTCGGGTGCAAGTTCGCGTGCCCGTACTGCCCGATCCCCGCGTACAACCAGCGGCAGCATCGCGTCAAAAGCGGCGCACGCATCGCCGACGAGATCGCGAGCCTTTATCGCACGTACGGCATCCGCTACTACTTCGGTGCGGACGACAATTTCTTCAATCACAAGGCGCGGACGCTCGACATCGTCGAGACGCTCGCGCGCACGACCATCGACGGCAAGCCGATCCGCAAATGCGTCCGCTGGGGCACTGAAGTCACCGTCCACGACACGCTTCAGCTTCGCGATCATCTCGGCGACGTGCGCGCCGCCGGCGTTCGGGCGCTGTGGCTCGGCGTCGAGGACATGACCGCCACGCTGGTCAACAAGGGCCAGACCGTCAGCCGCACGACCGAGGCGTTCCAACTGCTGCGTCAACACGGTATCAGTCCGATGCCGATGATGATGCATCACGACGACCAGCCGCTCGTCAGCCGGGGGCCCAAGCCTTACGGGCTACTGAACCAGGTGCGCCTGCTGCGCCAGTCGGGTGCGATCAGCATGCAGGTGCTGATGCTCGTGCCGGCAACCGGCTCGAAGCTGTTCTCCGGGACCTACACGTCGGGCATGGCCTACGAGAGCGTCGCCGGCCGGCGGGTCGAGGAGCACATGCTCGGCGGCAACTACGTCATTGCGTCGCATCACGCCAAGCCGTGGCGCAAACAGATCAACATCCTCGTCGCGTACGCATATTTCTATAACCCGCTGCGCATGCTGGCCGCGCTGATTCGTCCGAAATCGCGGCTCTTCCTCGCCGATGCGGCCTGGCAGGGACTGGGAATGTGGGGGCTGGCCCAAACGCTCTGGCACACCGTCGGATGGGCGTTTCGACTGCGATTCGGCAAGATCGTGCGCAAGTCCGCGCCGCCGATGAGCCGCATTCCGATGAGATCCCCGGACGGCGCGGGCGCGAGCCACGCGCTGCCCGGCTTCGTGGAGCTGAAGGTGCAGTCGTCTCGGCGGCTCGAATACGTCGCTTCGGACGAGTGCACGCAACGGGTCTCGGCGGCACTCGACGCCGAGGCGACGGCGGGCGCGGGAGCCGCACGCTGAGCGTGCCCGCGTTTCCCACGGTCGGATGGCCGCGGTTCGTCCGGACGCCGCATCGCTTGGGTGGTTGGTCAGGATTGGTGCGTCGTGGGTGGTTCGGGGATCTTGCCCGCCCGTAGGCCGAGATCGCGCCGGGAGGCTGCCCGCGACACCCTTCCGCATGATGCAGGCCGCGTTCCTGAGTGCACGAGCGGTGCGGCTTGGCGCCCGTCGGATCCGACGAATGCGGACGCGGCCCGACAGGAACAAACGCGCGAAACCGGCGCGTCGTCGTCGCGCTGCGCCCGCGCGACGCTACGCTCGTGCAATGGGCGCGCGGCGCGGTTCGTACGTTCGCGAACTACGCCGGCGGGCGATCCCGGGTAGACCGTCCGACGGACGGAATGAGCCGACGTGAGCATGATGCCTGGCACGCCGCTGTTCGCGTGGTTCCTCGTGCGTTTCGAGACGCCGGCGTATCTCGTATTGCTCGCGGTGCTGCCGTTCCTCGTGGTGCTTTCGTTTCGCTCGCTCGCCGGGCTTGGGTCGGCGCGCCGGATCGTCGCGGTCACGGCCCGTTGCGTCGTCATGACGGCGATGGTGCTGGCGCTCGCCGGCGCGCACCGGGTGAAGACGAGCGACGAGCTCGCGGTCATCTACGTCGTCGACCGCTCCAACAGCATTCCGCGCAACCTCCAGCAAAAAGCCTTCGACTACATCCGCCAGAGCGAGTCCTCGCGCGGTCCGAAGGACCGTCTCGCGGTCATCGCGTTCGACGGCGTCAGCGCCGTCGAGCAGTTGCCGATGGGCACGCTGGCGATCGAGCGCCTGCCCGAGCCCGTGGCGCCCGACGAGACCAATCTCGCCGCCGCCATGCGCATGGCGATGGCGCTGTTTCCCCCGGACGCGGCCCGGCGAATCGTGCTGATCTCGGACGGCAACGAGAACGCCGGCGAGGCCCTGGCCGAGTCCGACCAGCTCCGCGCCGCCGGCGTCCCGCTCGACGTCGTGCCCGTCGAGTATCGCCACGGCGACGAAGTCGTCTTCGAGCGGCTCACGGCGCCGGCCCGCGCGGCGAGCGACGAGACCGTGAACCTCCAGATGGTGCTGCGCTCGGAGAAGGCGACCACCGGCCGCGTGCTGCTCTATCACAACGACCAGCTCGTGCCGCTGGGAGAGGGCGGCGAAGCCGGCTATCGGGTCGAGCTTGATCCGGGGCCGAACCGCTTCACGATCCCCGTGCCGCTGCGCGTCGACGGGGCCCACCGCTTCCGTGCCGTGTTCGAGCCCGGGGACGCGGCGGCGGACACGATCTCGAGCAACAACGAGGGCCGCGCGTTCACGATCGTCGCGGGTCAGGGCCGCGTGCTCATTCTCACCACCGACGAGGACCAGGCGTCCGCGGTCGCGCTTCGCGAAGCGCTCGCCGCCGAGGAGCTCGCGGCCGACGCCGAGGTCGCCGGCAGCAACCCGCTCGACCAGGTGCGTCTGCTGCAATACTCGCTGGTCATTCTCTCCAACGTACCCGCGTACCTGATCTCCGAAGCGGACCAGCGCGGGCTCGCGAGCTATGTCCGCGACCTGGGCGGCGGGCTGATCATGCTCGGCGGCGACGAATCGTTCGGCGCCGGCGGGTGGCTGGGCAGCCCGGTCGAAGAGGTCATGCCCGTCACCTTCGACGTCAAGAGCAAGAAGCAGATTCCCAAGGGCGCGCTCTGCCTGGTGATGCACGCCTGCGAGATTCCGCAGGGCAATTACTGGGGCGAGCGCGTCGCGGTCGCCGCCGTCAAGACGCTCAGCAGCCGCGACCTCGTCGGCGTACTCTCCTGGCAGTGGCGCGACGCCAAGCAGCGCAACTGGGTTGTCCCCCTGCGCACCGTCGGCAACAAGACCGAAGTGATCCAGCAGATCATGCAGATGCAGATGGGCGACATGCCCTCGCTCGAAGAGGTCGTCGGCGACGCCGTCGAAGCCCTCATCGCGCGCCGCGACGCCGTCGTCAAGCACATCATCATCATCTCCGACTTCGACCCCCAGGGCCCCTCCGCCACGCTCGTCGACAAGATGGTCCGCAACGGCGTCTCCGCGTCCACGGTCGCGATCGGCTACGGCAGCCACTGGATCGACGACAAGAAAGCGAAGTGGGTCGCCGACGAAACCAAGGGCAAGTTCTACGCGACGCGCAACTACAGCGAGTTGCCGCAGATTTTCATGAAAGAGGCGCGCGTTGTCCGCCGTTCGCTGATTAATGAGCAGACGTTCACACCCAGGCTGGTGAACCCGTTGTCGCCGACGATCGCCGGGCTTTCAGGCGATGAGATGCCGCCTTTGCACGGCTATGTGCTCACGTCGCCCAAGCCGCTCGCGGACGTGCCGCTGATCCGCCCGACCGAGGAAGGCGACGATCCGGTCCTCGCACAGTGGTCGGTGGGGCTGGGCAAGACGGTGGCGTTTACGAGCGGCATGTGGCCGCGCTGGGGCGCCGACTGGGTCGCGTGGCCGAAGTTCAGCAAGGTGTGGGCGCAGATCGCGCGCTGGGCGTCGCGGCAGGCGGAGTCGGCGGCGTTTGACGTGACCAGCACGGTTGTCGGCGGGCGCGGCAAGATCCGCGTCGACGCGGTCGACAAAAACGCCGCGGCCGTCAACTTCATGAACATGGAAGGCGTGCTGATTTCCCCAGGGCCGAAGTACGACGCGATGCCGCTGCGACTCACGCAGACCGGCCCGGGACACTACGAGGGTGATTTTGAGGCCCGCGAGCCGGGCAGCTACATCGTCAACCTCTCGTATCGCATGGGCAGCGGCCCCGACGCGGCGAGCGGCATGCTTCAGACCGGCGTGTCGGTCGCGTATTCTCCGGAGTACAAGGAGCTTCAGGCCAATCTGCCCCTGCTGCGCGCACTGGCGGAGCGCACCGGCGGGCGCGTGCTCGACCTGGCCCGGGTCGACGCACCGTATCAGCGCGCCGGCCTGCCGCGCGCCGAGGCGCGCCGCCCGATCTGGGAAGACCTTGTCCGCCTGTTTCTGATTCTGTTTCTGCTCGATGTCGCGGTGCGCCGCATTGCGATCAACCCCGTCGAGTTGCTGCGCAAACTGCGTCGCTTCATCGGCGAGCTCGGCCGGCCGCGCCGACCGGATGAGGCCAGCGCCGCGGTGCTCGCCTCGCTGAAAGGCACGCGCGGCGTTGTTCGCGAAGGTATGGCGGCCAAAACTCCCGCCGCGCCGACCGAGGCCGGCACGCCGCCGGACAAGTCCGCCCGCTACGAGGCGGCCCAACCCGACTGGAAGGTCGGCGAGCAGCTCAGCAAGGCGCTGGGCGGCGCGTCGGAGGTCGACCAGCCGGTCGTGGCCAAGCCCACCCGCAAGCCGCAGGCAACCAGCGAAGCCGACTATACCTCGCGCCTGCTCCAGGCGAAAAAGCGCGCCCGCGACGACCTGAAGAAGGACGAGGATGAGAAGTAGCGCGCGGCGCGGCCGGCCGAGCGCCGCCTGACCGGTCCGGGCGAAACGCTCTCGAAGCCCCGCGTCGCCGGCGACTTCTGCACCGTTCGGCGCGAACATCGCCGCCTCCCCCGGCTATCATGCCTCGCGCATGAGTCCCGAACCGCGCGCCGCACCGCCGGAGCTCAGCCTCGTCGTGCCGGTGTTCAACGAGGCCGACAACGTCGCCGCGCTGCACGAACGCGTGCTGCGGGCGCTCGCGCCGCTGGAGCTCACCTGGGAACTCGTCTTCGTCGACGACGGCAGCCGCGACGAGACCGCGGCGCGGGTCACGGCGTTGGCGGATCCGCGCGCGTGTGTGATCCGGCTCTCGCGGAATTTCGGCCACCAGGCGGCGCTGGTCGCCGGGATGCGCCACGCCCGCGGCGCCGCCGTCGTCACGCTCGACGGCGACCTCCAGCATCCGCCGGAGATCATTGCGGACTTGGTGCGCGAATGGCGTGCCGGGCGCGAGATCGTGCAGGCGATCCGTCGCGAACCGATGGACGAGTCGCCGCTGAAGCGCTCCGGCTCGCGCGCGTTCTATCGGGTGCTGTCCAGCGTCTCACGCATCCAGGTCACGCCGGGTGCGTCCGACTACCGCCTGATGAGTCGTGGCGCGGTCGAGGCGTTTCTGGCGTGCGGCGAGCGCTGTCGCTTCAACCGCGGGCTGGTTCAGTGGATCGGGTTTGACTACGCGGAGGTGCTCTACGACGCGGCCCCGCGTCGCGCCGGCGTGTCCAAGTACAGTTATCGTGCGATGCTTCGGCTGGCGGGCGACGCGATCTTCTCGTTCTCATCGTGGCCGCTGCGTCTGGCCGGGCTGGTGGGCGCGTTCGTGTCGTTCGCGGCGCTGCTCTATCTGGTGTTCGTCCTCGCGGCTGCGCTGTTCACCAAGTGGACCGTGCCGGGGTGGAGCTCGATCCTCGCGGCGGTGCTGACGCTCGGCGGGTTGCAGCTGATTTTCCTGTGGATTCTGGGTGAGTATGTGGGGCGGCTCTACGAAGAATCGAAGCAGCGCCCGATCTACATCGTCCGCGCGCCCGGCGCGGCGCACCGCGCGCCGGCTGATGGCGATGCGGCCCCGACAAAGGAGTGACCGCGGGCGCACCGACCGTGGAACGCGGGCGTGAAATGCGCTCAGCGCGCCGGCGCGAGCGTCTGCAACAGCTTGTGCCAGTGTTCGCAGAGCGGCGGCAGCTCGTAGTGGAGCAGGTCGGCAATCAGCACGAAATCGCGCTGCGTGAGCGCGTCGCGCAGCTCGCCGAGCCGCCCCGCGAGCTCGTTCAGATGCGCCTCGACCGAGCGGCCGTCGAACGTTCGCTGCGTGAGGTCCTCGCCGATCAGGCCGCCGGCCTCGCTGAGCGCTCGCCGGCATGCCTGCCAAGTTTCGACCAGCGTCCCGATGCGGCGGAGTGCGTCCGGCGTCGCTGCGGCGTTGAGCTGTTCCGCGATCTCGACGGCTTCGTAGCCCGCGTGGCGCACTTTCTCCGCGGTGGCCGCGAGCGCCGCGCGAATCACTCCGTCGCGCTCGGCGGACTCGAAATCAACCTGGTCGGCGTCGTCGAGTGCCGCGGCGATCTCGGTTTCGAGGTCGTCGTCAAACAGCTCGCGCCCGTTCAGGACGATCGACACCAACAGCCGATTTTCGGCGCAGCAGCGCCGCACGGTCGCGATCACTCCGCCGAGCGTCGCACCGGCTGCCACGGGGTCTTCGACGCGCCGGCCGTCGAGGGTCACGATCATCCAATTCTCCCTCACTGGCGGCGCGACGCCGTCCCGTGTCGCCGCCCGCCGCGCAATCTTGTGAGCGGTATCGGCGCGTTGCGCGCGCGGGCCTGAGCGACGTGGCAAAATCTGCCCCCGGACGTATGATCCCAACGCATGAACGCCGCGCGGCCCTTCTGGCTCCAGAACTGGCTCGAACGCCACCAACACCCGGTCTCGTTCTGGCTGCACGTGGTCGGCATCCCGCTCACGATCGCTGCGGTCGCGCTCGCGGCGTATCAGCTCGCGCTCTGGCGTTGGGACTTGTGGTGGCGCCCGGCGCTGCTCCTCGCGGTCGGCTACGCGTTGCAGTGGCTCGGACACCGCCTCGAAGGCAACGACATGGGCGAGATCATACTCGTGAAGAAGCTGCTGGGCCGGCCGTACGTCGCCATCGCGCCGCGGCAAGAACCGCGCGCCCGGCCGTGACCTGCCCCATGCCCGCGCATACCGACGACAAACCGCTGCGCGTGGCGATGCTGCTCTCCGGCAGCGGTACGACGTTGCGAAATCTCGTCGACCGCATTGCCGACGGTCGGCTGCGGGCCGTGCGAATCGCACAGGTCGTCAGTTCGCGCCGCCAGGCCGGCGGCGTCGAAATTGCGACGCGTGCCGGCCTGCCGCTCGCGATCGTTCGGCGCAAGGATTTCGCCACCGACGCCGACTTCTCCGCCGCGCTCGCGGATGGCCTCGATCGTGCCGACGTGGATCTCGTCCTGATGGGCGGCTTCCTCTGCCACTGGCCGCCGCCGCCGCGCTATGTCGGCCGCGTGCTCAACATTCACCCGTCGCTGCTGCCGGCGTTCGGGGGGAAGGGCATGATCGGCCTGCGCGTGCACGAGGCGGTGCTTGAAGCGGGTGTTCGGCAGAGCGGCTGCACCGTGCATCTGGTCGACGAACTCTACGATCACGGACCGATCGTCGCTCAACGCGTACTCGACGTGGCGCGCGACGACACGCCGCAGAGCCTGTGCGAGCGCGTTCGTGCGCTGGAGTTCGAGCTCTATCCGGCCGTGCTCGAACGCGTCGTCGCGGACGGCGTCGCCGTGCTGGCCGAAATGGCGCACGCCCACGCGCACGCACGCCCTTAGCGTCGTGCACGGAAAGGAACGTCACTCTCCGAATTCGGTGTGCATCGGCGGAACGCGGGTGCGCTCTCGTTTCGCACCGACGGGACGCCGACGCGCCCCGAGTTGGATGCGCGCGGTTATGCTTGAGTCGCTGGACGAGCGCGTCGTCGCGCCGCACGCCGCGAGAATCCCGATGTCTTTGCCCACGCTGCCGGAACCGCCGCTCGCAAATCCGGTGCGGCTCTACTGTCCGCGCTGCGGCGGGCCGCGGCTGTGTTTTGCGGTTCGCTGGGGCCGGGGTCGGCACGCCGCGCATTTGGCGCTCACGGTGTTCACGCTCGGCGTGTGGGGCGTCGGCTGGATCGCGTGTGCGCTGTACGACCGGGTTCGCCCGTATCGCTGCAACGAGTGCGCGCGCCGCATTCCGCGCGGGCGGACGGCGCTGCGCATCGCTCAGCGGGCGGACGATTGAAGCGCACCCCGACGCCCCGGACTCACTTGGCGGCGTGTTGCGCGAAGCCCTTCATCACCCAGCGCCGCGCCAGCAGCAGACCGATCGGGCTGAGCATCGCGATGCAGCCGTAGATCAGCCACAGCATGTGGGTCTGGAGTTCGGCCTGCGGCGTGTCGGCGGGGCAGTAGCTGTTGAGCAGGTAGCCGGAGTAAAAGCCGGTTGTGCCCTTCGCGAGCAGCCAGGGGATGTTGGCGAGGCCCATGTACTGCGCGACGCGTCCCGGCGGGGCGAGCTCCGAGGCGTACTCGAGAAACCGCGCCGACCAGAGCGCCTCGCCGATCGAGAAGATCACGAAATACGCGATCAGCGGGCCGAGCGCGGGGCCCTGACAGAGCAGAAACGTCGGCGCGGCGGAGACGAACGTCCCGATGATCATCATCGTGTAGACATTGATGCGGCGGGTGAACGCGGTCGCGATCGGTACGCCGACAAAGATGATGGCGGGGTTGATCCAGTTCACCAGCCATTCCATGCGGTCCGCGACGCCTTGGGGATACGCCCGCAGAATGTACGATGGCATGGTCAGCCATTGGTGCGCGAACATCGTGCGCACCGGCAGCAGCATGAAGATGAAGAACAGGAACCGGGCGTCCGCGAACGGCCCGCTGCGGAAATACGCCGCCATGCGGGTGAGCAGGGGCGTGCCGCTCGCGGCGCGCAGCGCCGCCGGGTCGTCGGGGCGAATCTTGTCCCCTTCGACGCGCCGCCTCATGAGCACGAAAAAAAGCACCAGCGTGAACGCCGTCGTCGCCGCGCACACCCAGTTCACCGCCTGAATGCCGCTGGCGGTGAAGCCGCTGAAGAAGGTGAGTTCGGCGGCGGGCGGTGGGGCGCCGGCGGCGAGCGCGTCGAGGTTCTTCTGCACGCCCGGCCGCACCCACGCGCTGATCGCGCCCATGCCGACGATGCCGGCGTTCATGAACGCGTACATCAGGCCATAAGCCATCGAGTTGGTGCGCTCGTCGGAATACTGCTTGGCGCCCGAGTAGCACACCGGCATGACGATCGCTTCGCCCAGCGCGGTGATCAACAGTGCTCCGAGCACCACCGCCAGCAATGCCGCCCCGGCGCCGCCGACCCATGGCGTCATGCAATACAGCGTCCGCCCGACCACGCACAGCGCCAGCGCCGCCAGCAGCGCGCGGCGCAGCCCGAACGATTCGGCGTAGCTTCCGACGCCGAGCATGAACAGCGTAACGAGCATCGTGAAGGTGGAGACGATCGGGCCGGCCCACGCGTCGCCGAAGCCCAGGTCGCGCGAGAGAAACTCCGCCATCAGCGTGAGCACGCCGAAATACGCCGAGGACTCGACGACGAAGACGAGCAGGACGACCCAGAAGCCCCAGCGAAGGCGCTTCAGATCCGTGAACGCCGACCAGAACCCGCCGACGTGTCCGCCGTCGCCGGCGTGTGCCTGCGCGGGCCCCTCCGGCGTGGACGAGTCGTGCGAAGCGGGCGACGGGTTCAGAGCGTTCTCCTTGGAAGGGGCGCGGACGTTACGCCGGCCGCCCGAGTGGCGCGGCGCGCCCGGGCGCCGGATGACCGTGCGCGGCGTGCCGCGGCATCAGGGCCGCTCCGAAGCTCGCGGCGGGCCGGGTTTCATGTCGCGCTGGCGCTGGGCTTGAAAGCGATCGTGATTGCGCCGGACCTGCTCCTTGATGCTCTTGAGGCCGGCGCTCCGGTCCTTCTCAAAGCCGGGGATACATCCCTCGCAGCAGAAGTAAACCGTGTCGCTTCCGTACCGCCGCGAGATCGCCGGGTCGATGTCGCCTCCGCCACAGGGGCAGCGGACCTGGTACGCATAGCCCCGGTCGTGGAGGTCGACGACCAGCTTATCGTCGCCGCGCTCCCATCGTTCCTTGCAGCGCTCGGAGCAGAAGTAGACGCGGCACTCCGGCTCCTCGACAAACACCCGCCGGTTTTCGAGCGGCTCGCCGCCGGGGCAGCGCACCTGCACGCGCAACGTGGGCAGCGCGTCCCATTGCTTGCGCACGCTGTCGGCGTATTGATCGGGGTCCGACTCAAAAGTGCCCTTACATCTCTCGCAGCAGAAGTACACGCGCTTGCCGCGATAGTACACGTAGGATTGCGGGTCGATTGGCTCGCCCATCACGGGGCAGAGCGGTTCGACGGCGCTGCTCGCCGGCTGGGTCGTCGGCGCGGGGCTGGGTGACTTCGGCCTCTCCTGCGCGAGCGCCGCGCCGCACGTCGCGAGCGCAAGAGCCGAAAACAGGCAGCTTCGCACTAGCATGAGACTCACTCCCGAATGATCCACACCGGGACGCCACGCGCAGCTCGCGCGCTGCCGCAAGGCCGATCGCGAGCACCGGCTGAGAGCCGGTGCCCCACAGGGCGCGTGCCACGCGGGGCACGCCACGCAGGACGCACCGGACGCGCGGTCTTATCCGAGGAACTTCTGTGCCACGGCGCACAGCTCTTTCACATGCGCCACACTCGAACCGAACATGTCGCGCTCCTTCGCGTCGAGCTGCACCTCCAACACCCGCTCCATCCCGTTGCGGCCCAGCACGCACGGCACGCCGACGAAATACCCGCCGACGCCGTATTCCTTGTCGCAGTACGCGGCGCAGGGCAGCACGCGGCGCTGGTCGCGAATGATCGACTCGGCCATCGCGACGGTGGCGGCCGAGGGGGCGTAATAGGCGCTGCCGGTTTTCAGCAGGTTGACGATCTCGGCGCCGCCGACGCGGGCGCGCTGCACGATCTTCTCAATCTGGTCCGCGGGCAGGAGCTGCGTGAGCGGGATGCCGCCGACGCTGGTGAAGCGCGGCAGCGGGACCATGTCGTCGCCGTGGCCGCCCATCAGCAGCGCGCTGACGTCGCGGACGCTGCAACCGACGGCCTCGGCGATGAAGGCGGAATAACGGGCGACGTCAAGCACGCCCGCTTGTCCGAGCACGCGCTGGGCGGGGAACTTCGAGGTCTTCCACGCGACGTAGACCATTGCGTCGAGCGGGTTGCTTACGACAATCAGGACCGCGTTGGGGCTTCGAGCGGCGGCCTTCGCTGTCACCTCGGCGACGATCTTCGTGTTCGTCTCAAGCAATTGGTCGCGGCTCATGCCCGGCTTGCGTGCGATGCCCGAAGTGATGATGACGATGTCGCTATCCGCCGTCTCGTCATACCCGTTTGTGCCGACGATCCGCGAATCGAAGCCGACGACCGGCGACGATTCGTAGAGATCAAGCGCCTTGCCTTGCGGCATGCCCTCGATGATGTCGACCAGCACGATGTCGCCCAATTCGCGGGCCGCCGCCCAATGGGCACAGGTCGCGCCCACGTTGCCCGCCCCGATGACTGTAATCTTGGCTCTGCGCATGATGGTCTGCTCCCGGCAAGAGTGCGCGCCCCCGGACGGACGCCGGAAGCGGTGGATATTCGTAAAAATTGTAACCCGCGCGGGCCGGCGCTGCGAGCGCACGCCAGACACCCACGGTGCGGGTCGGGAAGGGCGCGCTCCCGCGCGACAGCTCGCCGTCTGTCGCGCGGCGGCGCTTGCCCCGTGCGGCGGAACGCGTACGCTTAAGGCGCGTCGCGCGTCCGCCGCCTGTGCGAACGGACGGAGCTTGCCCGTAAACCGGCGCCGCAACCCGTCGAGGCCCCGTGCCGACCGCCAACGATTCGCCGATCATCGAACTCCGCAAGGTCAGCAAGGCGTTCGGCGCCCAGCACGTGCTGCGCGACATCGACTTGATGATCGAGCGCGGCCGTTCGACCGTCATCATCGGCCGCTCCGGCACCGGAAAGAGCGTGCTCCTCAAGCACATCGTCGGGCTGCTCCGGCCCGATCGCGGCGAGGTCTACTTCGACGGACAGCGGATCGACCAGCTCGGCGAGCGCGCCATGGTCGCGGTCCGCCGCCGGATCAGCTTTGTCTTTCAGCTCAACGCGCTCTTCGACTCGATGACGGTTTTCGACAACGTCGCGTTTCCGATGGTGCAGAATGCGACCGGGCGGCTCGATCGCAAACGCGTCGCCGAGATCGTGCACCGCCGGCTCGAAATCGTGGGTCTGCGCGGTTTCGAGCACAAACGCCCGGCCGATCTCTCCGGCGGCGAGAAGAAGCGCGTGGCGATCGCGCGCGGCATCGCGATCGAGCCGCCGCCGGCGGTGATTCTTTATGACGAACCGACCGCCGGTCTCGATCCGCAGCGCAGCGACGTGATCAACAAGCTGGTTCGACATCTGCAAGAGGAGTTCGAGGTCACGAGCATCGTGGTGACGCACGACATGAAGCTCGCCAACGAAGTCGGCGACCGCATCCTCATGCTGTACGACGGCCGCTTCATCGCCGACGGCAAGCCGCAACAGCTCGCCGCCAGCGCCGAGGAGCACGTGCGGCGGTTTGTTTCCGGCGAGGCCGAACCGGACGACCTCGCGACGCTGTCGGCGGAGTAGGGGGGCTGCCAAAGCGTGCGCGTCAGCGCGCCGCCCAGAGCGACTCGACCACTTTCCACACGCGCATTTCCCACGCCGCCCAGACGGTCATCGCCAGCGCAACGGCGAAGATCACCGACTTGATCAGCGCCAGCTTTCGTTCGAAACGCGCTGCCGCCCGCGGGTCCGCCGCGAGCGCCTGCACAAAACGAGAGCGCGACGCGATCGACGAGTGCCGCCAGCTCGGCGCCTCGGGCGGGATTCCATTCAGCAGCGCGACCTCGTTCAGCGTCTCGCCGAACAGGTGCGCCGCGGTCGCACAAAGCGCGTTGCGCGGCGCGGCGGCGGGCATCGCGGGTTGGTGAATGGCACACGGCGCGTCGCAGGGCACGCCTGCGAGGGCCAGCGTGCGCACGCCGAAGACGTCCGCCTGCCGCTCGAAGCGCCGCGACACCCAGCCGAAGAGGACGAACCACTTGACCGCCAGCAGCAGCCCCACGCCGGCAATGAGCACTTGGGCGGCGAACGCGTCCAGGTGTCGCGACTGGATCGACGCGATCGTCACGACGCATCCGCTGATGAGACCATACAGGAGGAAAAAGAGGATGTGATGGCGCTTCACGTGGCCGGCTTCGTGCCCGAAGACGGCCTCGATCTTCGTGTCGTCCATCTGTTCCAGCATGGCGTCGGTGATCAGCACATAGCGCAGCGGCGCCACCACTCCCATCACGGCGGCGTTCACGATCATCCCGCCGGAGCGCCAAACGAGGATGTCGCGGCAGCGCATCCGGAGCTTGGTGCACAAGCGCTGCAACTTGTCGCGCAACGGCCCTTCGGGCAGCGACTGCGTTACCCAGATGTGCCGCAACAGTTCGGGTGCGACGACCGCCACGAACACCGCCGCCGCACCCAGCAACAGATCGGGGAGATACGCATAGGGCATCACCCGGCGAAGCGCCGCTTCGTAATAGTCGATCACGTCGCGCGCCGCGAGCAGCATGAGCAGCGGCACGAGCACGAACAGCACCTGGTGCCGGAGGTTGTACGCCAGGTAGCGTCCGATCGGCCACACGGGCCGCACCGGCCGCCCGCGGAACAGGTAGACCTCGACGGCGATCTGCCGGATCGCGCGGTCGATCGGATACACCGCCAGCCACACGAGCACGATCGTGAGTACGAAAGGCCCGGCCGCCAGCGCGCTCGGCAACACGAGCCACTCGCCGATCACCGGTGTCTGCCGGCAGTACGCGAGCCAGGTGGTGCCGAGCAGGACGGCGGCGTGCAGCCCGCCGATGAGGCCCTGGGTGATCGCCATCCACCGCCCGAAGAAAACCTGCGCGACGCCGGGGTCGTCGGTGTGCGTCTCCAGAAGGTGCATCGCCCGGCGATTGATCCAGGCGGCGAGTGCGAACGGCACCAGCGTCGCGAGTGCGAGGGCGCCGCCGACCGCCGCCGGCGCGCGCAGCACGATCCACGCATCCGCCGGCCGCTGAATCGCCAGCACGATCGACAGCACCGCGATCACAATGAGGTACATGGCGGGAGATGATACGCGCGGAAGGCCGTTGCGCGGGAGGCGCCG
This sequence comes from Phycisphaerae bacterium, assembly GCA_050184295.1. Lineage (GTDB taxonomy): Bacteria > Planctomycetota > Phycisphaerae > UBA1845 > Fen-1342 > JBFXAM01. The sequence goes on along the minus strand of JBFXAM010000020.1, from coordinate 22,177 downwards.
GCCGCGCTCATCGCCCCGTCACCCGCCCGGCGCCGGGCGCTGCACGCGGGTCGCGATCGGGGACGGCCGGCTTCGCACGCTGCCGGCGATCCGGTTCGAGCTACGGTCGTGGCGCCGCGCCGGACGCCGCCGCCGGCTGCGTCGACGCCTTGAATTCGTCCAGCTTCGCCTTCCACTCCGCCGTCTTCGCCGCGCGGGCGCTGTCCGGCTCGGCCTGGTCCCACGCCTCGTACAGCCTGACGAGCGCCTCCAGGTTCTGCCGCCGCCAGGTTGCGGACAAGCCTTCCGACTTTGTGCCGACGCGCTGGGCGGCCGCCAGTTGCATCTCCGCATCGGCGTACCGCTCGAGATCGGTCAGTGCTCGGCCGAGCAGATCGCGAACCATTGCCGTATACGCATGCTCGTCGCCATGGATGCGCTCGAAACCGGCAAGCGCCTCGCGGTACAGCGGCTCGGCTTCCGCCGGCCGCTTCAGCTTGCGAAGTGTGCCGGCGAGATTGGAGATCGCGGCCAGCGTGTCCGGACGGTCCGCGCCGAGCACGCGCTTGTATTTTTCCATCACTTCGCGATAAAGCGCCTCCGCCTCATCCAGCCGACCTTGCAGATCGAGGAGCCGCGCGAGGTTGGTCAGCGTGATCAGCGTTTCCGGATGGTCCTCGCCGGCGATTCGCCGCCGCGCGTCGGCCGCCGCGCGAATCAGCGGCTCAGCCTCGTTGAGCCGATTCTGGCGCAGCAGCAGCCCGCCGAGCCGGAACACCAGCATCAGCGTGTCGCGATGCTCGTTCCCGAGCGTGTGCCGCGCGGCGTCGAGTGCCTCGCGCACGAGCGTTTCGGCTTCGGCGTAGCGCCCCTGGTTCTCCAGCACGCTGCCGACGGCCCCGGCGGCGCTGATCGCTTCCGCGTGCATCGCGCCCCGAATGCGCCGCTGCGCCTCCAGTACTCGTCGCGTCACGGCTTCGGCCTCGGCGAGCCGGTTCATCCGGAGCAGGATCACGCCCAGGCGTGACTGCTCCTGGAGCGTCACGGGATGCTCGGGGCCGAGTACACGAACCGCCCGCGCGATCGCGTCTCGACACAGCAGCTCGCCTTCGTCCAAAGAGCCGCGCGACATCAGCAGCGTCGTCAGGATCCCCATGGAGAGAATCGTGCCGGGGTGGTCCTCGCCGTACACGCGTCGATGCTCTTCCATGGAGCGGCGAAGATACGGCTCCGCGCCCGCGAGATCCCCCTGGTCGCGCAACGCCGCGCCCAGGTTCGCCATCCATACCATCACGTCGCGGTCGTCATCGCCGAACGCGGCCCGGCCGGTCTCGTAGGCCTCGCGCCAGAGCGCCGCGGCTTCGGCATACTTGCCCTGCGTCATACAGAGGTAGCCGAGCGTGTTCATCGTAATCAGCGTACTGCGATGCTTGTCGCCGAGAGCGCGGCGTTCTCTTTCGAGCGCCGTCCGGAGCAGCGGTTCGGCGTCGTTCGGCCGGCCCGCGGCGCGGTAGTGGTTGCCGAGGTTGGCCATGGCGCGCAGTGTCCGCTCGTCGTTCTCGCCGAACAACCGCACGCGCTCGTCAAAGACTTTTCGGTACGCGGCCTCGGCTTCGTCCAGACGGCCGACGCGCGCCAGCAAGTCGGCGGCCGCCGCCAGCGATACGAGCGTATCCGGATGCGTCGCGCCGAGTTGCCGCTCGCGCGTCGCGAGCGCCTGCTGCGCGAGCAGCAATGCCGGATCGCTCAGCCCGAGCGTGCGATACTGCCCCGCCAGTTTTGTCCGCAGCGTCGCATCGATGAGCGGCTGCTCCGCGAAGCGCTTGTCGATCGCCGCGATCGCCGGCTTCAGGATGATGCCGTCGATCATGTCCGCCGCCGTGTCGGTCGCGTTCACCATCGCGAGGTCGCGTCCGAACGACTCCGCGCGCGCCGCGCGCTCGTCCGGCGCGCCGCCGATCTTCTCGAGCGCCGTGGAGAACTTCCCGCGGATGTTGGTCATCAGGCGCGCACCCGCGTCGGCGGCGTCAATCTGGCTCAACATCTCCGCCTGAAACTCCGCGACGCTCTCGAGCTCCCGGGCACGTTTCGCGATCTGCTGCTCCGCATCGACCGCGCGGTCGCGCTGCACCCGTGCGACCGCCGCCTGCCACGCGAACCCCGCAATGCCGATCAGCAGCGCCGCCGCCACCGCCGCCATCGCGCTGACCAGCCCCCTGTTCCGGCGAACAAACTTCCGCGCCCGGTACGCGGCGCTCGGCGGTGCCGCGTCCACCGCGTCCCCGCGGAGATAGCGCTCGATGTCCAGCGCCAGCCCGTCCGCCGTGTCGTAGCGGCGCGCCCGGTCCTTTTCGAGCGCCTTCATGATGATCCAGTCGAGGTCGCCGCGCAGCAGCGTGCGCAGCCGGTGCGGCTCGGTGGCGCGCTGCCGGGCGACGGTGTCCCGCTCCGCGCCCAGGCTGCTCAGCCGCGTGCTCGGTCGGGGCGGATCGTCTTCGCGGATGATCCGCTTGAGCTCGTCCAACGCGGCCGCCCGCAGCGCCCGGGGATCGAACGGCGTCACGCCCGTCAGCAACTGGTAGAGCAGCACGCCGAGCGAGTAGATGTCGCTGCGCGTGTCGATGTCCACGCCGATCGGATCGGCTTGTTCCGGCGACATGTACGCGGGCGTGCCGATGAACTGGCCGATCTCCGTGAAAACGGTCTGCTCGGTCAGGCGCGCCTGCGTCGCCTTGGCGATGCCGAAGTCGATCACCTTCGGGGTCGGCTGGTCGTCGACCTCGGTGACGAGCACGTTGCTGGGCTTGAGGTCGCGGTGGATGATGCCCTTCTGATGGGCGTGTTGTACGGCGCTGCAAACGTGCACAAACAGCTTCAGGCGCTCACGGAATGGCATGTTCCGCTGATCGCAATAGTCGGTGATCGGCACGCCTTGCACGAGGTCCATGACAAAGTAAGGCCGGCCGGTTTCCGTCGCGCCTGCGTCCAGCACCTTCGCGATGTGCGGGTGATCCATCATCGCGAGCGCCTGACGCTCCGCCTCAAACCGCGCGATGACCTGCTGCGTGTCCATCCCCAGCTTGATGATCTTGAGCGCAACGCGGCGGCGGACCGGTGTTTTCTGTTCCGCCATCCACACGATGCCGAAGCCGCCTTCGCCAAGCTGCTGAAGGAGCCTGTAGCGCCCGATGACTTCGCCAGGCCGCTCCGTCTTCGCACCGCCGACCGCGGTCGCGCCGCCGCCAGAGAGCGCTGTCGGCGCCGAGGCTTCGCGGTTGTCCGCCGCAGAACCGCCATCCTGCGACGGTACCGCGCCGCCCGTCGGGCTCGTGCCAGATCGGGCGCTCGCCGACGCCGGTGCGGTGGAAGCCGCCCGCGGCGGTGAGTCGCGTGTGTCGTCCGACTGGTTAGTGGAGTTGCGGGGCGTGTGTCGATCGTCGGGAGTGTGCATCGGCCCGGGATCCTTCCAATCCAGAGATACGCTCGCGGATTGTAGTGGAGCACCACCGAGATACATGCATGGAACCGTGCGGAACGCCCGTATCACCCGTTCCGCCGCCGGTGTAGTCGGTCCATATGCCGGTTTCGATGGGAACGTAATTGCCGTTCGGATCGACGGCGCGGCGGAGGTAGCGCCCGCGCAGGCTGTCGTACCGGAACTCGACGGCGGCGGTCTTCACGTGCTCATCATACCCGCCGCCGCCGTCGTCGGACCCGGTTTCCCAGACCGCCCGCCAGGGCATGCCGTTGCTGGCGTAATACAGCGCGAGGCCGCGGGCGATCTGCTGATTCTTGGCGTCGAGGTCTTCCGCGTCGCGGATGATGATGTTCGAGCAGTGGGCGTTGGCGTAGTAGACGTCGCTCACCGTCCGCGTGGGCTTCTCGCCTTCCGCGTAGTTCGGGTCGTAGTTGTTGTGGGTCTGGTCGTCGCCGTCCTCCGGGCCGTCGACATCATACGTGTACGTCGTCGACAGCCCGGCCGCCGTGGTCTCGATCCGGGCGACGATTGGAGTTCGCGGGCGAGAACGCCTACGCCACCCCAGCGTGATGTGCTGCGCCGCGGCCAGCGCACTGAACCACATGATCTGCGCGGTTCCAATGAAGAAACGCTTCGCTTCGAGCCACGCCCGACTCAGCGCCGCGACGCCCTCCTGCCACGCCAACTTCAGTGCCAGCCAGAGGATCCGTGCCGCGAGGGTGATGTCGCCGGCGGCCAGGGTGTCGGTGATTCCACCGATTACCCTACTCATGACGTCGCGGAGCCATCGCCAGCGTCGGCGTGCCGACGTGGATCGCCAACCAATTCTGCGGGGCGCACCGCGACCCGGCGGAACGGCGGGATGCGGGCAAGCACGCACGCCGATCGCCAGCCGGCCGCTGTAGGAGCTTCGCGACAGGTACAATCGGCTTGTGGTCGGATTCGGCGGGTCTGAATCTTCGAAACGCGCGCTGAAGGCGGCGTTCACGCTCGCGAAGCAAAGCGACGGCGAGGTTCTGGCGCTCACCGCCGAGCGCGCGCCGGAGCCCGCCGAGCTGGAGGTGGGCGAAACGCTCCGCGAGGCCGACGGCCCGCTCGGCAAAGCGATCGGCCGGTGCAAGCAGGAGACCAAACGGGCGGGCGTGGACTGCACGTTTCGCACGCAGATTGGGCACGCCGCCGAGCTGCTCACGCGGATCGCCGACGCGGACCGACACGATCTGACGAGGACCGCCACGGCCTGCCGGCCCTGGGGCGTCGCGGCGGCAGCCCGGTCAAGCACTGGCTGATCGGATCGACGACGGATCGCATCATGGACCACGCGCCGTGCGCCGTCCTGATCGTTCATTCGACGGAGTGGAACCTGCGCATGATCAAAGATGTCCTGCTCAACAAGTTCACGCTCGTGATGGCCGGCGGCGCTCTGGGCTCCCTGCTGCGCTATCTGGTGCAGGGCTGGGGTCAAGCGCTCACGAAAGGCACGTTTCCGATCGGAACGTTGGCCGTCAATGTGATCGGCTGCTTCGCGATCGGCGTGCTCAACATGCTGTTCGCCGAGCGCATCCCGATCCGGATGGAATACCGCGTCGGGCTCACGGTCGGAATCCTCGGCGGATTCACGACGTTCTCATCCCTCGGATGGGAGTCGTTCTCGATGGTCAACGAGGGGCAGGGCTTACGGGCGATGATGAACATGCTGCTGAGCGTCACGCTCGGCTTCATGGCGGTGTGGCTCGGATATCGACTGGCCGAACGCTGGATCGGGGTGTGATGCATGAGACTGGAAGGCGAAGCACAATTGCTGCGGATCTTCATCGGCGAAAGCGACAGGTGGCACGGCAAGCCGGTCTACGAGGCGATCGTGCTGAAAGCCCGCGAGCTGCACCTGGCGGGCGCGACCGTGCTGCGCGGCCCGATGGGCTTCGGCGCCAACAGCCGGCTGCACACCGTGAAAGTCCTGCGGCTCTCGGAAGACCTGCCGATGATCATCGAGATCGTCGACAGCGAGGAGAAGATCAACACGCTCCTGCCGCACATCGACGAGATGGTGACTGAGGGCCTGGTGACACTGGAGAAGGTGCGGGTCATCAAGTACACCGCGAATCCATCGGATGCACCGTCCTGATTCACACCATGGCCGCGGACACGCGGGCCCCAGCTTGTCCGCGAGGAACTACTTCGGCCGAGTCCATCCCGAGGATATGATCGCGATCCGTTGGACGCGCCAGGAACTCGACGCCGCGGACATCGCTTGGCCGGCGCGGCGCTCGTTGCACGTGACGGCGAACATCGACGCCGACACATTCGCGCTCTACCACGCTTCGCCGCGTGACCCGCTGCCCGACTACAGGCTGGTTCCGTCGCTGGACGACGGAAACGCGAAGGAGATTGTCGCGCGCGCCGATGCGGATGAAGCGCCTCGTTTACCGCGATTCGATCGAGCCAGGCGCCCACCGCCAACGGGGTATCGAAAGTCCCGATCGCGCTACGGGCCTTGAGATCGGTCTCTTGCGCCAGTTCTTCGGCTGCTTCCGGGGAACGGGTCATGCGCAGGAGCAAGCGGAACGCGCGCTCGCTGGTTTGCTCATGGAGCGCCGGCCGGACCGCGCGTTTCGCGCGATTACAGCCAGCTCCAAGCTCGTGTTCGGCCATCTCGTCGTCCTGCGTCCAGGCCCGATCCACGAATCGATCCGCGGCGCCGCGTTGGCCCCAGGCATCCGCCTGCCGGCCGCCGCGAATCTGAGTGGTTCAGCCCTGTTTTCCCGGCATGTCGCAAGAAAGCGCGCCTCCGGCTCATCAAAGAGGCTGATCGGTGCGTGTCGCCCGTCGCTGGCGATGGGCTGCGCCGAGCGAGATCCCCGACGGAGAACCAGACGATGCGCACGACGGGCTTTGCAGCGCTTGCAGCGATTGTTCTTTGGGCACTCCCACTCAACGATGCTCTGGCTCAGGAACACGGCGGTCAGCACGCGCACGGCGAGAAGCAGCCGGACCAACAGAAGTCAGGCGACAAGGCCAAGGAGCTGCCGCTCTGCCCGGTGATGGGCGAGCCGGTGGATTTCAGCGTGAAGACAATGACGGAGCAGGGGCCGGTGTACTTCTGCTGCGCTCCGTGCATCAAGAAATTTGTGAAGGAGCCGGCCAGGTACGCCACGAAGGTGGCCGCGCAGCGCGACGCGCTGAAGAAAATGGAGCGTGTCCAGGTGACATGCCCGATCAGCGGAAATCCGATTGATGGCAAGACGCAGATCGTGTCTCGCGGAAAGGCCGTCAGCTTCTGCTGTGAGCGTTGCGTGAGCAAATTTGACAGCCGCGACAATACCGACGCGGACAACAGGCGGTTGGACGCCAAGCTCGAGGAATGCTACACGTATCAGACGCGCTGCCCGGTCAGCGGGGACAAGATCGATCCGACCGCGTTCACCGACCTGCCCACCGGCCAGCGCATCTACCTTTGCTGCTCGGGCTGCGGCGAGAAGCTGCTGAAGCAGCCGGCCAAGTACGCGTCGAAACTGGCCGAGCAAGGCGTTCCGATCGACCCCGAAAAACTGTCCGCAGGTGATCCGAAGTCGAAGCCGACGGAACGCGGCGAGCCCAAGCACCCATAGCGCAGCCCGGGTTCAGCAAGCTCGTGTAAATTGGCACGCTGTTTGCATCATCCGGAAGGGTGGGGCAGGCATCCCGCCCTTCCCATGATGCACCGAGTCTGACCGACTACACTAATGTAGTGCGTCGCAAAACAGCAATCACTTCACGGACCGAGCCGCGGCCTTCAGTTGCGCAACATGAATTCCGCGGCTCCAATACGTCGCGGTTTTAGTGAGGCACTACACGAGTGGACTGACGGCCTCGCGTGGATCGACGGAATGCGCGGTGGCCGACGGGTGCCACTGCCGCCGGGTAGGTCGTGACCGCGAGCGTGTCGGCAACCGCGCGGATTTGACCGCACGCGGTCGTGCGGGCGGCGGCCGCGAGGCGGAGGAACGGATCACGCCCGCTGGGACCGAGACGCCAGGATGACCAGCACATGACCACGCAACGCCGCCTTTTGGCGCCCCGCGTACTGCGCGCACGAGTCTTGGTCGGGGCGGCGCTATCCGTCGGCATGCCCGGCGGCGGATGCGCTCTGAATCGGACCGCCGATCGGGATGTGTCGGCCGCGCTTGCTCGGTACGCCCAGGAGCGCCCGCAAGCCGGCGAGACGTACACGCGCGAAACGCGCCCCCTGAGGCGCCTCGCGGCGACGCGCCCGATCGAGAGCACCTCGCCGGGAACGGCTGCGCCGGAACCGCGCTCGCTGCGCGAGTTCATCGGGATCGCGTTGGAGCAGAACCCCGAGATCACGGCCGCGGAAGAGCTGGTCCGCATGCGGGCGGCGCGTGTTCCGCAGGTCACAGCACTTCCGGACCCGATGCTCATGACGCGGACCTTGCCCGAGCCAGTGCGGACGGCGGAAGGCGACAACTACCTAAACCTGGGCATTCAGCAGAGGTTCCCGGCGCCGGAAAAGCTGGACCGTGCCGGACGGGTCGCCCTTCAGGAGACGCGCATCGCGATCGCGGCGCTTCAGCGGCAGCGCCTCAATGTGATCGCCGACGTGAAGCGGACGTACTTCCGCATCTACATCGTTGACCGCACGATCGAGATCGATCTCGCCAACCAGGACCTGCTGCGCGGTCTGATCGATGCGGCCCGGGCACAGGTCGCGTCCGGGCGCCGGCGGCAGGACGACCTGCTGCGCGCCCAAGTGGAGCTTTCGAATCTGGAGAGCCAGCTCGTCGAGTTGCGACAGCAGCGTCAGTCGGCGGTCGCCATGCTGAATCGGGTGATGAACCGCTCTCCCGCGACGCCGATTCCCACGCTGGATGAGTATGACGTCCGCTCCGTCGATGTGCAGATCGATGCGTTGTTTGCGGCGGCGGCGAAGCACAATCCGGACTTGCAGCGCCTCAAGCAGCAGCTTGAACGCGACCGGCAGGGTGTCGAGCTTGCGAGATTAGCCTACTGGCCCGATCTCACGATCGGGTTCGAGTGGATGTACATGCGTCCGCGCGCGGCGTTCGTTCCGCCGCCAAACCCGACCACGGGGATGGTCCCCGCGGTCAACCGCATGAGCGAGTCGGGGACGGACAACTGGGCGATCACGCTGAGCGTGAACATCCCGCTCTGGATCGAGAAGATCGAAGCCGGCATCCGCGAAGCGAACAGCCGTCGGCTGGCGACGCAGCACGAGTACGTCGCAGCCAAGAACCGCGTGAACTTCGAGATCGAAGACGCGCTGTCGCGCGTGCAGGCACAGCGTGAGCTGGCCGCGATCTTCAAGGACACGATCATCCCGCAGGCGCAGCAGGCTTACGAGGTCTCGCGGGCGTCGTACTCGGCCGGCGACAGCGACTTCCTGTTCGTCATCGACAACTGGCAGAAGTGGCTCATGTTCACGGTTCAATTTCACCGCGCGATCGGGGAACTCGAGCGCAGCGTGGCGGACCTGGAAGCGGCGATCGGCTTGAGCCTTTCCGAAGCGGGAGGCGGAACATGACACGGGGTCAATCCAAGTTTCGATGGGCTCGTGCGGCGCGTGTCCTCGCCCGGGTGATCGTCAGCATCGTGATGCTTGGTCTTGGCGGCGCCGCGGGATTCTGGACGGCGACGCGCGTGGGTGTCGGAAAAGCGCCTGAGCAGTCGGCCGCCGACGCGGAGCAGCTTTACACCTGTGGGATGCATCCAAACGTCATTCACAAGGGACCGGGCGAGTGCCCGATCTGCCACATGAAGCTCACGCCGCTGCGCGCCGGTGATGACGGCGGCGGCGCGGCGGGCGGCCCGCAGGAGCGCAAGGTGCTGTACTGGCGCAGCCCGATGCACGCGGACTTCGTCTCCGACCGGCCCGGCCAGGATCCGATGGGCATGGACCTTGTGCCGGTCTACGCGGACGAAACTCAGCCGGCGACGGGCACGACGATCACGATCGACCCGGTCACGATCCAGAACATGGGCGTTCGCACCGCGACGCTTTCGCGCGGCCCGCTGGTGAAGGCGATCCGCACGGTCGGCCGCGTGGACTACGACGAGCAAACGCTGTTCTTCGTCAACACGAAATTCGAGGGCTGGATCGAGAAGCTGCACGTGGACCAGACCGGCGTGCAGGTCGAGAAAGGCGATTCGCTCTTCGAGGTCTACGCGCCGGCGCTCTATTCGGCGCAGGAGGAGTTTCTCGCGGCCTTGCGAGGCGTCGAGCGCCTGTCGGAGAGCAGTATCCCCGAAGCCCTGGACCAATCTCGCCGACTGGTCGATGCCGCCCGCACCCGGCTGAAGTACTACGATGTCTCGGACGACCAGGTCGAGCAGCTCGCCCAGACGCGCGAGACTCAGAAGACGCTCACCATCCATTCGCCGGCCCGTGGCATCGTGACCGAGAAGATGGCGCTGGAGGGCATGTACCTGACGCCGGGCATGCGGCTTTATGCAATCGCGGATTTGGCGAAGGTCTGGGTCTACGTCGACATCTACGAGTACCAGTTGCCCTGGGTTCGCGTGGGGCAGGAAGCGCGCATGTCGCTGCCCTACATTCCGAACCGCGAGTTCGTCGGTCAAGTCACGTACATCTACCCGTATCTCGACAAGCAGACGCGCGTCATCAAGGTGCGGCTGGAGTTCGAGAACCCGACGCTCGAACTGAAGCCCGCGATGTACGCCAACGTCACGCTGCGCGCCGACCTTGACCGCAATGCGCTGCTGATCCCGCGCGAGGCGTTCATCGACTCCGGCACGCGCAAGGTCGCGTTCCTCGACCTCGGCGACGGCAAGTTCCAGCCGCGCGAGATTCAGACCGGGGTCGAGGCAGAGGACGGGATGGTCGAAGTGCAGTACGGCCTGGACGAAGGCGACCGCGTTGTCACCAGCGGCCAATTCCTGCTCGACGCGGAGAGCAAGCTCAAAGAAGCGATCGCCAAGATGCTCAAATCGCAGGCGTCAGCGCCGATGTCCGACCACATGGGGCACGACATGCCGTCCGAACGCGAGAAGCCCGCGCCGACCGGCCACGTGCACTGAAAGCGAGGCACTCACCGTGCGATACACGATCTCGATTCTTGCCTGCCTGGCCGGGCTTTCGGCATTCATCGCCGTGGCGAGCGCTCAGACTTCGCCGGAGTCGCAGCCCAGCGCCGCCGGCGCACCGGACGATGCCCGGTTTGCGTGTCCGATGGAGACACACCCGGACGAGTCGGACCCGGCGCACCGGGGAGCGTACTTCTCGCCCGAGGACGGAAAGTGCCCCTGGTGCGGCATGAAGCTCAAGTCGCTCGATGAACTGGATTGGGTTAAAGCGCGCCGCGCGGCGGGCGGCGCCGAGGTCGCCTACACGTGCCCGGTGCATCAGCACGTGTTCTCCAAGACGCAGGCCGACTGCCCGCGCTGCGGCCAAAATCTCGAACCGTTCAAGGTCATGTACACGTGTCCTGATCCGAAGCATGCCAACGAGATCAGCGCGCAGGCTAGCGCCTGCTCCAAATGCGGTCGCAAGCTGGCGCCATATCGAAGCGTCTGGCTCGCGCCCGCGGTGGCCGAGCAGAATGTGCCCGCGCATCCCGAGGTTGCGGAGACGGCGGCGTACCGCTGCCCCGTCCATCCGCTCGCGCACAGCGACCGGCCAGGGAAGTGCCCGATCTGCGCCGCCGACCTGGCGCCGACGAGCGAACGGGCGCAAGCCGCCAGTCAGCCCGCCGCGCCAGAAATCCCCCGCGACGCGCGCTATGTCTGCCCGATGGAGGAGTGCTGGCAGTTTTCGCGGGAACTTGGCGACTGCCCCGTGTGTGGTATGAAGCTCAAGCCAATCGACGCCGTTGCGTGGGCAAAAGGAAAGCTCGCGCACGCTGGGGCCACGCCGTCGCCCGGCGGGTTTGTGTGCCCGATGCACCCGAGGGAGACATCGTTCGCGCGCGGAACATGCTCGATCTGCGGCATGCAGCTCGTGGCGGCCCACAGCGTTCCCCGGCCGGCGGGCGCGCCGGCCGTCATCGCCGTTCAGGTCGACTACCTGATGGAGCACTACCTGGCTATCCAGAAGCGCTTCGCCTCCGATAGCGGCAAGGAGGTCGCACTGCACGCACTGGGGCTGGTGGGGGCGGCCGACGAGATCCTCACGCATCTTGATGATCCGGCCTCGAAGCTCCCGTCGAAGTTCGGCCAGGCCGTGCGGACGCTTCGCGCAGCGGCTCTGAAACTAAGCGGAAAGAGCCTCGACGACGACCGTGTTACGTTCGTCGGACTCAGCGATGCGATGTCCGTGCTGGTCGAGCACGTGCGGCCCAGCAAAGACCAGTACCCGACCATCTACATCTTCCACTGTCCGATGACCAAGGGAGACTGGCTTCAGACGGATCGGGACATGGCCAACCCGTTCTACGGTTTCAAGATGCTCAAGTGCGGCAAGCAGACCGGCGTCAAGTGAGAGGGTCGCGTCACGTGGTAGCCAGGATCATCGAGTACTGCGCCCGCAACCGGCTGCTCGTTCTGCTGCTGACGGGCTTTGTCGTGGCCGGCGGCGTGTGGACGATTTACAACATTCGGCTGGATGCGATCCCCGACCTGTCCGACGTGCAGGTCATCGTCTTCACCGAGTATCCGGGACAGGCGCCGCAGGTCGTCGAGGAGCAGGTCACTTACCCGCTGACGACCGCGATGCTCGCGGTGCCGTACGCGAAGGTCGTGCGCGGCTACTCGATGTTCGGCAACTCGTTCGTGTACATCATCTTTGAGGACGGCACCGACATCTACTGGGCGCGCTCGCGCGTGCTGGAGTACCTCAATTACGTCGCGAACAGACTCCCCAAGGGCGTCACGCCGCAGCTCGGCCCGGACGCCACCGGCGTTGGGTGGGTCTTTGAGTACACAGTTCGCAATGGGTACTACTGTCCGGAGCATCCCGACGGGATGTACTACGATCCGTGCGAGATCGAGGATCCGCGCGCCGCGCACGATGCACCCGCGGATCGCCGGCGCTGGTACGCGCGCCGGGAGGATGCGCCCGAGGCGATCCGCGGCCGGCTCGAACGCGTGCGCAGCTTCGACCACGGTGGAACCTGCCCCTGGGACGGCGAGACCGAGCTCAAGCTCGCCGAATTCGATCTCTCGGAATTGCGCAGCGTGCAGGATTGGTACTTGCGCTACGAACTGACCGCCCTCGAAGGCGTCGCCGAAGTGGCGCCGGTCGGCGGGTTCGTCCGCCAATACCAGGTCGTCGTCGACCCGGATCGTCTGCTGGCCTACGGCATCCCGCTCAGCCAGGTCAAGCAGGCCATCCAGGTGTCAAACGTCGATGTCGGCGGACGCGTGCTCGAGATGTCCGAGACCGAGTATATGGTCCGCGGCAAGGGCTACCTGGCCCAGTTGACGCGTGAGCAGATCGAGCAGTCGCGTCGCGACGGGACGCCGCTGTGGCGAGCGCGCGCGGCCCAAGGCGTCGCTGACCTCAAGCGAGTGGTCATCCGCGCCAATCCCGACGGGACGCCGGTCTACCTTCAGGACATCGCGACCGTACAACTCGGCCCGGATCTGCGCCGCGGGCTGGCCGAGGCGAACGGCGAGGGCGAAGTCGTCGGCGGCATCGTCGTCATGCGCTACGGCGAGAATGCCTTCAAGGTGATCCACGATGTCAAGAAAAAGGTCGACGACTTGCGGCCCGGGCTGCCGCCCGGAGTCGACATCGTCACCGAGTACGATCGCTCGGCGTTGATTCAGCGCTCGGTCGACACGCTGAGAGTCAAGCTGATCGAGGAAATGGCGGTCGTCGCGATCGTCTGCGTGATCTTTCTGCTGCACGTGCGCAGCGCGCTCGTGGCGATCTTCGTGCTTCCGACCGGCGTGCTCGCGAGTCTGATCATGATGCACGCGCTGGGCATCAACGCCAACATCATGAGCCTCGGAGGGATCGCGATCGCCATCGGCGCCATGGTCGACAGCTCGATCGTGATGGTCGAGAACGCACACAAGCATTACGAGCGCGCCAAAGCTGAGGCGGGCGCGCGGCGTCTGTCGCGCGAGAAACACACGCAGGTGATCATTGACGCGGCCAAAGAAGTCGGCCCGACGTTGTTCTTCAGCCTCCTGATCATCACCGTTAGCTTTCTTCCGATTTTCGTGCTCGGCGAGCAGAGCGGCCGGATGTTCAAGCCGCTGGCGTTCACGAAGACCTTTGCGATGGGCGCCTCCGCGATCCTGGCCGTGACGGTGATTCCGGTCCTGATGGTGTACTTCATTCGCGGCCGCATCCCCAACGAACAAACGAACCCGATCAGCCGCCTCCTTCAGAAGATTTACGAGCCGTTCTTCTGGGCGGCGATGAAGGGCAAGTATCTGACGCTGCTGATCGCGGCAGTGGTCGTGTTCAGCGCGATTCTTCCACTCCAGAAGTACATCTGGGGCCGCCAGGTCATCGCCGACAAGCTGCCGTTCCTGCGGCTCAGTCAGCAGATCGGCAGCGAATTCATGCCGCCGCTGGACGAGGGTGACCTGCTCTACATGCCCACGACCGACCCGGCCATCAGCATCACCAAGGCCCGCGAGTTGCTCCAGCAGACGGATGCGCTCATCAAGTCGCTGCCGGAAGTGCATCACGTCTTCGGAAAGATCGGCCGCGCCGAGTCAGCGACCGACCCCGCTCCGCTCAGCATGATCGAGACCACCATCATGCTGGAGCCCGACCGCCGCAAGTGGCGGAAGCGCCATTTCGACCGCTGGTTCGGCTTCATGCCCGGCTGGCTCAAGACGTGGTCGAGCCTCACCTACTGGTGGCCGGAGGAGCGCAGCATCACCGTCGATGAACTCTCCTACGGCTGGAAGGAGCCGGACGGCACCGACGTTCCCGGCCTCGACGACATCGTGGCTTTCCCCGGCGTGACCAACGCCTGGACGATGCCGATCCGAACGCGCATCGACATGCTCAGCACGGGCATCAAAACGCCGGTCGGCATCAAGATCATGGGCGACGACCTCGCGGCCCTCGGGCAGCTCGCCGAGCAGATTGCGGCCGAAGTCCGAACACTTCCCGGTACGCTCAGCGCCTATCCAGAAAAGACCGTCGGCGGCCTCTACGTGGATTTCGACATCAACCGCGATGAAATCGCCCGCTACGGCCTGCGCATCGCCGACGTGCAGGACGTGATCCTCACGGCCCTCGGCGGCATGAACATCACGCAAACCGTCGAAGGACTGGAGCGCTATCCGGTCAATCTGCGCTACAAGCGCGAGCTGCGCGACAACATCCCCGCCCTGCGCCGCACGCTGGTCGCGACGCCCGGCGGCGCGCAGGTGCCGCTGGCGCAACTGACCGACATCCGCATCGAGCCCGGCCCGCCGATGATCAAGAGCGAGAACGCCCGCAAGACGGCGTGGATTTATGTCGACCTGACCACATCAGACATCGGCGGCTGGGTCGAGCGCGCGAAACGCCTCGTCTCCGAGCGGGTGAGCATCCCGCCCGGGTACAACCTGGTCTGGTCCGGGCAGTACGAGTACATCGAGGCCGCCAATCGTCGGCTGGCCATCGCGATCCCGTTCGTGTTCATCGTGATCGTGCTGCTGCTTTACCTCTCGCACCGGAGTTGGCTTGATACCTGTGTCGTCCTGCTCGCGGTGCCGTTCAGCCTGGTCGGCGCGGTCTGGTTCATGTACTTGGCCGGGTACAACATGTCTCTCGCGGTCTGGGTCGGGCTGATCGCGCTGGCCGGGCTCGACGCGGAGACCGGCATGGTCATGCTGCTGTATCTGCACAACAGCTTCGATCGTTGGAAGGCCGAGGGGCGACTGAACTCGCTGTCCGACCTCAAAGCGGCCATCCACGAGGGCGCCGTGCTGCGCATTCGGCCCAAGACGATGACGGTCGCGACGACGATGATCGGCCTGCTGCCGATCATGATCGGCACCGAGACCGGCTCCGACACGATGAAGCGCATCGCCGCCCCCATGTTCGGCGGGCTGCTGACGAGCTTCCTGATGGAGTTGTTGATCTACCCGGTGATCTTCCTCGTCGCCAAGCAGTTCCAGATATGGCGAATGCAGCAGGCTGCTGCATGACGACGATGACGATCAAGTGAAGGAGACCGACGGTGATTCTGACAAACCTATTGTACGTTTTCTTTGCACAGCTCTTCGCGTTCTTCTTCGACCTGCTCCGGGCGGCAGCCGAAGCCTGAACCGTTATTCACCCTCACGCGACCGCTCTGGTTTGGGGGCGTGAGCGGGTCTGGTTCTGGTGGCTGAGACCGTCGCCGATCTCGCGCATCAGTTCGTCGATGGAGTTGCCGCGATGGTTGCCGGTGACGTCGGCGTGCAGGTCCAGCCAGATGGGTTCGATCGGATTGAACTCCGGCGCGGGCTGCGGTTCGAATGGGACGCCGAGAAGCGGCTGATGAAGGTTGACTGGAACCTATCCCAGAACGTGATAACTCCGGTAATTACGCACAGCGACAGCGTCGTCTTTCCCGGTGAATCTCGCATGTGCGGGTGCTCCATTTGCGACTTCGCGAGGTTCTGGGATAGCCTCTACCCCGATGCGTGCAGCGGCGGCGCGCCGAACAGGTTCAAGCGGCTGACATTTGTGTATGACTATATGAACCGGCGAATCGAGACGAAAGTCGGGATCTGCAACACCGGCACGCCGGCCTACACAACGACAAGCCGGCAGCGGTTCTTGTATGATGTGTGGAACCTGCTGCTCGGACTGGATGCGCTGAACAGCGACGCCGTCCTGCGGCAATACACGTGGGGCCTCGACTTGGGCGGCCTCAACGGCGGTGCGGGCACTGGATTCAGTGGCACCGGCTTCCAGCCGGTGTCCGGTCTGCACGCCACCGGCGGAATCAGCGGCCCGCTCGCGATCGACGTCGACGCCGCCGATCCCTCAACATCCGAATCTGGCGACTTCTGGCCCTGCCACGACGCGCGCGGCAACGTCATGCGACTCCTCGGCGGCGACACCAGCTACTGCGGCGAAACAGCCGGCGAGCGGCACGACGATCACGTCGTCGGTCGTTGTGAATACGATCCCTATGGCAATATCGTACACTCCCCGAGCGCCGTCACCCTGACAAACCCGATCCGGTTCAGTACCAAATACGATGACGTCGAACGCGGCTTCGGCTACTGGGGAAATCGATACTACGATCCGCGGCCGGGGAGGTGGGTGAACACGGATTCGATTGCAGAGGCCTGAGGCGTCAATGTAACCCTCATGTGTTAACATTCCGATCTCTGCAATCGATTCATTTGGGATCGAGTGTGCCCTGCCGAACGGTTGCACGAGCTATTGTCAAATGTCGTTGATGGCGTCGTACTCAGGCGCCGGACTTCGCGGCCTTTTCTTTGTTGACGAACTTCATGCGCGTGATCACGTCCGGCAGCAGCTTGGCGCCCGTGAGCAGTCGCCAGGTTCTGGCGGCCGATTTACACACCGTGAACACCATCGCCAGGCAGGCCACGCGGCTGCCGCTACCCTCGGTGCGGCGGGGCCGATGTGCCTGCGATGCGTCCACAAAAGCGCCGGTGCTGACGCCCTTCTGATCCACCCACGGGATCGGCTCGGCGATGGCCTTGGTCTTCCGCAGGTACGGCGGCAGAATCGACGAGTGGATCGTTTCCAGCGGCCGGCCCTCCGGATCCACGTCCTCCAGGACGGCTCGGCCGGGCGCACTGCGACCTGGCGCGGGCCGGCGATCCGCCGATCCAGCACCCGCGGATGCGACACCTTGACCGTCCCGGCACCCGTGACCAACATCCGCGTCGGATGATCGCCGTTACCGACCACGAGCTGCCGGCCGCGTTCGTCCTTCGACTCGGCGTGCCGCGCGATCCAGTCGTCTACCTCGGCGTCGATGGCCTGCGCCCGCATCCGCTGGGCCGCGTCACGCAGAATCGCGGCCAGAACATTCCGACTGGGCGCTGGAATCGTCGCAGCAGTTTCGTTACCCGGACGCATCGGCGTAGTCCTCTGCCCATCGTGGTCGGCTCGGAACCTCGAACAGGCCCCGAGCGAGTGCGCCGCCTTTTTCAGCCGGCCATCAACGAGATTCGGTAATAGCTCAACGAGGATTGGTCACAGCTCAATCGCGCGCCAACCAGCGCCCGGGGCTCCGCGCGGCGTGACATCGCGAGTCATTCAACGGGCTGCTGAACCGACCGGCGCGGGGGCTTCACACCGCCGCGCGGGACGTGCGGCCGAACAAGAATCGGCGGCTTGGCGCTTGACGGTTGTAGCGGGACGGATAGAGTAAGAAATCTGCTGCGGGGTAGAGCAGTTGGTAGCTCGTCGGGCTCATAACCCGGAGGTCGCAGGTTCGAGTCCTGCCCCCGCTAGTTGACCGGCCGTATCGAAATCGGCCGACCGAGTGGTTAACGCACGACGCCCGGGCAGAGACGCCTGGGCGTTGTCGTTTCTATCGCCAGATTCCGCAAGGGTTTATCGCTGTCCGGATCATGGCCGGGTCTCTCGGCGCCGCAGTCTCGCGCGCTCCGATCGGGTCGTCTCGCCGCGCCGGCGGCGCCTTCCGGCCGGAAGTCTCTGAGTCTCTGCGCGTCGCCGACCGCGGGGTTAACGCGCCTGGCGGCCGGATGTCTCGCGCTGTCATAACCCGCCGACGAGTCGCGAAAGAAAAGTCTCGGGTTATGTCGGTTTCGCGATGCCCCGGCGCGCGAGTATCGAAATTGCGACCGGCGGGTTATCTAACCGGCTCTGTGCGAAGGTGCTGGAGCGGCAGGTACGATGCACCGCGCTTGCTGCGCCAAGGTGATCAATGAGCCCGAGCTTTGAACGCTGGCTGGGTCAGCTTACATCATTTCAGAGCCGGCGCGAAAAGGGTGATGTTGCGCGTCCGTGGGACGAACTCTCGGCGCTCGGCGCCGGAATTGACGCCTTAGCGGTCGAGGGATTGGACTATCGAGTCGCAGCGCTTGCGCTCGTTGAGCTTGAGCGTGCGAGTCTATGCTTCGAGCAGCGCGACTTTCAGCAGTGCCTTGAACTCGCTGCAGCCGCAACCGTTCCGCCGCTAGTCACAGGGCCCGTGGTTGAACTGATCAATGCTGGGCGCGAACTTCTGGTCGGAAACGTGCATTTGGTTCGTGATGCGGACGCTGCGTCGGCGCTAGAGCACTTCGAGCGCGCCATTCGGGCATCGGGGCCAACCACGATCTTCCAGCGCGGTAATGCGGCAATAAATGCGGGCATCTGTCACAGCATGCTCGGCCACGTCGACGACGCCATCAACAGTTACGAATTGGCGGCGGAGAGCTATGAAGCGGCTGGACGTGAGGATAAGGTCGCAATCGCGATGCACTGCATCGGAAATGCATACCGAACCATCGGCGACAACAATACGGGCATTCGATATCTCCACGCAGCGATGGAGGTGTTCCGGGATCACGAGAACCAATCTGGGCTGTGGTCTGCTGCGGACGATCTGTCGAGGGCGTACCTCAAGGTCGCGACTGAACGGCCCGAGGAGCGGTCCAAGTGGGTCGAGCTCGCTGCTCAGACCTCGGACATTGCAACGTTTGCTTCAACCGAGGTGTGGAACACGGCTGTGGCGGAGAAAGGCCGTCTCGCTGACCTTTCTGAACAACTAGTCAATCACACCGTCACGAAATGTGACTTGGCTGGGATACGCAACGACAAGTTCACCTTGCTTGGAACCCTCGCGATGATGAAAGGTCGCATACGCCTGGTGACGGGCGCGCCCAATTCCGAGTTTCTCGCGCACCAAGATCCTGAGCTGCGCCAAGCAGCGGACGGAGGAGTGCCCGTTGCGAATTTCTTACTGGTGGAAGCAGCGTTCAAGGCGATAGCGCAGGGACGGGTCATTGCGCTGGTTGATCAATTCGCGATGTACGGCAACCAGCTCATGATGGGCTTCGTCATTGTCGGTACCACCCAGACAGTCCTCGGTGCGGCCTACACTCAACTGCCCGTAGCGCCGACATACGCGACAGGGTGCGACCTTCGCGGACGGCAGCGCGCGTCTGACATCGCTCGTGAGTGTCAGGCCGCTCTCGATGCAATCATCCGTCATGGCCAACGGTGTGCGATGGTACTTCCATCGGCGCCGTCGACGATCGATGATGGGGCGCGCACGCAGCTGCGAGAGTGGGCGACGGAACTTGAGCCCGACCTCAAGCGGCTCGGAGCGCTGTTCTTTCCAGACGAGATGCTTGTGCAATTCCGCGCGCACCGCGTCGAGCACGTGATTCTTTGCGTCGATCCACTTTTTGCGCGTTTTCCATATTCTGCGCTGATCTGTAACGCCGGAGCAATACTCGATGAACCTTGGTCACTCTCAGTCGTTACGGCTTCCACGGAGCTGATTCGCCTGCTTGATCGTCGATCCGTATTGGCCAGCAGGCCGGCTAGTCTTGCCTGCTTCGGGCCGGACGGAGATGTGAACCGGAATCGCGGCGGCGATTCCGAGTTCCGACACCTGGCCCGCGTATTCGCAACAACTGAGCTTAAGGAGGATGCCGCTACGCTCGATCGACTGATCGCGTCGCTGTCCAGCGGTTGTTGGTGCCATTTCCGTGGTCATGGACTGTGGACCGGCGATACCAGCACGTCGGGCATTGTGCTGGCGAACCACGAAGTCCTTTCGAGTGCCGAGTACCGAGGAATCTCCGGACCCCCGTCTTTTCTCTTCACGGCAGCCTGCCTCACCGGATTCGGAGAGGCCGTCGGCACTGAGATTGTTGGTTCGCTGGTCGACTACGATCACGCAGGGCTCCTGGGAGCAATCCTCACGAACTGGCCAATTCACGGCGAGGCCGCGACTGTCACGACGGGTTTCTTCTATGACGAACTTCGGGTCAAGGCCGACGCCGCGTTCGCCCTCAAAGTAGCAAGCAAGAAAACGCGCGATTTAATGCCGCATCCATATCTGTGGGCGCCTTTTTCGCTGCTGGGCTGTTGGGACGTCAACGGCCTTCTGCAACCATCGAGTTGCGGCGCCGAATCGCGAATCGCGGGCTAGTCCTCGCGGCAGTGGCGTACATAACGGGCAGAAGTCTCGACCCGCGCGTTATGCGTGACGCAGGATCGGACAAGGAGTCTGCCCATGCCGACGCGCACGGAGGCGCCGCTCGATCCATCCGAACGCCGCCAACAAGTCGCATCGATTCTCGCGCGCGGCGTCATTCGCCAGCGCCGGCAGGCGAAACTGACCAGACTCGTCGATGCTCAGAAATCTGCGCCCGCCGCCGAAAATCCCCTTGAGCTTTCCCGCGAAACGAGGCTCAGTGTGTCTGACGGTACCCGCGGGTTCACGATGCGGGCCGACGGAGACGATGCATGAAACTGAACCTTGCCAAGGAGCTCGCGGCGCTCGAGCAGATGACGGTCGGGCAGCTCCAGCAGCGATATACCGAGGTCTTCGGCGAGACCGTTCGCAGCCGCCACAAGCAGTATCTGATTCGTCGCATCGCGTGGCGGCTCCAGGCCAACGCCGAGGGCGGGCTTTCCGAACGGGCGCTCCGGCGCGCCGAGGAACTCGCCGACGTAGCCGACGTTCGCGTCACGCCGCCACGGGGCGGGATTTCGGCGAACCCGGTGCCGCCCGCGACGCGCACTGAGCCCCCCGGTCGCCCCTCTGATCCGCGGCTCCCGCCCGTCGGCGCCGCGATCACCCGCAAGTACAAGGGCCGAACGCTCACCGTGACGGTGCTGGCCGACGGTTTCGAGTACGTCGGCGAGCGGTACCCGTCGCTGACGGCCGTGGCGAAGGCGATCACCGGCTCGCACATGAACGGGTTCCGCTTCTTCCAGATCGAGGGCAAGCCGTGAGCCGGCGCCAAACCAGCGCGAAGAAACCCGCGACTACGCCCGCGACGCGCTGCGCCATCTACACGCGCAAGAGCAGCGACGAAGGTCTCCAGCAGGAATTCAACTCGCTCGACGCGCAGCGCGAGGCGGCCGAGGCCTACATCGCGAGCCAGAAAAACGAAGGATGGCTGTGCCTGGCCGATCGGTATGACGATGGCGGCTTCACCGGTGGGAACACAGACCGGCCGGCGCTCCAGCGCCTTCTGACCGACATCGAGGCCGGCAAGGTCGAAACGGTGGTCGTCTACAAAATTGACCGCTTCAGCCGGTCGCTCGCCGACTTCATGCGGATGATGACAGTATTCGAGGAACACGGTGTGGCCTTCGTGAGCGTCACGCAGGCCTTCGATACCAGCAGCTCGATGGGTCGGCTCACGCTCAACATCCTGCTTTCGTTCGCCCAATTCGAACGCGAGATCATCGGTGAGCGCATCCGCGACAAAATCGCGGCGTCGCGCCAGCGCGGGAAGTGGACCGGCGGGACGCCGGTGCTGGGCTACGACGTCGACCGGTCCGGTCCCAGTCCGAAGCTCGTCGTCAATCCGACCGAGGCCGCCCGCGTCCTCCAGATCTTCGAGCTCTACGTCGAACTCGGCGCGCTTCTGCCGGTCGTGGCCGAACTCGAGCGGCGCGGCTGGCGGAACAAGGCGTGGATGACACGCGACGGCCGCCAGCGTGGCGGGCTGCCGTTCGACAAGTGCCGGCTGCACGACCTGCTCACGAGCGTCGTGTACCTCGGCAAGACCCGCCACAAGGATGAGGTGTACGTCGGCGAGCACGGGGCGATCGTCCCCGACGTTGTCTTTGCCCGCGTGCAGCGGCAACTCCAGCAGAAAGGCCGGCGCGGCAATACCGACCTGCGG
>JBFXAM010000019.1:0-51763 GCA_050184295.1 Phycisphaerae bacterium | reverse complement strand
CGACGCGTTTGTGCTGGCGCTGAGCGACGGGGCGGCGTATGAGGCGCGCTACCACATCCCCGCCGAAGTCGGCCGCATCCTCGGCGACGTGAACGAAGACGGCCTGCTCAACAACTTCGACATCGATCCATTTGTGGAGCTGCTGATCGCGCAGCCGTGAGGGGCACCGAACAGCGAGGAGGGAACAGGGAACCGGAAACTGGTAGCAGGTGCAGAACAGGGACGCACGTCCGCCGCACGGGAGGGAGCGCCGGAATCAGAGCCGCGGGCGCAAGCCCGCGACTGCCGTCGTTGCACGGCCTGAGTGGCGGGCGCAAGCCAGCGATTCCGGTGAATACGAGGCCGCGCGTCACGCTGTGCTCGTATCGCTCCAAATCGCGGGCTCGCGCCCGCGGCTCCGATCGGCCCGCCCCGCGGCGCGCGTCGATCCGCAGAACACAATCCGCGCGCCGCCCCCTTCACTCCCAATCCCGCTGCTTCTGCTCCACTTCGCCGAGCATCTTCACGTAGCTCAGGTAGCGCCGGGCGCTGATCTCGCCGGCCTCGACCGCCGCCTGAACGGCGCAGCCTTCCGCCTGGTCGTGAAAGCAATCCGAAAAGCGGCACTGCGCGACCAGCGGCACAAACTCAATGAAATACGCCTCCAGCTCGCCGGGCGCGACCGCCCACAGATCGAACTGCCGGATGCCCGGCGTGTCGACCACGTACCCACCCGCCGAAAGCCGCAGCAGCCGCGCGTGGCTGGTCGTATGGCGGCCCTTTTCGTTCTCGGCGCTCACCTCGCCGACGGCGAGTTCAAGCCCCGGTTCGACTGCGTTGATGAGCGAACTCTTGCCCACGCCGCTCTGACCGGAGAGCACCGAGATGTGCCCGCGCAGCGCCGCGCGGAGTTCGTCGATACCGGCGCCGGTGGTGGCGCTGGTGTGCAGACACGTGTAGCCGAGCCGCGTGTATTCGTCGTACAATTCGTGAACCGTGAGTCGCGGGCCGGCGTAGCTCTCGTCCTCGTAGTCGGCGTCGACTTCGCTGAGGTCGGATTTGTTGAAACAGATGATCGGCCGCAGGTTGCCCCTGTGCGCCGCCACTAGGTAGCGATCGACGAGGTGCGGCTTGAGGCGCGGCTGCGCCACGCTGGCGACAATGACGATTTGGTCGCAGTTGGCGACCAGGACGTGCTCGCGGCCGCGCCGGTCGCTGCGCGACAGGCACGACGCCCGCGCGTCGACGCGCTCGATCACGCCGACCGGCGTCCCCACCACCGCACGCGGACCGCGCGACCCGGCGTCCGATGATCCGGCGGCGCCGGCGACGCGACTTTGGCGCGTGGGCCTGGCGGGCTTCGCGTGGCGCGGGTCGAGCGCGGGCGCATCGGCCGGCGCGTCGGCCGGAAGGAACCAGACGCGGTCGCCGACGGTCACCGGCGAACGGTGGTCGATGTGCATCGTGCGCAGCAGGCGGCGAACCGTGCAATCCCAGGACTGCCCCTGCTCGTCGTCAACTCGACAAACCAGCCCATGAACCGCGGTCACACGACCGACGCGCCACGCACTGTCATCGGTCGCGCGCCCACCGTCGTCGTCGAGAAGGACCGTTCGCTTTCGTGAGAGCGCGCCCCTGGCGCGGACCGACTCGCCCCGCTCCGTGTCGAGCACTTCGTCTTCTGAACGCTGATATTGGCCGGTCCAATCGGCGGCGCGGCGCGGGACATTCCGGTTGGCGCGGAAATCGACCCGGACCTTGTTGCCGCGCTTGCGTTTCGACATACCAGACGATTCTATCGGCGTCCGGCCGTCCGCCCACGCCGCTACATGTTGTCGCCGCCGGCGGAGGTCTCGTCCGTTGCCTGCTCGACGAGCGGCTTGATCGCGGCGCTCGGCACGACGACTTCGACCCGCACGCCGTCCGGGTCGAGATAGAACGCCGACGCCGCGAACACATCGCGGTCTTTCGGCAGCTTCGGAAACAGCGCGGGCGTGCCCATCGCGGTCGTCAGCCCGCCTAACCAGTCCATCATTCGGCGTAGGTTGCATGCCATCCACGCCGATGGCTTTGGCGAAAGCTCGGCGAAGAGCGACTTCAGCGCGGCCGCCGGCTCGGCGGGTTTGCGGCCCGCTTTGAGAAAGCGCTCCAGTTCGGCTTTGGCCACCGTCGCACCGCCGGTGACCATCAACGCATCGTCGCCGAGCGGCGCGCAATAAACCACGAGCTCCGGCCCGTACATGGACTGCATCATCCTGGCAACTTCGGGGGCGGCGGTGCTGAAGTCCGTTTTCGAGAAGCGCGCGTCGACGTCGCCCACGCGCTCGACGCCCGCGGTTCTCGTCAGCGCCCCACCGAGCCCCCAGGCGCGCATCATGAACTGATTGAGCTCGGCGTAGGACTCGAACCCGTGGATGATGTCGCGAACGTGCTTTCCGCCGCAGCGCATCGCGGAGGCGGTCTTGCCCTCGTCGGTCGCCCAGAGAACCTGGTCGACGCGCGTGAGCTTGCGGTTGAACTCGGCGGCGAGTGCGAGCGACTTCTCGAGCTGCTCCGGGTTCGTTTGGCCCTTGGCGCCGAGCTCGGCGGCGAGCATCTTGAGCAATGCGTCGGTCAAGCCGGGCACGCTGCCGTCGGTCATCCAGTCATAGCCCGAGAGCATGGCCCAGTCGGCGGGCAACGGGTGCGCCAGCGGCCCCGCGCCGGGCGGCTTGACGGTTCTCAGATAGCGGACGACGTCGCTGTCGGTCGCGAAGCGGAGCGCCGTCGCGAAGTGCACACCGTCGGCGCTGACACGTCCCACAAGCGTGAACACGCGGCTCTGGTCGAGCGCGCGGCGAAGTTGCTCGAAACCCCAACGGAGCATTGCCGTGACCATCTCGGGGTCTGCGCCGCCGGCGGTGACGCCCATGTTGGCAAAAGTCTCGCCCATCGCCAGTCCAGCGCCGATGGTGTCGCGGAGGATTTCGGTGTCGGCGTAGAATGCGGCGCTGGCCTTCTTGAGCGGCTCGCCGCACGACTTCAGGACGCGCGCGCCGGTCTTGCCGTTGGCCTTGAGCGCAGCGCGGACATGAGCTTCGGTCGGCGCGAGGACGAGGATGTCGTCCTCGATCGACGCATAGCGCTCGTCGCGCCCGAGGCTCACCTTGAGCACACCGTCGGCCAACTCCTCGGCGGCGCGCTCGCGTTTCCACAATCCCGCGTCGCTGAGCGTCGCGAGCACGACCGGCCCGTCGTCATCCGGGTGTCCGTACATGACGAGCGGCCCGGACTGATCGATGCCCGCCGTCGTGTCGAGCTTGAAGTTGTCACGGAGCAGTTCGGCGCGATCCAGCTTGGCCAGGTCATCCACGCCGATCGCACCGCCGAAGGCCCGCAGCCCTTCCAACAGACGGTCGATGCTCGGGACGACGACCACGAGCGGGCTGTCGTCGGCGACGCGCGCGACGACGCGTTCGAGCGTCGGCGGCGCGGCAACCCCGCGGCTCGCAGCCAGCAGCAGAGCGGGGATCAAGCCCACGATGAGTCGCGTTCGCATCGATGGTCCTCGAATTCAGAAAGGAATCGGTCGCCGCTCAGGCCGGCTGCGGCGCCGGCCGCAGCAGGCCGTCGAACCACTCGCGCAGCGCGCGGTCGTCGCCGCCCAGGCGCGCGAAGAGCGCGATGCTCGCTTGCACGGCGCCGCGGCTGATCTTCGCTTTGCCGGCGTCGCGCTCGGCCCGGGCGAGCGTCATGGCGCCCCACGCGATCGGCAGGCCGCAGAAGGCGCGCAGCCCGCGCGCCGCCGCCGGCAGCGCGAGCACGAACTCGACGCCCTTTTGCAAGCTCGTGCGCGCCTCGCTGAGCGCGGCCTGGTAAATGTCG
Source organism: Phycisphaerae bacterium (assembly GCA_050184295.1). GTDB lineage: Bacteria > Planctomycetota > Phycisphaerae > UBA1845 > Fen-1342 > JBFXAM01. The sequence goes on along the minus strand of JBFXAM010000019.1, from coordinate 47,920 downwards.
CGATACGATGCCGCGCCGCCGACGGCAGCGCCATCGGTCGCAGGCAGATAGCGCCGCCCCTGGTACGAGTCCTTTAACGCGTCCTTGAGGATGTTCACCAATTGCAGCCCGATGCCCAGCTCCACCGCCAGCTCACGCAGCCGCAGCAGCGTGGGCAGGCGCAGAAAATGGGCCATCATGCGGCAGAGCATTTCGCCGACCACGCCCGCGACGAAGTAGCAGTATCGCCGTAGTTCCTCGGGACCGCGAATCGCCGGATACGGCAGCTCCCGCGCGGCGCTGCGCTCGAAAAACTCGCGCACGCCGCGGATCATCGTGAGGCCGCAGGCGGCGATCGCGTCGCGATAAGGTGCATCGAGCGCGGCCAGTTGTGCGAGTACGCGCGGCGCTTCGACCATCAGCGCGCGTTCGGCGGCGGTTTCGCCGATCGCCGGCTCAGCGACCAGATCGCCGACGCGCGGGGTCGCTGCGGAGTCGGCAAGCGGCGGAGCGGCCGCATTCGCCGCCTCCCGCGGGTCCGCGGCGTCGGGCGCGAGCTGACTCAAAACGGATTCGAGGCGCGACAGCCCCGCGGCGCGCGCCTCGTGCGCAAGTTCCGGGGCGTCTTCGTACGTGTCGATGATGCGCATCAGCAGATACGCCAGCCCGACGGCGTCCGACAGCCCGGCCGGCAGCATCGGCACGAGCAGCGCGTAGGTGCGCGAGACGCCTCGCAGGTGGTGGCTGATGAACGGGTCCATCCGGGCGGCGATTGTACCCGGGCGAAACCTGCTTGACGACGCGATCGGGCCGAGGCGCGGGCCGACGCATGCGTGACGGTTTGGGCGACCCCGACGGGACCAAGGAGCGCAGCTACGGATGGAGCGAGTCGCGCGAGGGCGGCGCGGAACCCGTGATCAAGGTCGCGCGGATTTGTGCGGCCCCGTCGCGGGCCGAGGGTAGCCGGGTAGTTCGCCGCTCGCTTTCCTCCGCCCCTTGCGGGGCGGAAGTTAGGTTTCAGACTTCGGGTCCACGGGTTCCGCCGCTGGCGCGGCTCCACCCGTGGCGACACGCCATCGCCCCGTTGGGGCGAATGCCTCGTTTCGGGTTTTTGATCCACGGGTTCCGCCGCTGGCGCGGCTCCACCCGTGGCGACACGCCATCGCCCCGTTGGGGCGAATGCCACGTTTCGGATTCTTGATCCACGGGTTCCGCCGCTGGCGCGGCTCCACCCGTGGCGACACGCCATCGCCCCGTTGGGGCGAAATTCCGCGCTCGCCAAAACTGTCACACACCCCGCGCCGACTGGCTCCGCCACGGCTCTTCATGCCGCGGTGCGCCGCGGCGCACAGAGCCGTCACATACGACGGCCGCTCAGGCGTTGGTCAGACGCTCGCGGGCGGGCACGCGCTCGCGCGGCGCGAGCTTGCGCTGCGCCAACACGCCGCGGCGCACCGCGGCGGCGATCCCGGCGGCGTCGATTCCGGCTTCCGCGAGTTGACCGGTGCGTGAGCCGTGCTTGTAGAACACGTTTTCCGCCATGCCGAGCCGCGTGATCTGCTCCGTCGGCAGGCCGAGCAGGTTCGCAGTCTCGAGCACCGCGCTGCCGAAACCGCCCGCAACCGAGTGATCCTCGACCGTGAAGATCGGTCCGCCGCGCGCAACCGCGTCGCGGACCATGTCCTCGTCGATCGGCTTGGCGAAGCGGGCGTTCACGACGGTCACGAAGATGTCTTCGCCGGCGAGGGTGCGGGCGGCCTCGATGGCAAAGTGAACTTCGGTGCCGTACGCCAGAATCGTCGCGTCCGGGCCCTCGACCATCGTGCGCGACTCGCCGAGTCGGAACGGCGGCGCGTCGCCGAAGGGAACAGGCACGGTGTCGCGCGGATAGCGGATGGCGGCGGGTGCGTTGGCGGCGAGCGCGAAGCGCAGCGACGCCGTCAGCTCGGGTTCGTCGGCGGGCGCCATCAGCACCATGTGCTGAAACGGGCGCAGGTAAGTAATGTCGAGGTAGCCGTGATGCACAGCGCCGTCGCCGCCGACCAGCCCGGCGCGGTCGAGGCAGAACACGACCGGCAGTTGCTGAAGCACGACTTCCTGAAACACCTGATCGAATCCGCGCTGGAGGAACGTCGAGTAGATCGCGGCGAGCGGCCGCAGGCCCGACTTCGCCATGCCGGCGGCGATGTCCACCGTCGAACTCTCCGCGATGCCGCAGTCGAGCACGCGATCGGGAAGCTCCTTGCGGACCTTCGCGAGGCCGGTGCCGTCGGGCATGGCGGCGGTCAGCGCGTACACGCGCGGGTCTTCCTTGCAGAGCTGAATGACCGCGTCGGCGAAGGCCGTGGTCCAACTCTTTCGATCGCTCTTGGGTATGACGATCGAGTCGCCTTCGATGCGGAACTTGTTCGGGCTGTGGAAAGCGCACGGATCCTTGGTGGCCCAGTCGCAGCCGCGGCCCTTCTCGGTGTGCACGTGCAGCAACACGGGGTGATCGACTTCGCGCAGCAGCGCGAGCGTCTCGATCAGGTGCGGCAAGTCGTGGCCGTCGACCGGACCGACGTACACAAACCCCATCTGCTCGAAAATCTGGTGCGGCGACACGGTCGCCTTGAGCCCCTCCTTGAGGTGCTCCAGCACGCCGAGCATGCTCTTTCCGACGAGCGGCACCTTGGGAAGCAACTCGGCTACCTTCGACTTCATCTCCTCGTAAAGCTCGCTGACGCGGAACTTCGCGAGGTAATACGCGAGTCCGCCCTGCGTCGGCGCGATGCCCATCGAGTTGTCGTTGAGAATCACGAGAAACTGGCGCTTCAGCGTGCCCGCCTGGTTCAACCCCTCGAACGCAACGCCGTTCACAATGCTCGCGTCGCCGATGAGCGCGACCACGCGCGAATCTCGTCCGGCGATCGCGTCGCCGCGCGCCATGCCGACGGCGGTGGCGATCGAGGTGCCCGCGTGTCCGACGTCGAAGAGGTCGTAGGGGCTCTCGTGCGTGCTCGGAAACCCGCTGACGCCGCCGGCCTGCCGCAGCGTGTCGAAGCGCGCATTGCGACCGGTAAGCAGCTTGTGAACGTAGCATTGGTGGCCGACGTCCCAGAGCAGCCGGTCGGTGGAGAAGTCGAACGCCTTGTGCAGCGCCAGCGTCAGCTCGGTCACGCCGAGGTTGCTCGCGAGGTGCCCGCCGTTCCGGCTGACAACGTCGATAATGCGCTGGCGAATCTCGCCGGCGAGCTGCTGCATCTGTTCGAGCGAAAGCTTCTGGAGATCGGCCGGCGACTCAATCGTTTCGAGGATTCGCTGCATTTCGTTCTCGTCTCTCAAACACGGGTGCGGCCCGCGGCGACTTGCCGTGCGGGCCCTTCGCGGCGCAACACGCTCAGCGACGCCGCGCGCCTAGTGATCACGCGCCGCCGCATAGTGCGCCAGCTCACGCAATCGTACGCCGCGGGAGCCGAAGCGTTCGATGCACGCCAGCGCGCTTTCCACCTCCAACGCCGCCCGGCGGCGGCTGGCTTCGACGCCATGCACCGCCGGGTAGGTCTGCTTGGATTTATCGGCATCCTTTCGGACGCGTTTTCCGGCTGCGGCGGCGGAGCCGGTGAGATCGAGCAGGTCGTCCGCAATCTGGAACGCGATCCCCAGTCGCCGCCCGTACTCGCCCAGATCGTTCGTTTCCGCGTCGCAGGCGCCCGCACTCACCGCGCCGAGTCGGCAAGCCGTCTCGATCAATCGCGCGGTCTTGTGCAGGTGGATGAAATCGACCAGGTCACCGTCGGGGGCGCGGCGCTCGCCGGCGATGTCGGCCGCTTGTCCCACGATCATCGCCTTCACGCCCTCGGCAAGCACACTCGTCAGCCGGGTGGCGACGTGCGGCGTCGATGCCTCGCTCGCCTGCGCGAGCGCGTGTGCGAGCAGCCAGTCGCCAGCGAGCACCGCGAGCGCCTCGCCGAACACCTTGTGATTCGTGGGCACGCCGCGACGCAGGTCGTCGTCGTCCATCGCCGGCAGGTCGTCGTGAACCAGGGAGAAGGTGTGCACACACTCGATCGCGAGCGCGGCCGGACGGGCGTGCTCGTCGGTTCCGCCACAGATCCGCGCGCACTCGACGACCAGGATCGGCCGCACGCGCTTCCCGCCGGCCTGAAGCGAGTATCCCACGGCCTCGATCAATCGACTGTGAGGCGAAGCGGTCGCCGAAAGCCCACGAACATGGTCGGCGAGCCAGCCGTCGATGCGGGCGCGCTCGGCTTCGAGCCACGCGAGCGGCGTCGAGTGTGCGGGCCCGGGCGCGCTCATGGGGTGGCCGCACTCGGTGGTGGGTGCGGGAACGGCGCCCTTGGGAGCGGTGATTTCAGCGCTTGGCACGGCAACAGCTTAGAGCCTCGGTGGGGCGCCCGCCAGCGGCACGAACGGCAATCGCGGGTGTCGCCACAGCGGCGTCACCCATCCGAGTCCGCGAGACGGTTTCTGGGTTGAAACACGTGGGCGAGACACCCGTGCGGGCTTTTCAGACGCCGCGGATCGGGTTGCGCGGGGCGTTCGTTGGGTGTGTCATAAGCACTGCGCCTGCTGAACCGCTGGCGTCGAGTCTGGCTGGACCGCTGATCCCGATTCTGCCTGGACCGTGGGGCTCGACGTTGCCGCGCGGCGCGCGACGAACCCCCGCGCGGGGTGAAGCCCGCGCCTCACGGACGTCCGCGCGACGCCGATGCGTCCCGAATCGAATACGCGCGGCGAGTTCGCGCCGATCCGTCAGCGTGGCTTGCGCTTCGGTCGCTCCTGTGCCGGCCGAATGCGATCGAGCTCGATTCCATCGACGATTTCGAGCGAACGGTTGTTGTAGTCGAAGCCGTACAGGATCAAGCGCCGCGACGCCTGGTCGACGACGAGGATGCCCTCCTGCGAAGACGAAAGCTGCTGGGTGAGCATGACGTAATCCCCCGCGCGGTCACCTTGTCCGACGGCGGCGGCCTCGCGCGGCGTGACGCCGAGCAGCACGAAGCCGACGAGGAGCACGCAGGCGGTGATGCTGAGCACGCCGATGGCGAACGTCTTCGCGTCGAGGGCGCCGTTCGGGGCGGCGGTCTGTCGGTTGGTCTGCATCACGGGCGACCTCCGGCCGGCGCCGGCGCCGGCGTGTTGTTGCGGAAATCACGATCGAGATCGCGCGAGCTGGTGAACGCGAGGTGCTTGCCGGTCTTGTCGTACATGAACGCGTGCAGGCGGCGCGTGCTCAGGTCGATGACGTAGAGCGCGTCGTATTCGTCCTGAATCTCGCCAGTCACGACGACGAACCCGCCGACAGCCGGCGCAGGCGTCTCCTGGGCAAACGCCGTGTTCGCCGGCAGGCTGTAAAGCACCACGCCCGCGAGCAACCCGAGATTGAGGCATGCGAGCGCCGCAATCCACGATGATTTGTTCATGCGAATCTCCCGTGCCAACAGGCCCGCTCGTCAGATCGGACGGCCTATCCCGGATCGAGTAGCCACGCGGACCCCAGGTCGGTCCGCAATTCGAAGTCCGCGATCCGCCGCAGCCGCTAATCCAGGTGTGTGCGATGCGGATTCTTGAGGCTCACCGCGATCACCACCACCGTGAACAGCCCCCCGAACACCCACGGCATGTACGCCTTGCTGCGCGGCAGCAGCGTCAGGCCCGGCTCAACCCAGGGGACTTCTTCCGGCTGTGCAACCACCGGCGCCGCTGTCAGCAGCAAGACCAACGCGATGGGTGCGAGCCAACGAACGACGTGCGGCGTGAACGCGGGCATACCCGGCTCCCAGGGGGCGAGTTTGGTCTCTTCTGTGATGTTATTCCGCACCCGCACATGTCACAAGTCGGCGCTTTCCGGGTTGCAGCCCCGAGGTGGCGCCGCGCACCGCCGACGCGCCCCCGCGGCGGCTGGCGGCAACGCGCGCCGCGAGCATGTTTCAGCCGGCCGTCGTGGCGGCGAACGCCGAACGACCGTCAGCAACGCGCGCGACCGACCGCGCGGTCGCGGGGTGCGCGAGATTCCCCAACCGCAGCCGCGAACCCCGGATCGAGCGCCGCGACCGGCGCGCCGAGGCGTCGGCCACGCACGTTCGCAACCCGCTGTCATAAAGCAGCTTATGGACATTTTCGCAATTCCCATCCGCGTTGGCACGCGATTTGCTAGGAAGGACTGGCGAGCCGGGTCGGGCACGTCCGTGCCACCCGGTGCGCCGTCTGGTTCACGGCGCACTTGCCGTGTTGGAGCGATTTCGCCGGTCGGGCCGCGGGCCGATGCACGCGCGGCCAGCCGGGACTAGGATTCCTGCTCATGAGCGAAACCACCCTGAACGCAACCGTCGTCGCCCGTCACGATTACAACGAGGCCCTCGCCGTTTTCCGTATTCGTCCCGATAGCGGAACGATCCCGCACTTTGAGTCGGGACAGTTCGCGACCATCGGACTGCCGCGCGAGGAGACGACCGAGCCGATCACGCTGAAGGACGGGCGCGTCATTCCGTCGAAGCAGCGCGTGCGGATGATTCGCCGGGCGTACTCGATCGCGTCGTCGCCAAAGGACCGCGAGGGGCTCGACCTCTACATCGTGCTGGTGGAAACGGGCAAGCTGACGCCGGCGTTGTTCAAGCTGCAAGTCGGGTCGCGGCTGTGGCTGGATGACCAGATCAAGGGCGAGTTCACGCTGGAAAGCGTGCCGCCGGGCAACAACCTGGTCGCCGTCTCGACGGGGACGGGCCTGGCGCCATTCGTGTCGATGATGCGCACGTTCCGCGGCACGGGCTTCTGGAAGCGCTTCATCATCGTCAACGGTTGCCGCTATGCGCGCGACCTGGGCTATGTGGACGAGTTCGACCGCGTCTGCAAGGAGGATCCGACCGTTTCCTTCTACCCGATCGTGACGCGCGAGCCCGAGGACTCGCCTTACAAGGGGCTGCGCGGCCGCGTGACGAAACTCGTCGACGATGAGCACTGGGTGCCGACCACCGGGCTGCGGCTCAATCCGGCGGATACGCACGTGCTCCTGTGCGGCAATCCGGACATGATCAACGACATCCAGGCGGCACTCGAGAAAAAGGGCTTCACGCTCTACGACAAGAAGAGCAACCCGACGGGCAACATCCACTTCGAACGCTACTGGTAGCACGCCCGCCGCGGCGCCGTCGCGCGCGGCGACAAGCCGGCCCCGCGCGTCATTCCACGTCGAATACGAGCGAGGCGAACGTCCCCACGTCGGTCGCAATCGTGACGACGTATGTTCCGACCCGATTCTGCAACAGCGGCGGCGTCTCGGGATAGCCGGGAAGCCGCGTCAGCCGCGAGTAGTCGCCGTACATCAAGCCCGAAACAATCGGGAACGGATTTCCTTCGGCATCGAGCCCGGCGAGCACGCCGTACAGCGGCGTACCGGTTTGACCGCGCGTTTCGGTCACGGTGAGCGTGACGACCATCGGAAACCCACGCCAGGTGAAGTCGGGGGCGCTCACGACGCCGCCGAGCTGGATGTCGGCGCGGGACGCGTCGGTCCCGGAGCTGCCATCGAAGTTCTGGTAGAAAACGACCACAAAGCGCGTCGCGCTGCCGTCTCCGATCGTGGGATCGTCGTCCACCGGCGGCGCACCGCCTCCGGTCGTGCAGAACAGCGCTTCGGCTTCGGCGCGGCAGCGTTCGACGACCGCGGCGGCCCCGAGGTCTTTCAGGCCGATCATGATGGTGACGGCGTTGCCGAAGTCGCCGATGCGTCCGATGCCGGCCGTGAGCGCGTTGGTTCCGTAGCGGATCAACTGGCTGATGAGCTCGGTGGTGGCGTCGAAGGTCGAGCGGTTTCCGTTGAGGAAAGCGTCGGAATTCTGGTTGGACGCCCAGGCGCTGAAAAAGGAGTAGCCGCCGACGCCGACCGCGACGATCGCGGAAGTCACGACGGTGACTTCGCTGGCGCCGACGATGATGGGCAGCGTGATGATCGTAATCGCCAGGCCGACGCTGGTGCCGAACTTGCCGGCAAGATCGCGCGCCCCGGGCGAATTGCGCAGGAAGTTCAGATCGCGCGCCAACTGCTCGGGGTCGATCGGCTGGTCGTGCTCGGACATCCGCAGCGATTTGGCGGTGTTCTGTTCGCCACGCGCCTCGGCCGCCAGTCCCGTCAGGTTTCCCGCGAGCAGGCGCTCGGCGAGATCGAGCGCGGCGCCGCCGACGAATGTGCTGCCGCCGTCCGCGGTGCGCAGCCGCAGCGTACCGGTCACGTCGAGGTGCAGCAGCGCGTCGCCGAGCAGCGTCCGTTGCGTTCCGAGCTGCGTGAGCACGGTGTTGGCGTTGGCGAGGTCGCCGACTTCGTCGCGAATCTGCGTCCACTGCGCGATCGCGGCGTCGAGATCGGCCGCCGCGGCGATGAGCACGGCTCTGAACACGTCGCCGCGCGTACCGCCGGTGATCTCCCGCGGCAGCGCGACGTTCACGGTGGTGACGGTGTTGCGTCCGACGACTCGCGCAGCGAGCGTGCCCGCGATCAGTTCGCCGGTGGCGCCGTCGATGACAGGCGGCGCCGCGACACGCACCTCGCCGTCGCGGTCAGCAGTCGCGTCAACGACCATCGATGTGCCGCCGGGCCCGTCGAAGCGAACCTGCACTGTATCGCCGCGCCGCACGGAGCCGTCGGCGAGCCCGAAGAACTCGCCGGGCACGACGCTCACGGCGCCCCCCGCGTTCTGGACGTCCGTCGGACAGCCGCCAAACGAAAGCAAAATCGCGGCGCTCCAGACCGATGCAAGAAGACGATGCGTTCGCGTAGTCATAGCGCATCCTCATAGATGTCGGACTTCCGGAAGTGTCGCAGGACCGCCCCCCCCGATGCACGGTAGCGTGCGCCGTGCTCGAGATTCAACAGCAAATCGCACCCGCGTGGGGAGGTCGCCCGCCGCGAACGCGCGGGCGGAGCTTCTATGGGACGAACCTCCGGTCCGTCGCTCCAGGACGCGCGCGCTGCGCCGACGGACTTTCGCGCCCGGCCGCCGACGACTAGCGCTGCGCCGCCGCGAAGAGCTCGCCGACCTTGCGCCAGTTCACGACATTCCACCACGCGGTGACATAGTCCGGCCGGCGATTCTGGTAGCTCAGGTAATAGGCGTGCTCCCAGACATCCAGCCCGAGGATCGGCGTGTGGCCTTGCATGAGCGGCGAGTCCTGGTTCGGCAGGTTGTAGACTTGCAGCTTCTTCTCGGCGTTCACGACGAGCCACGCCCAGCCGCTGCCGAAGCGCGTCGTCGCCGCGTTGGCGAACTGCTCCTTGAAGGTCTGAACGGCGCCGAACGTGCTCTTGATCGCGTCGGCGATACCGCCGGTGGGGTCGCCGCCCGCGCCGGGGGCCATCACTTCCCAGAAGAGCGAGTGGTTGGCGTGGCCGCCGCCGTGGTTGATCACGGCCTGGCGGATGGACTCGGGCACATCCTTGATCTCGCGGAGCAACTTGTCGATCGGCTTGGCGGCGAGCGCGGCGTGCGCTTCCAGGGCCTTGTTCACGTTGGTGATGTACGCCTGATGGTGCTTGCCGTGGTGGATCTCCATCGTGCGGGCGTCGATGTGCGGCTCGAGGGCGTTGAAAGCATAAGGCAGCTTGGGAAGCTCGTAGGGCATGGTTCGCTCCTTGCGCCGCGCGGGGCGCGGCGGTGGTCTTGGATCGGCCCGGTGCCTTCGGCGTCGACCCGGTCGACCGCATCGACGGGTCGACTTCGAGCCGCGCGCCGCGGCGCGCCATTATTCAAGTCGCGCGCGCTCGCGTCAATCGCGGTGGGTTGACGCGCGAAGCGCACGCTTCGAGAATGCCGCCGTGCGGCTTCCGTGAACATCGTGTCCGTCTGTCTCGCGCTTCGCCGCAGGTCTCGCTGCGATGCCGTCGGCCGACCACGGGCCGGCGCGGCGATCTCAACCCGATCGCGACGCCGCAAGCCACACGCGCGCAACATGGGTCCGGTGCGGGTCTCACGTCCTTCCTGGCGGGTTCGGCATGAAGTCATGGCAGGTTTTGCAGCAGGCGGTCGATCGCGTCGGCGTGAAGGTCGTCGCGGGCCGGCTGAATCTCAGTGCGGCGTTGGTGTACAAGTGGTGCGAGGAGCCGGCCCGGGACGACCCCGATCGCTCCGGCACGCTCAACCCACTCGACCGCGTCCGCACGATCTACGAAGTCACCCATGACCCCCGCCTGATCAACTGGCTCTGCATGGTCGCAGACGGGTTCTACGTCGCCAACCCCAAGTCCAAGGAAAACGCCGACGACCGCGAAGAGGAATTGCTCGGCGCCACGCAGCAGATGGTCGAGGACTTCGGCAAGCTGCTTGGCGAAGTGAGCCGCAGCATCGGCAACGACGGCCGCATCTCGCCGGCGGAGGCCGAGCGCATTCGGCTGGCGTGGGAGCGGCTCAAGACGCAGGCCGAAAGCTTCGCGGTGGCGTGCGAGCGCGGGTTGTATCACAAATAACGCTCGTCCCGCAGCGCTCCCGGCGATGGGCACGACGGGGTTTGAGTTCGCCGACTCGCGACGGCGCTCGGCGCGTGCCTTGAGCGGGTGGTTCGCTCGATGATCGCGCGTGGCGCGGCGCTTCGTGCGCTCGCGCGAAGCCCAAGGCGCGGTTCCTCCCGCCAGGCTGAAGCAGCTTCCCCATCCACCACCATCGTGTACTGCCGATCAGTGACATTCACGTTCTCAGTCCGGCGTACACCTGCGCCCCGCCGGTTCGAAACGACTGCGCGCCGGCGCGACGCCGACGCGCCCCCGGATCGGATCCGTGCGGCGATTCTTGAGTCACGGCCCTACGCCAGCGACAGTTCGCGCGCCGCGTCCGCCAGCCCCCCCGCCACCAGCTCCAGCTCGTCGGCGGCCAGCGTGCGACAATCGAACACCAGCGCTCCGTCGTGCACGCGGGCGACGATGGGCGTTTCGCGCGCCCGCAGGGCCGCGGCCAGCCGCTCGGGCGCCGCGCCGTTCAGCTCGACGCGCACGATCCACGTCGGGAAGCGGTGGGTCGGCAATGCGCCTCCGCCCGCGAACGTCTCGGCCGCGGCGCACGTGCAGCGCGCCGCCGGGAGCAGCGTCCGAAGCTGATCGACGATCTGTCGCGCCCGGACCTCGAGCTGTTCCGCGGACGCCGTCAGCGCCGCGAACACGGGCAGCGTGCGGCCGACAGCGTCGGGATCGCGATAGAGCCGGAGCGTCGCCTCGAGCGCGGCGAGGGCGAGCTTGTCGGGCCGCAGGGCGCGCGTCAGCGGATTGCGACGGAGGCGTTCGACAAGTTCGGCGCGCCCGACGAGGATGCCGGCCTGTGGACCGCCCAGCAGCTTGTCGCCGGAAAAGAGCACCAGATCGGCGCCGGCTGCAACACTGTCGCGGACGGCGGGCTCGTCCCAGGGCGCGAGGGCGCGATCGAGCAGCCCGCTGCCCAGATCGTCGACGACCGCGATGTCGAGCGTGGGGTGGGCGTCGCGGAGCGCGACCAGGTCCGCGAGCGCTGTAGACTGGACAAATCCCTCGATGCGAAAGTTGCTGGGATGCACGCGCAGCAGAACGCGCGTCTGCGCGGTGACGACGCGCTCGTAATCGCCGATCCGCGTGCGGTTCGTGGTGCCGACCTCGATCATGCGGCAACCGGCGGCGGTCATGATGTCCGGCATGCGATACGAGCCGCCGATTTCGACCAGCTGTCCGCGCGAGATCACGGCTTCGTGCCCGGCGGCGAGCGTGTGCAGCGCGAGATACACGCCCGCGGCATTGTTGTTCACGACCAGCGCGTCGGCGGCGCCCGTGAGTTCGCACAGCAGGTCGCGAGCGTGTGCGTAGCGGTCGCCACGCTCGCCGGTGTCCAGATCAAGTTCGAGATTGCAGTAGCCACCGGCGAGTTCGGTGAGCGCCGCGACGGCCTCGGCGGCGAGCGGCGCGCGACCGAGCCCCGTGTGCAGGACGATGCCGGTCGCGTTGATCACGCGCCGCAGGCTGGGACGGGCACGGTCCTGCAGCTGACGACGGACGTCGAGCGCGAGTCGCCGCGGGTCGGCGTCGATCGCCCGACCGGCGCGGATCTCGGACCGGCAACGGTCGAGAACAGCCCGGATCGAGCAGACCAGCTCGCCGCGCGGAAACTCGTCGAGCAACGGCTGAACCGTTGGATGCCGCAAAAGCTCGTCCACCGCGGGCAAGCTCCGCAACCCGGCGCCGGGATCGCTGTTCGGCGGGTTCATGCTTAGAATGATGTTAATGTCTTTCGGCGTCGCGGCCCACGCGCCGCCGCCGGACGCACGGGCCACGGAACACCGCCGACATGAACCGCATCGACGCCGCGACGCCGGAGCCGAACGCGTCCACCGTCACACCCCGGCCGGCCGCGCTCGCCACGCCGGCGCCGGCCGCCCCTGACTTGCCGGCGGTGCGTCTGGAATTCGAAGAAGCGCACGGTTTCACGACGGGGCAACGGGTGTATGTGTGGCTGACGGCGTTCTACTGCGCCTGCCTGATCATCGCGGACATTGTCGGCATTAAGCTGTTCAAGCTGGGGCCGGTCGAGCATACCACCGGCATGCTTACGTTTCCGGTCACGTTCCTGTTGACGGACCTGCTGAACGAGTATTACGGCAAAAAGGCCGCCCGCCGCGTCGCGATCATCGCGTTCACGATGGCGCTGTTCGTGTTCGGCGCGATCAACGTCGCGCTCGCGATGCCGTTCCTGGATGCGCCGTACAACGTGCGGCCGGACGCGTTCAATGCGGTGTTCGGCTCCGCGAAGATCATGTACATCGCGTCGCTGTCGGCGTTTCTGCTGGGCGCGTTGCTCGACATCTCGGTGTTTGGTTTTCTCAAGCGGCTGACCGGCGGAAAGATGATCTGGCTGCGCGCGACGGGGTCGACGGTGATCTCGCAGATGATCGACAGCCTGGTGGTGAGCTACCTCGCGTTCGGGCTCGGGCGGCAGCTCTTTCCTGACCCGTCCAACCCGCCGGCCCCGTTCGACGCCTGCCTGCGAATCGCCGCAACCGGCTATATCCTGAAGTTCGTGCTCGCGATCGCGATCACGCCGCTCATCTACCTCGGTCATAACATCCTGCATCGTTGGTTCGGGCTTCAGCCGCTGGCGCCCGAGCGCGTCGCGTAGTCTCGCAGCCGCAGCGGCGCTGCGTCGCGGAGCGATCGAATGGCGAAGTTCGCAGTCGTGATTCCGGCCGCCGGCGCGGGGAAGCGCTTCGGTGGCGACGTGAAGAAGCCGTTCGCGCAGCTCGACGGCCGGCCGATTTTCATCCGCTCGATCGAGCTGTTCATCAACCGCGCGGACGTCTGCCAGACCATCCTGACCGTCGCGCCGAGCGACTACGACGTGGTGCGCGAAAAGTACGCCGCCAACATCATGATCATGGGAATCAAGCTCGTGAAAGGCGGCGCGGAGCGGTTTGAGTCGGTGAAGCTCGCGCTCGCCGAAGTCGCCGACGAAGCCGAGTACGTCGCCGTGCACGACGCCGTCCGTCCGTGCGTCCTGGACACGTGGATCGACAACGTGTTCTCCGAGGCGGTCAAGAGCGGCGCCGCGATTCTCGCCGCGCCCCTCACCGGCACGATCAAGCGGGTCTCCGCGGCGCACGTCATCGACGAGACGGTCGCGCGCGTCGGGCTCTACGAGGCCCAGACGCCGCAGGTCTTCCGCAAGGACATCTTGCGCAAGGCGTACGACGCGCTGCCCGCGGGCGCGACGCCCACTGACGACGCCGAGGTGGTCGAACGCAGCGGGCACCCGGTCGCGGTCGTCGCCGCCGACCGCCGAAACCTCAAGATCACAACGCCCGGCGACATGACGCTGGCCGCGTCGCTGCTCAAGGACATGTCGCGGCGTCCGAAAGCTGGGCCGCTCGGCGCGTTTGATGAGGCCCAATGGTGAGTCTGCGACGCGCCGCCGACCTGGCCTTGTGCTGCGGACTGGCGCTGACACTCGGCGCCTGCGACCTCGTACGTCGCGATCCCGTCGCCCCGCAGGGCCCGGCGATTCCCGAGGCCGACACCGCCTTCACCGGACCGACGCGCCCCGCGTCGCCCGGCGACCCGACCACACCGGCGGTCTCGCCCGCCGCGTTGCAGCGCGACGTCCGCCTCAGCGTCCTGCACGTGCAGACGCCGCGCGATCACCGCACCAGGTCCGCAAAAATCTGGGCGCATCTTCAGGAGACCGCGCTGGATCACGACACGACGCTGCGGCTGCGGCGGAACGGGCTGCGGGTGGGCATCGGCCGCGCGGCATGGTGGACCGCGGTGTGCGCGGAGCTCGATGCAATCGACGGCCGCCGCGTCCACGAGCTGCCAACGGTCAAACTGGTTCCTGGAATCCCGCTTGGGTTCGAGCTGGACGAATCGCCGCGTGAGCAGACGATTTTTGTCGTGGAGCCGGACGGCGTGCTGAGCGGACAGACCTGGCCCGACAGCCGCAACTCGCTGTCGGCGACGTTTCGCATCGACGCGAAGCTGGCGGACCGGGTGCACGTGACCATCGTGCCCGAGGTTCGCCAGCGGCTTTCGGGCTGGCGTTGGGTGCGGACAGAGGCGGGGATGATGCAGGTGCCGGAGGAAGGCGGGCAGCAGTTCACGGCGGCGGCCTTCACCCTTCCGCTGGATCCGGGGCAGTTCGGCGTTATCGCCCCGACGGAGAACGCGGACCTGTTCGGCTTGATCGGGAGCGTTTTCCTGACCACCGAGATCGAGGGACGGCGTTATGATTCCTATGTCTTCGTGAGCGTAGACGTTGGAACCGGAGATGGCGACGCGCGACGTCAGTAACAACGTGATCCACGGCCGGCTGGATCCGGCGTTCCTCGACGGCATGTTCCAGGGCGCAGGGCTGGCGGTCATCGCGTGCAACCCCGAAGCGCGGATCGCCGCATGGAACCCCGCGGCGACGCAGCTCTTCGGGGCGTCGGAGGCGCTGCGCGAAGGCGGCGTCGCGACCGATCTGCTGCCCGAGCCCGATCGCATCACCGGCGAGACGCACTTCCGTCGTTGTGTGCAGGCGCTCGAACCGTCCGAGTTCCGCGTCCGGCTCGGCGGCACCGATGACGATCCCATCGAATACGCCGTCTATGTCACCCCCGTCATCGACCCCGACGAGGGGCTGCGCGGCGTGGCGATCTGGTTCCGCGACATCAGTGCCCGCGTGCGCCTCCAGCGCCAGGTTCGCAAGCACGAGCGGCTGCATGTTCTGGGCAGCCTGAGCGGCGCGGTCGCCCACCACTACAACAACATGCTGTGCAGCATTGCGACCAGCATTGAATACGCCTCGAACATGAACACGATGGCGGCCATGCGCCGAGCGCTGCGGCGCGCGACGGACTCGCTCACCCGCGCGGCGTCGATCACGCAGCAACTGCTCGCGTTCGCACAGGCCGATCACCGCGATCGCGACATGGCCGACCTGACCGAGACCGTGCTCTACTTCTGCGACGAGCACGAGGAACGCCTGAACCAGCACCGCATCCGCGTGCAGCTCGATTGGCACAGAATCCCCGTCTGCCCGGTCCCCCGCCAGCCGCTGCTCATCATCCTCCACAACGTAGTCGAAAACGCGATCGACGCGATGCCCAACGGCGGGACGCTCGCGATCTCGCTCGTGCGGCGTGATACGCACAGCATTCTGCTCCAGATCGCCGACACCGGCGGCGGCATCTCGACCGCGGACATGGAGCACATCTTCGAGCCGTTTCACAGCAGCAAGGCCAACCTGGGCTGCGGCGAGCGCGGCAAGGCCGGGCTGGGGCTCGCCGTCGTTCACGGGCTGGTCCACGAGATGCACGGGTCGATCAGCGCCAGCAACGTGCCGGGTCGCGGGGCGCGCTTCGATATCGTTCTGCCGATCGACGCACCGAACTGAGCCGGCCCGGCGCGCGCCGGGCGCCCATCCCGGCCGCGCCGCCGCGTGCTACACTGCGGCCGCCGACCCGTCGCGTGTGCGTGCTCGAACGCCCCAATCATTCGGGATTGCAGCCATGGGCGCCGACGACCTTTCTCAATCGCAGCTCGACGCGCGCGAGCGCGAGTTTCTGGCGCGGCTGCGCACCGGCGACGCCGAGGCGATCGTCGCACTGGAGCGCCGCCACGGGGACGAGCTGCGCGCGTTCTGCCGGCGGATGCTGAGCGACGCGGACGCGGCGCAGGACATCGTGCAGGACGTGCTGACGACCTGCTGCCGCGTGGAGCCGGAGGCACTGCCGACGCAGAGCATTCGCGGGTGGCTGTATCAGCTGGCGCGGCGGCGCTGCATCGACGCGTTGCGCAAGCGGCGTGAGACGGCGCCGCCGGCGGCGCGCGGCGTGCGGCGCGTACAGCCGACGTATGACGACGCGATCGATCCGGTTACGACGCCGGCGGGCCGGGCGCTGAAGCGCGACCGCGCGGCGCGCCTGCTGGCGGTGCTCGACGAACTCGACGACGACCTGCGGAGCGTCGTCGTCATGCGCTACTTTCAGAACCTCTCGCGCGAGGAGATCGCCGAGGCCGTTGGGCTCACGCTGGCGGGGGCGAAAGCGCGCCTCAGCAAGGCCATGGAAGTGCTGCGCGAAAAACTGGCCGGCCTCGATTCGTCGGGAGCCTCCTGACGCCGCCGCGCCGGAACGGCGCGGGCGCCATCGGCTGTGAGCATCCGCCCATGAACTGCGACGACGCGCGCGACCGGCTGCTCGAGTATGTCGAGGGCGACCTCGACAGCGACGCCGCCGCACACGTGCGCCAGCATGTGCGCGCCTGTGCCGAATGCAAAGTGCGGCTGTCGGACCTGCGGCGGATTGTCGGCGCGCTGGACGACGCGCTCTCGCTGGACGAGCACTGCGCCGCCAATGAGTCGGCCCCGCCCCGGGGGGACGACGAACGCGAGCCGCGGGGCGCGGCCCGCCCCAACACCGGCGACCGCTGGGCGAAGACGCGCCCCCTCGACGACCCCGCCGACCCGCGCTGCGCGCCAACGCCGGTCGCGCCGCCGGCCCGCGTCGTCGGCGATTTCGAGATTCTGGACGAGATCGGCCGCGGCGGCATGGGCGTGGTTTATCGCGCCCGCCAGATCAGCCTCAACCGCGTGGTCGCGCTGAAGCTCCTCGGCGCCAATCTCGGCGGCTCCGAGCGCACCATCACGCGCTTTCTCCGCGAAGCCCAGGCCGCGGCCCGCTTGCACCATACCAACATCGTCCCGGTCTACGCCCAGGGACACGAGCACGGGTGCTTCTACTACGCGATGGAGCTCATCGACGGCGCGCCGTTGAGCGCCGTGCTGGCGGCGGACCCGGTCCGGCTGCGCCTGCCCGACGCGCCGCCGGAGATCGTCGAATCCGCGCCCTCCCCGCGCGCGTCCGCGAACGCGCCCGACGCCCCGGCGGCGGCGGGCACGGCAGTCAGCGGGTTGCGGCGCGGCGCTTCCGGGCGCGTGAGCACGCGGCGCACGGCGGATCACAAGCGGATCGCACGGCTGATCGCCGAAGCCGCGGACGCGCTGCATCACGCCCATCAACAAGGCATCGTCCACCGCGACGTGAAGCCGCAGAACATGCTGCTGGGGCGCGACGACAAGCTACACGTCACGGACTTCGGGCTGGCGCGCGTGCTCGACGAAGCCGGCATGACGATGACGAGCGAGATTCTCGGGACTCCGTCGTACATGGCTCCCGAGCAGATCACCGGCGACCGGAACGCGATCGACGCGCGGACGGACGTGTTCGCGCTCGGCGCCACGCTCTATGAGCTGCTCACGGGGCGGCGGCCGTTTGTCGGCGAAAGCTACGACCAGGTGATTCACGCGATTCTGCATCGCGATCCTCCATCGCCTCGGAGCGTCGCGCCGCACATTCCGCTGGACCTCGAGACCATCTGCCTGCGCGCGCTGGAGAAGGAGCCGCGGCGGCGGTTCGCGTCGGCGCTCGATCTATCCCGCGACCTGCGGCGTTACGCCGAGGATTTTCCGATTTCCAGTCGGCGCGTCGGACCGCTGGGCAAGGCGGTTCGCTGGGTTCGTCGTCACCCCGCGCGGGCGACTTCGGGTGCGGCGCTGGCGCTGCTGGTCGTGCTGCTGCCGGTGCTCTGGCACTTTGTGAACGTGTCCGCGGCCAGTCGGATCGACGCGGCGTGGCGCGTTCTGATCGATGACTATCGCAACAGCGAGCCGGCGCTCGCGCAGCTCGGGTGGGCGGCGCGGCTCGGCGGCGACCGGGCGCGCTGTGCGCTGGTGCGCGCGCTGGCGACGATTCGCACCGACGCGCGCCAAGCGATCGACCTGCTGCCCCGCGCCCCCCGCGGGTCGCGTGCGGTCGAGACGGAGTATCTGCGCGCGTGGGCGCGCAACTGGGACGCAGCGGGTTATGAGCAAGTGCTCGCGGCGCTCCAGCACGGCGACGCGCTGATCGAAGCCGGCAGCGCGACCACGCCGGAAGCCTGGTTCTTCAAGGGTCAGGCGCTGATCGAGACCGACCCGGCCGCGGCGCGCTACGCGTTTGAGCAGGCGATCGTCGAGGCGAACCGCGGCGGCTGGACCTTCCTCCAGGCGATGGAGCACAAGGGCCGCGCGATCAATTACGCGATGTATCTCTCGGCGCGGGTCGAGCGCGAGCAATATGACGAGGCCGTCGCGAGCCTGCGATTTGCGGCCCAGCTCAAGCCCACGCGCGCGTTCCCGCGCTATCTGCTCGCGACCACGCACTGGCTCGCGGCCCAGTCCTTTCAACGCGCCGGAGTCGACACCGAGGCCGAAACCGCCTTCGCGTTCTGCCAGCAGGCCGCCGGCGAAGCGCGCGCCGCCGAGCCCACCAGCGCCCGCGGCTACGCCGCCGAAGCGTTTTATCACGAAGCGCGCGGGGACTTCGCGGCGGCCATCGACTGGTGGAACCGCATCGCGCCGCCGACCGTCATCGTCCGGCCCTACGATCGCGAAGAGCGTGACCGCTACGCGATGCGGCTCTACTTCGCGCTCGGCGACATTGAGCGCGCCGCGGAGCGTTGCCGCGCACTTCATCCCGACGCCGACGGCCGGGATGTGAATCACGATCCCGACGCCGCGTTCGTTGCAGCGCTGCTGGCGCGCGAGGCGCGCGGCGTGCCCGCGGCGGCGGCGCGGCTGGAACGCGGCGCGCGGGCCGCGGACGGCGACGTCGAGTGGCTGCTGCGCCTCGAAGCGGCCCGACGGTTGTGCGGCGTCGAGGCGGCGGTGCTGCCCGCGGACGCGCGCGCTTTGCGATTCGAGCCGCCGCTCTCGCCGAAGTGGTCGCGACCCTGGTCGGAGGCGCTGTACGGCTACGTGCGCGGCCAATCGACGTGGGAAGCGCTGCTCGACGAAACGCTCGACGCGCGCACGTGCCGTCCGGACGATCGCCAGTTCCTGCTGTCCGCGGCGTGGTTTCAGCGCGGCATCGCGTCGCTCTGCGCCGGAGACCGCACCGCGGCGTTGCGCGAGCTGACGGCGGCCGCCGACGCGCACGATAACGAGAACTACTGCTACCTAGCGCGGTTTCTGATGTACCGGATGGAGCGCGACCCGCGCTGGCCGCCGTGGCTGGCGCCGACAAGAAACGACGCCGCGTCGAGCGCGACGCCCGCCGCCGGTCCGTGACGGAATCGACGAACGACAGTATCGTTCGCGGCATGGCTGCGAACCCACTCCTGCAACGATGCGCGCGCCGCGCCGGCTGGACCGCAGCCGCGACCGCGCGGCGCGGCGCGGCGCTGCTTCTCACCGCGCTGACCCTCAGCGCCGTCGGCTGCTTCGAATACGCCCGCACGGCCGACCGCGACGTCTTCGCCGCAATCGAAAAGCGACAACAGGACGCGCTGGCGTATTCCGCGCCGATCCCCGCGACGCGCGCCCGACGCCCGCTGCCCGACGCCGACCCGGGCGCGTACCAATACGCGCCGCACCCCGCGACCACCGACGTGCCCGCAGGGTTTTCGGCGACGACGCAGCCGGCGGCGAGCGCGGCCACTGAGCTGAGTTCGGGCGCGCGACCGAGCACCGCCACGACGGCGTCCGCCGATCCCGGCCTGAACACCGGCGCCGCGGATGACGCCGCCACGACGCGCCCCCGCAGCGCCATCGCGGCGATCTCGACCCAGCCTGCGCCCGAGCGCCCCGCCGTGTTCACGCTTACCGATGCGCTTGCCTATGCGCTGATCCACCGCCGCGAGTATCAGACCGCCAAGGAAGACCTCTATCTCGCGGCCCTCGCGCTGACGCTCGAGCGGCATCTCTGGACGCCGCAGTTCGCCGCCGAGCTGCGCTCGGTCTACGGCAACTACGGCGAGATCAGCAATTTCGACCAGGCGATGCGATTCGTCGCGGATGTCTCGGCGACGCAGCGGCTGCCTTATGGCGGCGAGTTTTCAGCGCGGATGATCAACACGCTGATCCGCGACATCCGCCAGGGCATCACGGCGTCGGAGACCGGCCAGCTCGAGTTCGGCCTGAACGTGCCGCTGCTGCGCGACGCCGGCCACGTGGCGCGCGAGGATCTGGTTCAGTTGGAGCGCACGCTGACCTACGCGGTGCGCGATTTCGAGCGCTTTCGGCGGCGCCAGTTGGTGGTGATCGCGAGCGACTACTTCGACCTGCTGCGCGCGAAGCAGGACGTGCTGGACGCGTTCGAGAGCCTCAGCCGTTTCGAGATCGACTTTGAGCGCGCCGCGGCGCTCGAGGACGCCGGCACCGGCACGCTGCTCGACACGCGCCGCGCGGAGCAGGAGATGCTCTCGGCGGCCAACCGAGCGGAGGACCTGCGCGAATCATTCCGCGCGCAATCCGACGCCTTCAAGCTCCAGATCGGCATGCCGGTCGACGAGCCGCTGACGCTCTGGGATCTCGAGGACATCGAGAGCATCGAGCGCCAGATCGCCGCCGGGGTCTATCCGATTCTCCAGCGCCCGCCGGCCGCCGACGCCGAAGTGCGTGCGCTCGAAGTCGCCACGCAGCGCCGCTTCGACCTGCTGAATCGGCTCGATCAGATCGACGACGCGAAGCGCGGCGTCGGGGTCGCGAAAAACCAGTTGCTGCCCGATCTCGACTGGACGACGACGCTCACCTACGACAGCGATCCCGGCGCGTTTCGGACCACCTCGTTCTCGGTCGCGCGGGCCACCTGGCGCTCCGAGGTGATCCTCGCGCTGCCGCTCGAACGCACGCGCGAGCGCAACCAGCTCAAGGCGGCGCTGATCGACGTCAACCGCGCGCGACGGGCGTACGACGAGCTGATCGACGGCGTGCGGGCCGAGGTCCGCCGCGCGATCAACCGCATGCGGCTCGAGGAGCGTTCGCTCGAAATCCAACGCCGCAGCGTCGAGGTCGCCGACCTGCGGCGCGAATACGCGCGGTTGCAGTTCTACGACGGGGACATCGGCTATCGCGACCTTCAGGAAGCGGAGAACGACTGGACCACGGCGCGCAACCGCCTCAACGTCGCCAAGACCAACAGCTGGCGGGCCCTGCTCGATTTCCGGCTTGCCACCGAAACGCTCCAGATTCACGACGACGGACGCGCAGAGGAGTCGCCCGCGGAGCCGGCCGATCCGACGGCGCCTGCGCC
Organism: Phycisphaerae bacterium; assembly: GCA_050184295.1. Classification (GTDB taxonomy): domain Bacteria; phylum Planctomycetota; class Phycisphaerae; order UBA1845; family Fen-1342; genus JBFXAM01. The sequence goes on along the minus strand of JBFXAM010000019.1, from coordinate 26,392 downwards.
GGCGAACGCGAACAGCGCCCGAACGCCGTCCGGCGATCGGGACGCGACCAACTAGTGCACTGCCTCATAAAAACCGCGAGGTCGTGGAGCCGCGATATTCACGTCGCGCGGCGGTTCCGTGCGGCCTGAAGGCCGCGGCTCGATCCGTGATATGACCACTTTTTCTTTCGAGGCACTACACGAGACCGCGATGCCGCGCCGTCGCACGCCGCCCGGCCAATTCCCTCCGCCGGGCGCACCGTCAGTCCGTCGCGCCGATCTCAATCCGCAGGTTCACAAACTCGAAGTCGTCCAAATCGCCGCGGCACGAAACCGCCGTGATGCTGATCTCGTTTTCCCCCGCACGCAGCAGCGCCGCGGGGAGCTCGACCGCGAATTCGCCGAAGCTGCCGTCCTCGGGCGACTCGCCCAGCGGCGTCGGAAGCCGCACACCGTTCAAGCGCAGCTCATGCGGACACTGTACCCCGCGCGTCAACAGGCGTAAGCGGGGCGGCGTCGCGGCGTTCGCGAGCCGGGCCAGATGTTGATCGTCCAGCTCAAACGGAGCGCGGAACCGCCGACCCTCGCTGGCCTTCTGAAACTGGCTGTTCACGCGTCCCTGAAAACGGTCATTGCCCAGGTGATGCACGTCCGGCGCCGCCTCGATCACGACCGTCGCCTTCGTCTGCGGTGCGAGCGCGAAGTCCTGAACCAAGCCCGCGTCCGCCGCCGCGGCGCGGACGTTCACGCTCGCGGGCACATAACCGGCGCCCTGCGCGGAGAGCGCGAAATGTTCCGGCGCGTCCGGCGGCGCGGGCAGCGCATAGCGGCCATGTGCGTCGGCCGTTGCGACGAGCTCCGGACCCTCGCGATCCACACGCACCCGCGCACCGCCGATCGGCTGCCCCGTGCCCGCGTCGGTCACCGTACCCACGATGAATCTCGCCGACGGGCGCGTCGTGGCAGACGGCGCTGCGTAGAGCGGCAGGTAGCGATAGTACACCTCGAGCATCAGCGTGCAGATCGCGGTCTGGTACACGCGCCCGCCCACCGCGGCCCACTCGCCGTCCGGCGGCCAGCTCCCCGCTGCGGCCCCGTCGGTCGCTTGCATGCGCAGCAGCTCCGGCACCAGCTCGGCGTTCCAACGCTCCCACTCGCGCCCCTGGTGATGAAACAGCGCCAGGGTCGTGTAGTACCAGCCGTACGTGTTGGGATCGGCGCGCCAGCGCGGCGACGATTTCGCCAGGTATGCCAGTCCGCCGCGCATGCGTTCATCGTCGCGCGGCGCGCCCAGCAACTGGCGGACGAACATCGCCTCAGCGGTCATCGCGACAGAAACGGGCTCGCCGGGCCGATACGAGAATAGCCCGGGCCGGCTGCGCAGCTCGACCCGATCGAGCCAGCGCTGCGCGCCGCTGAGCAAGTCGTGGGACACGGGCACGCCGGCAAGTTGCGCGCTCTTGAGCGCCATCAGCTGCCAGCCGAGCACGGACGTGTCGCCGTCGTCGCCGGGGTCGTAGCGCCAGCCGCCGGTGTGCCGGTTCTGCGCGCGGGCGATAAACCCCGCCGCGCGGTGGACCGGTCCCGCGAGCGCGGCGTCGCTCGTCATCCCGAGCGCTTCGGAGAGCGCGATTGCGGCGATGCCGTGAGAGTACATCGTCTCGCCAGCGCGCAGATCACCGTCGGGCGCTTGCCGCGCGACCAGCCAGCGCAGTGCGCGGTCCACGTGCGCTTGATAGGGACCGTCGCTGGTGGGCGTGTGGCCGGCGCCCAGAAAGCAGAGCGTCGCAAGCCCCGTGAGCGCCACGTTCACGTCATAGTGAGTCGCGCCGCCGCAGCCACCACAGCCGGCGTCGAACGCTCCGCCGTCCCAGCGGCCGTCCGCGCTCTGGTGCTCCGCGAGCCAGACCAGGGCGCGCCGCACGGCGGCCTCTGTCTCGGGGCTGCCGCCCATGCGCTGCACAACTTCCTCGCGCCGCTCCGGAGCACGCTGCGCGAACGTCGGTTTCGGCGGAGTCGTCTCCGTCGGCAGACGCAGCACCGACAGCACGTCCGGCCGCGGCGCCGGCGATGCGGGCTCGCGAACCCGCACGCCGCGCGCGTTGGGCAGCGACGCATCGCCCGGCGGCTTCGTGGATGCGATGAGGCTCGCGTCCGACGAACGCTCGACGGTCGTCGGCGGTCCCAGCTCGCGCACGAGGGTGTCCGGCGGCGCCAATCGCGTGAGATCCGCACGGGGTGGTGGTGCTCGGCGAACCGCCAGCGTGGCCGGTGCCGGGCTCGCGGGGCTGTCGGCCGACTCGCTTGCCGGGGGCGCGCGGGTGGGCGCGGACTCGGCGGGCAGCGCAACCACAGGCGACGGCGTGTCGAACCTGACCGCAGGCGCCGCCGGCCGGACGAAGCGGGTCTCCAACCGCCGATCGGTCGCGTCCACCGACGCGCGCGGCAGCCCAGAGACCATCTCGACGTCGGATTCGCCCGAAGTCGTCGACCGCGCTGCACCGGCCACGGGAAGCTCTGTCAGCGCCGCCGGAGCCGCCGCCACTGGCGCCTCCATCGGCTGGCGCTCGGCCGGCGCATGCTCCACGGGCGGGAGGGCGGGCTCGGCGGGTGCGGCGTGCACGACCGGCGCCGCGGATACGGGCAGCGCGAGATCGACGACAGCGGTCGTCGAATCGACGGGCGTAAGCACCGTTGCAGCCGCGGACGACGCACGCGGCGAAGACTCGGCGATCCGCGGACTCTGCGCAGTGAGCGGCACGTCGACGACGGATGCGTCCGCAGCGCTCGGCGCCGGCGTCACGATCACGCTCGGGGTGGCCGATTCGCTCGCTGCGCTCGCCGCGTCACGCACCGGCTCGATCGCCAGCGGCGTTGCCGCCGGTGCAACGAGCGCCGGCTCGGCGCGCGGAGCGGCGGGCGCCGGCGCCGCCGGCAGCGACAGCTCGGCCGGGGTCGTGCGCGTCGGCGGCGCCGCGCTCGACGCGACAACGCGCGTTTCCGCCGGCACGCGCGCCTCCGCGACGTCCGTAGCGGCGGACAGCGATTCCTCGCGCGCCGCATCGCTCGGCGCCGCCTCCAACGTGACCAGCTCCGCCGGCGCCGCCGCCAGCCCGACAACCGGTCGCGCGAGCGTCGGCAAAGCCTCAGCCGTCGGCGTCGCCACCTCGATCGACAAGTCCGTGAGCTGCGCCGCGAGCGTATCGGCGGCGGCCGCGGGAACGAGCGCCACTTCGATCAGGCCGGGATCCCGCAGCGCGTCGAGCACGCCCGCGGTCACGTTCCAGACGCTCATCAGCATCATGAGCAGAAGATGGGCCATGAGCGATGCGAGCAGACACCGTGCCAGCAGACTGAGGCGCCGCCTCCACAGGTCGCGCCCCAGCGCCAGCAGCAGCAAGAGCATTAGCAGGCTCAGCAGCGCCCACAGCAGGCTCGGGCCGACCCGCGCCCACAACCCCGCCCAGTCGATCGGCGGGCGCGGGTCGCGCTCGGTCTCGACAAAAACCTCGCGCGAGGTCGTGTAGTAGATACCGTACGCGGGCGCACGGCGCGGCCCCTCGCGCGCGGCCGTGTCCGCAGCGCCCGCCGCGTCGGCGGCATCGGAACTGAAGTAGAGCGCGAATCCGAGGGCCGTCAAGCCGGGGTCCAGCTCGTTCTGCACGCTGTTGACCGGCGGGCCGAGATTCGTCGGCGGCTGAAACGCGCCGCGGAGGCGTCGAGCGCGGTAGAGATCGAAGCCCCCCTGCCCGTCGGGCCGGTCGCTCGAAAAATACAGAAAGTCCCCCGCGGGTGAAACGCACGCCGGGCCTTCGTTGAACGGTGTGTTCAGCAGCACGAGCGGCGCCGCGACGCCGACGCCGCGATCGGTCAGCGCCGCGGCGTAGAGATCGTAGGTGCGGTGGAACCGGTCTTCGCGCACGGTCGCGGGCCAGGCGTCGGGGTTGGGCTGACGCTCATCGTCCGGCCGGGGACGATTCGACGAGAAATAGAGCGTTGCGCCGTCGGGAGCAGGGGCGGGCGCGTATTCGTTGAATTCGGTGTTCACGGCGGCGCCGAGATTCGTGGGCCCGAGCCAGCGCTCGCCTTCACGCTGCGCGACCCACAGGTCGTAGCCGCCGACCCCGCCGGCACGGTCGCTGTAGAAGTAGAGCACCGCGCCGTCGAAGCTGGGCGCCGGGCCGAGCTCATCGGACTGCGTGTTCAACTCGCCGAGCGGCGCCGGCGGCGACCAGCCCGTCGGCGTACGCCGCGCTACCCACAGATCGGCGTTCGCGCCCGCCTTGCCGCGCACGAAAAACAGCGACAGCCCGTCCCAGCTCAGCTTCGGCTCGTACACATCTCCCGCCGCGTCGACCAGCTCCGCGAGCGCGCGCGGCGGCTGCCAGAGCACGTCGCGCGGCGCCAGGGAACCGAGCGGGTGGCGGATCGTGTCCCCGTCCGTGTAGTAGCGTGCCGTCCGCGGCGCGACGCGCCACGCAAGCGCGGCGGCGCCGCCCAACACCGCCGCGACCAACGTGAACAGCATGATCCGACGCAGCGTCATCGCGATCCCGGGCGTTGGAGTCCAACGGCCGCCGGCAATCCGGCGCAGGCCATACGGCGCGAGTTCATTCGATCACGGTGTCGAGGTAGGGCTGCTGGATTCCGCTGCCCTTGCAGATGTCGAGCACGCGGACGACGGACTCGTAGCGCGACCGCCGATCGCCGCGGATCGTGACTTTCTGCTGCGGATTCCCGGCCACCGCCTCGCGAACGATGGCGCGCAAGTCGTCAGGCTGCACGCGTCGCCCGGAGACGACGATCTCGCCGGCCGCGTCCACATTCACCACCAGCGCCCGCAGGTTCGCGCTGATCGGCCCCGCCGCCTTTGCGACCGGCAGCGCCACGTTCAACTCGCGCTCGTCCTGCTGAAACGTCGTCGCGACGAGGAAGAAAATCAGCAGCAGAAAGACCATGTCGATGATCGGCGTCATGTCGAGCGCCGGCCCCGCCAGCTCGCGGCGCGCCCGGATGAGCATCACATTTCCCTCCGAACTTGCGGCCGACCGGCCCATTCGCCGGCGACCGCAGCGCGGTGCGCATCCAACCGGAGGCCGGAAAACGTCATGACGCGGCGACCGGATCGGCAACCCGCAGCGCCGGCGAAGGTTCGCCGCCGTGCGACGCGGGCGCAAGCACGGGCGCGTCCGCATGGCGCAGCCGGCCGTTCGTGCTGGCGGATGGCGCCCGCAGCGACTCGACGAACCGCACCGTCATCTCGTCCATCTCGAGCACGAGGTGATCGATCCGTGCACTGATCGCGTGGTGCGCCAGCAGCGTCGGAATCGCGACGATCAACCCGGCCGCGGTCGTGATCAGCGCTTCGTAGATGCCCCGCGCCAACAGCTCGGTCTTGCCCAGCGCGGCGCCCGAGGCGGCCACCGTCTGAAACGCGGTGATCATGCCGAACACCGTGCCGAGCAGCCCCAGCAACGGCGCGATCGACGCCATCACTCCCAGCAGGCGCAGCCGCTTGCGCAGCCGCTCCAGCTCGCGCTCGCCGGCTTGCTGAATGTGGCGCTCCAACTGGTCGTTGGGCTCGTGCATCCGTCGCAGCGCCGCAAGGATGATGTTCGCGATCGACGTGCCGTTGCGCTGGCAGTAATCGCTCGCCGCCGCCGCGTTGTCGCGCTCGCGACCCAACGCCGTGTCGAGACCGGTCATGAACTCCGGCGGAATCACCCGGCGTCGCTGCAAGCAGACGAGGCGCTCGATCGTAATCGCGAGCGCCACCAGCGAGCACACCCCGATCGGGATCATGACGATCCCGCCCTTCAGCAGGAAATCCCACACGGAGAGAATCTGCGTGGTTCCGGCGGCCTCCGCCTGCGCGAGCACGGTCCCCCATCCGAGCAGCAATGTGTTCATGATCCCTCTCTCCCATCCTGCGGCGGGGCCGCGCGACCGGGAAGGCCGCCGCTCGCGGTCGCCTGAAGGCGTTCCGCCGCGAGTTCCGCCCAGCGCGTGCCGGCGTGTCTGTCCCGAACGCGGTTGAACTGCTCGCGCGCCTCGACGGGTCTGCCGAGCACCTCGAAACATCGGCCCGCCTCGTACAAGGCCGCGGCGCTCCATTCGGGGTAGGCGTACAGCACGTCCACCTTCAGGAGCTCGCGGACGGCGTCGTCGTGCTTCTTCTGCGCGAACAGGCATTCCCCGATCTGGAACTGCGCGCGGGCCGCGAGCGGTCCCTGGTGCTGCTCGAGCAGCGCGCGGTAGGCTGCGATCGCGTCGTCGTACCGCGCCATGTTCTCGAGCGCCCAAGCGCGGCTGAACAGCGCCTGGTGTGCTTGCGGATGATCGGGCAAATCGCGCAGAAAGCGCGCCGCCGCCTGCTCACACTTCTCCCATCGTTGCAGCGTCGCGAGGACTTCCGCCAGCCGCAGCAGCCCCGGACCGTAGACCGCGTCGGCCGGGCCGGCATCGAGCACGCGGGACAGGTGCGTCGCGGCCGCTTCCAGCCGCCCCGCCCGGTGCGCCGCTTCGCCGCAGAAATACGCCGCCGACAGGGCCAGCGCGTGACTCGGCCAGCGCCGCACAAACTCGGCGAGCATGTCGGCGGCGGCGGCGTGCTCGCCGATCTGAAACTCGCACACGCCGAGCCGGTAGGTCGCGCCCGCGAGGACTGCGTCGGGCACGCCGCTCGAAGACGGCTCCGCGGCCGCGCGCAGGCGCTGGAGGAGCGGGCGCGCCGCGTCACAGCGGCCGGCGGACGCCTCCTGCTCGGCAAGCTCGAGCAGCACGTGAGGACGCGCGCGCTCCGCGTCCGGAGCGTCGACCAGCTCGCGATAGGCGCGCGCGGCCTCCTCGTCGCGGCCCAGTTGGCGCAGACACCACGCCTGCTCGTAAAGCAGCGCCGCACGGAGCGCGGCGCCGCGCGAGCCTTCGCCGGCGCTCAGCGCCGCCGCGAGCAGCGGCAGCGCTTCGGCCGGCCGGTTCTGGCGCGCCACCGCGATCGCGAGCTGGGCGCGCGCTTCCGCAGCGGGCGGCGAATCGGCCGCCTCGGAGAGATACGAGCGGAACGACGTCTCCGCCGCCGAGTACTTTTCCTGCATCAGCAGCGCGCGGGCCTGTTGCAGCAGCGCCCCGCTCCGCGACGCGCCGTCGGGCTCGGCCGCCACCGCGCGGCCGGCGTAACGCTCGGCGCCCGCCGCGTCGCCGCGACGGCTCGCCAGCGCGGCAAGATGTTGCAGCGCCGGCGCGAGGAACCGATTGTCGCCTTCTTCACGCGCGAGCGCGTCGAAGATCGCTTCGGCCGCATCCCAGCGCTCCAGCACGAGCAGCGCCTGCCCGCGTTCGAACGCCGCATGGCGACGCACGTCGACGCTCGCCTGCCCATCGACCCCTTCCAGGACGCGGAGCGCATCGTCGTAGCGTTTCTGACGCAGAAGACACAGCCCCTGCTTGAGCGTCACGGGCGCCCGCGCCGCGCCGGGGGGCTCGGCGGCGAGGTAATCGCGCAACGCGTCGTGCGCCGCGGCGTAGTCCGCGCGATCGAACTGCACCTCGCCGAGCGCCCGAAGCGCCGGCCGGAACAGCGGATCCCGCGCGGCGGCGGTGGCGGCCGACTTGAGCAGCGGCAACGCGTCGTCGTCGCGGTTGAGCCGATGCAGCGCGAGCCCGCGGCGATAGGCCGCCTTGGGCGCGTCGGCGTGCTCCCCGTGCAGCTCAACAAAGCGTGCGTAGCGCCGCTCCGCGCCCGCGTAATCGCCTGCGAGGAAAGCATTCTCCGCGGCGAGGAAGGCCGCCGCCGGAGCCGTCGGGTGGGCCGCGAACGCGCGCTCGAACGCGTCACAGAGCCGGGCACTTTCCGCGTATCGGCCTCGGCGATGCTCGCTCAGCGCCGCCAGGTGCAGCGCGTCGGCCGCGAGCTCGTGCTCGGGATGGCGCGTCCGGAACTCGCGGGCGGCCTCGGCCGCAGCCTCGAATGCGCCGCTTTGGAAGAGCGCCAGCGCGCGGTCATAGCGCATCTCCGCCACGAGCGCGCTCTGCGGATGCTTCTCGAGCGCCGCGGCCAGCCGCTCGCCCGCCCCCGGCGCGTCGCCGGCGCGCAGCCGGCACTTGGCGCTCCAGAGCGCGGCGGCGTCGGCGTGGCCGCCGCCGTCGCGTGTCAGCTCGTCGAAGACCTGTTGCGCCGCGGGCGCGTCGCCTTGCTCGAGCAGCGCCCGGCCACGTTGCAGGCGCGCCTCGAAGCGGTGCGGCGTCTGCGGAAAGTCGCGCAGCAGCCGGTCGAGGTGCGGCAGCGCGTCGGCGGGCTTTCGCTGGCGAACCAGCAGCGCGCCCAGCCCGAGCAGCGCGTCGGGAACGTAGTCGCCGTGCGCGCCCTCCAACACGCGGCGGTACCACAGCAACGCATCGTCCGCGCGTCCCTGGTCGTCGAGACACTGCGCCAACAGCAGCGTCGCGTGGTCGCGAAACGCGCCTTCGGGGTACGTCTGCAACAGCTCCGTCAGCTGCTGCGACGCATTCGTCCACTCGCGGCGGGACATTTCGGCGAGACTCCGCAGATAGAGCACACGCTCGCGCAGCGGGGAGTTCGGCCAGCGCTGCGCGAACGAGCGCGCCTGCTCGCAAACCAATACAGCCTTGGACTCGCGATAGAGACACTCGATCACGCCGGCAGCCGCGTCGTCTGCGTGCGCGTGGTCGGGAAAGTCCTTCAATAGCTGCTCGAATCCACCGATCGCGGCGGCCGCGTCGCCGCGCTGCAAGGCACACTGCGCGAGCAGCAGCCGCGCGTCGGCCGCGAACTCGAATCCGTCGACCTTCACCACGCGCGCCAGCTCGCGCGCGGCGCCGTCGAAGTCGTTCTGTCGGAAAAGGCAGACCGCCAGCCCATAGCGCGCCGCCGGGACGCGCGGATGGTCGCGATCGGCCTCGAGAAACGCGCGGTATTCGACCGCCGCAAGTTCGTGCAGACCGCGATTCAAGAGCCCGTTGCCGGCGAGATAATGGGGCAGCGCCGGAGAGTCCGCGGCGCCCGCCTCGCGCTGCGCGGCGTCGTCGGCTCGGCTGGGGCTCGCGCGCACGAGGCCGATCGCGAGCGACACGAGCACGACCGCGGCCGCGGCACTCACGCACTCGCGCAGCCAGGCCCGGCCGGCCGCCCGTGCGATCGCGAATCGGCGGCGCCCGTGCACGAGCAGCCCCACCGGCGCCGCGGCATGCCGGCTGGATGGTTCGAGCAAGCGCGCCGCGGTCAGCCGGCGCGTTGGACGCGGTGAGATCGGGTTGGTGGTGGATGACATGCGCAGACCTCACCCGGGCGGCGCAGAGCGAGCCTTCGACCGCTCTGCGACCGGCGACGAACGCTTGGTCGTTTCGATTCCGTCAGGTTCGGGACGCGGCCGCGCGGCAGACGTCCCCAGACCCATCTGCGAATTAGTCCGGTGCCACCATCATCGCGCCGCCCGGCGGCAATGGCGTCAGGTTGTCTGCGAGTCGCTCAACCAGGTCGGAGATCACCGGAACGCGCGTCGGGGTCGAACTCGATGGTGACGCGCTCGACGCGCCGCGTGGGCCCGAAACGGGAGGCGCCGCCGAGGGCACGGGCGCGGCGGGAGGCGCCGGCGCAGCCGGGGGCGCTGGCATCGCGGCCGGAGGCGCCGGCACTGCGAGCGGCGTCGGCGGCGCAGCGCGCGGCAGCGCGGGCGCTGCCGGACGCGCGGGGGCCGACGGAGCCGCCGGCGGTGCGGGAGTCGGGTGCGGCCCAGCTGGCGAAAGCGCTTCGGGCGCGCCCGGCGACGGCGGCATGGGCGCGGACGGCGCCAACACCGGCGCGCCCGGACGGGGCGCGTGCAGAATACTCGGCACCAGCTCGAGGTACGCACTCGCCGGCGCCATCAGCCCGTACTGTTCCTCCGCACCGTCCCGCGCCGCCAGCGCCAGATGCTCGCGGAACATCTCCAGCGCGTCCTCAACAGTCGCGGCGTGCTCGTCGACCTCCGCCTGCTGCATCTCCAACTGATCGAGTTGCGCCTCAAACTCCGCGGCGCGATCCTCCAGCGCGTCGGCGCGGTTTTCGAGCGTGCGCGCCTGCCGCTCGGCAGAGCGCACGTGCTTGCGCAGCGCGCCGCGCCGCGCGGGCTCCGACTCTTCCTCGGCGCGCAGACCGGCGTCCTCGGCCTCGTCGCTCAGCCGCGACGACTCCGAGCGCAGCTGGTCCGCCTCGCGCCGCAACTCCTCCATGCGCTCGCGGAGCGTCTGCATCTGCTTCTCGATGCGCTCGATGCGCTCGCGCGCCTTCGCCCGGACCCGGTCCGCCAACGCCGCTTCCGCGTCCCGGGCCGCCGCGTCCGCGCGGGCGCGGACTTCCGCGTCGGTGGCCAGGCCGCGCGCCCGCAGCGCCTCGACCCGCGCGAGCTGTTCGGCCGCCGCCTCGAGCTCGCGTTTCTGCGTCTCGGCCAGTGCGCCCTTCAAGCCCTTGAGATTGCCGCTCAGCCCCTTCGTCTTGCCGAGCGCCGCCGCGATCTCGGCCTGCGCGACGGCGTTCGCCGATCCCACGCCTGACCGCAGCATGGTCTTCTTTTCCGTCGTCGCACCGCCGGGGTGGATCATCTCGACGAACTCGCCGAATACGCGCTGAACGTGGTCGTTGCCGTTCACACCCATGCCGTCCGCTTCCTGCCGCACGTAGATCGGCACGTCGTCGCGCGCCATCAACCCATACAGCGCATCGCGCTTCGCTTGGGGCAGGGCGTGCGATTCCCAGCGCGACTCCGACGCGATCAGCTCGACGAACGCCGCGAAACGCTCGTGCTGCTCGGCGGTTCCGTGCACCTCGATCGCGTTGTCGGCGGGCGCGACCCGCACCGGCACGTCGGAGCGCGACATCAGCTCGGTCAGCGCTTCGAGCTTGCCTTTGGGAAGCTCGTAGCGGCGGATGATCAGCCCGCCACCCGCGGTCACCGCGGCGCGCGGCGCATTCGCCGTCGCGCGCTGACGCACGCGCGTCTGATACGTCTGGGCCGATGCCGGCGGCGCGGCCTGCCCGGCCTCCACCACGGTTTCCGCCTCCGGCACCTCCGGCGGGCAGGAGAGCGCCGGCGTGACCACCCAGCCCGCGAACAGCAGTCCTCCCGCCAGGATCACTCCCATCCACGAAGCCCTCGGACCGTCGCTGCGCGTCATCACCATCGTCAGTCTCCTGTAAAGATTGCGGGCCCCCGCCGACGTCACGGCCATCGCCGCCGCCGGACTCTGAACCGAATTCAAATCGATGAACTGCCGGGTCTTCAGCAGCGCTTCGGCATACGCGCGCCGCCCGCGCGGCATCAGCCACGTCACCCAGGCGTCGCAGGCCGCGTCGGCCTCGTCGTGAATGCGCCGCCGAACGTACCACACCACGGGATGCCACCAATAGAACACGCCGATCAGCAGCGTCAGCCAGCAAACCCAGTGGTCGCGGCGACGCAGGTGCGCCAGCTCATGACAGAGGATGGCCCGCCGTCCCACGCGGTCGAGCTGTTCCCACAGCGCGAGCGGTAGATAGAGGCGCGTCCGCCAGCCGCACCAGACCAGCGGCGAGATGCGGTGGTCGATGAGCCGCACCTCGGGAACGCGCGACATACCGAGGTGGCGCGCGACCAGGGCGGTCTCGCGTTCGACCCATTGCGACGGGCGCACGGCGCGGCGTGTCTGGCGCCGAAAGATCAGAATGCCGGCGAGATTCCACAGCAGCGCGAGCGCGACGCCCGCCGCCCAGATCCAGCCCGGCAGCGAAGGGACACGCGCCAACGCGGTTCGCACGCCGGCGAACGTTGCGAGCCATGCCGCGTACGAGTTCATCGCCCAGGCCGACCAGGTCGCCATCCGATCCCGACCGGATTCCCCTGCCGCGACGACCGCCGGCGACACCGCGCCCGGGGAGATCGGCGGTGCGTGCACCGCCGTCGTCGACGGAGCCACGTCCGCCAATGGCGTCGAGACCGCCATCGTGTTCGGCGGCGCACTCCGCCGCTCACTCGCCTCGTCCGCGCGCACAATCACGGGGCGTTCGCGCTGCGGGCGGTCCGGCGCGAGCGTGCGCTCAAGGGCCCGGAAGTTGTTGGGAGCGGGGAACGGACGGCGAATCGGCGCGCTGCGGCGAGGCGCGCGGCCCGTCGCGGAATTCGGTTCCGGCCCCAGTCCAGCGCTCGGGGGTTGAGGTGCGCTGCTACCCGCGGCGCCGCGCGTGTTTACGCGTAGTGCGCCCGCGTGCGGCATGGCCGCCGTCGAGACGCCGATCGAATCGCCCGGCGGCGCGAGCGGTACGGCCAGATCGGGCGTCGCGCGGCGCTCGGCGGGCGACTCCACTGCACTTGCCACGCCGTGGGACGTCGAACCCGTGCTCGCGGCGGTCCGCACTGGCGGCGCGGGCACAACGAGCGGCACGACAAACCACGCCAGCACCGCGAGCCACACCGCGTGTCGCGTGGCCGGCCGGGTTGCCAGCCAGCGACAGGCCGCCGCGCCCAGCAGCGCCATGGGAATCAGCGCCCACGCGTGCTGCCAGAGGCGCTCCATCGCGAACTCGAGCAGGGACATGCGGCGGTCTCCGATCGGCTAGGGACCGAGAAACGGGGAGTCCATTCCCCGTCTGCGTTCGAGAAGTCCCCGGCCGGCGTGCGCGGCGATCCGGCGGGGCGCCGGAGCCCGATCGCAACCGCCGAGGTCGCGCCCTTATTCCTTCTTCTTGTCCAACCGCTCGATGAGGCGGTGCAATTCCTCGATTTCGCGCGGTTTGAGCTTTTGAGTTTTCACCAGGTGCAGAACCAGGGCGCCGGCGGCGCCGTCGTAGAGCTGGTCGACGAGCTTACGCAGCCGGGAACGGCTCAGTTCGTCCCGAGTAACGACGGCGGTGAACACGAAGGCCTGTCCGGATCGGTCGCTGCGGACGAAACCCTTTTGCTCCAGGCGCGTGAGCGTCGTCTGCACCGTCGTGTACGCGACCGTCCGATCCTGCTCGTGCAAAGCGTTCATCACGCCACGGACGTTCAGCGGTCCGTCGTCCCACAGTACGCGCAACGTCTCCAGTTCCGCGCTGCCGAGGTCGTATTCCTTTTGACTCATACGTTATTCCGACCACCAGGTGGCTGCGGCGGCCCGCAATTTTGCCGCGGCGAGCGGCGACCGCCACAACGCAGACTTCGGCGTGCCCTGGCGGCGACCCCGGCCCGAGCGGCCGCCGAGCGAATCTCCTACGCTTGTCGGAGGGAAGCCTACTACAGGTGTCGGACGGATGCAAATGAATTCCGCGCGGCGCTACAGATTCTGACACCGCCGTGGGCGAGTGCGGAGTTGGGGTTTTGGTGTGCGGCGGCCGGTCGCCGGCGGCTGGACGCCGTGCCGATGGTTCTTGCGTCGGGGTGTCCGTTCAACCACACCGACCGGCGCCGCCCTCGGCACGCTGACCTGAGCGGTCGGCAGGGCGCCCGCGCCGATGCTCGCGCGGTCGTCGCCGGTGCGCGTCGCGCGGCTCGGTCAGTCGTCGCGTCCCGCCGGAAGACTTTTCTCGTAACGCTCGCGGGCCTTCTCAAGCGATTGGATGCGCTCGCGGAGGTCTTTCAGCGCCGCGCTCTCGCCTTGCGACGAGCGGATCGCGGAAATGGCGTCGCGGGCCTGGCGGCGCAGTTCTGCCGGCGCGGAGCCGTCGGCGTAGCGCTGCAACGGACCGATCGTCGTGTCATCGCCCAGCTCGCGCAATGCGTCAATCGCCGCCCCGACGGCCCGCTGTTCGGGATCCGCAAGTAGATCGACCAGCGTTCGACGAACGCGCTCATACGTTGCCCATGACGTCGGCAGCACGTCCGCGGCCACGGACGCGTCACCGGCCGCCGACGCCGGCGCATCACCGGCCCCGTTTTGCGGGATCAACTTCGTGTCGACCGATGAGTCGCCCCCGGTCGGCAGCCGCCGGCGAAGCTCACGCCCCAGCTTTCCCAGCGCGTCGATGCCCGTCGGCCGGGCGCGGTCGCGCTCGCCGAGTCGCGCCAGCCGCAGCGCCGGCCCGATCCCGCGCACGTCCGCCAGTTGCACCAGCGCGGCCACCGCCGCCGTGCGAATCTCCTCGCCGTGCGATGCCTTCCGCGTGTTTTCGAGCAGCACGGCGACGATCTCGTCGCTTGTCTCCTGCCCGCCGAGCGCTCGGGTCGCGGAGGTCTCGACGCCGTAGGTTTCGTCGCGTCGCGCGAAGCGCAGCAGTGTTGGCACGACTTCTTCGCCGCGATATTGCCCGAGCGCGTCGATCGCGGCGCGGCGCACCCGGGGATCGCGGATGGGCGTATCCTCGGCCAGTGCGACGATGAGCATGTCGCGGGCGGCGTCCTGCTGGTGCTGTCCGAGCAGACGAGCCGCCTCGCCGCGCAGTCCGCCGTGTGCCTTTTCGTCGGTGAGGATCGTGCCAAGCGTCTCGCGGACATCGTCGCGGTCGTGATGGACGATCGCGCGGAGCGCATAGAGGCGCGCGGCCATCGTCGGCCCCTCGCGGGCCTGTGTCACGAGCATGCCGACGGGGAGATTGAGCTCCACCCGCGCGAGCAGCGTCGCCCGCGGATCGACCGCGAGGATGCGCGGTTCGCGGTCGCACGCCAGCACGTAGTCGCGCGCGCGCGATTCCATGTGCACGACCGCATCGCGCGACGAGCCGCCGTCGAACACCGCCCGCAGCTCGATGTCGAGCGTGAACGCCGGCTGCTCCGCCTTGATCTCCTGAATCTGCGTGAACGACAGCTTCACGCCGCCCGCCGATTCGTCCCACGCATAGTCCACCTTCACGGTCGGCACGCCCGGACGATACAGCCACTGGTGAAAGAACCGCTCGTAGCTGCGGCCGGAAACGTCGTCGATCACCTTCCGCAGGTCGTCGGTCTCGGCGGTCTTGTAGGCAAAGCGATGCAGATACTCGCGAATGCACTGCCAGAACAGCTCGTCGCCGAGCGACATCCGCAACTGGTGGATCGCCGCCGCGCCCTTGCCATACGGATTGCTCGATCCACGCGAGAAAACGTCCATCGGCTTGTCGTAAAACGGAAACACGACGCCGCCGCGCAGATCGAGCCGGTCGCTGTCGGCGACGCCGCGCGCGTTCATCCAGACGTCGAAGTCGTATTCGTCGCGGCCGTACTCGTGCTCGCTCCACACGTGCGACAGGTAGGTGGCGAAGCCCTCGTTGAGCCAGATGTGCGGCCAACTGGTGCAGGTGACGAGGTCGCCGAACCACTGGTGCGCGAGTTCGTGGGAGATGAGCCCCTCCTCGTCGCGATCGAGCCGGGCCCGGGCGTCGAGGACGGCGGTGTCGATGAGCGTGGTCGCCGACGTGTTCTCCATGCCGCCCCACGCAAAGTTGTACACGCACGCCTGGGAGTACTTGGCCCAGGGATAGTCGAAGCCCGTGAGCCGCGAGAACAGCTCCATCATCCGCGGCGTCTTGCCGAAAGTGGGCCGGGCGTCGGCGGCGCGCGTCGGCGGAACGTGGTACTCGACCGGGATGCCGCGCCACTCGTCGGTCACGGTCGCGAATTCGCCCATCACGAGCGAGACGAGGTAGGGCACGTGCGGCTTGTCTTGCAGGTAGTGATAGCGCACCTGCTTGGGCGAGATCTCCTCGCGGCTGACGAGCCGGCCGTTGGAGATCGCCACGTTCCCGGCGGGCATCGTGACGATGATCTCGCTGGTGAGCCGGACGTTCGGCCAGTCGTGCGCGATGAACCAGTGGCGGTTTTCGATCGACTCGCCCTGGGTGTGGACGGTGAGGGCGCGGTCGCGGTGCGCGTCGTCGGGCAGCGCGAAGATCATGCCGAGCGCAGGGTCGACGCACTCGTAGTCGATGATGAGCCCCTCGCTGGCGCCGGGCGCGAGTTCGCGCGGAAAGCGCACGGTGAGCTTCTCTCCGTCGTAGCGATACGGGAGCTCCGGGCCTTCAATCTGCGACTGGGCCCGAACGCTCTTGATGCGCAGGTTTACGGCGTCGAGTTCGAGCTTCTGAATCGGCCGGCCGGCGGTCTCGAAGGTCAGCGTCTCGGTGGCCTTGAACGATTTCGATTGGAAGTCGTCGAAGGTGAGATCGAGCTTCAGATGCTTGAACCGCACCTGCGGATCGGGCGGGAACGAGCGCGTCTCGCGGCCGGTCTGCGGATCAAAGGGCTTCCCGTCGGCGAGAACCGCGATCGCGGCGGCGCTTCGACATTCGTGTCCACGCCCGTCCCCACGCGCCGGAACGACGATCACAAGCAACACGCAACCGACGAAGAACCAAGCGCGGCCCATGCCAGGACTCCACGGTGACGACTCGTCCGCCCGCGCCGGGAGGCGCGGGGGCGGAATCGTCACAGTGTACCCGGCACGGTACGAGCGCGCTGTGAGGTCGGACTTCGAGCAGAGCCTATACGGCCAACGCGACCGGCGGCGTCGCGGACATCGTCGTCTTCCGCCGGCGGTGCCGCTTCTTGACCGTGCCGGTGCGGCGCGTCGTGGTCGCTTCGCGCGGCTTGAGCTCGTTGGCAACCTGGAGCACTTCGCGGGCGGTGGGCGCGAAGGCGTCGACGAGGATTTCCTGCCAGAGCCCGTCGGCGCGATTGTAGACGCCGCCGCTGACGATGATGTTCATCGTCGGACAGGCGTTCACTTCGCGAATCCACTCGACCAGTTGGCGCGTCGCGGGGACGGCGGTCGGCTCCGTGCCGAAGATCATGAGCACGTTCGGGCGCAGTTGCCCGACGATCGCCACGATCTCGTCGTGCGGCACGCCGCTACCCATGAAGAACACTTCCCACCCGTCCGCCTGGAATAGGTCGGCAATCATCTGGGCCCCGGTCTCTTCGTTCGGACAGTCGGCGCAGGTCAGCAGGACGCGCTTGCCGTTGCGGGCGCTGCGCGGCAGGCGGGCCTGGAGCTGGTTCGCGACGGTGCGGTTGATGCGACACGCCATGTTATGAGCGGCATGGTTGATCGCGTCGTCGCGAAACAGGCGATCGATCTGCGCCATCGCGGGCCAAACCACGTGCATGACGAGATCGTCGGCGCGGCGGCCGGCGTGGACGGCGTCGGTCATCAGCTCGAAGCACTCGGCGCGACGGCCGCCGAGCAGGGGTTGCATGTAGCGCATGAGCAGCGGATCGGACATGAACGCGCTCCGGCGAGACAGGCATCGCGCCGCACTCCGTGCGGCGAGGCGTGTGCACGATGCGAGTGTCGAAAGGACGCGGCGCATCCATGTCGCCGGCGACGCCCGACCGCGGGAGTCGGCTTCGAGTCGCTCGCAGCCGCGGGCGGCGGCGCGGGCGACACGCGTTCCATCGAGTGCGGATCGGCGACGACTTAAGGGGCCGGCCTGCGCATGGATCGCCCGGATCCGGACCCTTGTGGAGCGGTTGCGGTCCGGCCTTGCGCGACGCGCGTGCCCGCTCCGCGCGGCACGCGTTTTTCTGGGTACGTACCGTTCGCTGCGCGACGTCGCAGCGCGGCGCGATGCGCGTCTTTTTTTGCCGCAACGGGCAGGCGGTGCGCCATGCCGCCGAAGTCCGCCGGTTGAGCCGACGACGGCCCGCCTTGACAGGCCCCGGGGGAACCGTAACGTACAGCCAGCGGCGCGAAACGACCGACAGGAACGGCTCCGGCGATGCAGGCTCGGGAGCGGTTGGGGCGTGCGCGCCGAACGGCGCAAGCGAGCGGCGGAGCGATGCCCGGAGGGCGAGATCATGAACCTATGCCGGTGGCGATGGCTGGCTTCGGCGGCGCAGGGCGGCTTGCTGCTCGGCGTGCTCGGAGGTCTAAACGGCGTCAACCTGGCCAGTGCGCTCACCAACTTCCTGGCCTACGTGTTCAGTCTGATCGTTGCGCTGCTCCTCGGGGGCGACCCGACGGCCCTGGCCGACAGCCTGAACTCGTCGGGCGGGGGCATCTTCTAGGAATTCCGACGCCGCCCGACGCGGCGTTTCGGCAAGCGGCCACGCCCGACCGCCTTGTACCCAGGAACCGGCGGCGACGAGAGCGAATCCAGCGGAGAGCGAGATGGACATCCCCGGCGTCAGCGAGGCGTTGCACGATCCCGAGATTCGCGATCGCGCCGAAAAGGAGGCCGAGCGGCTGCGCGAAAGCCTGAAGAAGGAAGTGCAGGCGGAGATCCGCGACATCGGCACGCTGCGCAAGGAAATGCGCGTCACCGTGCCCGCGAAAGTCATCAGCGACCACATCGTCCACAGCTTCGACGAGCTGATGGACGACGCGCACCTGCCCGGTTTTCGTAAGGGCCGTGCCCCGCGCGCCCTCATCGAGCGCCGCTTCGCGTCCGAGGTGCGCGACTCGCTCAAGACCACCATCCTCGGGCAGTCGTTTTACGCCGCCGCCGAGAACAACAAGCTCGAAGTCCTCGGCGACCCGCTCTTTCAGATCGCCGGCGACGACGGCGTGAACAAGCTGGTCGACATCACCGAGGCGATCCCGCGCTTGAAGCTGCCGGACCGCGGCGACTTCACCTACACGTGCGAGCTCGAAGTCAAGCCCGATTTCGAGCTTCCCGAGCTCACCGGCATCGCCGTCCAGACGCCCAAGGTCGAGATCAACGACCAGGTCGTCGACGAGCATATTCTCCGCCAGCGCAAGATACGCGGCCGGTACGAGCCCGCGACCGGCGGCGCCAGCGATCGTGACGACATGATCGTCGCCGACGTCGTGCTCACCGTCGACGGCGCCGAAGTGAAGCGCGAAGAAAACGTGCAACTGGGCGTCCGAGCGACGCGCCTCGACGGCGTGCCCCTCCCAACGCTCGACGAGACGCTCCGCGGCGTGCAGGCCGGCGAACAGCGTCAGGCCGATTGCGTGATTCCGGACGATTATGAGCGTCCGGACCTGCGCGGCAAGAAGGGCCGCTTCGACTTCACGGTCCACGAGGTGAAGCGACTCGCCCCGATCGAGCTCGGCGCGTACGTCGCACAGCTGGGGGCCGAAAACGAGACGCAGCTTCGGGAGTTCGTGAAGGACGACCTTGAAGCCGAGCGCGAGCGGCTGATCGCGCAGGCCAAGAGCGAGCAGGTGCTGAAGTACCTGCTCGACAACACCAAGCTCGACGTGCCGCCGAACCTCTCCGCCCGCATGATCGACCGAGCGGTGATGCGCAAGGTGGTGGAGCTGACGCAGGCCGGCGCGCCTTGGAGCGAGATCGAGGCCCACATCGACGAGCTGCGGACGAGCGCACAGAGTGCGGTCGCGCGCGACCTGAAGCTCGAGTTCATCCTCGCGAAGGTCGCCGAGAAGCTTCAGATTCAGATCGCGGAAGAGGAGGTCAACAACGAAATCGCCCGGCTGGCGCGCGTGTACAACAAGCGCTTCGACCGCGTCCGCGACGATTTCCAGGCCCGCGGATTGCTTCCCCAGCTCGCCGAGCAGATTCGTCAGAACAAGTGCGTGGCGCGCATCCTCGAAGACGCGAAGATGAGCTGACGCCCGAAACCGGCCCCTCCACGGGCCGTGTCGGCGACGCCGCGCCCGGGCGCGGGCGGCGACGTAGAATTGACCGCCGCCGCTGGCCTTCGCGGGCCGGATCGGCCGATGACATTCGGAACGGAGTCTGAAGGAGAAGCTATGCCGGCGTTCTGGCCCGAGATGGAGCGGCCGCGGGTGCAGTCAGGTAACTGGCAGGCGTGGCGCCAGATGGGCCTGAACGAGATGCTCCTGGAGAACAGGATCATCTTTCTCGACCTGCCGCTGGATCCGCGCATCACGATCAACAGCAGCACCGTCTGCTCGCACGTGATCAAGAGCATGCTCTACCTCCAGAGCGTGAAGCGCGACCAAGACATCCACATGTACATCAACTGCCCCGGAGGCGACATCGACGACACCATGGCGATCTACGACACCATGCAGTTCATCAACTGCGACATCGCCACGTACTGCGTCGGATCCGCCAGCAGCGGCGCCGCGCTGATCCTGGCCGCCGGCACGAAGGGCAAGCGCTACGCGCTGCCGCATGCGAAGGTCATGATTCACCAGCCGTGGGGATTCGTCGGCGGCCAGGCGTCGGACATGCGCATCCAGGCCACCGAAATCCTCAAGGTCAAACGCACGATGATCGACATCCTCGCGCGGCACACCGGCAAGCCTACCGAGACGATCGAAAAGGACATCGAGCGCGACCGATTCATGGACGCGACCGAGGCCCAGTCGTACGGCCTGATCGACGAGGTGCTCAAGGACACGAAGTCGGACAAGAAGAAGAAGTAGCACCGGCTTCAAGCCGGTCGAATGTAGCACCGGCTTCCAGCCGGTCGATCGTAGCGACCGGCTTCATGCCGGCGCGACTGGGGCGCGTGCGGGCCGGCGCTTCCGGCCTTCCGCATCGAGCCCGCCGACACGACGCAAGGATCGCCCGCATGACCCGATCGCAACTGATTCCCATCGTCGTCGAACGCGAGGGCCGCGCCGAGCGCGCCTATGACATCTACTCGCGGCTGCTGAAGGACCGCATCATCTTCCTCGGCGACGAGGTGACCAGCGATCTCTCCAACATCGTCATCGCGCAGTTGCTCTTTCTCGCAAACGAAGATCCCAAGGCCGACATCCATCTCTACATCAACTCGCCCGGCGGCAGCGTCTATAGCGGCATGGGCATCTATGACACCATGAAATTCGTCCGCTGCCCGGTCGCGACCTACGTAATCGGCATGGCCGCGAGCATGGCCGCCGTGCTTTCCGCCGCCGGCACAGCGGGCAAGCGCTTCGTCCTGACGCACTCGCGCGTCATGATCCACCAGCCGCTGAGCGGCGCCCGCGGGCCCGCGACCGACATCAAGATCGAGCTCGAGGAGGTGCTGCGCACGCAGAAGCAGCTCTACCACGTGCTGGCCAAGCACACGGGCAAGTCGATCGAGCAGATCGAGGCCGACTGCGACCGCAACAACTGGATGGACGCGGAGCAGGCGATCGCGTACGGCCTCGCCGACCGCGTGCTCGAAAGCATGCCCGAAAAGGCCCCGCCGCCGCTGCGGCCGTTGAGCTGAATCGCCGGCGTCTGCGTGGACACCGGCGCGATCGCACTCGCGCTCAACTCTCCGGCGTCTCGACGAGCTGCCGCAGGCGGCTGGCAAGTACGGTCGGGAGGCGCGCGTACCAGCTTTCGTCGATCAAGCCGACGTCGAGCAGGTCGCGCAGGTGCACCCGGTCCTTGTCGCGATACGCCGTCAGTTTCATGCGCACCAGCGCGCCGAGCGCCAACACTCGGAAGCCCGCCGCCGGCTCCGATTCGTCGACCTGCGGGGCCGCAATCTCATCGGAGGCCCGCACTTTCTCCCCGGCGAACACGAGATGCACGGCGTCGCGCGCCCGCGCGGCTGGGCCGTCAAGGAACATGTCGATGCCCTTGACATGACGAAAGACGAACCCGGTCTCGGCGAGCGCCGCCTTCGCGGATTCCAGGTCGCACCGTTGCAGGAGCAGGTCGACGTCCTGCGTCGTGCGCGTCGCCGCCTCGTCGACACGAGCCACCCACACCGCCACCGCGTTGCCCCCCGCGACCGCATAGCGAACGCCAGCTGCTTCCAATGCATTCGCCGCACGCCGCAGGCGTTCGCGCACTTTCTCCACGGCTCGCTCCACTCGTTCCCACGACAGCCCGGATGACGGTGTCATGCAATCTCCCGTTCGTCCATTGTATCCGCTCACGGTTCGACCTCGACGTGAGCCGTGCCGCGACGACGGAACCTCGCAGACGACGAATACGCGGTCGCAAGTCCGAGCGCGTCGCCCGCCCGCCCGCGTCATGATCCACCAGCCGCTGAGCGGCGCCCGCGGGCCCGCGACCGACATCAAGATCGAGCTCGAGGAGGTGCTGCGCACGCAGAAGCAGCTCTACCACGTGCTGGCCAAGCACACGGGCAAGTCGATCGAGCAGATCGAGGCCGACTGCGACCGCAACAACTGGATGGACGCGGAGCAGGCGATCGCGTACGGCCTCGCCGACCGCGTGCTCGAAAGCATGCCCGAAAAGGCCCCGCCGCCGCTGCGGCCGTTGAGCTAGGCCGGCGCACCGGCGGTCGACCGAGCGCCGCTGCAACGCGGTCCGGGTATCATCGCACAGCATGATCGCGATGCACGTCCGCCACGCCCGTTCCGGCATGCTTGCCGCGCTCCTGTCGGCCGCCCTCCTCCCCGCCTGCGTCCCCCAGCGCACGGCCGACGACTGGCGTTACCAGGCCCAACGGCTGGAGGAAACGCTGGCCCAGCGCGACCGCGAGCTGGCAGCGGCGCGGGCCGCGAACGCCGAGCTGAACGAGCGGATCGCCGCCGCCCAGGGCTTTGACCCCTCACAGCTCAAAGTGCTCATCTATCCCGAGTCGATCTCGATCGAGAGCCTCTCGGGCGGGTACGACGACGACGGCCTCCCCGGCGACGACGGCGTCGTCGTGTACGTGAAGCCGCTCGATCGCGAAGGCGACGCGCTCAAAGCCGCCGGCGACATCCGCGTGCAGGTCTTTGACCTCGGGGCAGTCGGCGACGAACGCGACCTCGGCGAATGGACGTTTACCGCGGAGCAGGCTCGCGAGTTGTGGTATGGCTCGTGGATGACCTATCACTATGCCCTGAAGTGCCCGTGGAAGGACGGCCGGCCGTACAACACGGAGCTGACCGTGCGAGTCACGTTTACGAATCGCGTGCCGGTTCGCGTGATGACGGCGCAGCAGGTCGTGCGCGTGCAGCCGCCGCCCGCGGTCGGAACGTAGCCCGTTGCGGGCCCTGTTCGCCGACAGACCGTGCTGCGAAGCGCCAGTCTTGAACTCCGCGCCGCGCGAGCCGAACAGCGTGATGCAGGGCGGCGCCGTTGTTCGCCGCACCCGCCGAGCTGCGCGCGCTCGTGCGGTGCAGCGGCGTTGCACGAGCTTGAGTAAAGGGTGGACCGCCGGAGCGTTGCGTCCCATCCGCGAAGTCGGAGCTTGACACGACGTGTGTGCCGTACCATGAGTGATCGCCTGCCCTTCGACCCCAGCCGCATCCGCCCGCACGCGGGCGAACCGCCTGGCGGAACCGCGGCGACCACGCTCAGCGTCCGACAGGTGAATGAGCTGGTCCGCGGCGCGATCAATCGCCACATTCCCGCGACGATTCACGTGCTTGGCGAAGTCGGCGACCTGTCGCGGCCCGCGAGCGGCCATCTCTATTTCACGCTCAAGGACGCCGCCAGCGAGCTGCGCTGCGTGATGTGGCGCAGCAGCGCCGCGCGGCTGCGGTTTCAACTGCAAGGCGGGCTCCAGGTCGTCGCGACCGGCGGCGTCGAGGTTTATCTGCCGCGCGGCAGCTATCAGTTGGTCGTCACGCGGGTGGAGCCGCGCGGCGTTGGCGCGCTGGAACTCGCGTTTCGACAATTGAAGGAAAAGCTCGAACGCGAGGGGCTGTTCGACCCCGCGCGCAAGAAGCCCATCCCGCGTGTGCCGCGCCGCGTCGCGATCGTGACCAGTCCGAGCGGCGCGGCGATCCGGGACATTCTTCAAACACTCGCGCGGCGGTTCCCCGCGCTCGATGTGTTCGTGTACCCGGTGCGCGTACAGGGAGAAGGCGCGGCCGACGAGGTCGCCGCGGCGGTCCGCATCCTGAATGAGCAGGCCGCGTCGCTTGGCGGGCTGGACGTGCTCATCGTCGGTCGCGGCGGCGGATCGCTCGAAGACCTGTGGACGTTCAACGAGGAAGTGGTCGCGCGGGCGATCGCCGCGAGCGACGTGCCGGTCGTGAGCGCGGTCGGCCACGAGGTCGACTTCAGCATCAGCGACTTCGTCGCCGACCTGCGCGGCCCGACGCCGACCGCGGCCGCCGAGCTGATTACGCCGCTGCGCAGCGAGCTGATCGAGCAACTGCTGCGCGGCGTAACGCGCGCGTCGCGCGGCGTGCGGCTGCTGTGCGACGCGGCCCGCCGCGACCTCGACGCGAGTCTTTCGCATCCGGAGCTGAGCCGTCCGCTTGCCCGTGTGAACGAGCGGCGACAGCGCATCGACGAAACGGGGCATCGCCTGCGACATGCGCTGGTTGCGCGCGTTCGCGAGCAGCGCGCCCGCCTCGTGCGGGCCGAGATGGTCGCGCTGCGCTTCGGCGCCGGGGCGGCGTTCGCGCGCCTGCGCCAGAGACTGATCGAGACCACGCTGCGTCTGAGCCATGCCGCGGCGCGGTCTACGCAACAGCGCGAGCGCCGCCTCGCCGCCGCGCTCGAGCGTCTCCGCCGCGCGGCGCCACCGCAGCGCATTGCGCGGCTGGACGAGCACGTGCGCCACGCCAGGCTGCGCGTCTTCGCGGCCCTGCGGCGCGGCGTTTCGCACGCTCGACAGCGGCTCGTGCTGCGCTGGGACGCGATCGCCGCATGCGACCCGAAGCGCGTGTTGCAGCGCGGCTACAGCCTGACGCGCGACGCCCGCACGCGGAAGGTCGTCCGTTCGATCCGCGAGATTCACGAGGGCGCGCGCATCCTCACGCAGCTCGTCGACGGCGAGTTCAAGTCCAGCGCCGAGGATCCGCGTCAGGCGCGGCTGTTCGAGTGATGAGCGGCGCACCGCGGAAGCGCGGGTGAGAGACCGACGCCACGAGCCGACCGAGCACCGACGACGCGCTTCATCGGCTCGCGTCGCCGGCCGGTCCGTGCGATTCCACCGCCCCGTCGCGAATCTCCCGCCGATCCGCAAGAATACAGGCGCGATGAGCGATCCCTCGACAGCGCCGATCGACGCCGCCGCGCCTTCCCACGCGAGCGCGGCGCTGCGCGCCCATCCCGGCGATGTTCTTTACGACTTTGTTCATCGGCTGCTGATGCGTGCGCGGACGACGCTCGCGCCTGCCGACGCCGATGACGGTGTTCACGACGGAGCGGCGCGCGGCGAGCGGATCGCGTCCCTGCACCTGGCCGAGGCGGCGCTGCGGCTGCACCTGGCGCGCGATCCTGCGACACGCCGTCCGCTCCAAATCGCCGTCTTCGGTCCGACCCAGGTCGGCAAGAGCACGGTAGTGAATCTGCTGGTTGGGTCGGAAGCGGCGACCGTGAGTCCGCTCGCGGGTTTCACGATCCACGCACAGGCGTTCGCCGTTGCACCGCGCCGCATGGACGCGACCGAGGCGCTGCCCGCAAGGCTGTTCCCCAACTGGCCGCGCGTGCCGCGCGCGGCGCTGCTGCGCGACCAGTTGGAGGCATACGCGTTCGAATTCGTCCCGCCGAGTTCCGACGCGCCGCCGCCGGATCCCACGTTGTCCTCCGCGGATCGGGTTTCGACGCCCGCCCCCGGCGTCGCGAACGTCAGCTCCGCCGCGCGAGTGTCGCCGCGCGTGGTCTGGGACACGCCCGATTTCGACTCGCTCGCGGCCCGGTTCTATCAGCGCACGGTGCTTGAGATTGCGGCCGCCGCCGAGCTGCTTGTGCTCGTCGTCAGCAAGGAGAAGTACGCCGATTTGTCGGTGTGGCGGACGTTGCGTTTGCTGGCGCCGCTGGGCACGCCGCTGATCGTCGTGCTCAACAAGCTCGCGCCGCAGGCGGACGCGCTGGTGCGCGACGCGCTGGCCGCGCGACTCGATGAGTTCGGCGGTCCGTGGGCCCAAGCGCCAGTCGCGATGCTGCCCTACTGCGCGACGCTCGGGCGCGGCGACGTGGGCGCGGAGCGCGCCGCCTGGGTCCGCACGAGCCGCGACGAGCTGGAGCGCGCCGTCGCGGCGGGGGTTCGCCTGGCGGATGAACCGAGCAGCGCATCGCACGCCGCGCCACGGGGCGCCGGCGTCGTCGCGCTGCTCGAAGCACACTGGGCGTCGTGGGCCGCGCCGCTCGAAGCCGAACACGCCGCGGCGCGTGAGTTTGACAACCGGGTGAGCCAGGCGGCGGAGCAGATCCTGGCCGAGTATCGCCGCGATTATCTCGACCACCCGCAGCGCTACGACGCGTTTCGGCGCGCCGGCGCCGAGCTGCTGGAGCTGTTGGAGCTGCCGGGGCTCGCCGGCACATTGACGCAGGTCCGCCACGTCGTGACCTGGCCGGCGCGGCGACTGGTGCGCGCCGGGCGCACGCTCTGGGAGCGTTCGCGCGCCCGCCCCGGAGCGCCGGGCACGGACGCCGCACTCGCCCCGTCGAGCGGCGCGCTCGTGTTGCTGACGGCGGCGGACGCGCAACTCGTCGCGCTGGAGCGCGCCCTGCTGCTGCGCTGCGACGACCGCGGAACCAGCAGCGCCTGGTGGCGCGCGATCCGACAGCGCTTCGCCACCCACCGCGACGAAGTCCGCGCAGCGGTCCGCGCAGCCTGCGAGGCGCTCGAGCGCGCGCTTCAGACCGAGATTCAGGCCGCGGCGCGCGAGCTTTACGAACTACTATGTCAGCGGCCCGCGCTCCCTTACAACCTCCGCGACGCACGCGACTACCCCCGCCACGAAACCGACGAGCACCCGC
>JBFXAM010000018.1:0-52223 GCA_050184295.1 Phycisphaerae bacterium | reverse complement strand
TCGACCTGGTGGCGGCGAGCAGCGACCTGACCGCCGGGTTCATCGCGATCTTCATCGGTCAGCCCGCGGCGCTGCCCACTGGACCGTGGATTGTCCCCTGCGGTCAAAGCGCGACCGGACTGACTATCGCCGATTTCGACCGCGACCAGGACGCCGACCTGGTCGTGACCGACGCGCTCGGCAGCCGGGTCGAGTTTCTGCGCAACGTGACGTGCACGCCGGACGTGGTCGGCGACACGAATTGCGACGGCGAGTTCAACAACTTCGACGTAGAACCATTCGTCCTCGCGATCGCCGATCCGGAGCTGTTCGCCCAGCACTATCCGAACTGCGACATTAATCGCGCGGACGTGAACGGCGACGGGCGCGTGAACAACTTCGACATCAACGGATTCGTCGACCTGCTGGCGCGCTGAAGCGGCGTGTCGTCGCGTTTGGGGCAGTCCGACTGGCGCCGCGCGCCCGCGCGACTAGCCGGCGTTGGTCCCGTTCTCGCGTTGTTCCGGATGGGTGAGTCCGGTTCGCCACGCGACGAGCGCGGTGGCCAGGCAGACCCCGACATAGATGATGATCGTGTAGCGTGTGCGGACGAGGATCGAGAGCAGCCCGACCGCGCCGAAGAAGACCGCGAGCAGGTAGCACACGAGCACGCTCTGGCGGACGGTCAGTCCGCGCTGCACGAGCTGATCGTAGAAGTGGCTGCGGTCGCCGGCGAAGATGCTGCGTCCGCTGCGCCAGCGGCGGAACATCGCGAGGGCCGTGTCGAACACGGGCAACGCGAAGATCATCAGCGCCGCAATGACCCACCGGACGACGCTCCGCTCCGCGAACAGCAGAATCAGCATGCCGCAGTTGAATCCAAGCAGCGTGCTGCCCGCGTCGCCCATGAAGATCTTGGCGGGCTTGAAATTGAACGGCAGGAAGCCCATCGCGGCCCCGAGCATCGCGATGGCGAGGACGAGCCGCACGGGGTCGCCCATCTGGCTGTACTCGCAGACCGCCAGGTACGCCGCCAGCACGCAGAACCCGAACGAGATGATCGCGGTCACGCCGGTGCAGAGGCCGTCGAGCCCGTCGATCAGGTTCGTGGAGTGGCACGCGCCGAGCACGACGACCACGCTCAGCGCGAACGACGCCGGCAGCGCGATCCAGCGTGGAAAGAGGATGCCCGCCGGCTCGAACACCGAATCGACCAGCTTGAGTCCGGCGCCCGTTGTCAGAACCACCGCCCCAATCACCAGCGCGCCCCCCAGCAGCCGCACGCGCGGCGAGATGTCGCGCACGTCGTCCACCAACCCGATGATCGAGATCGCCAGCCCACCGAGGAGGATCGGCAGGAGTAAGCGCCAGTCGACGGCGCCGGCGGCGATCGCCCACGACAGCGCGAGCGCCCAGCCCAGGCAGATCGCCGTTCCACCCAGATAAGGCGTGGGCTTGGCGTGCGGCTTGAGAAACGTGTCGGGATAGTCCATCACGCCGGTGCGGCGCGCGACCTGGATCGCCAGCGGCGTCGCGAAGACCGTCGCGATGAACGCGAGCAGCCCGTAGCGCTGATACTCGGCGGTGACGTCGAGGAGCGGATTCATCGGGCGGTCAATATAGCGGCGGGAGGGCGGAAACGCCGAGCGGGGCGTCGGCAGCGGTACACAAGCATCCCGCCACGGGCTGCGAACCAGGAGCCCCCGCGCCAGCAGGGGGTCAGGCGCCGCGCCAGCGACGGGCCCGGGTGTCCGCGTCGCTGTCAGAACCCGCCGCGCCAGCGGCGGGCCGGGCCGATCGGAGCCGCGGGCTTGGGCCAGCCACTCAGGCCGTGCAACGACGGCAATCGCGGGCTCGCGCCCGCGGCTCTGATTCCCGCACTCCATCTCGTGCGGTGCTCCTGTGTCCCTACCTCCCTTCGTCCCGCCGTCGCTATTCCCTGTCTGTTCCCTTTTCCCGGCTCCCTACGGCTGCGAAACAAGCAGCTCCACGAACGGATCGATGTCGAAGTTGTTGACATAGCCGTCGCGGTTGATGTCGAGGTTGCAGAGCCAGTTGCAGGCGGCGAGATTCGCGGCGTAGGCGTCGACGTCGGCCAAAGCCATCACGAACGCGTCGACGTCGAAGTTGTTGATGACGCCGTCGCAATTCGCGTCGCCGCGCGGGAAGCCGCGGCACTCCGGCGGCGTGAGAACGCCGGCTCGCTGCGTATTCGGGATGGTGGAATGAAACAGCGTGCACGCGATCTGGCCGGCGTTGTTGATCGCGACGGGTGACGGTTTCCAGGGATTGTCGGGTGCCACGAGCGCGGGGAGGTGAACGAGGACGCCGTCGCGCCAGAGGAAACCGACGCCTGAGTAGAAGCTAATCTCCCCGGAGCCAATCACCTCTCCGTGGTCGTTGATGTCGGTGCAAAAGCTCTCAAAGCGATAGCCGGTCGGGGCATCCGGCACGAGCGGACCGATGCGGATGATTTCGCCGCCGCGCCAGAGAATCGCGAGCGAGCCATCAGCGGGAAGCCACCCAATAGCCGATACGCCCACGATGTCGCCGTTGTTATTAATCGCTCTGGCCGATGACGACAGATCGCCGGGCAGACATCCGAGTTCGTACGCGACGCCGTCCGACCACAACACGGCTCGGACGACCCAGTCGACAAATGGCAAGCGCACCAGGGATGAGCCGACAACGTCTCCCGGATCATTCACTCCGTGTGCATCGGAGTAATGTCCTCCCAATGTGCCCAAATCGCGCAGTTGATCGTCCCACACGAAAGCATGAACCGGCGCCGACATTGTCGAATCGATTTCTGAGGAGCCGACCACAACGTTATGCGAATTGATGGCCCAACTGTTCGCCTCTCCGCCGCCGAGTGTCCCAATCCGGCGAGATCCTGAATCAAGCAGCACATAGGCCGGATTGTCGCCAATGCTGACCGATGCGTCGCCCGCGATCGTTCCGCTGCTACTGATCGCTCGGGCCTGAAAGTACCGCACCCCTGCAGGCTCCGGAACTGCCCGAAGCCTGCCGTGCGACCAGATGACCCCGACCGTCCAGTCGCCGTCGATCTGCACCGGTGACCCGCCGACGACGATGCCGCGGTCGTTGATGTCGGTGGCCGACGCCGCAGTCCCGCCGGGCAGAAGATCGATGGCCGTGACCGCCCACCACTGGTCGGCATTCGCGATGGACGTTGACGCGATCACGAGCGCCAAGAGCGGAGCCCCCTTGGCCGTGAATCGCTGTGCAACTCTTGTCATGGATGTTGCTCCCGCAGCTTCGCGCAGCCACGGCTCCTGCCCGCGGCGACCGCAGGAAGGAGCCGTGGCCTTGCGCTCCCCCTCCCTAGTTCATGTCGAACAACGCCCGCAAGTACGCCACCACTTCATAGAAATACGCCCAGTCGCTGTCGGCGGCCGGTTCACCTGACTCTCCGCGGGCGCCGGATTCGCTCCCGCTCGATTCACCGGAGGGACAGGGTCCAAGGAACTCCGGCACGCACCGGGGATCGGCGACGACGATGTCCACGAAGCAATCGAGATCGAAGTTGTTTACCACACCGTCGTCGTTACAGTCACCGATACTCACACGATTGATGCCGTAGGGAGCGCCGTAGTCCTGCTCCCATGTGTCTGGGTCGGTAATTGCGAGCGCGAACGCGTCGACATCGAAGTTATTGCGACAGCCATCGCCATTGAAGTCCGCGCGCAGCGGACGGAGGGCGAAGATGTATCCGTCGTTCACCGCGATGATCGTGCCGTCGGTATTGACGGCGATCGGCGCATTGAAGCCGCGCTGCAAGTGAGTGCTCGCCGGCTCTGGCCGTGGATCCTCCTGAATTTGCGGCGGCGTGAACTTCCAGGTGCGGATCGGTGCGCGCGCCGCGCTACCGCCCACGTAGCACAGCCCGAGGACGCGCGCCTCATCGTTGTCGGGCTGTGGACCGACAATCCACCGAAGCGTGCCGCAATAGAAGCGGTGAGGATCGGCCGCGCCGGCAGACGAATACGGGCGGGCTCCCGTGTGGAGAGCAGTCTGTTGCGGCTCTGTCGCCGTAGTCTCCTGATCTACGCATTGGAACGCCGCCGGCCCTTCCTCAAGATACAGAATATCGTTGGTGGGTGTCAGTGCCGCGGTGGATGAAACGTGCGTTCCTCCCGAGCGGTGCCAGCGACGCACGAAGTCACCATTGACGTCTGTCCGGTTCCAGAGGCCGTAGAGCCCTCCGTCATCGGTGCCAACCACGATCCTTCCCGCCAAATCCCAACCCTCTCGGTAAACACTTGGCGATGCAAAGCTCCCGGTGATGAAGCCGTCGTATACGTCAGCGCGCGTTCCCCACACCTGTATCGTGGCGGGTGACCCGCGCGGGACATTATCCGCGTACAGCGAATAAACATGATCCAGACCGTCCAACTCACTTCCAAACGTTGAACAATAGACTAGGTTGGAGTCGATGAAGACGTATGATGGATCATTCGGATCGAGAGGTCCGACCGCTGGGCACGTCAGCGCGTTACCGGCCGAAATTCCACTGCGGAGGACAAAATCCATCTCGAATGATGTGCCCACGGCCGGGTCGAGCGACACAATCTTTTCGCCGCCGAGCGCGTAAATGCGCATGGCGCGCTGTTGGACATTCCGAGTCGTCCAGCCTAATGCCGGCGACGCACCGCCGGAGTTTAGCGCCGGACTCGTCCAGACCACGGTGGGCGTTGCGCTCGGGAACGAAGAAAAATCATAAGCAATCAACCAGGTGCGCGTCTGAACGACGACGGTTCGATCCGGCAGGATCAGCGGCGTGGAGTCCACACCGTCGGTCGACAGCGGGAGTTGAATGACCGCCGTGGCCGTCAGCGGAACAAGGGGGTCCGCCGGCGTCGCTTCCACGTCGAACACGTACAGCCGCGGGTACTCTCCCGGCCCGGGCGTGCCCACGATCGCATAGTTGCGCCCGCTGAAGCGGCCGATCGCCGCGCCGCCATGGTGACGTTGATTCAATTGTCGATTCGATTGGAGCTCGCCGTGCCACCGCAAGTCCGGCGCGTGCGGGCCGCGAACGGTCGTATAGCACGTGTTCCCTTCATCGCGCGCGAACTTCGGCCAGGGGTCGTTGGGGTCGAGTTGGGCAAATGCCCCAGTCGGGTGGGTGAAAATCCCCAATGCCATGGCTGCCACCATACCGCGCCAAACCCACGCGCGCGGCCAAATCTCCGCCGTGTGCTGCGCGGCCGCGCCGCTCCGACCGGGTGCGTTCAACCGCCGCAGCCGCTGCCGTCCGCCACGCGCAACGCTTCTAAGTGCCCACCCCCTCAACCACTTGCAACGCAACGCCGCATTTCTGGCCGTCCTCGTTCGGGTTCACGAATCGATCCGTTTGTTCATGCCCGAACGCCCCGCCCATCGTCGCGCCCGCGTCGCCCTCCTCCGACGCACGCGCGCCCGCACACACGCCGCCCGCTGGCTGCGCGGCGCGGACTACTCTCTGACCTGCAAGCTGCGTGCCGCGTCGAAAAAACGGGAACAGGGAACTGCGAGCAGGGCACGGACGAACGGCCATAGGGACGGAGGGCGAAGCGCCGTGGAGCGGCAAGAACGCGGCTGCTTCGAGTGGAGGCGCCGGATCAGGGCCGCGGGCGGCTCTGATCCGCCGCCGCCGCTGCGCACAGCGGCGGGGTAGGATTGCCGCTGCGATGACCGCCGCGACGCGTCCGCTCGCCGCGCCGTCAACCACTCGAAACCCGTTTGCTCGGCCGGGCCCGCGCGCGTTTGTCCGTGTCAGTGCCGCGGACGTCCGCTCCACCGTGCACTGCAATCGCGAACCCGTTGGTGTGCACATCGGCGCGCGGACGCCTCTCGAGTTCGACCTCGCGCCGCACCTGCGCGACCAGAACGCGCTCGAAGGCGTCGCCGAAGACGAGGTCCATACGCCCGACGGTTTTCTGCCGACGCTCGGCGTGCGCTGGACGGGCGTCCGCGATCTTGAAATCCGCACCGCGCCGGCGGCGCCGCGCCCGCGGGAGTCACGACGTCAATCCGCGCAGGCGCTCGATCACCGCGTCGAGGTCGCTCCGGTCGTAAAACGTGTGCCCGCCAGCGCGCAACGCCCGGACATCCGCACGCGTCGGGTGACCGAAGTAGCTGCGGCGCGACAGGTCCTGTGGCGTTGCGTTGTGCTCTGAGGTCTCGTTTGCGTAGTAGCGATTCAGCATCGGCGACACCCGCGCGATCTGCTCGCGCAGCACCGCAAAGACCGTCCGCAACCCCGCGGTGGAAAAGCGCTGCTGCTCGATGATCGGCCCGGCGTCGAGCTTCGGCACGATGCGATGCAGCGTCACGCCGCACTCCCGCTCTCGGTTCCGCAGATACCAGAAATAAGGCGACAGCCCGGCGTACGCGGGCAGCAGCGCATAGTGCGTATTGATCGCGGCCCGCGTCGGCGTCTCGAGCAGCGGATCCTTAAAGCGCGTCGTCGCGCTGAAGGACATCAGGATCTCGGGCTTCAGACTGCGAACGCGCTCGACGACCTCGGGGCGGTTCACGTACGGCGTCGGCCAAATGTCTGCGGGCGAGCCGAGCCGGCGCAGATAGTCCTCGACGCTCGCGGGCAGCCCCATCCGCCGCAGCTTTCGCGGCAGCAGCACGTTGGTCAGCAGCTTGAAGTGCGTGTAGCCCCAGCCGCTGGCGCGGAGCATCGAGAGCACGCCGACGACGTTGTTTTTCTGCGAAGGCAGGCGCGTGGTGACGAGGACGGCGGCGAGGTGAGCGTGGTGCCGGCGCAGCCAGTCGCCGAGCGACAGCAGGCTGAGCAGGTTGCCGTTGGTGATCAGGACGGTTCGCACAGGGTCTCGCGCGTCAGGTGTTCGGCGTTTGCGTGGCGAAGTTGGTCGCCGCTGCGTCGAAGTGAACCACGACGGACGCGTGCAGATCGCCGGTTGGAGACCGCCCGGATTTCCATTCCCGCGACAGGCCGCGCCGTTCCGGTCAGGCAACCGGCGCCGGAGCGGACGGGCTGGGACACGACGCGAAGTTCCAAAGTCCGGACTCCGAAATCCGAATGCAAGCCGGCCGTCGAATCGCCCGGGCGTCCGCTACGCCAGCCCGGCCCGAATCAAATCGATCAGCCGCAGCAGCCCGAGCGGCGCGCCCGCTTCGTTGACGACGACGAGGCTCGTGATCTGGCTGTCGCGCATGACGCGCAGACAATCGACCGCGGGCCGGTCGGGGAGCACCGTTGAGATCGGCACGGGCGGCGCGTCCGGCGCGCGGCGGGAGCGTTGATACGCAGTGCGTGCGTCGAGTGCCCGCACGTCGCGCTCGCGCTCGAGCAGCCGCCGCAGGTCGCCGTCGGTGAATGTGCCGAGCAGCCGGCCGTCGGCGTCGACGACGAGCGCGATGCCGAGCTGGCGGCGGGTCATCTCATAGAGCAAGTGGTCGAATGAATCGCTCGTGCGCACCAGCGGCAGGCCGTCGCCGGCGTGCATGATGTTCTCCGCCCGGAGGAGCAGGCGGCGGCCGAGCGTGCCCTCGGGGTGGTATTGCGCGAAGTTTTCGGCCTGAAATCCGCGCGCATGCAGCAGCCCCATCGCGAGCGCGTCGCCGGCGGCGAGCGTGAGCACGCAACTGGTCGTCGGTGCGAGTCCCAGCGGGCCGGCCTCGGGCACGTCGGGCAATGGCAGCACGAGGTCGCTCAGCTCGGCCAGGCGCGACTCGCGCGCCTGCGTGAGTGCGATGACCGGCCCGCCGAGCCGGCGGAAGTGTTGCAGGAACTTGACAATCTCGTCGGTGTTGCCGCTGCGAGACAGCGCCAGCAATCCGTGGCGTTCGGTGACGATGCCGAGGTCGCCGTGCAGACCGTCGACGGGGTGAATGTACACCGCCGGCGTGCCGGTGCTGGTGAGCGAGGCGGCGATCTTCTGGGCGATGTGCCCGCTCTTTCCGAGGCCGGTCACGACGACCTGGCTGCACGTGCGCAAGAGCTCGATGGCGCGGCCGAAGCGCTCGTCCACCGACTCCGCCAGGCGGCGGAGCGCGTCGGCTTCGTCGGCGACGACCTGGCGCGCGATCTCGAGCGGCGGGCGGGCGTCGCGCGTCACGGGTGCTCCTCGTCCTGCGATTCGGTGTGGGTCGGCGCGAGCGGCGGCGGAACGTTGCGGTCGAGCGCGTCGAGCTTGGCGCGCAGCTCCGCGCCGAGCTTGGCGCGTTCGCCGATCAGCGTCGAGGCATCGGCCTTGTCCAGCACGTCGCGCGCTTCGCGCCAACTGCGCCGGGCGCTCGACGGGTCGCCGAGCCGCGCGTCGGCGTCGCCGAGGTGGCTGAGAATCACGGCGTCGCGCCCGTCGCGCAGCTTCACGGCGCGGCCGAGCCACTGCCGCGCCGCCGCGAAGTCGCCGGCCTTGTAACAAGCCCAGCCGAGGCTGTCGAGGAAAGCCGCGTTGAACGGGCCGCCGGCGACCGCGCGGCGGATCATCCGCGTGGCGCGCGCCAGGTCGCGATGACGGTCGACGAGCGTGTAGCCGAGATCGTTGTTGATCGCGGGGTCGGTCGGATCGAGCGCGTAGAGCTGCTCCATGGTTTGCAGATACTCATCGTCGCGCCCCGCCGCCTGTTGCACGCCGCGCTTGATCCGCAGCAGAAATTCGAACGTGGGGCCGGCGGCGCGCGGCAGGGCGGCGACCCAGCGGTCGATCCGCGCCAACGCATCGTCGAACTGTCCCGCATCGACCAGCACCTGCGCCAACCTGGAACGCAGCTCCGCAACGAGGCTCGGGTCCGCCTGCACGATGCGGTCCTCGAGCAACGCCTCGAGCTCGGCGGCGGCGTCGGAATGCTTGCCCGCGACGCTGTGACAGCGCGCGACCAGCGCCCGCAGCTCGATCTCCGCGCCCTTGCTCTGCGGCGCGATCGTCTGCGTGACGTTGAGCGCCTCGTCGCCGCGCTTGGCCTGGAGCATGAGCTCGACCAGCGCGACGGTCCACCCGGTGTTGTCGGGCTCGTCCTTGATCCACGCGCGGAGCTTCTCTTCGGCGGCCGCATACTCCTCGGCGCGCAGGCACACCTCGATAAACGTCAGGCGGCGCACGCGGTCGCTCGGTTTCTCGTCCAGGTAGCTCGCCGCCTCGGCGACGGCCTCGCGCCGGCGGTCGGCGCGCACCAGCACGTCGAAGTGCCACCCCGGGATCTCGGTCGAATTCGGCTCCGCGGGCTTCCACTCGTCGAGAAACGCAATCGCGGCGTCGTACTCCCCGAAGAGCAGGTAGCTCGAGTAGAGCCGCGCCCGCACACGCCGGCGCACCGCCTCGTCGACGCGGTCCGCGATCGGCGGGCTGATCAACCGCCGCAGGAGCGCGCGGCCCTCGGCGAGGCGAAAATCGGCGAGGTTGGCGTCGGCCAGCGCGCTGATGACCTCGACGCGATTGGGATAGCGCTGCGCGAGCGTTTCGAGAGCGGCGATGGCCGCGCCGTACTCGAGCCTTCCCGCTTGAAGCTGCGCCGTCCAGCTCAGCACGTCCTCGTCCTGCGGCGCCGCCGTCCGGGCCTGCTCGACGACGCGCCACGCTTCGTCGACGTTGCCCTGCGCCGCGAGCCCCGCCGCCAGCCGCAGCGCCGTGCGATCATCGTCGGGATGCGCGGCGCACTGCCGCGCCAGCTCGGCGAGATGTTCCTCGCGATAGCGCGTCGCCAGCGCGCGGCGGCTGGAGATCGCGCTGACCGCGTCATTACCGACGCGCGGCGCCGCGCCGAAGCGCCCGTCGCGCGCCTCGGCGTCGTCGCCGAGCTGCGCGATCGCCTGCGCGAAGCGCACCGCGGTCCGCACGCGGCGCAGGACGTCCGCCGGCAGGTCGGCGAGCTCGGCCCGTTCGAGCTGCGCCCGCGCGATCTCGAGCTTGCCGCTGTCGAGATAACTGTTGATCAGTCCCTCCAGCGCCTCGCCGTTCGACGGATCGAGCGTGCTCGCCTGCTGAAAGAAGCGCTGCGCCGCGAGCGCGTCGTTGAGCCGCACGTTCAAGCGCGCCAGTCCGAGGGCGTAGCGCGCCGCCTCGCGCGCCAGCGCTCCGTCGCCGGCGCTGGGTTCGGCCAGTCGCAGCGCGCTCTTGTACGCCTTGTCGGCCTCGGTGTTCTCGTCGAGCCCGCTCAACACCTCGGCCCGCAGGCCGTGCGCCAGCGGCAGATCGGGTGCGGCTTTCAACACGTCGTCAAGCTGCGCGCGGGCGTCGTCCCAGCGATACTGCCGAACCAGAGTCTGTGCCCATGCCAGCCGCGCCCCGACGAAGTCGGCGCGCGCGGCGACGCAGGCTTTGAACAGCTCATCGGCGAGCGCGTGCTGCCCGGCCGCCGCCGCGGCCGTGGCGAGCACAAAGTCGGTCGCTGGGTCGGGGTCGCGGCGCCGATTCGCCGTGTATTCCTCGACGACCGCCATCAGCGGCTCGACCGGCGGGCCGCCGCGCAGCCATTCGCCGAATCGGTCCGTCACGAGCGCGTGCGGGCGCGCGGTCGCGGCCGGCGGAGCGGCGACGTCGGCCTCGCCCGGCGCCGTCGCCGCAGGCGCTGCGAGTGCGACGCGCCGCACAAAGTCGATCAGTCCTTCGACGGCGGCGCGGGCCTGCCCGTGCGCACACTGCGCCGCCGCCCGGCCCCACGCGACGTCGGCGTGATCGGGGCGCACGCGCGCCAACGCGTGCCACAGCCGAAGCCCCGTGTCGCCGGGGGCAAAGCGATCGAGCCGCTCGGCGACGTCAAGTGCGAACGCCACGGCGCCCGCGGGCGCCGCCGAGGTGAGGTCCGCCTCCAGCCAAGCGACCCACGTGTCGGCCTGTTTGGCGGCAACCGCCGCCTCCGCCGCCAGTGTCAGCAACCCCCGAGCTCGGGCCGCGGCGCGCGGGTCGTCGCGAGCGGTGTCGCGTGGGCGAACGACGTTGCGCTCGTTGACGAACTCCCAGGCTTCGTCGGCGCGTTGCGCGTCGAGCAGGGCGCGCACGTGACGGCGCGCAAGATAGGGATCGTCGGGCTTCCGCGCCAGCGCCGTGCGCGAGACCCGTAACACTTCGTCCGCGCGGCCCATGCGCGCCAGCAGGTCGATCCGCATCTCGAAGGCGCCGTACGGCCGATCGACCAGCAGCGTCGCGACGTCGCGGGCTTCGCGGTGCTCGGGCGCGTCCTCGAAGATCGCGTCGTCGAACCGCTCGAATGCCTCCACGGCCGCCGTCAGATAGCTTTCCGCAGCCAACACGCGTCCGACGTGAAACCACGCCGCCGTGACGCGCGGGTTGTTGAGTTCACGGTCGGCCGCGAGCGTCGCGGTCCGGTAGTGGGCCTGTGCCCGGTCGAGCTGCCCCTGCTGCTCGTAGAGATCACCGAGCAGGACGTGCGCGTCGCAGGCCCCCGGTCGCAGCGCCGCCGCCGACTCGGCCGCCAGCCGGGCTTCGCCGTTGCGTCCGAGGCGGGCCTTGCAGACCGCGAGCAGATACAACACCGAGTAGTTGTCGCCGCCGCTGGCCTGAAGCGCGGTGTCAAGCTGCGCGATCGCGTCGGAGTATTTCTCGTCATCCACAAGTTCGAGCGCGTTCTCGTACAGGCGCCGAACCGGCATCGGCAGTTCGTCGGCAGCACGGGTCGCGGGCGCCTCGGGCAGCGTGACTCCCCTGATCTCCGCGAGCGGTACGCGCTCCCGGGCGCGCCGCTCCGCCGGCGAGGGCGCCGGGGCGCCGACATCCCGCGGCTGTGCCGCCGCGAGCGGCCCGCCGAACGCGAGCACTCCGACACACGCAAAGATCGCCGCGGCGCGACGGCGCGGGACGCGCGCCGTCTGACGGGTCGCTCGAATCGTGAACATCGTCGCTCCGTTCGTCGAACGCGCCGGCTCCGACTTCGGCCGCGTGGGGACGACGCGTGGATGAGTCTATTCGCGCCCGCGGCGCCCGCCAAGTTCGCGCGCGTTTCGGGGGGCGATTGAGGTGCTCGGGCATGCTCACCGCGTGTTCCGCGGCCGATTCCCGTCACGCGGTCGCCGACGGCATAATCACGCCGAGCGCCGCCTCCACTTCGTGATCGGCAAAGTCCGCGACGCACTCCGGTTGTCCGATCGCGCGCACGACCGCCATGCGCAGCGCGCCGCGAAGCACCTTCTTGTCCGCCCGACACCAGCGCAGCACGTCCGCGGCCGCAACGGGCGCCGGCAGCCGCACGGGCAGCCCCAGCGTTTCGAGCAGGCTTCGCATGCGGGTCGCGACGTCGCCTGCGAGCCAGCCGCGCGCCCGCATGAGTTCGTTTTCCGCGAGCATCCCCAGCGCGACGCACTCGCCGTGACGCAACGCATAGTGAAGCAACTGCTCCAGCGCGTGCCCGATGGTGTGCCCGAAGTTCAGGAACATTCGCGGGCCGGCTTCGCGCTCGTCGGCGGCGACGACCGCCGCCTTGATCGCGAGATTCCGCGCGATCAACTCGTCCAACAGTGCGGGCTCGCGCGCCGCCAGCGCCGCCGCGTGTTGCTCGTGCCAGTCAAAGAACGCCGCGTCGGCGATCATCGCGTGCTTCACGCTCTCCGCGAGCCCCGCGGTGTGATCGCGCGCCGGCAGCGTCGCGAGAAACTCCGTGTCGATGAGAACCGCGCTCGGGTGGTGAAACACGCCGATCAGGTTCTTGCCCGCCGCGTGATTGAGCCCGGTCTTCCCACCGACCGCCGCGTCGATCGCGGCTTCGAGCGTGGTCGGCAGGGTGACGAATCGCATGCCGCGATGCCAGGTGGCGGCCACAAATCCGCCGAGGTCCGTGACGACGCCCCCGCCGAGCGCGAGCAGCAGATCCCCACGTTCGACGCGCAGGGCCGCGAGCTGGTCATAGAGGTTGGCTGCGGTTGCGAGCGACTTGCTCGTCTCCCCGGACGGAACGGCGAGGTAGTGGTGCCGATTGGGGAGCGTGGCACGGAGTT
Organism: Phycisphaerae bacterium; assembly: GCA_050184295.1. Taxonomy (GTDB): domain Bacteria; phylum Planctomycetota; class Phycisphaerae; order UBA1845; family Fen-1342; genus JBFXAM01. Next base: position 39,316 of record JBFXAM010000018.1, on the reverse strand, counting down.
TATCCGCGTGAAGCTGGCCGACAACTTGGTCGGTGAGGAGCACAGGAGGTCGACATGGCGAGAGCTGCTGAATGAGTTCGGGCAGGCGCGCGCGGGCTCCAAGTCCGATAATTGCATCATAACTCTTGCCGGGCGCCGGAATCGTGACTGATGTCATCCGCGAATACCGAAAACGCGTGCGTACGTCCGCACCGGGAGCGGGGCGGCGTCGTATAAGCTAAAGGTGCTGCCGAAGTTGTGCATAAGTGTTCGATCGTGCGCCGCCGCCCTGGGATCGGCTCGCCGGTTGAAACATAATGTCAATTGTGACAATAAGTTATGAGCACGCCGTGTGCTGTAGGCCGATAATGGGGCGTCGGCCACGCTGTTGACGAAACCTATAACTCACAGTATCTTATCGCCGCCATGGCACGTTCTGCCACAAAAGCCGTCGCGAAGCGGACCGCCGCCGTAAAACGCGCGCGGCCCAAGCCCGGTCGCACCGTCGCGCCTGCGTCGGCCCGCCGCCGCGCGCGTGTGGCGGCACGGGTTCGCCCCGCCGCAACCGCGGTTCGTGTGGCTCCGGGAAAGCCGGGCAGCATCCGCACCTATCGTGCGGCGTTGGCGTTCCTGAACAGCCAGACGAATTTCGAGAGCATGCTGCGGGTGGGTTACAACACAACCAACTTCAATCTCGCCCGCATGTTGCGCATTCTCGCCGGGATCGGCAACCCGCACAAGCGGTTCCGGAGCATCCATGTCGCCGGTACGAAGGGCAAGGGCAGCACCTGCCACATGCTGGCGGCGATGCTGAAGAACGCGGGGCTCAAGACCGGTCTGTACACTTCGCCGCACTTGATTGATATCCGCGAGCGCATCCGCGTCGGGGATTCGATTGTCAGCGAGGCTGAATTCGCGCGACTGATCGCGCGCATCGCGCCCGTGGCGGAGCGGATGCGGCGCGAAAACCCGACCTTTTTCGAAATCGTGACCGCCGCCGCCTTCCTCCGCTTCGCGCAGGAAAAGGTGGACATCGCGGTGATCGAGACGGGGCTGGGCGGGCGCCTCGACTCGACGAACGTCATCATGCCCGAGGTTTGCGGCATCACCAGCATCAGCTACGACCACATGCAGCAGCTCGGCAACACGCTCGAGCTGATCGCGGAGGAAAAGGCGGGCATCTTCAAGCCCGGCGTGCCCGCCGTCTGCGCGCCGCAGCAGCCCGGCGTGAAGCGGGTTCTGAAGCGCGCCGCCGCTCGCGTCGGCTGCGAGATCAAGTTCGTCGGCGACGAGATCGACTACAGCTACCGCTTCGAGTCGAGCCGCACGACCGGCCCGCACACACGCGTCTGCATGAACACTCCGTTCAGCCGCTTCGACCACTTGCAGGTTCCGCTGCTCGGCGAGCACCAGGCCCACAACTGCGGCGTGGCGCTGGGCATGATCGACGCATTGCGCGCCCGCGGATTCAGCATCCCCGAGCAGGCGGCGATCGACGGACTCTCGAAGGTGCGCATCGAGGGCCGGCTCGAGCAGATCAAGGACCAGCCGCGCGTGATCGTCGACTGCGCGCACAACGCGGCGAGCGTCCAGGCGCTGATGCGCGCCATCGGCCAGAACATCAGCTACGACTCGATGGTGGTGATCTTCGGCTGCTCGTCCGACAAGGATATTCCCGGGATGCTCGAGCAGCTCGAGCTCGGCGCCGACAAGGTCATCTTCACGAACATCAACTCGATGCGGTCGGCGAATCCGCAGGAGTTGCTGCTGCGCTTCCAGGAAAAGAGCACCAAGATGGCACAGGTGGGCGCGACGCTCGCCGACGCCTATCGCATCGCCTGCAATTGCGTCTCGCGCGAAGACCTGATCTGCGTCACGGGCTCGTTCTACCTGGTCGGCGAGGCGAAGCGCATGCTCGCGACCGGGCAGCTGAATTAGCCGACGCCCCGATTTCCGCTCGAAAACCAAGTCGCTCGGCGCGCCGCACGCCGCGGGTGCGCGCCGCGCCTCAGTGCCATGGACTGTCCGGGTCGGGTCGACGAACGATCGACGGACGGATCACGCGCGCGCCGCCGGCGCGGCGTAGTGTTTGGCGATCGTGGGTACGAGATACTCGCTGAAGGCGCGCTCCTCGTCGTACTCCGGCTGCCAGCCCCAGTCACGCTGCGCCGCCGAGTCGTCGACATCGGCGGGCCAGGTGTCGACGATTGCGGCGCGCGGCGGGTCGGGCTCGAAGGCGATCTGCGCGCGCGGGAACGCGCGCTGCACACGGTCGCGGATCTGTCCCGCGGTGGGGCTGAACGCACCGATGTTGTAGACGCGCTGCGAAAGCTTCGCGGCCGGCGCCGCCGCGACCGACACGAGCGCGCGAATCCCGTCGGGCATCGCCATGAAGGGAATCCGCGCCGACTCGGGAACGAAGCAGCGATAGGGCTTGCCCTGCGCCGCGGAGTGGATCATCTCCGGGGCGTAGTCGCTGGTGCCGCCGGTGGGAGTCGTCAGCGCGCTCAGCAGCCCGGGAAAGCGCAGGGCGCGGAAGTCGACGCCGCTCGGCAGGCGCTCCGCGGCCAGTTGGCGGTAGTGCAGCGCGAAATAGCGCCCGAGCTGCTCGCAATAGAGCTTGTTGCAGCCATACATGGTCGTGGGAAAGTTCCAGTCGATCTCGCGGACGCGGCCGATCCGCGCCTTCGTCTCGAGGTCGGGCAGGCCGTAGACCGCGATCGAGCTGGGAAAAAGGAACTTCACGGGCGTGCCGTGCCAGCGGGCCTGCTCGTGGGCGAGCTTCAGGAGATTCAGCGTGCCCTCGACGTTCACCTTGTGGGCGATGTCGGGCGTGTACTCGCTGCGCGTGCTGAGCAGGGCGGCGAGGTGGTAAATCGCGTGGATCTCGTACTCGCTGACGAGGCGCTGCAACAGGTTCTGATCGAGGATGTCGCCGACGATCGCCGCGGCCACGTGCGGCCGAAGGCGCTCGTCGATCGGGTGCAGGTCGAGCGCGACCACCTCGTGCTCGGATTGTCGCGCGAAGTGCGCGATCAGCCCGTGGCCGATCTCGCCGTTCGCGCCGGTAATCAGCAGAACCGGTTTACGCACGCGCGGAGTCTCCGGGTCAGCACCGCCGGCAATGCGGCGCCGCTGGTCGGCTAGTGTGGCGTCCGCCGCGCCGGCCCGCAAGCGCGCTCCGCGACGAGCCGTGCCGGCGTTGGAAACACGCGCGGCAATCGGTTATCACGGCGCGCATGATCGACCGCCTGCTGGTGCGCCAGGCCTGCCGGGTCGTCCCGCTCCTGCCTTTGTGCGCGATCGCCGGCTGCCTGCCGGCGGCGCCGTGCGAGAACGCGGCGTCGGGCGGCGGGACGACGCTGGTGCTGACGTTTGACGACGGGCCGCTGCCCGCGGACGTTGCGCAGATTGACGCGCCGCTCGATTCCGACGCGCTGCTCGCGCCGCTGCGCGACATCCTCGCGACGCTGCACGCCAGACACCTTCCCGCCGTGTTCTTCGTTCAGGGGCCGCGCACGACGGCGGCGGCCGACGCGTTGCGGGCGGTGTACGCGGAGGCCCTGGTCGAGATCCACGCGGCCGGCCACGTCGCGGGTTATCACGGTTTCGCGCCCGACCCACCGGTGTGGATTCAGCCGCTCACACCGCCGGTGCTGGCCGCCGGTGCGATGTCGCGCGATCTCGATCGTCTGGTGGCGTACCTCGACGCGGCACTCGCGCCCACCGGAGTCGGGCGCGAGCAGGTTTTCGCACCCGTCTTTCGGCAGCCCTTCGGCGGGGCGGGCGTGAGCCGGTCGGCTGGCGTGCTGGCGGCGGCGGCGCGCGGCTGGACGTATCGCGGGTTCGCGCTCGACAGCACGGACTGGATCGTCAACGCCGACGCGCCGCTCGCGCTGCTCGGAATTGACGAGCTCACGGCCGAGTCCGCGGCGGCGCGGGTGGCGGAGCGTCTGGCGCGGGCCGCACATCGGCCGCGTGACGGGCGCATCGTCGATGTGCTGTTCCATGTGAATCACCTGACCGCGACCCATCTCGACGCGTGGCTGGACGTGCTCATGGATGCATTCGAGTCGGCGGACGGCGCGCCGCCGATCTTCGACGTACCCGCATGCTATCTGTCTCATTCGGATGCGACGGTCGATTTCGGCGTGTTCGTCGAGCCGTGACCGTATCGTCGTATCGTCCGCCCGCGTCCGGCGGCATGTCGACCCGCGCGCCTTCGCGTATACTGCATGATTCGACGCGACTCCCGGACGTTCGGAGAAAGGCCGATGTCGGACGAAGCCCGGCGCGCGACACGCCATTTCATTCAGCAGTTGATCGATGACGATTGCCGCACGCGCAAGTGGGGCGCCTGGGCAGACGGCAAGCCGCGCGTTCACACGCGCTTTCCGCCGGAGCCCAACGGCTACCTGCACATCGGTCACGCCAAGAGCATCAACCTGAACTACGGGCTGGCGGCGGAGTTCGGCGGGCGTTTCAACCTGCGGTTCGACGACACGAACCCCGTGAAGGAGGAGCAGGAATACGTCGACTCGATCGTCGCGGACGTGCGCTGGCTCGGCGCGCGCTGGCCCGGCATGAGCGAAACGGTCGATCCCGCGAACCCGGCGGGCGCGCTGGCGGGCGTGCTCTTCGCGAGCGACTATTTTCAGCCGATGTACGACTGGGCGGTCGAGCTGGTCGCCAAGGGCCGGGCCTATGTCTGCGATTGCACGCCCGAACAGATGCGCAAGGCCCGCGGCACGCTGACGCGCCCCGGGCAGCCTTGCGCGCATCGCGAGCGCTCCGTCGCCGAGAACCGCGATCTGTTCGCGCGCATGCGGGCCGGCGAGTTTCCAGACGGGGCGCGCGTCCTGCGTGCGAAGATCGACATGGCGTCCGCGAACTTCAACCTCCGCGATCCCGTCATGTATCGCATCCTCCACGCCCGCCATCACCGCACCGCCGACCGCTGGTGCATCTACCCGATGTACGATTGGGCCCACGGCCTGGAGGACTCGATCGAGGGCATTACGCATTCGATCTGCACGCTTGAATTCGAGAACCACCGCCCGCTGTATGACTGGTTCATCGCTGCCATCAACGAGGGCCGCACGCCCGACGGCGCCGGGCCGTGGGGCCGAGTGATTCACCATCCGCAGCAGATTGAGTTCGCGCGGCTCAACCTCACCTACACGGTGATGAGCAAGCGCAAGCTCCTGCACCTGGTGAAAGGCGGGCACGTCCGCGGCTGGGACGATCCGCGCATGCCCACCGTCAGCGCCATGCGCCGCCGCGGATACACGGCCGACGCCATCCGCGAGTTCTGCGCGCGGGTGGGTGTGGCGAAGTTCAACGGCGTGAGCGAAATCCAGCTCTTGGAGCATTGCGTGCGCGATCACCTGAACCAGGTGGCGCCGCGCGTGCTGGCCGTGCTGCGGCCGCTGAGGCTCGTGGTCGAAAACTACCCCGAGGGGCAGGTCGACGAGTTCGACGCCGTCAACAATCCGGAGGACGCGTCGGCGGGCACGCGACGGGTGCCGTTCGCGCGCGAGCTGTTCATCGATCACGACGACTTCCGCGAGACGCCGCCGCCGAAGTATTGGCGCCTCTTTCCCGGCAACGAGGTGCGCCTCCGCTATGCGTACCTCGTGAAGTGCACCGGCGTGGTCAAGAACGCCGCGGGCGAGGTGACCGAAGTGCGCTGCACGTACGATCCGGCGACGCGCGGCGGCGACGCGCCCGACGGCCGCAAGGTCAAGAGCACGATCCACTGGGTGTCGGCGGCGCACGCACTGCGGGCCGAGGTCCGGCTCTACGAGCACTTGTTCACCAAGGAGTTTCCCGAGGACGTGGACGAAGCCGGCGCCGAAGAAGCCAGCGCCGCGGTCGAACTCGACACGGACGAAGCGGCGTTGTCTCCGGCGACGGGGTCGCGGCCGGTTGGCGTCGCGAGCACGGTCGACTGGCTCAACAACCTGAATCCGCGCTCGCTCGACGTGCTCGCCGACGCGCGCATCGAGCCGTCCGTCGCCGGCGCGCATCCCGGCGACCGGTTTCAGTTCGAACGGCACGGGTACTTCTGCGTCGATCCCGACTCGCGCTCCGGCGCGCTGGTGTTTAATCGCACGGTCTCGCTGAAAGACAGTTGGTCGAAGGTCGCCCCGAAGTAGCCGCGGCGCAGCGACGCGGGAGCGCCGGGGCGCGTCGGCGCTGGGCGCGAAGCCGGCAGCCAGCGCCAAAATGTGCGCCGCCGCGGAAACTTCCGTTTGGCGCGCGGCCAAACCTGAGCGATAATTCTTCATAGCAACCTGTGTACTTCCGCGGTGCGGGTGGCGCGGTCGTATTTCACCGGCGCCGCGGGCGTTGCAGGTGCGCCCGCCTTGGATCGAGCTTGCGCGGCAGACAACTCACGCCCGTCCGTCGTGGCGGGTTGCGCTTGCGCGGTGCAACGCCGCGCGGCGCGGTGCTTTTGCGCGGTGGATTCCGCGCGCGGTGCTGACGAACGGCGCCCGCACTGCCGAAGCCATCCTTCCGCCCGTGTGAGGAGGCGCGTCGCTGGCGCACGCATCGCGATCCGCACGGACGCTCCGGGTCGATCGCGCGCACCGGACTCTGCGTGCGGGCTGCGCTTGACCTGTGCGGGCCGATCCCGACCCCGTCGACGCCTGCGCCCGCTGACCGCCACGTGACGCATGTCTTTCGACGCTTCACAGCGCGATGCATGTCTGGTTCTTGGCACTTCCACGTTTCCAAACAGGAGCATCATCATGCTTCGACGCACCTGCCTCGTTGGCGCGGCGGCCCTGCTGCTCGCGGCCGCCCCCGCCTTGCTGGCCCAGGAGGTTCTCACCAACGCGTTCACCTACCAGGGGCAGCTCAAGATCGACAGCCTGCCGGTGGAGGGCAACTATGATTTCGCGTTCGTCTTGTTCGACGCATCGGCGGGCGGCACGCAGGTTGGTCCGGTCATCTATCAGACGATCAACGTCGCGCGCGGCGGGTTGTTCACCACGCGCCTCGACTTCGGCGCCGATCGCTTCAACGGCGATCGCCGCTGGCTGAACATCGCGGTCCGCCAGACCGGCAGCGGCGGGTCGTACGTCAACCTCACGCCGCGCCAGGAACTGAGCGCGACGCCTTACACGCTCTTCGCCATGGCGCCGTGGCACATGGGCGCCGGCGGAAAGCTCTATTGCCACGAGAGCATCGGCATCGGCGTGACCAGCCCCGCGACGCCGCTGCACGTCATGGGCATGTCCACGTTTGACAGCAATGCGGCGGGCGGCGTGCCGACCGCACTGCGCTTCACCGAGGATGGCGCGCTGCGCTGGTCGTTCCTGTACCGCCCGTGGGCCAGCGACGAATTCTGGCTGCACAACGAAACGCTCGGCGCCCCCGCGCTCGTCACGCGCCGTGCGAGCAACTTCGTCGGCATCGGCGAGAGCAATCCGATGGCGCGGCTGCACGTGCAGCAGAACGACCTCGGCGTCACCTCGGCGATGACCTTCGACAACCTGATCGTCGAAGCCACCGACGCGCAGCTCGGACTGTTCAGCGCTCGCCAGGGCGGCTGGGGCTCCGGGCTCAGCCTCGGCGAGATCAACTCCGGGGCGCTCACCGACAAGTGGGGCCTGATTCGTCAGCCCGGTCCGACCTCGACTCTGCACCTGACCTACGGCACGGACGCAAACCCGGCCAACAACGCGACCCGGATGATTTTCCTGCCGGGCGGCACGGTCGGCATCGGAACGACATCGCCGCTGGGGCTGTTCGAAGTGCGCGACGTGCGGCCCGGAGTCAACAACTACTCCGGCCTGAGCATCCATCCGTACAAGAGGTTCAGCGAGGACTTCATTCACGCCGTCACGCTCCAGGTCAACAGCTTCGGATTGGTGACACAGCCCCGCTACGTCGCGATCGACGACAGCCTCCTCGTGGAGAAGTACGTCGGCATCGGCGGTGCGATGGACCCCCTCGTGCCTCTGCACGTTCGAACCAGCGATCTTCAGTTGACCAGCGCGATGCTGGACAACGACGGATTCGTGCTGGAGAAAGACGACGCGCAAATCGGACTGTTCAGCAACGAGACCGGCGACTGGGGCTCCGGCGTCCACTTTGCCGAAGTGAACAGCTCGACTCACGCGCTGGTGAATAAGTGGAGCGTCATGCGCCGCAGCAGCCCCGGCGACAACAGCCTGCGCTTCGTCTATGGCACCAACGCCCAAGCGGGCAGCAACAACACGTTGCTCATGATGAACAGCATCGGAAACCTGGGGCTCGGCACGGTCACGCCCAGCGCCAAGCTGCACGTCGCGGGCAACGGCGGCGTCGCGCGCCTCGAAGGCACGTCGACCGTCTATCTCGATTTCTATCCCGACGGCGCCGCCGCCGGCCGCAAGGCCTCGATCGGCTTCGGCAGCTCGGCGAACGACTACTTCAGCGTCGCGAACCTCGCCACCAACGGGCACATCCTGCTCGTGCCCGGATCGTCCGGGAGGGTCGGCATCGACCGCGTGCCCACGACGAACATGCTCGAGGTCGAAGGCAGCGCTTCGAAGACCACCGCCGGATCATGGTTGGCAAACTCCGACCGCCGCATCAAAACCGACGTCCAGACCATCGACAATGCGCTGGACCGGCTGGCGCGCGTGCGGCTGGTGAGCTTCAAGTACACCGACGAGTATCGCAAGCAGCACCCCACCATCGGCGACCACCGCTACTTCAACGTCGTGGCGCAGGAATTCGCCGAGGTGTTCCCTGACTTCGTCAAGGGCAGCGGCGACAAGCTCCCGAACGGGCAGGAGATCCTCCAGGTCGACTCGTATCCGCTGACCGTTTACTCGGTCGCGGCCGTGCAGGAGCTGCACCGCATGCTGAAGGACAAGGACGCCGAGCTGACCACGCACCAGCGCCAGATCGCGTCGCAAAAGGACGAGCTCACCCAGCTGCGCGCCCGGCTTCAGAAGCTCGAAGCCGCCGTCGCGCGCCTCGGCGGGGAGACCGGAGGTGGCGAATGACGCACCGCATGATCCAACGCCCGCGGTTCATCGCGCTGCTCGTGCTCGCGCTTCCGCTCACGACCCTGGGCGCGACCACGATCGATTGGTGGACCGCCGACGGCGGCGGCGGAGCGCTGGCCGGTGCAGACTTCACGCTCAGCGGGACCATCGGCCAACCCGACGCCGGACTGCTCGTCGCGGGCAACGTCGCGCTCCTCGGCGGCTACTGGATCGCGCCGCCGCTTACGCTCGGCGATCTGAACTGCGACGGGCTGGTCAACAACTTTGACATCAACGCGTTCGTGACGGCGATCTCCGACCCGGCGCTCTACGACGCGCTCTATCCTTATTGCGATCGGGCCGCCGCCGACATCGACCGCAACGGGCTCGTGAACAACTTCGACATCAATCCGTTCGTGGAGTGTCTGCTCGCAGGCGCTTGTCCGTAAAAGGAGGGTGCCAGGACGCACGCCGCCGGCGGCCATGCGCTTCCCGCTGCCACGTTCCGCACTCAGGGGCGTGCGGCGGGCGTGCGGCAGCCGGCGGCGTCGACGGGGAAGAAGCCGTAGCGTGGGCCGCGACCTTGCGTACGGCGTCCGCGGCGTTTCGGTTGGATTGCCCGGAGCGTGTCGGCTGGCGCCATAGGCCGATGTCGCGGCCGATTGACGAGCGCCCCGTGCGCCGATCCATGGGAGCCGGATCGGAGCCGGGGCGTTTGTCTGGACGCACGTTGCGGATGGACGTCGGCCGGCGACTAGAGCGGCATGCCCGTGATCGTGCCTTCGAACACCATGACGCCGTCGACGAATCCCTGTGTCTCGCAGATCGTTCGGCGGCGTTTCACTTCGATCGCGCGTCCGACGATGACGAAACAGGCCGGCGGCGAGATGGCGCCGCGGAATTTCACGTTGTCGATACCGGCAAAGCCGAGGAATTCGAGGTCGTCGATATAGCGGTGGGAAATGAAGCTGCAAAGCTGGGCGGCACACTCGACCATCAGCACACCGGGGAAAATCGGCCGCCCCGGGATGTGCGCGCGGGTCCACCACGCATCGGGGCGAATCTGGTGATAGCCGGCAAACACGCGCCCGGGGATGTCGATGTGCACGACCGCGTCGAGCAGCTGAAACTCGTGTCGCTGCGGGTTATAGCGCAGAATCTCCTCGTGACTCGCGACGAAGCGCGTCAGGTCGAGCGTCGATACGTCGAGGATCGCCGGCGGGGGCATCAGTCCACAGCCCCGCGGGGAACGCGTCCGGCAGCGCCGGAACCCGGCAGGGGTGTGCCAGCGGCTTCCGGTCTACGGCGCGGCAGGCGGCGTCTCCTCGGGCGCGCGGATGTCGAGGATCTTCTTGCGGATATCCTGCGCTGCGTTCTTGATGTCCTGCATCGCTTTGCGAACGCGCGTCCCCGCCGCCTTGTTCCCGCCCACCGCCTTGTAAACGTCCTCGGAAATCTCGTCGACGAGTTTCTTCAGAGCGACGTACTCCTCCATAAGTGTCTCCTGCCGTACAAACGTCCCTTGCCGCACCCGGGCGGCTGATCCACTCGTGCCTCGGCCTGATTCTAGTCGAAACGGCCCTCCCCGGCGACGGGTGCGGGTTTTCTAAGACCACGCACCGCCGAATCGCCGGACACCGTGCGTGGAGCGGCGCGCTCGGCGGTGCCGCAAGCTCCCGGACGCCCACCGCGGCGTGGGTGGGATTCCCCACCGCGATTGGGGAAATTCACGCAGTTCGGCAGTCCACACGCCGCGGCTCTATCACGCGTCTCCGCAGAATTCGCGCTGCCGATATTTCCAGCTAACTCGTTTTCCAACATGCGTTAAACGCGGGCGCGTCCGCGCACCGCGCGTGGAGCTCGGCGCCCGGAGCGGCAAACGGCACGCCGCGTGCAAGACGTACTCTCTGAACACCGGCGCGCGCCGGCGCGTTGATCCGTGCGCCGCGCGGCCGCTGACGCCGGAATCGGCACGCGCGACAGAACTGCGTTCGTGCGTTGCGACCAGCCGGCAGTACTCGCGCGGGATGCGAGTCGAACGTCATTCCTCACGGATCGAGATGGAGCTTGTGCACATGATCCGTTCCGGCCCGCGCGGCGCGCCGCGGCCCATTCGTCGCGCGCCCACCCTGTTCATGCCCGTCATGGTTGCTGCTTTCACGCTGCTGGTGCCGCCCCCGGTCCGCGCGGGTGACGGCGGCGTGGCCGATGTCACCACGCCCATGGTCGTCTTTGGCTACAACGATCTCGGGATGCACTGTATGAACTCCGATTTCTCGGAGCTCCTCATCCTGCCCCCCTTCAACACGCTCCACGCCCAGGTGATCGACCGGCGCGAGGGCGAGCCGGACATCGTGACTTCCGGCGTCACGGTCAGCTACCTCATCCCGGGAAATACGCACAGCGCCGGCAAGAGCAACTTCTGGAAATACTGGCCCGCGACGTTCGGCCCGCGGCCGCCCGCCAACGTCGGGCTCACCGGCAGCCGACTCCGGGGCGTGATGACCCCGACCGGGCAGAACGACTGGGCGGTTACCGGCATCCCGATCGTGCCGACCGACGACCTGGGACGCGAGAATCCCTACCCGCTCGCCATGATCGTCGTCCGCCAGAACGGCTCGGTCGTCGCCCGCACACAGGCGGTCGTACCGGTCTCTACCGAGATGAGCTGCAACCTTTGCCATAACACGCCCGGGATCTCCACCGCGCGCGACATCCTCCAAGACCATGATCGCCTGCACGGGACGACGCTCGAAGGCCAGCGCCCGGTGCTCTGCGCGAGCTGCCACGCCGACGCGGCGCTGGGGTTGCCGGGTCAGGCCGGCGTGCCGAATCTTTCGTCCGCCATGCACACGGCGCACGCGTCGCGCGTGATCGGCTTGCCGCTGGTGGATGCGTGCTATGCATGCCATCCGGGTGTCCGCACGGCCTGCCAGCGCGATGTCCATCTTTCGCGCGGGTTGAACTGCACGGACTGTCACGGCGACATGGCCGCGGTCGGTGCGCCGGCGCGAGCGCCCTGGGTCGACGAGCCGCGCTGCGGCTCGTGCCACACGCGCGCCGGCTTCGACTTCGAGGAGCCCGGCCGGCTCTATCGCGACTCGCGCGGGCACAAAGGCGTGCACTGCGCCGCCTGTCACGGCAGCCCGCATGCGATCACGCCCACCATCACCGACGTCGACAACGTGCAGGCCGTCAGCATCCAGGGACACGCGGGTCCGATCGACACGTGCACCGTGTGCCACAGCGGCGGCGCCCCGGGACCGTTCTTCCACAGCATCGACGACTAGCGCGTCGTCGCGCACAGGAGCCTGTCCATGAAACGAACTCGCATCACGCGCGCCGCCGCGACCGCCCTGTTCGCGCTCGCGTTCGCGACGAACGCGCCGGCGCAGTACTACACCGTCACCGACCTCGGCACGCTCGGTGGGCCCGTCAGTTCCGGCTTCGGCATCAACGCGCTTGGAAAAGTGACCGGCGTCTCGGCCCGCGCGGATGCCGACCTCAACGCGTTCTGGTACGACGGGCCGCTGACCGGCCTGCCGCCGCGCGCGGACGACCGGCAGAGCGTCGCGTTTGACGCAAACGACGCCGATCAGATCGTCGGCGTGTCGTACGACCTCGGCGAGTTGCGGGTGCACGGCGTGCTGTGGCACGCCGGCGCCGCGACCGATCTCGGCGACTTCGCGCCGCGCGGCGTGAACGCGATGAGTGACGTTGCGGGTTGCATCACGCTCCAGGTCGCCGGGCTCGGGTGGATGGACCACGCCGCCGTTTGGCGAAGCGGCGTCGCGACCGACCTGGGCACGCTCGGCGGCAGCAACAGCTACGCCGCCGACATCAACGATCTCGGGCAGATCGTCGGGTGGTCGTTCACGACGAACGACGCGAGCCTGCGCGCGACGCTGTATCAGAGCGGCCTGCGCTACGACCTCGGCACGCTGGGCGGCGCCACCAGTCAGGCCCACGCGATCAGTAACGCCGGGCACGTGGTGGGCGTGGCCGACACCGCGGCCGGCGAGCCGCACGCGTTCTTGATGACGGTCGACCCCGCCGGAAGCGTCATCAGTCGCACCGATCTCGGCGTGCTCGCGGGCGACTACAGCTACGCGTACGGCGTGAACAACGCGGGCGCGGTCGTGGGCACGTCGGACGGGCGGGCTGTCGCGTGGCAGGCCGGCGCGATCGCCGATCTGAACGCGCGCCTGCCCATCGGGTCGGGCTGGCTGCTCGAGACCGCATGGGCGATCAACGATCGCGGGCAGATCGTCGGCGCGGGTCTGCACAACGGGCAGCCGCGCGCGTTCCTGCTCAATCCGCGCCTGCGCGGCGACGCGAACTGCGACGGGTTCGTCAACAACTTCGACGTGGACCCGTTCGTGCTCGCGATCGCCGACCCCGGCGCGTACGCCGCCGCGTTTCCCGACTGCAACGCGGGCAACGCGGACGTGAATGGCGACGGGCGCGTGAACAACTTCGACATCGACCCGTTCGTCGATTGCCTGGTCGCGGGGTGTCCTTGATCGACGCGGCCGCGTTGCGGACGCGTTCAACGGGCGCGTCGGAATCGGTGTAGCGGCGCAAGAGTGATTGCGCGCATTCTTCGCGCGGAGCATCGACATTGTGCCGGTGTGAAACCGGTCCGCCGCGCCCGCACGCCGATGCTCCGCGTATCCGGATTGCGAGGTTTCGCCGAGGCGCCCCACCAGCAGATCGGAGCCGCTGACACCATTGCGCCGCGCGCACTCGTCGCTCGCCGATGACGATGTGCCTACGCCGGCGCTGCTTGCGGGCGGCGGTTCGCCGCGCGCGCCCGCGCGCTCAGGTTGTCGAGGACATTCATGAAGTTGATATACGAGTCGTATGGCGAGTCGTACGGGTTGAAATACTTGTGCACGTCGCCGTCGGCGAAGTACTTGGTGCACATGTAATAGAAGTGGTCGGACGTGGTGAGTTTGCGCCAGTCCTCGAGGATGGCCGGGTCGCCGGTCGCTTTGACCGCCGGTTCGAGCCGGAACGTCTCGTGCAGCGCGTTGGCCTGCATTGCGTTTCCAAGCCACGCGGACAGATCGCGCTCCGTGTCGGCCCAGGAGATCATGAACGGCACGTCGTATTCGCCGCTCGTCGGATAGGTCGCGACGCACTCGCTGGGCGTCTTGAAGTCCAGGTCGCCGATGCGGAACGCCTGCTCCGGCAGATGCCAGAGAAAGTCGAAGATGCCCGTGTCGGACCACTGGTGCTCGCCGAACGTCTCATAGTCCATGAACAGATTGACCACGTATCCGTTGCCGTTCACCTGGTGCAGCCAGCGGGCGAACTTGTCCGCGGTCAGCGGCCACTCGGCCCAGCCGCGGTTGCCGAACCGGAACGCGATGTCGTCCGACAGGCGATAGTTCTTCAGCAGCAGCGCCGTCTTGGTGTAGCCCGGCGGGTGATAGAGATACGTCGGCGAGCGATAGCCGAGGATGTGGTCCGCGCCCTCGCACAGCACCGCCGTGTACCCCAGCTCGCCGGCCGCCCGCGCCACGTCGTTGTTGTAGGTCAACTCGGTGTTGCGAAAGACGGTCGGCGTCTGGCCGAAGAGCGCCTGGATGCGCCGCTTGTGCTGGTCAATCTGCTCGACCCACTCGCCGCGCGAATACAGGAAGCTCAACGAGTGGTAGTCGGTCTCGGAGAGAAACTCGACGCAGCCGGTGGCCGCGAGGCGCTTGAACGAGTCCATCACTTCCGGGTGATACTGCTCGAACTGGTCGAGCGCCACGCCCGTAATGCTGTACGAGACGCGAAAGCGCCCGTCGTAGCGGCGGATCAGGTCATAGATCACCTGGTTCGCGGGCAGATAGCACTTGCTCGCCACCTTCCGCAGAATCGCGGCGTTCGCCGTGTCGTCGAAATACTGCGAATCGCGGTTGAAGATGCTGTATCGCCGCAGGCGGTACGGCTGATGCACCTGGAAATAGAAGCAGACGGAAGCCATGGTGGTTCAGCCGCCCCGCGAATGGACGAGCTCGTAGATTTCGACGCAGCGCTGCGCGGAGTCCGCCCAACTCAGGCGGCCCACCTCGATGCTGCCGTGATCGCGCAGCGTGTTGTGCAGAGGCGGGTGGCGCAGGACCGCGACGATCTTGTTCGCCATCTCGTCGACGTCCCAGAAGTCGACCTTCAGCGCGTGCGTCAGAATCTCCGACACGCCGCTCTGCTTGGAGATGATCACCGGCACGTCGTGCGACAACGCCTCGAGCGGCGTGATGCCGAAAGGCTCCGACACCGACGGCATCACGTACAGATCCGCCATCTGGTAGATGCGCTTCAGGTCGTCCCCGCGCAGAAAACCGGTGAACAGCACCTTCTTGCCGATGCCGAGCTCCGCGGCGAGTTCGATCATGCGGCGGATCATGTCACCGGTGCCGGCCATGACGAAGCGGACGTTTTCGATGATCTCGAGCACGCGCTTGGCGGCGTAGAGGAAATACTCCGGGCCCTTCTGCATCGTGATGCGTCCAAGGAACAGCACAATGCGCTCGTCGCGCTCGATCGGCAGAAGCTTGGGCAGTGTCGGCCCGTTGTCGTCGATCGCGTTATGCACCACCTCGACCTTCGCCGCCGGCACGCCGTACCGCGTGACGATCAGGTTGCGCGTGAAGTGGCTGACGGCGATCACGCAGCCGGCGGCATGCATGCCGGCACGCTCGATGTCGTAGATGCGCTGGTTCACGTGCTCGCCGGAGCGATCGAATTCGGTCGAGTGCACATGCACGATGAGCGGCTTGCCGGTCAGGGCCGAGACCGCCATCCCCGCGGGAAACGTCATCCAGTCGTGCGCATGCACGAGGTCGAACTGCTCGCTGGTTGCGATCGCGCACGCGCTGTGCGCGTACCGGCCGATCTCCGCGAAGAGATCGCCGCTGTAATGCCCGCCGGGATCGATGATCGACTGCATCCGCGGCGGCGGCGGCGCGTCCCCGAGGCTGAGCCCGGCATTTACGCTGGCCGCCGACTCGACCGCCGCCCCGGTGCTCGTCGGAACGCCGGCGCGGGCCGCGATGCGCTCCGTCGCGCGGGCCGGTTCAACCCCCGGCGCAGCGCCGCCTGCGGGCCGCGCGTAAGGCTGAATGTCCGCGTCAACCGCACGAAATCGAGTGTGGCGAAAACCCGCGCCCGGCGGCGGTGGAATCTCCTCGCCAACGAACTCCGCTGCCCCGCTCCCCGCACGCCGTGCCGCCGCGTACTCCGAGATCATCCGCTCCGTGCGTTCGTCCGGCGCGCGGATCTGAACGTGCTGCGTTGCACTGGGTTGCACCGGCCGCGGCAGCACGAATGTGACGCGCGTGCCCAGCTTGTCGAGGGCGCGCGTCAATCCGTAGCAGGCGGTTCCGAGCCCGCCGCTGATGTACGGCGGGAATTCCCAGCCGAGCATGAAAACGTTCATGAGACTCTAGGGGCGACGGTGTTGGATGCCTCGCGAAAGGCGATCCGGTGGAAACCACGGGCAGCGCCGGACGCCCGGGCGCGGCAGACGACGACGCGCAACGATTCGACGGATGTCGGTAACTGCCTGAAACAAGCAACGATACGCCTGAGTTGGCACGGTGTCAATCGACCGGGCGCGCGCCCGAATGGAAGGCGCGGGCGGTGGAATCGTGCACACGAGTCGTGCCATCGTAGGTGGAGCGCAGCGCTGTTCGACCGATTCGAGCAAAGAATGGGGTCACGGAGTGGCGTAAATCGGACTTTGCGGGTATCTTACAGAGAAGGGAAACTGGCGGGCTTGTCGTCCGAGGGGCTCGGCCCTTACGTCTGGGCGGCCGGGCGCGGGTGAATTGTTGCCAGCGTGCTGCGCCGGGATCGACGGCGCAAGCAGCGCTGCGCCGCGGCCGCCAACTGCGCCGCATGGGCGCCCGTCGCGTTTCCCGCGGGACGTTTCTTTGTCTTTCGGAGTCGTGCGTGGCCAAGACCGTTCGATTGCACACGCTCGCCAAAGAGCTCGGCATCCCCAGCAAGATCATCCTCGACAAATGCAAGGCCGAGGGGATCGACCTGAAGAACCACATGGCTGCGATCTCGCTCGGCCTGGCCGAGTCGATCAAGGAGTGGTTCAGCGTTGGGGCCGATGTGACTTCGGTCGAAGAGGCTGCGCCCGTCGATCTCGCAGCGCTCCCGAAGCGCCGTGCGCGGACGCACGCCGCGGGCGAGAGCGCTAACGGCCACGGCTCGGATCGCGATCACGAGGGCGGTATTGCCGTCGAAGAGGGGGACGCGGGGCAGGAGCCTGAGGATTCAGAACGCAAGCCCGCGGCGGACGAGTCGATTGTCGAGCCGCCGCCGTCCCGCCCCGTGACGGAGCGCCCCGTCGAAGCGCCGGTGTCGAAGCCGGCCGCCGCCGCCCCGCCGGCGCCGCCTGTCGCCCCCGCAGTTGAGCCGGCAGCCGAGCCTGCGATCCTGTCGCCGAACGTCGAGCAAGCGGAGCCTCCCGCCGAGATCGCGGCGGTAGCGCCGTCCGCGTCCACGCCGGTTGCGAAACCTGCCGAGCCGATCATCCCGGCGCCCCCGCCCGAGTCCGTGCAGCCCGCGGGCCCGCAGGTCGTTCCGCGACCCGCGGAGTTGCGTGGTCCGCGGCTCGTTCGAATGGAAGCGCCCGAACCCGTAGCACCCCCGCGACCGCGCTCGTCCTGGTCGGGTCCGGCCGGCCCGCCGGGCGCGACACGCCGCCCGGGCACGCCGCCGCCGCCGCCGGGACCGGTCGGGTCGCCGCCGCCGCGCGGTCGCGGTGGTCGCCCGCAAACGGAAGAAGAGCGCGAAGCGGCGCGGCGTGGCACCCGCAGTCCGCGCCGGCATGGCAATCTGAGCGACGTGGTCGAGCGGATGCGCGAGTGGCGCGACCAGGATCTGCTGGAGCGCAAGGAGCGGCTCGCGAGCGCGACGGGCCACGGTCTGCGCGATCGCCGGGCGGCCGAGAAGCGCCGTCAAACGACGTCCGCGCCGGCCGCGGCGCCGGGGGCGCGCAAGGGGGACATCGAAATCACGGCGCCTATCACGATCAAGGAGTTCTGCGCCAAGGTCGGCCGCCCGTTCAACCAGGTGTTTGCCAAGCTGATGGAGCAGACCGGCAAACCCATGGCCATTAACCAGCAGATCGACGCCGAAACGGTCGAGCTGCTCTCCATCGAGTTCGGCGTTCCCGTGACGATCACGCGCGCCAAGACCGCGCTCGAGACGATCGAGGACGAGTTCGAGCAGCGCGAACGCAAGCACCTTCGCCCGCGCCCGCCGGTCGTCGCGATGCTCGGCCACGTCGACCACGGCAAGACCTCGCTGCTCGACGCGATCCGGCGCACGAACGTGGCCGCCAAGGAAGCCGGCGGCATCACGCAGACGATCGGCGCCTATCGCGTCGATCGCGGCGACTGGCACGTGACCTTCATCGACACGCCCGGCCACGAGGCCTTCACCGCGATGCGCGCCCGCGGCGCCAACCTCACCGACGTCGTCGTGCTCGTCGTTGCCGCCGACGACGGCGTCATGCCCCAGACCGTCGAAGCGATCAACCACGCGAAGGCCGCCGGCGTCACGATCGTCGTCGCGCTCAACAAGATCGACCTGCCCGGCGTCGACCTCAACAAGGTCTACGGCCAGCTTTCCGAGCACGAACTCGTTCCGACCGAGTGGGGCGGCACAACCGACGTCGTCAAGACCAGCGCCACCGCCAACATCGGCATCGACGACCTCATCGCGCACCTCAGCACGCTCAGCGACCTGCTCGATCTCAAGGCCGATCCCGATGTCCCGGCGCACGCCGTCGTCATCGACGCGCAGATGCGCGAGGGCCAAGGCGTCGTCGCGCAGGTGCTGGTGCGCGAAGGTACGCTGCGGGCCGGCCAGATCGTCGTCTGCGGGCCCGGCGCCGGACGCATCCGCGCTCTGATCGACGACAAGGGCCGTCGCCTCAAGGACGCCGGCCCCGGAACCCCCGTCGAAGTGCTCGGCCTCGAAACGGTGCCTGGAACCGGCGATCGGCTTTACGCGATCGACGACCTCGCGCGGGCCAAGGAAATCGCCGCCGAGGCCGCCCACGTACGCCGCGAAGCCTCGCTGCGCGCGGTCGGCAAGCCGCGCACCCTCGAAGCGCTCTTCGCCGGCGACGACAGCGAAGAAGCCGAGCTCGCGATCATTCTCAAAGCCGACAAGCAGGGCTCGCTCGACGCCTTGTTGCCGAAGCTCGAGGAGTTCAGCTCGATCGAAGGCGTCCAGCTGCGCCTGCTGCATTCCGGAGTCGGTGCGATCACCGAGGCGGACGTGCGCCTCGCGCAGGCCTCCGAAGGCATCCTGATCGGGTTCACCGTGATCGCCGAGGAGCGCGCCCGCCAGTTGGCCGACCAGGTCGGTGTCGAGATTCGCGCGTATCGCGTCATCTACGACCTGCTCGAAGACCTGCGCAAGGCGCTGCACGGCCTGCTCGAGCCCGAGGAACGGATGGAGACGCGCGGCCGCGTGGAGGTCCGCCAGATCTTCCACGTCAGCCGCGTCGGCACGATCGCGGGTTGCCAGGTGCTGGACGGCACGATCGCGCGGTCGCACAAGGTGCGGCTGGTGCGCGATGGACGCGTGGTGCTCGAGTCGGGCTCGATCGAGTCGCTGAAGCGCTTCAAGGACGACGCGCGCGAGGTGCGGGCGGGGCTGGAGTGCGGCGTGAAGATCGCCAATTTCGACGACGTGAAGCCCGCCGACATCATCGAGGCGTACGAGATCGTCGAGGTCGCGCGGAGCTGAGTTCTGTAGCGGAGAAGCTGCGATTGGTGGTCGGCGTGCTGCGCGTGCGGCTGGGGATCTTCGAGGCGCTGTCCCTGAAGGACAAGCGCCGCGTGACCAAGAGTCTGAAGGACCGCCTCGGCGCCCGGCACAATGTCTCGATCGCCGAGATCGACGACCTCGACCACCGCCAGGCGGCGACGCTCGGCGTTGCGATGATCGCGAACGAGCCGCGCTTCGTCGAGAGCGCGCTGTCGAAGATCGTCGACGAGATTCGGCGCTACCCGCACGCGGCCCTGGTCGACTATGAGATCGAATGGATGTAGCGCGCGCGGCGACGGCGCCGCGCGACGGTGGGCCGCCCGGGTGCGGCGCGCCCCGACCCCCCGAACCCCGAACGGACGAATCAGCTCCCGTGTCGCGACGAACCGAACGAGTCGGAAACCTGATCCGGAACATCCTTGCGAACGCGCTGCGCACCGAGCTCAGCGACCCGCGCATCGAGCCGTTGACCTCGATCACGCGCGTCACCATCAGCCCGGACTTCGCGGTCGCGTTTGTGTACGTTACCGTCATGGCGCCGGAGGCGCGGCGGGAACTGTGTCTGCGCGCCTTGCGCCACAGCGCCGGCCGGCTGCGGCACGTCGTCGCCGAGCAGATCACGCTGCGGATCGCCCCGCGGCTCGATTTCCGGCTCGACGACTCGGTCCGCCGCGGAGCCGAGATGGTCAACGAGCTGGATCGGCTGATGGCGGAGATGGGCGAGCGCCCCGCGTTCGCCGCCGAGGACGACGCGGACGAGCCGGAGATCGACGCGCTCGACGACGCGGATCCGACCGCGTCGCGGCGGGGCGACCGCGCGACGGAGGAGCGCGCCGCGGAGCGCCGCGCGCCGCGTCGACAGGAGGATGCCTGAGCCATGAAAGGCGCCACGCAATGTGCGCAGCGCGTCAAGCAGCTTTTCCGGAGCCTGCGGAACAAGCTCGGAAAAGTGACGCGTCCGTCGACCAGTGATCCGATCTCGCAGTTGATCCTGGGCATCTTCTCGCGCGACGTGCCCGAGTCGAAGGCCCGCGAGGCGCTGGAGCAGTTCCGCGCGATCGTCGTCGACTACAACGAGCTGCGCGTCATCGCGCCGCTCGAGCTCGCCGAGCACCTCAACGAATCGCTCGGCGCGAACGCCGGCGCGCCGGCGTACCCCGACCTGCGGATCAAGTGCGAGGACCTCACCCGCGCGCTGAACAAGATTTTTGCGGCCGAGCACACGGTCTCGCTCGAGCGCCTGAGCGGGGCGCCGGCCCGCGAAGTCCGCGCCTACCTCGACAGCATCGACGGCCTCGAACCGTACACCCGCGCGCGCATCCGCCTGCTCGGGTTCCAGCAGCACGCGATCCCGCTCGACGAGGCGATGTGGGCCTACGCGAAGAAGGCCGGCATCGTCGACGCCGCCGCGACGCTCGACGAGGCGCAGCAGTTCCTCGAGCGGCAGATCGGCGCCGACGACGCGCTCGAATTCGTCGCGCTGTTGCGCAAGCAGGCGTGGAGCGACACGGGCGCCGCCGTCCGCAAAGGCGACGTCGAGCACATCCGCAGCGTGCCGCCCGATCGCACGTCGCGAAACATGCTCCAGCTCATCGATTTCAACAGCCCCAAGGACGCCGACGCGGACGAGGAAGCCGAGCCCGCCGCCGCAAAGTCACGCCGCACGAATGCTGCCGGCGGACAAGCCAAGCGCCAGGCCGCCGCCGGTCGCCGGCCGCCTGCGCCCCCCGGCGCAAAAGCCGCCAAGCCCCTCGCCTCGGGCGCGGCGCGCGGCAAGTCGCCCGCCGCGAAAACCCCCAGCGCCGATGCGCCGTCCGCCAAGAACGCCGCCGGGAAGTCCGCCGCAACCCCCGAGGCAAAGCCCGCCCGGACCGCTTCGAACACGGCCGACAGCCCTGCCAAATCCGCTCGCAATGCCGCCGCCACGCCGCGCAGCAAGAACACCCGCCGCGGCTCCAAAGCCAAGTCCGCCTGAGCTACCCACCCGTCCCGGCGTCGGGCGGCGCCGCGGCCCGCGCCACCGTGTTCGACGCGGCGACGCTCGACGGTGCGCCGGCCGGCGTCGTGGGCACCCGATGCGGACACGCCTTCACATTCACGCACGTCGTCGCCAGCCGCAGCCGATCGACCGGCCGCCCGTGCACCAAGTGCTGCTCGACGATCTCCGCCACGTCCTCCGCGCGCACAAAGCCGTACCAGACCTGCTCGGGATACACGACGATCGTCACGCCGTGCTCGCACTGGTCGAGACAACCGGCCTCGTTCGCGCGCACCCGCCCGCCCAGACCCTGTTGTTTGATCGCCGCCTTGAGCGCGCTGCGGACGGCGGCGGCGTCCTTCTCGGCGCAGCACCCGCGCGGATGCCCCGGCTCGCGCTGGTTGCCGCACACGAATACGTGACGCTCGAAATCGGGCATGCCCAGGTTCCGTGCCGCCGGTCGCGCGGCGGCGAATCCGTCGAGGCGGTCAGGGCGCGCGGCCCACCAGTACGCGCAGCTCATTGAGATTGTGATATCCCAGCGCGAGGTCCGACTCCTGGAGATAGACTTCGCCGACGCCGACCACGCGGTTGAGTTCCTCGGCGAGCACGCGGCCCCGCAGCGCGATCTTGCCGCCTTCGAGCTGCACACGTCCGGTGAGCTTGCCTTCGACGTACACCATCGCGCTGTTGCGCAGCAGCATTTCGCCGCTCAGATCACCCTTCACGACGGCGGCGAAATACGAGTCCGCCGTGACCTTGCCGCTCAGGTCGCCTTCCACGAGCAGGGTGGCGTAGCTGCCGAAGAAGAGCGTGCCCGCCATCGCTCCGCACGAAACGAACGACGTGTAGCTCGACGCCGTCAGCGTGCCGGCGGTTTCGACGCCCGCCAGCGCGACAATCGACGCGTAGCCGCTCGTGAACAGCGGCGCCGCGAACGGCTCCGGCAATACATAGTGGGCGTACTCGCCGGCGGCGGACGTGTCGACGCCGGGCCGAAACGTGCGATAGCGGCGCGGGTTGGATTCGACGTAGCCGAGCACGTCGGGCCAGGCCTGCGGCGTGGGGTAGGCCCGCTGGCGGTCGGCGTCGAACCAACTCGCCGGCTTGCCCGGCAGGACGGCGCGGATGGTGAGGTCGTAACCGACGAGCACTTCGCGATAGCGTTGCAGCGCGTCGCGCAGCGGCCGCTGAACCGGGTCGAGGTCGTCGCGCGGCTTGGCGGTGCGCGTCCCTTCCGGCACGTCGCCGGCCTTGGTGCTCGGGAACATGGTCCGCGTGAACACCACCGCGTCGAACACC
Organism: Phycisphaerae bacterium; assembly: GCA_050184295.1. GTDB lineage: Bacteria > Planctomycetota > Phycisphaerae > UBA1845 > Fen-1342 > JBFXAM01. The sequence continues at coordinate 16,282 of JBFXAM010000018.1, read as the reverse complement.
TCGGTCCAGTCGCAGCGCATCGGCGTGTAGCCCAGCGGCCGTGCCACCAGTCCCGGGTCGCGGAGCCAGGCGCCTCCCGGGGCGTGCCGGGCGCGCTTGCAATCAAGAAACGCGAAGGCATTGCCGGTGCGCCGGAAGAGGTCTTCGAGCGAGTCGTCGGGGGCCGCAGCGAGTTCGCGCGGCCCGAAGTGCCACGCGCCGGCGCGGCCCTCGGCGGCGACGAACATGACCGAGTAATAGTCATCCTTCAGCGCCGCGTGGACTCCGTCACCCATGGGCACGGTCGATTCGTAACTCAAACGCCCGTCGAGCACGTCGATCGCGGCCGCGTTGCGCATCAGGTGGAAGCTCGCGGCCCACACGATGATCTTGCGATCGGGATAAAACTCGTTCGCGAGCCACGCGACGTTGTCCGCCATGGCACGGTCGCGCAGGTTGGTCGCCGATGGGTCGCGCGCACCGGTCGGGCGCTGGCGGCGCATCTCGTCGAACGCGAGCAGGTTCGCGAGGGCGCGCCGGGTGAGCGCGATCTCGCGTCGCGAGTAGGTTCGCTCGAACTCGGCGCGGCGCTCGTCGAGCGCCGCGATCAGAAGCGCGACCGCGTCGCGCGCGGCCTGGACTTCCTCGACGCTGCCGCCCGGCGATTCGGCCCGCAACTGCGCCAGCAGCCAGTCGAGCGGGTCCGCGTGGCCGACGGCGGCGCGATCGCCTGCGAGCACCGGGTCGACGCGCGCGAAGAAATCACGCACGTGCGCGCCGAGCGCCTCGCCGGTCGCCTGCCCCGAGAACTGCACGTCGAAGCCGGCGATCTCGAGCGGCCGCGCGGTGCGCAGCGAGCGCTGCGCGTATTCAAACACCGGCACCACATGCCCGCTGTTGGAGAAGATCGTGAACACGCCCACTTGGCCGGCGTCTTCCGCGTCGCGCCCCGAGCGCAGCGCCTCGTTGACCCGCCAGCAATCAAACAGCCCCGACTCCCACGCCAGCACGTCAAACCCCATCTCGCGATGAAGGAACCGGATCAGCCGGTCCTTGGCCAGGAAGGTCGCCCCGTCGCCATGGCTCTGCTCGCCCAACGCCACCACGCGCGCAGTTCCGATGGCATCCTTCAGCGGCATCAGGTCGGCGAAATCGTCGTCGTCAGGGTCGATCGTGCGGATCGGGACCGCGTGCTCGCGCAGGAACTTAACCCGCGCCACCGAAGGCGACTCGGTCGATCCCGGCTGCGAAGCCGCGGGTTGCGTCGCGGACTCGGCCTGATCGGCGGCAGCGCGGCTGGTCGTCGCGCCAGGCGGCGTTTGTCCGACGGCTACCACTGCCCACAGCAGCGGGGAGATCATGAGCGCGACCCGGCGCATGCGGCGTCTCCAGGAGTGGACGCCGGTCAGCGACCGGCGATGGCGGCGGCGAGCTGTTCAGCCCGTTCGCGCGAAAAGCGCCCGCTGATGTATGCGCGTCCGCTGACCACTTCGCTCTGAATCAGCGGCGCTGCAACCAGCTCGTCGTTGACGACAATCGCCAGCAACCCGCCGACGTTCTCGCGTGTCAGCTGCGCAAAGCGGGCCGCGGCCTCCGGGGCCAGCGTCAGCTCGACAAAGCTCCCGTCGTCGCCGTGGAATGCGCGGGCCTGCGCGACGTCCGTCTCCGACAGCTCGACCGCCGACGCGACGTGGATCGCGCGCCCTTCCGGATCGCGCATCAGCGTCAGATCATCCCCCGGCTGGAGCGACGCCAGCCGCAGCTCGAGCTTCGCGGCCACGCGCTCGGCGGCCCCCGCGCCGTCCTCGCCGTCGGCATGCCGACCGGACGCGGCACACCCTGCCAGCATGCTGAGAAACAGCAGCACACCCAAACGCATGTTGATTCTCCTGGGACCGGTGGCGTCGACCCCGAGTGAGCTCACGCGCGGAAACGATAGCGACGCCGCCGGATGCGGTAAACCCGCCGTGTCGCGCCGCACCATGCCCCGAAGTCGGCTCGGCGCGTTAGAATCCGGCCCGGTCCGCGGCCATGTGGCCAAGCGCGGGCGTTCGGAGTCAGGAGACCGCCGGTGGATCGCAAGAATCGATGGAACCGCTCGGGGATCGGGGCAATCGCCGCCGCCGCGCTGCTGGCGCTTGGCTCGGGATGTCAGACCTCGGTCGTGACGCAGGCCGCCGCGACGACGTTTTTTAACGAGCTGGCGCGCTCCGTGGTGGATTTGCTGTTCTCAGGGGTACAGTAGCCGCGCACGTCCGGGATCGGTTTCGACTTCGCACTCTGAGCCTCCGACCCCTTCGTCGGCGGCGTCGGCGCAACCTGTGCGGACTGGCATGCCGACCGGGGGGCGGCGGCCGGGAAAATCTACGTTTCTGGCAGCCGCTTGTGTAATAGACGACCTGCCGTCGGGACATGAGTCTGAAAGCGGTGCGCTGCGCGGCTCGGGCCGGGCGCCGCCGGGAAGGGTCGAAAGAACTCCAGACTCACACAGCTCCACGCCAAGCGGACGGGCGTCACAACGGGTGCGTCGTCGCGTCGCGCGGGCTTTGGGCCGCTCGCTGCACGAAGGAAGCAAAGATGCGTAGAATCCCCGTCTTGGCCGCCATCGCCGCGCTCGCAGCGATCGCGCTACCGGCGCAAGCCGAGTTACTTGAATACACGGCCTCACTCTCCGGTCCGGCGGAGGAGCCGCCGAACGCCTCGCCGGGCACGGGCATCGCGCTGGTGGACATCGACACCGTGGCGCTGACCGTGCGAGTTCAGGCGAGCTTCTCCGGCTTGATCGGGAACGTCACCAACGCACACATCCACGCCGCTACCGCCGTCCCGGGCGCGGGCACGGCGGGCGTCGCGACCACGACGCCGACGTTTCCGGGGTTCCCTGGCGGCGGAACCTCCGGCGCGTACGACATGACGTTCGACATGACGCTCGCGTCGAGCTTCAATGCGTCCTACGTGACGGCGAATGGCGGTACCGTCGATTCCGCGCGCGCGGCACTCTTCTCCGCGATCGACACGGGACGCGCTTATTTCAACATTCACTCGACCACGTTCGGCGGCGGCGAGATTCGTGGTTTTCTTACGCCCGTGCCCGAGCCGACCACGCTCGCGCTGTTCGCGCTGAGCGGTGTCGCGCTGCTGGCGCGCCGGCGGTAGGCGTCAGGCTCGCAGTTCTTCGAAACCGACCGGGGCAGCGCTCCGGTCGGTTTCGCATTGCCGGTCCGGCGATTCCTGCGAGCTTCGCATGAAGCGCATTCTGGCGATCGCCGGCATCGTTCTGGCCTGCGGATTCGCGCCGCCGGCGGCGGGGCACCACTGCGAGTTCACGGCCGAGCGGAGCGGCGCAGCGATGATCCCGCCCAACCCGTCGGCGGGGCACAGCGACGTCCATGCGACGCTGGATCTCGACTTGCTCACGTCTTACATCGAAGCTCATTTCAACGACCGGTTCAGCGGCGCCACCGCGGCGCAGATTGCCGGGCTGACCTCCGTGCCGCTTTCTGTCGTCGCGGGCGCCGCGCTCAACGCAGGGATCGGCGGCATCATCGCGCGGCGAACTCACTTCGCGGTCGCGACGTCGACCTTCCTCGACGGCGGGATTCGCGGCTTTCCGGAGCCCATCCGCGGGCCGCTGACCGGCGACATGAAACGCGATTTCGCGATCAACCACTTCGACATCGACGCTTTCGGCAGCTGCCTCACAATCGGATGCGAATGAGCCGGCGGCGTGTCGCGCGGCAGGCGTCGCCGCGCTGTCGATCAAACACGAGCCCCGCGAGAGCGATCTCGCAGGGCTCGTTCGCTTTGCCGTTCATGCCCCGCGCGTCGGGCGCGGCGCCAGGTTTGTGCTTCCGGCCGTTAGCGTGAGAGCTTTTCATACCGCTCGAACAACTGCGGCTCGCGCTTCTTGAAGTCCTCCTTGTTGCGAAACTCGTGCGTGACCGTCTGGCCGTCCTTGCGGATCACAACCGTAATCTCCCCGTCGCCGTTGATCGTCACGCTCATCCCGTCGCGTGCGTTGGCATCGTCCGTCGCGGGCGGCGGGGCGTCGGCGCGTGGACGCTCGGTCGCGGGCTGGCGAAGCGCGCGGCGCTCGCGCGGCACAACGGGCAGCCGGTTCGCGCCGCGCGGATCGACGCGCAGTTGCTGACCGAACCGGTCCTGGAAGAGCTTTTGCATCTTGGGCAGGTCCATGGCGCGCGGCGAGAACGCCTGCCAGTGCAGGCCGCCCCCCGCCCGGCTGAGCACCTCGTACGCGTCCGGGTCGGCCTCGCGAAGCGCGTCGGCGTTCTCGTACGACGCCGACGAGTTCTTGCCTTCCGCGTCGACGCGATCGACGGTGATGCGCCCTTCCGCGTCGCGCGTGACGGTGATCGTGTTGCCGTCTTCGCTCACGCTCATCTTGAGCTCGATTTTGGCCTGGGCGCCATCGTGGTCGAGATCGATGTGCAGGCGCGACCACGGGTCCGCCGTGTTCCAGTCGCGCAGCGTCGGGCCGCCGAAAAGTTTCCAGACGTCGTCCGGCAGGTTGGTGATCGGGCCGAGGTCGCCGATCCGCACCTGCCCGTCGGGGTCGATTTGCAGCGTGCGCCCGCGCAGCGAGCTGGAGCGGTCCACCAGCTCCTGCTCCGGCTCGTCAAACTTGTACTCGACCGTGGCCGGGTCGCGCGGGGCGGCGGTCTTGATCGCCAGCGTTTTCTCGCTCCCCTTGCGCACGAGCGTCAGCCGCGCGCTCCGATCCGCGCCCAGCGCGCTGATCGCATCGATCAGCGACTCCATGGTCGTAATGGCTTCGCCGTTGAAGCTCCGCACGACGTCGTACTGCTCGATGCCGGCGGCGTCGGCGGGGCTGTCCTTGGCGACGTTCAGGATCATCAAACCCGCGTCGCCAACGTGCGCCGCGAGCGGCGCCGGCAAAGGCGACAGCTTCACGCCGATCCACGCCCGGCGCTCCACATCCGCCCCCGGATTGACGCGCTTGAGCGGCTGCGCGTCGTCGGTGAAGAACATCCCGCGCGGCGCGCCGTCCAGCGTCCGCCAATTCAGGCGCGGCGTAATTGCTGCGCCGGCGCGCGGCACAACCACCGCGCGCCGCGCAGGGGCATCGACCCGCCACACCGCGGCGGGCGTCGGCGCGGGCGCGTTGCCGCGCGCCAGGCCGTCGGAAACCACGTCCGGCGGGCACGCCGCCGCGAACAGCATGGAATAGATCACGGGCATCAACATGGCTTACGTCTCCCATTAGGCCGCGCCGCGCCCGCGGGTCATCGCCGCGGGCGTGTTCGATTCGCGGCGGCTCGTTTGCGGGTCGGCGCGCCTCGTTTGCGGGCCGGTCTGCGGCGCTGCGCGCAGAGATCGCCGCGCGCCGCCGGCTCGAAGCTAGAAGTCGCGCTGCCGCAGGCGCACGCGCGTCTGCACGTCGTTTCGTTCGATCACCCAATACTCGCCCGGTCGCGTCCCGGGAATCACGATCCAGTCGCGGTGTCCGTCGCGCGCCCGGTCTTGCGGACGAGCCTGCGCGGACGGCGCGGTCGAAAACACGTCGCCCCACTTCGCGCCCGAAACGCCCCACGACGACGCTCCGCGCGGCTGCTCGCGATCCGTCGCGGTCGGCGGCGCCGGCGGACGCCAGATGAGCAGCGACAGGCACGCCGCCGCCGCCACCAGACCGAGCCGCGCCGCAGTCGACCAGCGATGCACGAGCGGGCGAATGGCCAGCCCGCGCCCCAGGGCGTGGCGCAGCGCCCGTCCGATCTCGCGATCGAGCGTTTGCGTCTCGTCGAGCAATGCGGCGGCGGCCGCATCCCGGCGCGTCGCGCCGCGCAACGCACGGCGCTCGTCCGCGGACGCCTCGTCGTCCAGAAACCGCGAGATCAGCCGTTCGAGTTGTTCGGATGCTTCGCTCATCGGCACACTTCATCGCGCGGCGGTGTGACCGCCGCGCGCCTCGGTTCAGTCCACTCGGTCCCGCATCAGCTCCCGCAGCATGCGTCGGGCGCGCACAAGCCGCGTTTCCACCGTCTCCTCGACCACGCCGAGCAACTCCGCGATCTGGGCGTAGCTCCATCCCTCAAGATGCCGCAAGACGAACGGCTCGCGATAGAGCGCGGGCAACGCCTCGACGGCCCGCAGCAGCGTGGCGCGCAGCTCGCCTTCGATGCTCACCCGCGCGGGGTTCGGCGGCTGAACATCGCGCCGCGCGTCGCGCGCCGCGTCGAGCAGTTCGACGTCGGCGGTCGCGGCTCGGCGTTTGCGGGCGATGCCCGCGTCGATCGCCGCGTTCCGGGCAATCGTGTACAGCCACGATCGCAACCGGGCGGGATTCTCCAGCGATCCCAGCCGCTCCCACGCCTGCGTCCAGACCTGCTGCACCACGTCGTCGACCAGGTCGACGCGCCCGAGCACGCCGAACACGACGCTCCGCACCCAGGGTTCGTGCTCGCGGATCAGCCGATCGGCGGACCGGCGATCACCACGCTGCGCCTGGGTGACCAGCGATTGCAGGCTCTGCAACTCGGCGGTCGCCGTGGTCATGTCCACGGGTTTGGACGGGCCGTCGCGTGCGGTCATGGCAGGAAATTTACGCCGAAACCCGCATCGTGGTGCGTCGGAAGCGGGCCCGCGATCCGGAATACCGATGGTTTCCGGACCCGGTCGTGCACGCCGCAGCCGTCTCGGCCGACCGATCGGCGCCGCGAGAACCCCTCGCGGGGTGCTATACTTCTGTCGCCGCTCCGACCGGGATCACGTGCGACGATGGGCTTCAGGATCGAACACTCCGCTGACGTTCGCGACCGCCGCGCCGCGCGTGTCGGCGGACGCCGCCGCCGGCGGGCGGGCTTCACGCTCATCGAGCTGCTCGTCGTCGTCGCGATCATCGCGCTGCTCGTCGCGCTGCTGCTGCCGTCGCTCGGCCGGGCGCGCGAGCTCGGCCGGCGCAGCAAGTGCGCCGCGAACCTGCACAGCATCGCCACCGCCTGGCACCTCTACCTCCAGGATCGCGGCGACCTCTTTGTCACTCCGGACCTCAACATGAACTGGTTCTATGGCGGCAAGAGCGAGCTGCTCTACGACCCCAATTACCGCAGCCGCTCGCCGCGCCCGCTCAACCCCTACGTCGCGCTGGCGCGGCATGACACACCCGCCGCCGAGCTTTTCCACTGTCCGTCGGATCACGGCGTGGAAGGGCTGCCCGACACGACCGCGTTCGGGCCGACGACCTACGACCACATGGGCAACAGCTACCCGCTGAACTCAGCCGTCGCCGCCGGCCAGCCGCGCGTCGTGCCCTGGGAGCGCGGGATGGCGCCGCGTCCGCTCCGGCTCTCGGATGTGGCGGTTCCGGCGTCGCTGTTCGTGCTGCAAGGCGATCACCAGCACCTCTTCGCGGTCTTCGGCGGGTTTTCGTACGCCACGTACAAGGCGATCTGGCACGATCGCGACGGCACATCGGTGAATCTGGCGTTTCTCGACGGGCACGTCGCGTTCACGCGAATCACGCCCGGAAGCAACCAGACGTCGAGCTACAGCTACCGGCTCACCTATGCCCCGCCGGAGGAGGAAGAGCAGGAGGACGAATAGCGATCGGCGTCGGATGTCGTCAGGTCGCTTTGCCGGCGGTGCGGCAAGTCGATAGAGTCTCCTTCGCGGGCGCGGGGTCGCGGCCGTGACCCTGGAACGCCGCGCTCGATTGGGAGAATCCTGCATGCCAACTGCAATTCCGCGCCGCGTCGGCGCGGCGCTTTCCGGCGCCGTCGGCGTCGCGTTGCTCTTGTTCGCGCCGCTCGCGCCGGCCGAAGCGCCGCTCTTCGACTATCGCTCCAAGACCCTCTCCAACGGGTTGCAGGTTCTCACGCTCGAAGACCGCTCTTGCCCGATCGTCGCGGTCCAGCTCTGGTATCACGTGGGCTCGAAGGACGAAGACCCCGAGCGCCAGGGCTTCGCCCACATGTTCGAGCACATGATGTTCCGCGGCACCGACCGCCTCGGACCCACCGACCACTTCGATTTCATCCGCCGCACCGGCGGCAACTGCAACGCGTACACGTCGTTCGACAACACCACGTACGTGCAGACGCTGCCCAGCAACCAGGTCGAACTCGCGCTGTGGCTCGAAGCCGAGCGCATGGCGTTTCTCAAGATCGACCAGGGCAGCTTCGACACCGAGCGCAAGGTCGTCGAGGAGGAACGCCGCCTCGGGCTGAACCGTCCCTATGGCACGGCGCCCGAGAAGGCGCTCGCCGAGCTGTTCCAGGTGCATCCGTACCGCTGGCTGCCGATCGGCCGCATTCCGCATCTGCGGGCGGCGTCGGTGCAGGAGCTGCGCGACTTCTGGACGCGCTACTACGTGCCCAACAATGCCACGCTCGTGGTGGTCGGCGATATCGAGCACGCCAACGTCCAGCAGCTTGCCGAGAAGTACTTCGGCTGGATCCCGCGCTATCCCGATCCGCCGCGCGTCACGCTCCGCGAGCCGGATCTCGCGGCCCCGAAGGTGATCAAGATCAAGGAAGACAACGCCCCCGCGCCCGTCGGTGCGGTCGCGTTTCGCACCGTGCCGGTCGGACACGACGACTACATCCCGCTTCAGATGCTGGCTACGATCCTCGGCGGCGGCGAGAGCAGCCGCATGTACCGCGACCTGGTCGCGGACCAGCAGCTCGCGGTGGCGGCGATCGCGGCCTCGTTCTCGCTGGAGCAGGACGGTCTCTTCGTCGCCGGCGCCGTGCTCAGCCCGATGGGCGGCAAGCCGGACAAAGCGGTCGCGGCGATCGAGTCGCACCTCGAGCGGGTCCGCACCGAGCCGGTCACCGAGGCCGAGCTTGAGAAGGTGCGCAACCAGGTGCTGAAGTCGACCGTGCAGGGCACGCTCACGATCGAGAGCAAGGCCCAGCAGCTCGGCAACGCGGCGGTCATCGAAGGCGATCCCGCGCGTCTCAACACCGAGCTGGAGCGCGTCCGCGCGGTCACGCCGGACGTGCTGCTGCGCGTCGCGCGGCAATACCTCGATCCGCAGAAGTCCTACACGTTGACCATCGAAGGCAACCTGCTCGGCTCGCTCTTCTCGAAGAAAAAGGGCGAGGACGACGCGCCGATCACCGCGCCGCCGGAGACCGACCCGCCGCCGCCCGGCCGCGCGAGCCTGGAGCGCCCGGCGTCCTATCCGAAGACGGCGCCGATCGGCGCGCCGCTCGACTTCAAGCCCGCATATGCCCGGAGCGAACAAACGCTGCCCAACGGGCTGAAGGTGATCGTCGTTCCGAATAAGGAGGTGCCGTTCATCAGCGCCTCGCTCAACCTGCACGCCGGCGCGTGGACGGAGCCGAAGCCCGGCGTCGCGTCGCTCGCGCTCCAGATGCTCACCAAGGGCACCGAAAAGCACGACGACGCGGCCCTTGCCACCGAGCTGGAGACGTACGCGATCGATCTCGGCGGCGGCGCGTCGATCGACGACGCGCGCGTCTCGGCGGGCTGTCTTCCCGAGCACGTCGACCGCGCCATGACGCTGCTGGCCGAGGTCGTTCGCACGCCGACCTTTCCCGACGAGGAGTTCGAGAAACTCCGCAAGCAGGTGCGCACGGGGCTGGCGGTTTCGCAGGCCGAGCCGTCGTATGTCGCCGACCGCGAGCTGCGCCGCGTGCTCTTCGGATCGCATCCCTATGCGCGCAGCGCAACGGGCGAGACGCGCGACGTGGACGCCGTCGGGGTCGACGATCTGAAGAACTGGTGGCGGCAGTTCGCGCGGCCTGACATGGCGGTGCTGATCTTCGCCGGCGACATCGACGAGCAGCGGGCCGTCGAGCTGGCGCGAGCACATTTCGGCGACTGGTCCGCCGACGGCCCACGCCCGCAAGTCGACCTGCCCGCTCCGCCGCCGCCCGGCGAGACCAAGATTTATCTCGTGGATCGCCCCGGCGTGCAGAGCCAGATTCGCGTCGGCCAGCTCAGCATTTCGCGACAGGATCCGCGCTACGCGACCAGCCGCGTCGTCAGCGGCTACTTCGGCGAGGCGTTCAACGCGCGGCTGAACGAGACCATTCGCGTGAAGAAGGGGCTCACCTACGGCGCCCGCGGCGCGTACTCGGCCCAGCGCTTCGGCGGGCGCTTCATCGCGAGCACATTCAGCAAGACCGACTCGACGGCCGAGGCGTTGCAGGCGATCTTCGACGAGCTCAAGCGCCTGAAGGAAGAAGCGCCGAGCGAGAAAGAGCTGAACGACACCAAGTCGTACATCGTCGGCAGCTTTCCCGGCGACCGCGAGACCCCCGCGCAGGTCGCCGGCGAATTGTGGATGCTCGAATCCAACCGGCTGCCGGTCGATTATTACGAGCGGTTGCTGCGCAACGTCGCCGCCGCCACCGCCGACGAATGCATCGAGCTGGTGACCGGCACCCTCGATCCATCGCACATGGCGGTGGTCGTGGTCGGCAGCGCCAGCAAGCTCAAGGACGATCTCGCCAGGATCGCGCCGGTCGAAGTCCTCGCGCCCGCGGCCACGACCCAGCCGAGCGAACAGGCGCCGGAGACCGCCGGCGAGCAGTAGCACGCGCCAGCGGCGGCGGGAAGCGATGAATCCACGCGTCGGCATCACGCTATTCGCGGCGACGCTCGCGCTGGCCGCCGCGCGCGCCGACTCCGCCGCGGACGAGGCCTGGTCGAACGACTTCCTCGGCCCGAGCGTCCGTTTGCGCGACGGGCGCGAGACGCTCGGCGCGGTGCGCTACTGGAACGACCTCGTCGGCGTCGCATTCACGCGCGACGTGCGGGTCGAGATTCCCCCAACACCGCTCGATCTCGACGCCGACGGAAAGCCGGACACCACGTATTCCCAGCACGTCGAGCTGATCGGCGGGCTGCTCGCGAACCCCGACCGCGTCGGCCTCGTGCCTACGCCGCACGATCCGCGCGGCACTCCGGGAACCTACACGATCAGCACCGGCTTTCTCGGCGTCCGCGAAGAGCGCGACCCGCGCACCGGCGGCGGCACGAACCGCTTCGGCTTTAACTGCTGGCTCTGTCATGCGACCGCCGACGAGTCCGGCCGCCCGCGGCTCGGAACGCCGAACACGAGCATCGATCTCGGGCTCATCATGGCGACGGCGCGCGTGCTCGACGGCGCACACGTCATCCGCGCGCCGCCCGACGGCCCGCCGCTCAGCCCCGACGAGGTCATTCGCCGCGAGGGCCTCGATCGCTCGTTTCGCTTCGACCGCGACGGCGACGCGCAGGTGACGATCGCCGAGTGGCGTGCGGCATTGCAACTGCCGACCGCCGACCAGACGCGGGCGCTGTTGCTGCTCGCCGGTCCCGGTCGGCTCGATCAGAGCGTCGATTACCGCATGGACTCGACGATCCCGCTCGCCAACCTGCAACACCACGACATCGAGACTTACGGCCGCGACGCGTTCCTCCGCCGCGCCAAGGCCGGCAAGCCGGCATTATTCAATCCGGTGAGCATTCCGAGCGCCCGCGTGGGCATCGACGTGGCGCATTACTCGTGGTCGGGCAAGGATTCGTCGATGCGCGCCGATGCGGTGCGCTTTCTCACCGAGAAGCTGCGCTGGACGCCGGCGCAGCTTGCCGAACGCATCCGGTTCCCCGTTCCGGAGCGCGGCGCGGTCGACGCCGAGCGGCTCAACCGCGCGCTCACGCTCGATTTCCGCAACGTCGCGACCGCCGGCCGGGAGACGGACGTCCTCCGCGGCGTCGGCTGGCCGGACCTCATGCTCACCAATCCCGACAGCGACACGCTCGCGCTCGTGCCGGACGAATTCGGCAGCGTCCGGCTGCGCGGGCTGCTGTGCGCGCCGCTGGCGGCGGGCAGCATCGCGCCCGCGGCGGACGACCGCACCGACTCGGACCGGATCGCAACGGGCCGGCGGCTGTTCCTGGAGCAGTGCTGCGGCACGATCGTGAATCAGCGCGTGGTCGTCGGGCGCGAGGCGCGGACGCCGCCAAAGCTCGCCGGCATTGCCGTCCTCGGCCCGCTCGACCGTTCGCGGCCGCCGACGGATCGGATCGAGGTGCGTTGCGCGACGTGTCATACCTACTCGCCGGCGGGGTCGAAGCAGCCGCTTACCGGCGCGCCGCCGGACGAGTTCCGCCGCTGCGATCTGTGTCATCTCGATCATCCCGATGCGCGGCGTCCCGGTCATTTCCTCGCGCTGGACGCGTACATGCGCGTCGAGAACGTCGCGTCGGTCGATGAATGCGTGCGCTGCCACGCCGAGCACGCGGACTTCGGCCGCCAGGTCTTCAGCAACTCGTGGCTCATGCCTTTCGACGCCAACGACGACGGCATTACGCACGCCGGTCACGCGGCGGACGAGGCCGCCGGCGGCATCGGCACCGACGCGGCGTTGAATGTCGACACCAATTTCGCCCTTCAGCTTCGCCCGCCGGACCGCCGCCCGGAGCGCGTCTACCTGCTCTCCGACGACCTTCGCGCTGTGCCCGCGTCGCCGCGGTTTTCGAAGCACGGCTATGGCTGGGTGCGCGTGGCTCCGCTGATTTCGCTGCGGTTCACGGCGCCGTTCCTGCACAACGGCTCTGTGCCGACGCTCGCGGCGCTGCTCGACGAGCCCGCGCACCGCCCGGCGCGGTTCGCGGTCGGCCGCGCCGCACAGGCGTTTACCTTCGACACCACGCTCCCCGGCAATGCCAACAGCGGGCACCGCTTCGGCGTCGACTGGACGCCGGCGGAGAAGCGCGCTGTCGTTCGCTATCTCGAGAGTCTGCCATAGCCCGCGCGGATCCGGATCGGTCCGTCCGCCTCCGCGGCGCTTTGCGAATCCCGCGAATCCGCTACGATCAGAACCCGCCGCGCCCAGCAGCGGGTCCGTCCCGAGCGGCCTGCGGGTCCGTCCCGCACGTCGCGCGCGGCCGCGCGCGACGCCGCGTCGCGTGTTGTCGCGCCGTCGAACAAGGAGGTTTCCATGGCGACCCGCGGAAAGAAGTCCGCCACCCGCACGTCCCGAGATCGCGCCAGCGCCGGCAAGCGCATCGAGCGCCTCGCCGGCGAAGTCGTCGGACTGATTCACAAACGCGAAGACCCGTTCGTCGACATCCCCGCCCGCACGCTCGGCAACGTGCGCTTCAACGAGAAGCGCGGGATCATCGAGCTCCTCGACGGCCGACAGCGCCGCTTCTTTTTCAGCCTGCTCGGCCGCCGCGGCGGCGAGGGCAGCCAGGCGAAGAAGTTCATGCAGACGCTGCGCGTCGCGGAGGTGTGCAAGCGCCTGATCGACCAGAACATCTCGACCAGCCTGCGCGACGTGTTCTACAGCCTGAAGGTGCCGGTCAAGGACAGCAAGGAGCTCATCTTCTACGAGCAGAGCGAGAGCGATCCGATCATCGAGGACGTCGAGGTCACCGTCGACGCGCTCCGCGAAGAGCTCGGCGTCCACGCCGAAATCAAGGGCAACATGGTCGGTCCCATGACCATCGTCGACAACGGCAATGAGATCGACCTGGCCGCGATGGGCTCCGGCGGCTGGGGCGTGCCGAGCATCGTCGAGGCCGACGTCATCCAATTCGCCAAGGTCAAGGCCCAGTTCATCCTGCTCATCGAAAAAGGCGCCGTCTGGAACCGCTTCAACCAGGATCGCTTCTGGGACAAGCACAAGTGCCTCATCATCCACGGCGGCGGGCAGCCGCCGCGCGGCGTGCGGCGGTTGTGCTACCGCATGCACGACGAATTGAAGCTGCCGCTGTACGTCCTGGTCGACAACGATCCGTGGGGCTACTACATCTACAGCGTCGTGAAGCAGGGCTCGATCAACCTCGCGTTTGAGAGCCAGCGCATGGCGATTCCCGCGGCGCGGTTCATCGGCATGAGCAGCTTCGACGCCGAGAAATTCGACATCCCGCGCCAGGTGCCGATGCCGCTCACCGACGAAGACCGCCGCCGGGCGAAGGAAATCCGCGAGTATCCGTGGTTCGCGAGCCGCGAGTGGCAGCGCGAGATCAAGCACATGGAGCAGGCCGGCGTGAAGCTGGAGCTCGAAGCGCTCAGCAGCAAGAACTTCCGCTTCATCACCGAGCAATACCTGCCGCGGAAGCTGAAGGACAAGGACTGGCTGGACTGACGCTGAGCGTCGCGCGCGGGCTTGCGGCGCCGTCGGGGTTCAGAACCCGCGGCGCCGAGCGGCGCGTCGGGCTCCGCACCGGCGGCGTGGTTCCGATTCGCCGTCCGGCGCGCTGCGTGTGGAACGGACAATCGGCAGTGTTCCTGGAGACGTCGCGATGCTCGGTCCCATGATTGTTTCCGCCGCCAATCTCGGCCTCGCCTACGCCGAACGCCTGTTGGTCGGCATCGACGCAAAGCAATTCGCCCGTTTCGCGAGACCGGGCGGCGTGGTGGTCGCGTCCAATCACCCCGCGTTTGTCCTGGGTCACCTCGCGCTCTACCCTGCCCGCGTGCTCGAATTCCTCGGGCGGCCGGCCGCCGCCGCGGCGGCGCCCGCGGGTTGGGACGCAATCTTCAAAGCGGGCGTTGCGTGCCAGGACGATGCCGACGGAACGCTCTACCCGCCGATGTCCGCACTCACGGAGACGTTCCTCCAATCGTCACGGGCGGCCCATGCGGCCGTAGCCGCCGCCAGCGACGCGCAGCTCGCCGCGCCCAATCCTGCCGAAGGACGAAGCCGCGAATTGTTCCCCGTCGTCGGCGGGATGATCACGTTCTACCTCGTCGGGCATGTGCAGATGCATCTGGGACAGCTCAGCGCCTGGCGCCGTGCGATGGGCCTGCCCGCCGCATAGCTCGGCGATGCCGGTGCTTGCGCGCGGCGAGCGAAGCGCAGTCCGACGCGGCCGCAACGACCGCGCGAAAACGCGCGAACGTCGTCCGAAACCGAAAAGGGCGTGCGCCGATCCTTCGCGACCGGTGCACGCCCGATGGGGCTTGCGGGGCTCCGCACGTTCGCGGCGGCGCTACGGCCCCGCGAGCTGTGCCACGAACGGGTCGATGTCGAACACGTTCACCATCCCGTCGCCGTTCAGGTTGGCGCGCTCAATGTCACACTCGGGATATGCGATTGCGTAGGCCGCGGGGTCGGACAGCGCCAGCACAAACGGGTCGATGTCGAACGCGTCGATCTGCCCGTCACAGTTGACATCGCCGCGGCGGATCGACTGGAGTGCCGCTTCGACGTTGATTCGCCCCGTGCCGAACATCTCGTCCCAGCCGGGATCGCCCATGTCCGTCGTGGTGTTCCGCAGGATGATCGGAATCTGCGTGTTGGTGAGCGTGGGCTGATACGCGAGCAGCAGCGCCGCCAGTCCGCTGACGTGCGGCGTGGCCATCGAGGTGCCGTCGATGGTGTTGTAGCCGCTGAGCCGCCAGAGCGAGTAAACCTGCGTTCCCGGAGCGGTAACGTCGACCTCCGGTCCGTAGTTGGAATACGTGCCCAACAGGCCGTCGCGATCCATGCCGGTCACGGCCATGCAGTTCGGAAACGCGCCGGGGAACGCCACGGTCCGCCCGCGGCCGTTGCCGGCGGCGGCGATCAGCGTCTTGCCGAGCCCAAAGGCGTAGTCGACCGCGTCACGCAGCGTCTGCGTGCCGGTGTAATACTGGAGGCTCATGTTGATAATCTGCGGAGCGGCGTGATTCGCGGCGAATGTGATGCCCTGGGCGGCGTGGCTTTCCGTCCCCGAGCCGGTCGGCGACACGACGCGGATGGCGAGAAGCCGCGCGTTCCAGTTCACGCCGGCGATCCCGACGCCGTTATTCGTCCATGCCGCCGCGATTCCGGAAACATGTGTGCCGTGGCCGTGCGGATCGTCCGTGTCCTCGTTGTTATCCCAGTAGTTCCATCCCGCCGTCACCTTGCCGGATAGCTCGGGGTGATTTGCCTGCACACCGGAATCCACGATCGCGATCGTCACGTCGCTGCTGCCGCGAAAGATGTCCCAGCCAAAGGTCGCGCGGATGTCCGCGGTCGGCGGCGTCAGATCGCGTAACGCCCACTGCTGTGCGAACGACGGGTCGTTGGGCACCGTCTCGGCGATTCCGCCGATGCCGTCGACTTCGGCGCGTTCGACGCCGGGAGCTTTCGAGAACGCGGTGGCCATGGTCGGTGTGTCGCTGCCGGCGGGTGCGTGGAAGCGATAGGTACGACTCATGCCGAGCTTCTGCGCGAGTTCAGGGTTGGCGAACCCAGTGGAGTAGAGCGGCTCGATGCGCGTGATCGACCACGCCGCCAGAAGCGCGTCGATCGCGCCGCCGTCGACCGACGGCGTCGCACCGGGTAGATCGCGCGGCTCGACGCCGGCGGCGAGTTTCACCAGAATGGGTGTG
>JBFXAM010000017.1:0-52457 GCA_050184295.1 Phycisphaerae bacterium | reverse complement strand
CCTGGCGGTTCCCGATGCCTTCGCGACGCGCGCGCGAGCGCCGCCGCGTTGCTACAATCCGACCATGATCTGCAACACCGACTTCGCGCTCCGCTCCTTCGTCCCCGTCGCGCCCGATTCGCACTTTCCGATCCAGAACCTGCCCTACGGCGTATTTCGAACCGCCGACCAGGACAGGCCGCGCTGCGGCGTTCGCATCGGCGACTTCGTCGTCGACCTGCGCGAGCTGGAGCATCGCGGCGCGTTCCGGGCGGCGTGGGGCGACGAGCACGTGCTGTGCAAGTGGTCGCTGAACAAGTTCATGTCGCTCGGGCCGGCGGCGTGGAGCGCGGCGCGGCGCCTGCTCACCGACCTGCTCCGGGCCGACAACCCCGCGCTGCGCGACGATGCGTCGTTGCGCGCCGCGGCGCTCATTCCGATCGAGCGTGTCACGATGTGTCTGCCGTGTGAGATTGGCGACTACACCGACTTTTACTCTTCGCGCGAGCACGCGACCAACGTCGGCACGATGTTCCGCGGCAAGGAAAACGCGCTGATGCCGAACTGGCTCTGGCTGCCGGTGGGCTATCACGGGCGGGCGAGTTCGATCGTGGTGGACGGCGCGGAGGTGCGCCGGCCGTGCGGACAGAGCAAGGCCGACGCCGACGCGAGGCCGTCGTTTGGCCCGAGCCGGCAGCTCGACTTCGAATTGGAGCTGGGTTTTTTTGTCGGGACGGGCAACGCGCTGAGCGAGCCGATCGCGCTCGATCGCGCCGCGGAGCATGTCTTCGGACTTGTGCTGGTGAACGACTGGAGCGCCCGCGACATCCAGAAGTGGGAGTACGTGCCGCTGGGGCCGTTCCTGGGCAAGAACTTCGCGACCTCGATCTCGCCGTGGGTCGTGACGCTCGAGGCGCTCGCGCCCTTCGCGCTGCCGGCGCCCGCACAGGATCCGACGCCGCTCGACTACTTGACGCCTGGCGCCGCCGGAGCGAACCCGGCGCACGCGGCGTACGACCTGCGCCTGGAGGTCGCGCTGCAACCCGCCGACGGCCCGCCGACCACGATCGCGCGATCCAATGCGCGCCATCTCTACTGGACCATGGCCCAGCAGCTCGCGCACCACACGGTCAACGGCTGCAACGTCCGGCCCGGTGACCTGCTCGCCAGTGGAACCATCAGCGGACCGACGCCGGACTCGTTCGGAAGCCTCCTGGAGCTGGCGTGGAAGGGCGAGAGGCCGCTGACGCTGGCGAACGGCGCGCGGCGCGTGTTCCTCCAGGACGGCGACCTGCTCACGCTCACCGGCTGGGGCGAGCGCGACGGCGTGCGCGTCGGCTTCGGACAGTGCGCGGGGCGCGTGCTGCCGGCACACGCGTGAGACGGGCCGGCGAACGCCGCCGCCGACGCGCCTGTCGCGCCGGCGCGCCGCGCGATACGCTGTCCTTCGATATGGGAAAATCGACGCACAATGTATGGACCGAGGCGCGCGCGCTGCTGGAGCGTGGGCGCGAACGGCTGATCGTCCGCACCGCCGGCGAGGCGGCGACCTGGGCGTTCCCCGGCGGACGCCTGATGCCGCGCGAGTCGCCCGAAACGGCGCTCCGTCGCATCTGCCGCGAGGCGCTCGGCGTCGAGATCGAGCTGCTGCTGGGACAGCCTCCATTTGAGCATCAGTTCGGCGATCATCGTGTGATCTATCGCTATTACGAGTGCCGGGTCCGCGCCGGCGAGGCGCGGCCGCCGCCGGGTGGCGAGCTCCGCTGGGTGTTGACCGAGCAATTGCGCGAATATGACTTTGACGCCGCCGCGCACGCCGTCGTCTCCTGGCTGCTGCACTCCGATCGGCCGCGCGGCAAATAGCGCGGCACACGCTCATGTTCGGTCCCGATTCGCTGCACCCGCGGGGCGTCGCCGGCGCCGCACGTCGGGGGGCGTCGCGGGCATCGCCGAGCGCGGGCGGCGGTTGCTATCGGGCCTGCGGCTGCCGGTCACCCCGCGCCGCGCCGTTGCTAAGCACCATCGTCGATTCGTGCGATTCAACAGAAGGCGTTGCGGATTCGCGGCAGGCGTCCGGCCGGCCGCGAAATCGACGCGCGTGGTGTCGAGGGGAGCCGTCGTGGGCGAGCAGGCCAATACCGGGCTGCGCAAGGACCGCCAGGCGGTCGAGGAACTCCTCGATCGGCTGGAAGCGGAGCCGGCCGTGCCGGTCGGGGTGAGCCGACGCTCGACGGAGCGCTACGCCTATCGCGGTCGGACGTTGCAGGTGGAGTTTCTGAACGGTCCCGTGAAGACGGTCTACTCCGTTCCGGCGCGGAACCTGAGTCGGACGGGCGCGGCGTTTCTAATGGGGCGGTTCGTCTACCCCGGGGCGGCGGTGATCGTCCGGCTGGTGAGCGAGTACCGCCACGAGCAGGTCGTGCGGGCGACGGTGGTGCGGTGTCAATACCTGCGCGGGTCGGGCTCGGTGTACGACGTCGGGCTTCGATTCGAGAAACCGATTGACATGGCGTTGTTTCATCGTGCGGCGACGCGCGTGCGCGTGCTGCTCGTGGACGACGACGAGCTTCAGAACCGCATCGCGGCACACTTTCTGAAGAAGCGCAACGCGGACGTCGTGCCGGCGTTTGACGTGGCGCAAGCGCTGGAGCTGGCGGGCGCGACGCCTTTTGATCTGATTCTCATCAACGTCGACGTGGCCGGCGCGGACGGACTCGCGATGGTGCGCGAGCTGCGCAGCCGCGGCTACAGCCGCCCGATCGTGGCGACGCCTTCGACGGATTCTCCGGAGCTGCGCGCGCGCTGCCTGGAGGCGGGCTGCACGGACGTGGCGCTCAAGCCGCTGGAGCCCGCGACCGTCGACGGGCTGGTGGCGGCGATCAAGACCGAGCCGGTAGTCAGCCGGTTGGCGAACGATCCCGAGATGGCGCCGATGATTGACGAGTTTGTGAACGAGGTCACGCAGGCGGTCGGGGAGCTCGAGTCCGCGATCGCGGGCGCCGACCTGGCACAGCTCGAAGCCCGCACGCGCGTGCTCCGCGAACGCGCCGGGTGCTGTGGATTCGAATCGATCGCGGACGCGACCCGCGCGCTGGAAACGGCCCTGAAAGAGCGGCTCGAAGTCGGGGAGCTGCGCAAGCGGCTTCACGCCGTCACGCGCCTGGCATACGCGGCGCGCCCGGCGTCGTAGGCGCCGCATCCGCGACCAAGCGAGATCGTTGCCCAGCGCCCGGCTCGCGCGGTCGGCCCGAGGAGTGCTCAAGGTGGAAGACGTGGTGCGGCGCGAGCTGCGGATGGACGCGCGCGAGATCGACGCGCTCATGCAGCGCCTGGACGCGGAGCTGACGCGCGGCGGTGCGTCCGACAAGCGCCGGAACGAGCGCTACGCCACCAAGGGCCGCTCGGTCACGGTCGAGTTTCTCACGCCCGGCGAGCGCGTCGCGCACCATGTCCCCGTGCGCAACCTCAGCCGCACCGGCCTCGCGTTCCTGCTGGGGCAGTTCGTCTATAACGGCACGCCGTGCCGCGTTCGGCTGGTGAGCGAATTCAATCGGGAGTTCGCGCTGGGCGCGAAGATCGTGCGCTGCCGCTATCTGAAGGGCACGCGCTCGGTGCACGAGGTGGCGGCGCACTTCGACGAGCCGATCGTGCTGGAGATGTTCGAACGCCGGGCGGCCCGGGTCGCAGTGCTGGTCGCGGAGAACGAGCCGATGCAGCGCTCGATCCTCACGACGTTTCTGAAGAAGAACGGGGCCGACACCACGATCGTGGCGGACTCGCAGGCAGCGCTCGACGCCGTCAGCGCCCAGTCCTTTGACCTGCTGCTGGTGAACGCGCAGCTGCCGGCGCCGAGCGGGCTCGCTGTGCCGCGGGCCCTGCGGGAGCGTGGCGTGTTTCTGCCGGTGGTGGCGTTGTCGGAGACCCACGACGCCGACATCCGGCGGAGTTGCATCGCGGCGGGTTGCGTGGATTTTCTGGTGAAGCCGGTCACTCCGGAAGCGGTCGCGCGCCTGATCGACCGGATGCGCGCGCAGCCGCTCTACAGCACGCTGGTGAACGACGTCGGCATGCGCGAGCTGATCGACGAGTTCGTCGGGTCGGTGCTCAAGGCGGTCCGCGAGCTGGAGCAGGCCTACGCCGCCCAGGACCTCGCGCAGCTCGCGCTGGTGAGCCGGACGCTCCGCACCAATGCCGGAAGTCTGGGCTTTGACGTGATCGCGACCGCGTGCGCCGGGCTGGAGCAATCGCTCGCCGGCGGCGTGGATGCGAGCGCCGTCGCCGACAGGCTCAATGCGCTGGCGCTGCTTTGCTGTCGCGTGCGAAGGGTGGAGTAGGCGGCAGTTCGCCCGGGCTCCGGCGTTTCGCTTCACCCGCCGGTTGCCGGGCGCGCGTCGCCGGCCGCCGCCCGCCGCTCTTCGGCGATCCGCAGCTCCTCCTCCGCCAGCAGCCGCTGCGATTCCAGCGTCAACCCCTCGAGCGCCAGGCGCAGGTGGTGGATCGCACGGTCGTAGTTCCCGACGTAGCGACTGTACATCAGCCCCAGCAGCAGCCGCACCTCGTTGGCGTCCGGCGAAGTCGGGTACGCCGCCAGGTACGCCTCGTAGGCGTGAGCGGCATCGGCGGTGCGGCCGGTCTGGGTCAGGTGGTTGGCGATCTCGAGCTGCGGGGTGCGCGGCAGGATCTGTTCCGGGTCCATTGACGCGAGCCGGCGGTAGCCGTCGACGGCCGCGTCGATTTCGCGCTCCGCCACGAGGTCGATGACCTCCGCGCGGAGTTTTTCGAGCGGCGTGAGCGGCAGCGTGTCGAGCGGGCGCGAGTGCATTTCCTCGACCTCGACCGCGCGCGGGCCGCCGAACATCGTCGGCGCCGCGAGTCCGCTCCGCCGCTGCCAGCGGCCCCACAGCGCGAGCAGGTCGAACTGGTTGCGCGGCAGCGCTCGTGACAGCAGCAGCGCGAGGGCGGCGAGAAACCCGAACGTGTATCCGCCCAGATGCGCCGAGTACGCGACGTTCGACGTGGCGGCGTCGCCGATCGTGGGCGCAATGATGTTGTCCCAGAGGATGATCTTGAACGTGATGAGCAGCAGTGCGGGGATCTCAAACGTGGTCATGAAGACGAAGAACCACACGAACATGGTGATGTGCACGCGCGGAAAGAGCACGAGAAACGCGGTGGTGACGGCGGCGATCGCGCCGCTGGCGCCGACGATCGGGTTGTTGGCCTGCGAGGCGAACACCGCCGCGGAGCAGACGCCGCCGGCGAGGTAGAACAGAACGTACCCCGCCGCGCCCATGCGATCGCAGACCGCGTTGCCGAACACCCACAGGAAGATCATGTTCCCGACCAGGTGCCAGACGTCGCCGTGCAGGAACTGATAGGTCAGGTACTGAAACAACTGCGGGCGGGCGGCGTCGAGCGTGTAGAGGCTCTTGAGCCGCGCGCCGACGTCGCCGCCGATCGCGTCCGTGAACAGGAAGATCGCGACGTTCGCGATCACCAGCGCCCAATTGGCGATCGGCGGACGGCGCGGGCGAACATCGGTTCCGATCGGAATCAGCATGGGCAGGCGTTCTCGCAGCCGCAGCCGCCGCGAAGCGCTCTCGGGCGGCGAGGCGCGTCGCGCCCCGTGAATGTTCCGCGGGCGCTATCGCAGCGATACACCGTGGCGCTGGGCGGCGGCGTCCGCGGCCCGCAGTAGTTTAGCCCGGATGGCGTCGGGCAACCCCCCAGGCGCGGCTTTTTGCAGCTTGCCGACCAGTGTCGGACCGGCG
Source organism: Phycisphaerae bacterium (assembly GCA_050184295.1). Taxonomy (GTDB): domain Bacteria; phylum Planctomycetota; class Phycisphaerae; order UBA1845; family Fen-1342; genus JBFXAM01. The sequence goes on along the minus strand of JBFXAM010000017.1, from coordinate 46,707 downwards.
GCGAGCAACACTTCGCCGAAGGGCTCCCAACCCGGCGACTCGGCATCGAGCGCGAGCAGCGCGGTCGCGTCGAGGCCCGCGGGCCAAGCGGCGGCCAGCGGACCGCGCGGTGCGTCGAGCGCCGCCAGCGCCGTGTAGGCGAGCGCGCGCACCCAAGGCGGCTGGTCGTTCGCGTGGCGCCAGACTTCAAGTTGAGCGCGCGAGCCTTCCGCATGATACGCGCCCGCCGCGGTCAACGCCGCGCAGAGCGCCGGCAGGTGCGGGTCGCGCATCGTCGCATCGAGACAGGCGGCGATCCGCGGCGTAAAGCCCAGCCGCGCGCCAAGCCACCGCCGTCGAGCTTCGGCGGCATCCGCCCAGCCCGTGCGCAGGGCCGCGAGCAGCACCTCCTCTAACTGCCGCTCGGCCGTCAACACGCGCCGCTCCAGCACGGGCGGGGGCGGAAACACGTGCGGTTTGCGGGCTGCGGCCGCGACGCCCACGCCCTCCTGGCGCGCCCACGCCGTCGCCGCCGCCACGTGGTCCGCGTTGACCGTGTTGGGCGGGTCGGCCGCGCTGAAGTCGCCAAACCCACGACCCGTGATGTGCGCCAGCGTCCATACCACGCGCTGCTGTTCGAGTGCATCGCCGGAGGGGAGCGCTGCGGCGAGCCCGTCGACGATTCGCTCGCGCAGCGACTTGTACTGCGGCGTGCATTGCGCGAGCGTGAGCACGGCGGCGGCCCGCACCGCCAGCGCGCCGTAGGTCGCGGTCTGGTCGAGCACACGGCGTGCGCCGCGAACCTGCACGACGGGATCGGGGTCGGTGCGCGGCGCGGCGCCCTCCTCGGTCACGAGTTTGGCCGTCTCGAACGTGGCCAGGACGTAGTCCTCGGCGCGCTGCTGTCCCAGCCAGCCCCACGAGTCCCAGTATCCTGCAACGACCAGGTCCATCGCCGGTTGCCCGAGCCGGGCCGTCGCGCCCGCCGCCTGCGTGAGCGCCCGCCGACGTCGTTCCAGGTGGGCGTCGGCGTGCGCGCGGGCGTCCCCGATCGCGAACTCCGCGAGGCGCTTGGCAAAGATCGCGTCGCGCACGCGCTTCTGCCAGACTCTGACGGTATCGCCGAGGGCGCGCTCGTCGCCCAGCCAGGCGCGCCCCAGCAGCGCGTCCTCGCACAGTTCGTCGTGCGCCGCGCAGTCCTCGAGCGCCGCCCTTGCGACCGGTGCGCGGAATTCGGCGAGCAACGCGATGGCGACCCGCGCGTTGCGGGCCGAGCCCGGCGCAAGCCGCCGCACCTGAACCGCGGCGCGCAGCGCGCTCGCCAGGTCGGCCGCGCTCGCCGGCCCGATCCGCCGGAGTTCCGTCCGCGCTTCGTCGCGCGCTGCGGCGCTCGTCGCGGCGAGCAGCCGGGCCGCCCAGTCCGCGGACGCCAGCGGCGCTTGGGTCGTGGGCTCAAAAGGCGTGACGTGCTTATCGGGCGTGTAGTAGCGAATCCAGAAGATTTGGGTGCCGACGTACGCCCCCAGCGCCGCCACGGCCGCAACACCGGCCAGCGCCAACCAGCGCCGTCGCACGGAGCGCGCCACGCGCGCCGTCACCGGGGCTCGCACCCCGCTCGCCAAGTCTGTCAAACAGCGTGCGCAGCGCATGCAGCCGGGTGCGTTCGCGTGCCCGCAACTCGGGCACCGCGGCGCGACGAAGACGCGCGAATCGCCGATTTCCTGCTCCGGAATCGGCACCGTGAACCCGCGGGCGCAGACGGTGCAGGCGCGGATCCCGCCGGCCGCCGAGTGCGGCACGACCTGAACGCTCTGGCAGCGAGGACAGCGAACCCGTAGCGACATACGCGCTCCGACGAACTTCCCTGCGATCGTACCACCTGCGGCGCTCCCGCGGTGGTCGCGGCCGGCGCCCGCCGCTAAGATGCCGCGGGCTCATACTTATTGAACTCGCCGGCGGCTGTCGAGTGTCGCGCCACGCGACGCGAATCGACAGTCCGGGTCGCGATCGGGCGCCCGCGCGGAGGCCCGCGCCGTCGGCGGAGTGCCGGCGCTGCGCGACGCAGCAACGCGGGCCCGCTCGATCCGAGGAGTGTCCGCTTGCAACCCGCTCAGAAAGCGCTCATCGATGTCGACGGACCCGATTTCTACAACATCGGCGAACTGCTCACCGAAGACGAACGACAGGTTCAGCAGGCCGTCGCGCGCTTCGTCGACGAACGCGTCCTGCCCATCATCGCCGACTGCTTCGAACACGAACGCTTCCCCCGCGAACTCGTCCCCGAAATGGCCGCCATGGGACTCTTCGGGCCGACCTTCCACGACTACGGCTGCGCGGGGCTCAGCAACGTCGCGTATGGGCTGATCATGCAGGAGCTGGAGCGCGGCGACAGCGGCATCCGCAGCTTCGCAAGCGTCCAGAGCGGACTGGTGATGTATCCCATCCACCGCTACGGCTCCGACGAGCAGAAGAACCGCTGGCTGCCCGAAATGGCCCAGGCGAAGAAGATCGGCTGCTTCGGCCTCACCGAGCCCGACGGCGGCTCCGACCCCGGAAACATGAAGACGCACGCCAAGCGCACCGGCGGCGACTGGGTCGTCAACGGCGCCAAGATGTGGATCACCAACGGCACGCTCGCGGATGTGGCCGTCGTTTGGGCGTCGACCGACGACGGCGTCCGCGGATTTCTTGTTGAAAAGGACATGCCCGGCTACACGTCCCGCGACATCGGCCGCAAGTTCTCGCTTCGCGCCAGCCACACCAGCGAGCTGTTCTTCGAAAACGTCCGCGTGCCGGAGCGCAACCGTCTGCCGCTGGCGGCGGGGCTCGGCGCCCCGCTGAGCTGTCTCACGCAGGCGCGCTATGGCATTACGTGGGGCGTGATCGGAGCGGCGGTCGCGTGCTATCGCGAAGCGCTTCAGTTCACGCGGCAGCGCGTGCTGTTCGGCGAGCCGCTGGTGAACAAGCAGATCGTGCAGCAGCGCCTCGCGGACATGCTCCGGCGGATCACCTGTGCGCAGTTGCTGTCGCTTCAGCTCGGCCGACTGAAGGACGACGACAAGATGCACCATGCGCAGGTGTCGCTGGCGAAATGGAACAACTGCCGGATGGCGATGGACGTCGCCCGCGACGCGCGCGACCTGCTGGGGGCCGGCGGCATCAGCGTCGAGTGCTGCCCCGTGCGGCACATGCTGAACCTGGAGAGCGTGATCACGTACGAGGGGACGGAGACGATCCACCAGTTGATCATCGGCCGGGAGCTCTCCGGCGGCGTGGGGGCGTTCTAACGCCGGTGTCGGAACTCGACGTCGAGCCAATCGAGTAGATACTTGAATGAGGCGCATTTCGCCGCAACGACATCAAGGCGAAGGTGACGAGCGACGGGTGGATTGAATGTCGCTGGCGAATACAGCGGCTTGCCGTTTGATGCGCGCGATTCGCGAACGAGCCACTCCTTCGGGTTTGGGACCGACTCCGGGTTACGGTGTCCGCGGAATTCGAAAGAAGGAATGACAGTATTGATCGCGAGTTCGTCGGCCATCATCCATGCCTCAATCTCATGCACCGGAATGACGATGCACGCGGCGCCGGTGAGGCCGGTCGGCATGACTGCTCTCTGAACCTTCACTCTCACCGGCTCCGGCGTCGCACAATCCGCATCATGGCAAATGATGAACCGCGAAATATCGCGCTGCTGCCAGGCGCGAATATCCCGCGCGCCCTTGCGGCAGAGCGCGGAGCAACCGTCGTATCCCTTCTTCTTCACCGGAATCTGCGGATCGTTGAGGTGGCGACGGACCACGTGCGTCAGGACTTCCGCGTCCGACGCATCTTCCGCAAGAATTGCCAGCGCCGGCCGTCGCTTCATAGCATCTCAAGGAACTCAGCCAACGTTCCTTCCTCGGCAACGTATGCTTGCGACGCTTCCACGTCCTGCGGGGATAGCTCCATCACCGCGGTTCGGCCGCTGTCGGCCGTCACGATTCGGATGCCAGTGGCGCCAACAAGATTCGTGACCCGAGGCGAATGTGTCGTGCAAACAAACTGCGTTCGATCAGAGTATGTCCGTAGGATGTCTATCAGTTTTGATAGCAAGCCGGCATGTATTGAGTCCTCTGGTTGCTCGACAAGCATGCATGTGGATCGATCGAAGAGCAGATAGGTCAAGAACCGGACGATTCGCCACGTCCCCGCGGACAGCCCTGTTAGCGAGAATGGACGTCCTGCGCCGGCGATCGAATCGCAGGGTACGAATGATATCGCATAGGCTTTTTCAAGCGCGTCTGGGTCGCTGCGTCTCGGCATCGGCACCGCAAAATCCTGAATCCGGATGTCCGCGATAAGTCCTAGGCCGTCGTCTCCCAATATCCTCTTCAATTCGTCGAGTGACGGATCGCTCTTTAGATGCATTTCAACCAGTCGGTGTGGGACGGAGTCTGCGTTGCCACCAGCTGGAAACTCCCCCCGCCACTTTGCGTGCCGCGCAGCATCCACGAATCGCGGCGCGGCACGAGAGGAGTGCTCGTTAAACTGCTGTGTGAGTGGGTAGTATCGAATGCCGCGCAGGTATTCAACAAGCGGCTGGAGCTGCTTTCCTAAGTCCTCATTGGTCGAGCTGAATTGAAGCAGCAAGAACAAACTGCCAAGCGACGCCGGGACCGTTGCTCCGCTATCGAATGGCGGGTACAGTGCGCGCAGCCGGTCTCCTTCTCGTGCGAAGAGCAAGGTGCCGTCGCGAGTCAGTGATTCCTCGAGTTTGCTGTGCTCCGTCGAGGACTGTCGGGCCGTGACGTATCGGTACTTGTGTTCGTCGAAGGAAAAGTCGAGCGTAAAGGCTGTCGGGCGCGACGGATCGCGCGGCCGCGGAGTGAACTCGGTGTCGGGACTTCCCAGACAGAGCTGGGCGACGATCTGAATTGCGTGTAGGAGATTCGTCTTTCCCGCACCGTTCTTCCCCACGAGCGCAACGATCGACTCGCCGAGCCGAAGCTCAACGTCTTCGCATGACCGAAAATTCTGAACTCTGATCGATTCGAGCATGGCATCGTCTCGGCGGCACGCCGCGAGAGGCGGCCGAGTGCGTCGAGCCGCCTTTCGGTGCGGCTCCTGTAACCAATCTTATCGGGGGCGCGGCTGTGCGAGAACAGCGCCACGCGCTCGAGTCCTTGGGGATGTCCGCGTTCCTCGGGGCCGCCGCAGAGGCGGGAATACGTCCCTAAGATTCGCGAGGGGCGTGGCGATCTTCCACCCTCCAGGGTAAAGTTCCGCTCCGAAGACCGGAACTCCTGAGCGACAAATCGAATGCGCGTTCTCATCACCGGCTCCAGCGGACTCATCGGCACCAACCTCGGCCTCGCCCTCCTCGCCCGCGGCGACGAGGTCGTCGGGCTGGATCGCCGGAAGAACGCCTGGACCGACAAGCTGCCGACGGTCACCTGCAACCTCTGCGAGCTGAAGCCGGGCGCGCTGCCCGTCAGCCAGAAGTTCGATGTCGTCGTCCATCTCGCCGCGTACGCCAAGGTGTTTGAGCTCGTGCAGCATCCCGACCGGGCGCTCGAAAACGTGACGATGCTGTTCAACGTGCTTGACTACTGCCGCCAGCACGAAACCCCCGTCATCTTCGGCAGCTCGCGCGAGGTCTACGGCGACATCCACCAGCACGTCACCGACGAGGCGTCGGCGGATTTCGTCGTCGCCGAGAGCCCCTATAGCGCCAGCAAGATCGCCGGAGAGGCGTTCATCTACAGCTACGCGCAATGCTACAAGCTGCCGTGCCTGGTGTTCCGTTTCAGCAACGTGTATGGCCGCTACGACTGCGACCTCGATCGGATGGAGCGGGTGATTCCGCTGTTCGTGAAGCGCATCGCAGACGCGCAGTCGATCGTCGTGTTCGGGCGCGAGAAGGTGCTCGACTTCACGTTTGTCGACGACTGCGTGCAGGGCATCGTGAAGGGCATCGACGCCCTCACCGCGGGCAAGATCCGCCGCGACACGATCAATCTCGCCTGCGGCCAGGGCGGCACGCTGGTCGACGTGGTGAATCTCATCGCGCTCGCCGTCGGCCGGGAGCCGCAGGTGCGTTACGAGCCCGCCCGGCCGGGCGAGATCACGCGCTACGTCGCGGACATCGGCAAGGCGCGGCGTCTGTTGGGCTATGAGCCGACGACGCCGCTGACTGCGGGCATTCCGCGCGCGATCCGCTGGCAGCGCGAGGCGGGGTTCTTGAAGGGCTGACGCCGGATTCCGCCGCGGTGTTTCGCCGGGTTCGGGCGATCCGAATCGGCTGAGCGCTCCCGCCCTTTTTCCGGCGACACTGTGACCCATGCATCGCGCCGGTCCGGCGCCGCGCGACGCGCGCACACCAAGCGCCCGACGTCGCCGCTGGCCGCGGGTTCGATCGCGTCGTACGCTGTTCCCACACCACGTCGCGCGCGTCGTGGTCGAGGACCGCATTCTGTCTGCTTCGCTGGAGAGTTCGATCCGCGGCCCCGGGCCGCTGCTCGGCGTATTGCTCGCGCCGGCGGCTTGGCTGTATCGCTGCGCGATCGCGCTGCGAAACCGGCGTTACGACCGCGATCCGGCCGCTTCGTCCGCCGCGCCGATTCCGGTGATCAGCGTCGGCAATCTCACCGTCGGCGGCGTCGGCAAGACGCCGATGGTCATCGAACTCGTGCGCCGCCTGCGCGCGCTGGGTCGGCGGCCCGCCGTGCTGACGCGCGGCTACGGGGCGCGGCCGGGCCGCGCGGCGGACGAGGTGCTCGAACTCCGCGCGGCCCTGCACGACACGCTCGTGGTGGTCGACGCGGATCGCGTCCGCGGCGCGGCGGCCGCGGCGCAACAGGGCGCCGATGCGGTCGTGCTCGACGACGGCTTTCAACACCGTCGCCTGCGGCGCGATCTCGATCTCGTGCTGGTTGACGCGCTGAATCCGTGGGGCGGCGGGCGCCTGCTGCCCGCAGGCCGGCTGCGCGAGCCGCTCGCCAGCCTCCGCCGCGCGCACGCCGTCATCATCACCCGCGCCAACCAGTCGAACACCGAAACGCTCGCCGCGATCGAGCGCGACGTGCGCCGCCACGCGCCCAGCGCATACGTCTGCCGCGCGAGCGTTGCGGCGGTCGGTCTTACGATGCTCGATTCGCCTGGCTCCGACGCCGCGACGACGAGACCCGCATCGCGGACGCCAACGCCCGGCGCCGGGGCGCCGCCGCCCGCCGCCGCGGGCGGAACCGTGGTCCGAGCGCACGATTCGGCGGTCCGCACCGGCGCGCGTTCGGCCGGCGCGAGCGAGTCCGCTCCCTTTGCGATCGACGTTCGCGTGTTGCCGGTCTGCGGCGTCGGAAATCCGACCAGTTTTCTGGCGCTGCTGGGCACGGTGGCGGCGGACGTGAGCGAGCCGGGATGCATCTTCCGCGACCATCACGACTACACACCGGACGATATCGCCGCGATCCGCGCCACCGCCGCGCGGCGTGGCGCGGCGCTCGTTGTGACGACGCGGAAAGACTGGGTGAAGCTGGCGCCGCTCTGGCGCGAAGCAGTGTCCGGCGCTGAGCGTGCGGCTCGCGCAAACGATCGCGACGCGGAACCGCGGCTGGCGCGGGTCGACGTCGAGACGGTGATCCACGATCCGGACGCGCAGCTTTACGAACTGCTGGAGCGGGCGCTCGTGAAGCGCGGGCGCTGACAGCGACCGCGGAATCGCGCATGATTGCGGTCACAGGCCACACCGACGGACGCGCTCTGCCGGGCCGTCGCGCGGGTCTGTCGGGAGGCGACGCGATGTCCGAGCCCGAAACGATCGTTCCGGAGCGTCCGTCTGCTGGGTGGCGCGAGCGCGGGGCGCCGCCGGAGACGACCGCGGCGCGTGGCGGCGAGTCGGCGTCAACGCGGGCCGGCGAGTCGCCGCCACCGGACGCAGCGGCGCTCGACGAGCGGCTGGCGGCGTTGCAGCGGATCGATCGCGGCATCGTCGAGCTTCGTGGGCTGATCGAGGCGAAGCTGCGCGAGGACGCATATCACGAGTTTTCGATCGCGCGCTTGATCGGCGCGGTGTTGCAGGTGATCGTCGTCGGGCTGGTCGTGCTGGCGCTGCTGGATTGGATTTTCAGCGGGCCGCTCAACACGCTGCTGACGAAGCTGGCATTCGCGGCGTTCTTTCAGCTCGCGGCGCTGACGGGGTTTGTCGTTTCGCAGGCGCGACGGTGAGCGCGTGGAGCGGCTATATCAAAACTTGAACGCGGCATCGGTCAGGCCGGCGTTGAGCACGACGTTCGTGATCACGTAACTGCCGAGCAGCTTGCGGCCGGCGAGATCGGAATACGAATACACGCCGGTCGGCAGCAGCCATTCCTGGTCGAGGTGCATTTTCAGCAAGGCATCGGGGAACGCGTCGTCGTTGCGCTCGGGCAGTTGGCGAACGATGATGTACGTCGGCCGGCCGCCGACCGAGCCCGTCCCGCCATACGCGAGCTTCAACACGCCGTCTTTTTCCGCCATGCGGTTGTAGCGCTCGAACAGTTCAAAGATCGCGCGGAATCCGAATTCGTCGATCGCCCGGCGGCTGGAGGCGCGGGCCTGGGGTCCGCGGATGGGGGTCATCACGTCGCTGACAAAGAGGCGCAGCACCGCGCCGGCGGGTTCGACGCGTGCGAGACGCTCGCCGGCGGCGTCGCGGAAGGCAGGGTGATCGATGAACAAGGCGCGTTTGGCCTTGTCCTCGTTCTGCACCCAGGTCATGTACACACTGAGCGGCTTCTCGCGATAGAGAACGTCGATTTCCTGCACCGCGGTCATGCCGCTGTCGAGCAGCTCCTGCTTCGAAAAACGGCAGCGATAGTCGCGGACTTCGCGCCGGTAACGCTCGGCGCCCATGCGCACGACCGCCTCGGGGTTGCTGGCGAGCAGCGCGGCGATGCCGTCGCGATCGAGCGGGACGGCCGCCGCGATCTTCGCGGCGCTGTTTGGCGCCGCGGGTTCGATGCGCGTGGTGACGTGCGCGACGGTGGTCGCGTCCGCCTTGCGCTCGTTCAGCGGCGCTGAAACTTCGGGAACCTCCCCGTCCGGCTCGAACCACGCGACCGCGGGCAGGAGCAGCAACACGGCCACGGGGAGGGCGGCGCGCAGGGCGAGAATCACAGGCATACTCCGAGGGTTCGCACCCGCGACAACGTGACAAGGCCGCCGCGGCCGCAACAAGCCTTATCGACAAACCGCGATCGAATACTTCACTCGCGCCCAGGCTGGCCGGCAAGCGGTCGGTTCAAGCACGGCGGGTCCACTCGTCCGGGAATCATACCCCCTTCTACCCGGCGTGCAAGACGAGGTTGCGTCACCTGGCCAGAACCGCTCACGAATTGTGGCAAATTCGGCGCTGCCAGGCGCGGATTGTCGCGAGAAACTGCGCGGAGTCCGCTTCAAATTCGAGCGTGTGACCGGCGGCCGGAAAAGTGTGAACGGTCGCCGGCCGCGCCGCGATGCGCCGCAGCCCGCGTTCGGTGGCGTCGTTGCGGATGATGCGGTCGTCGCCGGCCAGCAGGAGGGTCGTCGCGGGCGCCAGACTCGCGGAAGCAGCGCGGGCGAGCGCGCGATCGACGCGTGCCGATTCGTAGAGGAACCGCGCGGTGACGTGCGTCAGCTTCAGCGGATCGGCGGCGATGAACTTCTGCCCGGCGGGGTTCGCGGTAAACAGGCGCGGATCGTGCAGCGGAATCGCAAACTGGCGCGTCGGATCACGCGACAGCAGCGACCAGCCGACGTGCACTCTGCGCGTGACCGCGAGCGTGACGGCGGGGAAGATCCCGGGCGCGATCAGCAGAAGCGCGTAGAGCTCCGCAGGTCGGCGAAGCGCAAACGCGGCCGCGAGTTTTCCTCCCCAACTCACGCCGACGAGCGCGAGTCGGCGCGCCCCGGTCGCGCCGCGCAGCCACTCGCAGTGCGCCGCGACGTCGTCGAACCAACGTTGCGCGCCTGGCGTGTCGCCGCGAGCCGCTTCGTTGAGGCCGCTGCCGCGTCGATCGGGCATCATCACGGGCAAACCGCCTGCCGCGAGGTGTGCGGCCGAGCCCTCGTACCAGCCGCCGTGCGATTGGATGCCGTGGAGATACAGGATCGCGACGTCGGCGGGTTGGGGCGCGGGCCAGAAGCGGCCGCGGATTTCGTAGCCGTCGGACATCTGCCAGCACGTCAGGGTGGGCAGTGTTTCGGGCGTCAGCACGCCAGTTCGCTCTGGTCGAGGACGCGGACTCTCTTGGCGGCGAGGACGGCGGCGGCTTGGGCGAGGTTGTCGACCTGGATTGCGAGCAGGGCGTTGCTGTGTCGTTCGGAGGGGAGGATGGGATAGGTGTAGTTGATGTTGACCTCGCCGGCGATCAGCGCGGCGCAGATGCCAAGTATTCCGCGGCGTCCAGGCGGGAGCTCGACGACGAGCAGGTCCGTTTCAGTGACGGCGAAGCGCGCGCCGGCGATGAGGGGCAGCGCCTTGTCGGGGTCGTCGACGAGCAGGCGGATGATGGCGCAGTCGACCGAGCCTTCGACGGAAAGCGCCAGGATGCGGATATCCTCGCCGTCGAGCACGCGCGTCAAGCGCAGCAGTTGGCCCATGCGGTTTTCGAGAAAAACCGAGAGCTGGCGGCAATGCGGAAACTCGCTTCCTTCGGCGGTGTCGAGCGGTTCGATGTTCATGCGCCGCGTCCAAAAGCGTTCCGACATGATTCCCGACTCTCCGGCCGGCGGAATAGCCTAGCCCGCGATCCGCGCGCTGTACAGGAAAACCCGGTTCGCGGGGGATGGAATCGGGCGGCGCGCCGCCCGCGCCCCCGCTACTCCGGCGCGTCAGTTGGCGGGACGCCCACGGGCTTCGGCTTGCGGTGCTCGTCGACGGCGACGTAGACGACGCGCGCGTGGGTGACCGGGACGCGCGTGCGCGGATCCTGCCAGCGCTCGGCCTCGACGGCCACATCGATCGTCACGCTCGTGCGGCCGATGCGGACGACGGTGGTGAAGAAGCTGAGCACGTCGCCGACGAACACGGCCTCCTTGAACTCAACGGTGTGCATCGCGACGGTGACAAAGAGCGAAGGCGCGATTTCGCGAGCCGCGATCGCGCCGGCCTGGTCGATGTAGCTCAGCAGCACGCCACCGAAGATCGTGCCGGCGGCATTGGTGTCGCGCGGCATCATCATCACGCGGATGGCCGGACAGTTCGGCGGCACGCAACTCATGTCGCGGACTCCTCCCGCCGGAATGCGGCGCTCGAATCCCGCGCGGCGGCGCCGCATCGGAGACCGCCGCGCCGAGCGGCGGGCCGGGCGGCCGGATGTGCCGCGCTCCGCGACGGGCCGCGCCGGCGAGCAGACTCCCCGGTCGGGGCTCGGCGCCGGGCGCACGGGGTCGCGATGGCACGGGCCGCGTCCGTTCGCCGCGGCCCGGCATTCCCGAGAGTGTACGTCACCGCCTCGAAAACGTCAGCGCGCGGGCGTCATGCCAGGCGGTCGGCGGCCGCCCGCGGCGTCGCGCCGCAGGCGCGTTCCTCATGCAGGTCGACCGTGCGTCGCTCGTTCCAATGGGCGCGGAGGCGTTCGATCGCCGCGGCGGGGGCGACGACCGTGAAGCGGGCCGCGTCGATCCACAGACCGAGGCGCGTGACGGTCTGGACGGCGTCGTGCAGATCGAAGTTCACGCGGGCGTGAAATCGCTCGTGCAGGTAGCACTCGATCCGCCGCGCGAGGTCCTGCGCATCGCGGACGGGTTCGCGCGCGGCGTGGCAGGTCAGGTAGACGAGCAGGGCTTCCTTCACGTCTTCCTGAGCGATCATGGCGAGGAGGGTGTGAATCACGCCGACGTTGTTGTCGAGGTTCTGGTAGTAGAGGTGGCGTGTGCGTTGCCAATCGCGCTTCATGCGGGTCGTGCGATAGCCGGTGATGGCGCGGAACGCGATGATGATTCCGGCGAAGAGCAGCACCCAGAGCAGCTTGGTCCACTGGATGACCGCGGAGATCATGCTGAGAACCTTCGTCGCGGTGGAGCCCGCGACGGTCGCTCCGCCGCCGACCAGCTTCAGCCGATCGAGCAGTGTCATCTGCACCTCGGCGTGGGGCAGGAGCGCCTCGACCTCGTCGAGCGGGATTTCCTTGAAGAGCTTCAGGTAGACATAGGGGTCGTCGGGCAGGCGGAACACAAGCGCCAGCCGCCGGTACACCGGAACCGTGCGCTGCTCGCCGCGCCACGGGCGGCGCCAGGTGCGCCGGCTGCGCTGGCGGGTCGTGATGCCGCGGACCCAGACCGAGACGTGCCGCACGAGTTCGGGCCGCAGCCGGATGCGGACGCCCTGCCAGCGGGCTTCGCGGATGGCCCCTTCGATCTCGCCGCCGGACATGCGCACGAAGTTGGCCTTGCCGAGCAGATAGGTGATGCGCTGGAGCAGTTGGAGGTAATTCTCGTCCGTGCGGAGCTTCTGCTGGTCGTCGACGGGAATGGTCTCGCGATCGGGGTTGAAGGGCAGATACGCGGTGACGAGCCGCCGATCGAACGCCACCGCTTCCTGGGCGATCACGTCTTGAAGCGCTTCAAGGATCGCGCCAGACTGCGGGGCGGCCTCGCCGAACCGCGCCGGGTCGGCCGCGATCGCGTCGGCGAGTTCGAGCGCGCGGATCGGGATGAACCGGTCGTCGACGCGGTGAATGGCGATGTCCGCAGTGGGATCGCCGGTCAAGCGCCGCTTGGCGCGGGCGGCGGCGGAATGACGCTCCGCCGCGCCGCGCGCCGCCGCGCCCCCGGCGCTGCGCGGCTGGTCGGCGCTCATCAGCGCGCTCCCGCGGCGGAGTCGAAGAGCTCGCGAATGCGACGTGTGGCTTCGTCCGGACGCAGCAACACCGCCTCGCAGTGCCCGGCGTCGTCGACGTGCCAGAACTGCTTGGGCTCGCGGGCCGCGTCGAAGAGCGCACGGCCCAGCTCGGGAAAGCACACGTTGTCGCGCCCGGACGCGATCACCAGCAGCGGGCGCGGCGGGATGCGATCGACGACGTCGACCGGGTCGTAGCCGTCGGAGACGAGCAGGCTCGCCGCCCCGTCGGAGAGCCAGTGGAACGGCAGCATGCGGCGGGCGTGTGCGGTCGCGATGGCGCGGTAGCTGGGAAAGCTGCTGTCGATGACGAGGGCGCGAATCTCCGGACGCTCGGCGACCACATAAAACGCGACCGCGCCGCCCAGCGACTGTCCGAAGACGAACAGGCGCTCGCGGTCGACCTCCGTTCGGGACAGGGCGTAATCAATCGCGGCGTGACCGTCGAGAATCGTGCCGGCGCGCGTGACGGAGCCTTCCGATCGTCCGTAGCCGCGATAGTCGAAGATCAGCAGGTTGTAGCCCGCGCCCGGAAGCCAGGCGGAAAGCGCGATGTGGTTGGTGATGTTCTCGGCGTTGCCGTGGAAGTGAATCACCGTACCGCGTGCTTCGCGAACAGCGGGCGCCCACCAGCCGTGCAGCCTGATTCCGTCGCGCGTGCTGAAGTACACGTCCTCAAAGCGCGAGATGCCGAACTCCTCTGGCGAGAACCAGGTGGTGCGGCTGGGATAATAGAACGCGCCGTCGCAGCCGCGGAGGAGCATGAACAGGATGATAGCGGCGGCGATGGCGCGGACGGTCCAGCGGATACGTCGCCAGGGGAGCTTACGGGCGCTGGACGCGGGGGGCGTCGTTTGATGACGCGCGTCGGGCGGCGAGGAGGACGGCGCAGCGTCGGGAGCGGATGGTGGCATTCGTGCGGCGCATTGTAGGGATGCCGCGGCGCGCGTGGCTAGCGGGCTCGGGGGAGTCCGACCCGTGCGGAGTGTCGGTCCGGCGTTCTGCGCGGCGGGTTGTGATTGGGGGAGCGGGTCGCGTTACGCGCTGGTGTAGTGCCTCAACGGTACTTCATGTTCCGGCAACGGGGAGCATCGGCGAGCCGCCGCCAATCCCCGAGTCGGATGCGCGCAGCTACTCTTGCGTCACGGCACCCGGCAGTCCGCGCCGCGCGGCATCGGCGAGAGTGCGGAGTTCGCGCAGTCGATCGGCGAAGTCGTCGGCGCGTTCGGCTTTGAAGCTGGACTCGAGATGGGCGGCCAGGCGGGTCAGGTCCGGATAACCGTACGACGCACCGGCGCCTTTCAGGCGATGGGCCAGCATGCGCAGTTCCGCCCAGTCGAGCCGCTCGTACGCGCTCTGGAGCTCTTGGAACCGGACATCGAGTCCGCGGACGAAATCCTGCACGATGTCGAGGAAGTCGGGATCCTCGGCGAGAATGCACGAGGTGAGCTTGTCGGCGCTGGTCGTGGGGCGAGAATTGGGCACGGCACGATGCTCCGTCGCGGACCGGCGACACGAGGCGCGGTGAGGGATTGCGACGCCGCCGAGCGCGCCGATTCCGCACGGGTTTCATCGGCGCGTCCGGGGCGTGACTGCCGCAGCGAATCGAATTTCCGATCATCGACCCCGCACGGTCGTGCGATAAAGACGTACGAATGCTAGGATGCCGGCGGAGAGGGATCCCGCCTGTCGACCCCGTCCAGGAGCCGTGTGCATGTGCGGAATCGTTGCGTATATCGGTCAGCGGAGCGCGTGTCCGATCATCATCGAAGGGCTGAAGCGACTGGAATATCGGGGTTATGACTCCGCCGGCTGCGTCGTCATCAAGAGCGGCAAGCTCACGATCCGCCGCGCGGTCGGGCGCATCTCGGCGCTCGAGTCGCGGCTCGACGGCGAAATGAACCAATCGACGATCGGCATGGCGCACACGCGCTGGGCGACGCACGGCGCGCCGACCGAGTGCAACGCGCACCCGCATTGCGACGCGACCGGCAAGCTCGCGCTGGTGCACAACGGCATCATCGAGAACTACCGCGTCTTGAAGGCGTACCTCGAAGGCGAGGGCATTCGGCTCGAAAGCGAAACCGACACCGAGGTGCTCGCCAAGCTCGTGGGGCACTTCTACGAGGGCAAGCTCGACGACGCCGTGCGGCGTGCCCTGCGCGAGGTGCGCGGCACCTTCGGCATCGCGGTGCTGCATGCCGACGAGCCCAACACGATTGTCGCGGCGCGGCGCGGCAGCCCGCTGATCATCGGCGTGGGGAAGGATGAATACCTGGTGGCGTCGGACGCGGCGGCGATCGTGCAGCACACGCCGCAGGTGATTTATCTGTCGGACAACGAGGTGGCGACCGTGACGCGTTCGGGGTTCCGGACGACGACGCTGGACGCGGCGCTGGTGACGAAAGCGGTCGAAGAGATCGAGATGACGCTGGAGCAGTTGGAGCTCGGCGGGCATCAGCACTTCATGGCGAAGGAGATTTTCGAGCAGCCCGAGGCGCTGCGGACGGCGATGCGCGGGCGGATCGACCTGGACGAGGGGCGGGTCGTGCTCGGCGGGCTCTCCGGCGTCATGCGCGAGCTGATGCGCGTCAAGCGGATCGTCCTGACCGGCTGCGGGACGGCGTGGCACGCCGCGCTGGTCGGCGAGTATCTGATCGAGGAGCTGGCGCGGATTCCGTGCGAGACGGAGTATGCGAGCGAGTTTCGCTATCGCAATCCGATCATCGAGGACGGGACGGCAGTGCTCGCGATCTCGCAGAGCGGCGAGACCGCCGACACGCTCGCGGCCTTGCGCGAGGCACGCGACAAGGGCGCGCTGGCGCTGGGCATCGTGAACTCCGTGGGCTCGACGATCGCGCGGGAGTCGGACGCCGGCGTGTATCTGCACGTGGGGCCCGAGATCGGCGTGGCGTCGACCAAGGCGTTTGTCGGACAGGTGACGGTGATCGCGATGCTCGCGGCGCTGCTCGGCCGGCGGCGGCATCTCAGCCAGCAGGAGTGCAACGAGTATCTCGGTCATCTGCACTGCATTCCCGAGACGATCGAGCGCACGCTGAAGCTGTCGGATGCAACGCGGACGATCGCGTCGAAGTACATCGATCAGGACAACTGGCTGTATCTGGGCCGCGGATTGCAGTATCCGATCGCGCTGGAGGGCGCGCTGAAGCTCAAGGAAATCAGCTATATCCACGCCGAGGGGCTGCCGGCGGCGGAGATGAAGCACGGCCCGATCGCGCTGATCACCAAGGGCATGCCGGTCGTCGTCATCGCCCCGCGCGGCGCGTGGTACGACAAGATCGTGAGCAACATCGAAGAGGTGCGCAGCCGCGGCGGACACATCATCGCGGTCGCGACCGAGGGCGACGAACAAATCCGCAAGATCGCGGAGCACGTGCTGTATGTGCCCGATGTGCCGGAGCTGCTCGCGCCGCTCGTCACCGTCACGCCGCTGCAATTGCTGGCGTATCACGCGGCCGTGTTGCGCGGTTGCGACGTCGACAAGCCGCGGAACCTGGCGAAGTCGGTCACGGTGGAGTAAGCACCGAAGGTCGAACCCCGCGGACGCGCCGGTCGGAGTCGCTCGACCGGGCGTGATTGGCTCCGCCCCTTTTTCAGGCTCACACCGGCTCCGCCGTCACGGTCAGCTTCGCGCTGGCGAATTGTTCCACGTACAGCTCCGCCCGCTCACGGTGGGTGACCAGCAGCAGCGCGAGTCCCTTCTCGTGGGCCTCGATCGTGCGCTCGACCGCCTCCGCGGGTTTCAGCGGCGTGAGCTTGAGGATCGTGATCACGACGTGCTCGAAAGTATTCACATCGTCGTTGTGCAACAGCACGCGATAGGGCGGCAGCGTGCGCGTTTGCTGCTCGGTTTGCGGTTTTTCGAGCACGCCGGAATCGGGCATGGGGCACCGTTGGCTGCCGGAGAGCGCCGCCGCGTCGCCGAGGGAGGCGATCCGGCCGGGCCGATCGATCGGCACGCGCGCCGCGCATGATCGACACTAGGGAAGCGACGGGGCGGGCGTCAAGTCCGAAGTTCACCGAGCGCTCGGAGCCCCGGTTGGTCAGCGGCGACCATGGCGCGGGGTCGCACGCAATCTCGACGCCTTCGGCGTTTCAAGGAATGAACAGTGCGGCGGCGACCCGGGCGTGTCGCTGTGCGACACGCCCGGCTACGAACGTCTACGCCTTCGGCGAGAGGACAAACGAACTCCACGGGTCGACAGGCGTCCGGTTGAGTGGCCGTCCGGCCAGTAGGCGGTTCAGCCGGGCCCTTTCCGCGACACGGCGTCGGGGGGATAATTCCCGGGATTCGAGGTCGTGCGACGATGCTGAAGCAACACAATCAGGTGATGCTGGCGTTGCTCGTGACCGCGGACGCGTGCGCGGTCGCGGTCGCGTGGATGCTCAGCTATTGGCTGCGGTTCGCGTTGCTGCCGGTCGATCCCGGCAAGGGCGTTCCCGATCCGGTTGACAAGTACCTGCCGATGCTGCCGCTGATCGTCGCGGCTCACTTGTTCATTTTCTATCGTGTGCGGCTGTACCGACCGCGGCGCGATGGGCGGCTGTTCGGCGAGACGCGCGACATCTTCAAGGCGTTCGTGGTCGCGATCGTGGCGGTCGTGCTGATCGACTACGCGCTGCCGGCGTCGAACAAGATCTCGCGGCAATTCGTCGCGACCTACGCCATCGTCGGCACCACGTGCTTCGCGGTGTTTCGCCTGATCGTCCGGCTGATGCTGCGGGCGCTTCGGCGGCGCGGAATCAACGCGCGGAACGCGGCGATTGTGGGGAGCGGGCGAAACGCGCAGCGGCTGTTGCACGCGTTGCAGCGGAACACGTGGACGGGCCTTCAGGTGCGGTACTTCGTGGACGACGTGCCGGACGACGCGCCGCGCGTCTCGGCGTGCGAATCGGCGCCCGCCGGCGACGTCGGCGGGTCGCCGAGGTCGGACGGCGACCGGCTGGAAGACGCCGGCGCCGCGGTTTCCGGGACCGATGCGGCGGAGCGCGCCGCGCCGGCGCCGGCGGATGCGGCGCGGCGGACGGCGGTGCATGGGATTCCGGTGTGCGGGCCGATCGCGGCACTGCGCGAGATCGTCGAGCGCGCGCCGGTGGATGCGATCTTCATTGCATTGCCGGCGAGCGAGTCGGATCGCCTGAGCGGCATCCTCGAAGCGCTGCAACACTCGATGGCGGACGTGCGAATCGTGCCGGAGCTTGACCCGGCGTATGCGATGCGGCCAAACGTCTCAGAGCTCGACAACGTGCCGATCCTGTCGCTGCGGCAGACGCCTTTGTACGGGTGGAACGCGCTGATGAAGCGCGGCTTCGATCTGGTGGTGGGCGTGTTCTGCCTGCTGATCGCCGCTCCGGCGATGCTGGCGATCGCGGTCGCGATCAAGCTGACGAGCCCCGGCCCCGTTTTTTATTTTCAGCGGCGGATGGGGCTCGACGGGCGCGAGTTCGATCTCGTGAAGTTCCGCACGATGACGGTCGACGCGGAGCGCCGCGGACCGGTCTGGTCGCAGAAGCAGGACGGGCGCCGGACGCGCGTCGGGCGGTTTCTGCGGCGGACGAGCCTCGACGAGCTGCCCAACCTTCTGAACGTGCTGGCGGGTCAGATGTCGCTGGTGGGCCCGCGACCGGAGCGGCCGGAATTCATCCGGCAGTTCAAGCACGAGATTCCGCGGTACATGCTGCGCCACAAAATGAAGGCGGGCATGACGGGCTATGCGCAGATCAAGGGGCTGCGCGGCGACACGTCGTTGAAGAAGCGAATTCAGCACGACGTGTACTACATTCGGCACTGGAGCCTGGCGCTCGACGTGCGCATCCTGACGCAGACGGTCTTTGGCGTGTGGTTCAGCCGGCACGAGACGTAGCTGCGCGACGCTGCGAGCGAGCGATGCGCAAGGCGTTGTGCGGCGATCGGTGCGGAAGGCGCGCTGTGATGGTCGGCGCGCACGCCGATTTGCGATGAGCGGTTGCAGCAGCCCGAAAGGCGGGAATTTCGTAGCCGGGCCGTGGAGCGCCGCGACACCCCCGGACCACGGCCCGTGGTTCCGCCGCATCCGGGCGCCCCAGCCCGAAGGGCTGGAAGTCGCGCCGGAATCCGTGTGACGTCGAGCGATGCGATCACGCCTTCGGCGTGAATGCGATCCGATTCTGCTACGCGGGCGTGGTTTGCGGAAGACTGGTCACACGGCGTCGTGACACGCCAAATCGTGTGTCTTTGGGTTCAGACCGGATTCCAGGTGTTCAGGCCGTATTCGTGAGGTTCAGACAGGATTGCGGAACTGCTCGAGCGCGTCGGGGTTGGCGAGCGCGTCGCGGTTGCGCACCTCCTCGCCATGCAGCATCTGCTGAACGGCGAGCTCGACTTTTTTTCCGCTGATGGTGTAGGGGATCGCGGTTACCTGGCGGATGAGGCGCGGCACGTGGCGCTTGGTGGCCCCGGCGGCGATCGTCTGGCGGATGCGGTCGGTCAAGGCGGCGTCGAGCGTCAGCCCCGGGCGGAGGATTACGAACAGCGCGATCTCCTCGTCGTCGCCCACGCGGCGCGCGCACGCGATGCTGTCGGTCACTTCCGGGACGGATTCCACCAGGCGATACAGCTCCGCGGTGCCGATGCGGACGCCCCCGGGATTGAGCGTCGCGTCGCTGCGACCGTACACGATGATGCCGCCGTCGCCGGTGACTTCAATGTAATCGCCGTGGCGCCAGACCGGCGGCGGCCGTGAGCCGTCGGGTCGCTGCCAGGTGAAATCGAAGTAGGCTTTGCGGTATTTCGCGCCGTCGGGGTCGTTCCAGAATCCGACGGGCTGCGACGGGAAGGCCTGGGTGCAGACGAGTTCGCCTTTGCGTTTCGTGACCGGCCGGCCCGCGTCGTCCCACGCCTGTACGTCCATCGCAAGCCCGCGGCATTGAATCTCGCCGGCGTAGACCGGCAGCAGCGGGTTGCCGAGCATGAAGCACGAAATGATGTCGGTGCCGCCGCAAATCGAGGCCAGTTGCAGGTCGGTTTTCACGTTCTCATACACCCACCGGAAGAGCTCCTCGCTGAGCGGCGAGCCGGTGCTGAGCACGCAGCGCAGCGCGGCGAGGTTGTGCTCGCGCCCCGGCGCGAGGTGCGCCTTCTGACAGGCGGCGAGGAACTTCGGGCTCGTGCCGAAGTGGGTGATCTTCAGCTCGCCGGCGAGTTCCCACAGGCGGTGGACCGTCGGATGGGCCGGATTGCCTTCGTACAGCACCACCGCGGCGCCGATTCCCAGCCCGCTCACCAGCCAGTTCCACATCATCCAGCCGCACGTCGTGAAGTAGAAAAGCCGATCGTCGCGGTGCACGTCGCTGTGCAGCATGAGCTCTTTCATGTGTTGCAGGAGCGTGCCGCCGTGGCCGTGGACGATGCACTTCGGCACGCCGGTCGTACCGCTGCTGTACATGATGAAGAGCGGGTGATCGAAGGGGAGTTCTTCAAAACTCAGCGGCGGCGCCGCGGCTTCCAGCGGGCCGAGAAACTCGCGCCACCATTCCACCGGGCGGCTCGCGGCGCCTCCTCGAAGCGGGGCCAGATCGCGGTCGAGGTCGCCGTCCTTGAATGGATAGGGCACGACCACGGCGCGCCGGACCGTGGGCAACTCCGCGAGCAGTTCGGCCACGCGTCCGCGGCAGTCAATTGTCTTGCCGCCATAGCTGTACCCGTCGGGGACGAAGAGGATCGTGGGTTCGATCTGACCGAAGCGGTCGAGGACGGCGCGGGTTCCAAAATCGGGCGAGCAGGAGGACCAGATGGCGCCGCTGGCGGCGGTCGCGAGCATCGCGATGAGCGTCTCGGGGAGATTGGGCATGAACGCGGCGACCCGGTCGCCACGCCTGAGTCCCGCGCCGCGCAGCGCGGCGGCGCAGCGGGCGACCTCGGCGCGCAGCGCGCGATGCGAATAGCCGGCGGTGCAGCCGACCTCGTTGGCGAACAGGACGGCGTCGCGGTCGTCGTCGTGGCGGAGCATGTGGCGGGCGTAGTTGAGCTGCATCCCAACGAACCAGCGCGTGTCGAGCATGTTCGTACCGGTGAGGACCGCGTCGGCGGGGCGCGACGGCTCGATCTCGGCGAAGCGCAGCAGCTCGCTCCAGAAGTCGTCGCGATGCGCCAGCGCCCACGTGCGCAGCGCCTCCCACTCGGCGGCCACGCCGTGGACGCGATGAATCCGCTGCATGAAGGCGTGCATGTGTGCCCGCGCGGCGCGCTCGGGCGAGGGGGTCCAGAGGGGGGATGGCGCGGCCACGACAAGTCTCCGGAAGCGCCGCCACGAGCGACCAATCCGCGGTCGGGCACAGTCCGGCGTGGCGGCGTGCTCCGGCGCGGCTGCGGCTGCGGGGTGCGGCGGGGCCTAGAATACGGGCGACCGCGGCGGCGCTCCACATCGCGGCTGATGGTGGAGCGGGCGCCTCGTTTTGAGTTGCCTTCGTCGGACGTCAGAGCCCGCCGCGGGGAGCGGCGGGCCCGGAGTGCGTAAGCCGCGCGCGGCGGTGTCCCCCCGCTGGCGCGGGGGCTCCGATGCACAACCTCGAGCGGGATGCAGTCGCGAGCGGAGGGGGCAGGGAGTGAGCGCCATGCGCGGGACGGAGCGGGGCGCGCAGCGCGTGGGAGTGCGTCCGGGACCGCCGGCGGTGCGCGGCTCGACGCCTGCGGCATCGGCAGGGCGTCCGGGGCGCGGCGTCCGACACGCCAGCGGCGCGCCTCGAACAGTCGGCCGGTCGCGGTCAGGACACCGGCTGGCGGCGCTTGGCCAGCGACAGCCGGCGTGCCTCGCCCAGCTCGTCTTCGCCGAACAGCCCGCGGACGGTCTGGAGCAGTAGGTCGGCGTCGAAGGGTTTCGAGAGGAAGTACTTGGCGCCGACGCGGGTGCAGGCCTGCTTGAATTCGTCGTTGGCGGAGCCCGTGACGAAGATGATGGGGATGCGCGCCGCACGGGGGTCGCGCTGGAGCTGCGCCGCGACGTCGAGCCCGCTGATGGTCCCGGGCATGCAGACGTCGAGCGAGATCACGTCGATTCTCATCGTGCGGGCATGCTCGAGCGCTGCGGCGCCGTCGGTTGCGAGGACGACCTCGTAGCCGGCGTGCTCCATGCGTTTCTGCATGGCGAGCAGGAGCTTGGGATCGTCGTCCACGATCAGGATGGTCTTGCGAGACATCATCAAGAGGCTCCTCTCCGGGTTACGGAACTCAGCTCGCGACGGCGCGATCGCGGGCGGCGGCGATGCGCCGCCCATGGCACGCTGTGATTCTTCCATACGATTGGATCAGCGGCGCGCCGCCGCGGCGGCGATCGCGGTATCACGCGCCGCGGCGCGCAGAGGTTGCGCCCGATGGCTTGGGGCCGGTCTCCGTCAGTGCGTGTCGGATCGCCGCCAGGAGGCGCTCGGATTGGAAGGGTTTCTCCATAAAGCACGAGGCGCCCAGGGCCGCCACTCCGGCGCGGGATTGCTCGTCGACGCTGGCGGAGAGCACGATGACGGGGATGTCGTGCGTGGTGTTCTGCCGCTTCAGCTCCGCGAGCACGTCCAGGCCGCCCATGCCGCGCATTTCGACATCGAGAAGTATGACATTCGGCGCGGCGTGAGTGGCGATCCCGAGCCCGGTAATGCCGTCGGTGGCAGCGAGCACGTCGTAGCCGACCGAGCTCAATCGGACGGACAAACTGCTGATCATGTCGCGTTCGTCATCGATCACGAGGACTTTTGGCTTTTCGCTCATGGGCGAGCTCCGGCGCGCGTTCGGCGGCGAGAAAGGCGGCGACGAACGCTTCGCGCTCTGTCTGGAAGTTCCAGGAACGAGGCGGGTCGATGAAAAGCGGCGGCAGGGCGCCGTCCGGGCGGTTCGCGGCCGCTACGTCGCGGGCGCGGTGCAGGCGCTCGATCAGCGGTTGCAGGTCGGGTTGGTTGGCCGCGGCGACCAGCAGCCAGCGGTGTGGGCGGACGCGGAAGAGCAGGTCTGTGCGGCGGGTGTGGTGCTGCACGAGGGCGGCGAGCTCGTCGAGCAGCGCGGGGGCGGCGCCGGCGTCCGACTCGACGCAGACGAGTGCGACCGCGGAGCACTCGCTGCGGAACTGCTCGACGCGGTCGAGATAGCGGGCGAGCAGCGCCCGCCGCTCCGCGATGGGAATCGTGAAGGAGAACGTGCTGCCGACGCCCGGCTGACTCTCGACCGAGATGTCGCCGAGATTGAGATGGACCAGTTCCCGCGCGATCGAGAGTCCGAGGCCGAAGCCTTTCATGCCGCTGCGGCCATGCCCGGCGAGCTGGCGGAAGCGTTCGAACAACAGCTTGACGCTCTCCGGCGGGATCCCGGGACCGTTGTCGATGATCGCGACGACGACCTCGTGGCGGGTCGGCTCGCCGCGGGCGCGCAGCAAGACTTCGCCGTGATCGCCGCAGAATTTCAGCGCATTGATCACCAGGTTGGTGATGACGCGCCCGGCCTTCTCGGGGTCGCAGTACACGCGGGGAAGGTCGGCGGCCAGGTCGAACTCGAGGCGCGCGTGACTGGCGGCGGCGCGGCGTTCGAGCGTCGTGCGCACGCGCTCGACGATTTCCGCGACCCCGCAATCGGCGCGGCTGATGCCGAGCGCGCCGGCTTCAAGCTTGCTGATGTCGAGCATGTCGTCGATGAGGATGCTGAGGTCGTCGACGCGCTGGACGATCACGCCGAGGTAGTTGTGCTGCGCCGCGCTGGTTTCGCCGACCAGCCCGTCGCGCATCAGGGCCGCGAACTCCTTGATGACGGCGAGCGGCGTGCGGAACTCGTGCGAGACGTGGTCGACGAACTGGTGGGCGGTGTCGTAGAGCTCGGCCAGCCGGCGATTCTGCTGCGCGAGCTGCGCCGTCGCCGCCTGGAGGTGTTCGGGCAGCCGGCGGTTCTCCTCCTCGCCGGCGCGACGCGCGTGCTGAGCCCGCGCGTTGTCGATCGCGCGTCCCAGCGTCGGCCCGTCGAGCGCGCTCTTCACCAGGTAGTCGTCCGCGCCCGAGCGCAACACCGCGGCCGCGATGTGCTCGTCGCCGTGCCCGGTCAGCACGATGATCGGCCGCAGGTCGCCGGAGGCGCGGATGCTCTGGAGGACCTGCTGCCCCGTCGTGGCGCCGAGCGCATAGTCGAGAAAGACGAGGTCGATCTCGGGCCGCGCCAGCTCGCGCCGGGCGGCGTCGAGATTCGACGCGTGCACCAGCGCGATCTCGCGGTCGCGGAGCTGCGCGAGCCCGCGCCGCAGCAGTTCGGCGTCGCCGGCGTCGTCGTCGATCGCGAGCACGCGGAGCAGGCGGTCGGCGCCGCGGTGCGGATCAGTAACGGTAACCATGGTCGGCTCCGCGAATTGACGCTTCGTCGGTTCCCCGAGACGGGTGCGGCGGCGCGCCGCAAACGCGATCGCGGCGCCCGCGGTTCGCCGGTGCCGCGCGGTCGGTCAGGGCTTCTTCGACGACGCCGGCTCGGTGGGAGCTTCGCTCCATTGGGTGGACTCCTGTGGCATGGGAATCGTGAAGCGGAAGTGGGCCCCGCGGCCGGGTTCCGACTCGACCCAGATCCGCCCGCCGTGCCGCGCCACGACCTTGCGACAGATCGCGAGCCCGATGCCGCTGCCTTCGTACTCGTCGCGTCCATGCAGTCGGCGGAACGGGGCGAAGATCGAGTCGGCGTGCTCCGGGGCGATCCCGATGCCGTTGTCGCGCACGCCGAACACAAACTCCCCCCCGGCGTTGCGTTCAGCGGTCAGCCGGATTTGGGGCGGGTCGTCGCGGCGGTGAAACTTGAGCGCGTTCGCGATCAGGTTCTGGTAGAGCTGGGTGAGCAGGGTGGCGTCGCCTTGGACGCTGGGGAGCGGGTCGCGATCGATCGTGGCGCGGGTCTCGGCGATGCGCACGTGGAGCGCGTCGATCGCACAGCGCGTGCACTCCTCCAGTTCGACGCGCGCCGTGCGCATCGCGCCGCTGCCGGCGCGCGAGAGCCGCAGCAGGTCCTGGATCAGGGACTGCATGCGGCGCGCCGCGTCGGTGATGAACGCGAGATCCTGTTCCGCGCGCTCCGGCAGCGCGGTGCCGAGGTCGGTGCGCAGCAGGTGGCTGAATCCGACGAGCTTGCGCAGCGGCTCCTGGAGATCGTGGCTGGCGATCGAGCTGAAGCTCTCGAGTTCGCGATTGGCCATCTGCAGCGAGCGGTTGCTCTCCGCAAGCACGGTCCGGCCCTCGACGAGCTGCGCGTTGAGCTGCTCGATCTGCCGCAGGCGCTCCTCCTGGTGGCAACGCTCGGTGATGTCGCGGATGGCGCTGATCGTCAGGGAATCGTCGTCGAGTTGCAGCGGGCTGAGACTGATCTCGGCGGGAAATTCGCTGCCGTCCTTTCGGCGTGCAAACAGGACGCGGCCGGATCCGATGGGGCGGGTGCGCGGGGCACGCTGGTAATCGTTGCGGTCGAGCTCGTGTCGGCGGCGGAACCGTTCGGGCACCAGCAATTCGACCGTCTGGCCCAGCAGCTCGTCGCGGCGATAGCGGAAGATCGACTCCGTCTGGCTGTTGACGAACACGATCCGGCCGCGCCCATCGACGATCACGAGCGCGTCCGGAGCCGCTTCAAGCAGCGCGCGGAGTTTCTCGTCGGCCCGCGCCCGCGGGTTCTGGTCGCGGATGCTGTGAATCACGAGTGTGCCGTCCTCGGTCCGCACCCCTTCGGTTCGAACCTCGACCAGAAACGCGACGCCGTCGGAACGTACGGCGTGCTGCCCTGCCGGCGACGCGAACACTTGTGCCGCCGCCTGCGCGGCCAGCCGCGCCCCTCGCTCGCAGTGCGGGAGCAGCGCGGCGAGCGGCATGCCGGGAAGCGCGTCGGGGGCGTGGCCGAAGAGTCGCGCGGCCCGGAGGTTGGCGTACACGATCTCGCCGGAGTTTCGCGCGACGACCAGCGCCTCGGGTGCGGCGTCGAGAAGGAGGCGGGGATGCTCGTCCGGACGGTGAGGCGCTGTGAGGTCACAGGCGATGGCGGTGTAGCCGGACGTCTCACCCGGCTCCGTGGTAAGCGGAGCGACGATGACGCGGGCGCGAAAACGCGTTTCGTCGCGGTGTGTCAGCCACGCGTCCACGGCGGCGGACTCGTGCGCCCGGGCATGGTCGAGTGCGTGCTGCGGCGTTAGCGAGCGATCGTCGGGCGCGACGAACGTGGCGAGGTGTCGGCCGACGATCTCGTCCGACGCGTAGCCGAGCAGGCGCTGCGCGCCCGCGTTCCAGGTGGCGACCGCGCCGTCGCGGTCGAGGGTGAACACGGCGGCGTGGGAGACGGCATCGGCGAAGCGTGTGAGCTGGGTGTCGCAGCATTGCAGGGCTCGGACGCGCTCGTGCTGCTCGCGACGCAGCAGCTCGTTGGCGCGCTCCAACGTGGGAAGCGCGCGGGCGCGCGGGACGGCGTAGAGCAGGGCCAACACTACGGCCCAGACGGTTGCCGCGACCAACGCCTTCGCGCCGTCCGAAAAGCGGGATGCCGCCGACGACGCGGCGACGGCGTCCACGAATTGAACGACGCCCGTGGCGCCGGCGAGCAACGCCAGGAGCCAGACTGCGGGCGGCGCGTCGAGCCCCCGGCGGCGCATCGCACCGACCAGCGCGGGGCCGAGCGCCAGGAGTGCCAACGCGATTGCCACGTCGCAGTTGCGCTGGAGCAGGCCGGCACGGCTCGCGTCGTTGGGAGCAGCGGCGGGTGCGGCCCGGCGGGTTGCCGCAGACGATGTGGCGGCAAGTCCGGCGAGGGTTAGCGGAGCGCCTTGCAGCGCGACGTCGCGCGTGGACGCCGCCGTGCATGTCATGGGAAGCGGAGTGGCGGCGTCGGCGGTGTTGGTGATCGAGGAGCCCAGCGCGAGAAGCACGATGAGCGCAGACCTTGTGGCGACCGGCACGGGGCGCAACCGACGCATCGAGCGCGAGCGCGTGTGACTCGATACGCCGTGTGGACGGGCCGGCGAGCGCTCGTCAGCACCGCCACGCATTCGCGAGGCGCGTGTAGTCATGGTCCGCTCCCTTACTGCACTCGGTGGAACGCGAATCCGACATTAACTCCGCGCTGTGCGACCGACCGGCCGGTCGTGCGCGCGTCGGACATGTGCTGCCGAAAAGTGCTGCCGAATTCGCGTCCGGGGAAGGCCGCGGTCGAGTTCGGCTCCGCAAATCCGAGGAATGCTCATATCCAAAACGGCGCAAATCGCTCGCATTTGGCGCTGCGGCGCACGCGGAAGCGGGCGCGCACCACGACAGCGCGAGTGTGCAGGAATCAGTCAATTCCGTCCGGGCGCGTGTCGGTTGTGAAATGAATGTGCGGAGCGTTGCGCAAAGTCGGCGCGGCGGCGACGCGTGTGTGGACCGTGAGACGATTGTGAGGTTGCCGTCGCGGCCAACGTATCGAAGATTCTGTAGGCGCTGCGACGCGTGAACCGCGTGGCGCGGGAGGCGGGGACCATGAGCGCGGGGACTAT
Source organism: Phycisphaerae bacterium (assembly GCA_050184295.1). Lineage (GTDB taxonomy): Bacteria > Planctomycetota > Phycisphaerae > UBA1845 > Fen-1342 > JBFXAM01. The sequence continues at coordinate 19,383 of JBFXAM010000017.1, read as the reverse complement.
TCTGATCGCCGATGATGACGCACTGATGCGCCGTGCGCTGCGGCTTCGGCTCGACGCGTCGGGCTATCGGGTGCTGGAATGTGGCGACGGACTCGCGGCGATTTCCAAATGCCGCGCGCAGCGCGTCGATGCGGTGATTCTGGATCACGAGATGCCGCTCGGTGCCGGGCGTGCGATTGCCGGGAATATCCGGCGACACTCGGACGCTCCGATCGTTTTTGTATCGGGACACAGTCGCGAGGAATTCAGGCAAATCGTCACACAGTATGCCGATACGTATTTTCTGCCCAAGCCGTTGGACGGCTCGCAGTTGATCGATCTGCTCGATTCGGTGCTGGGTGAAGCGCGGGGCAGGACGATCGATCACGCCGCAGTGTAGCCAGGATTCGAGCCTGTTGTAAGGGAGACTCGTGTGCCTACCATTCTCTTGATTGACGACGACGCGTCTCTGCGCCACGGTCTGTCGGTGCGGCTTCGTAGCGAGGGCTACGAGGTGCGTTCGGCGGGTCATCCGGACGCGGCGATTAACGCCGCGCTGCTCGATCCCCCGGACCTGATTATTCTGGATGTGCATATGCCGCGCTTCAATGGGCCCGAGTTTCACGATTGCCTGCGCGTCACCGAGCGGGGCCGTCGCATTCCGATCGTTTACCTGAGCGGCTCGAACACTGCGGAGAGCCGCGAAGCCGCGCTGCGTCGCGGCGCCCGCGCGTTTCTCACCAAGCCCTACGACCCGGACGAGTTGCTGGCGACGATTGTCAATGTGCTGCGATCCTCGAGCGGCGCCGAGGGCGTTCGTCGCGATCCGGACGGCGCGGCACAGTGCGCGGCGGCCCCGGTGTCGCCAGCCGTGTGAGCGGTCGCGCGCGCCGCGGCTGTAGTCGCTTCTGCGCCATCGTTCAGAAGTGCCGATTGAGTGAGCGCCCGCATCATATGCACCCTCGGCGGCGCGCGGAATCATATGCGACCGCGGCGACGAGCGCCAATCCCAAATTCTCCGCATAGGCGCGGTTTGAATGACGGACACACACCGGCGGCGATTGCACGATTTGCGTGAGATTGCGTAGCGTGCCCGAAGTGCGGACCGTGCCGACGTCCGCGCGACGGGGACGTGGAACGAAGCTGGCCGGCGCATTCCCCCGCCGGTGCGATCGCAACCGCGACTGCCGGCAGCTCTCATCGGTCGGAACGCGTATCGGGCATTTACCCGACGCTGAATCCAAACGAGTGCGCGGGCCGTGTCGCCGTTCTATGGACAGCCGCCGGCGGTAATGGGATCGACGGGAGGCGCGCGGTCAGGATTGTTGACGCGCCCGTCGGCGTTCTCGTCCGCCCTGAACCGGTTGCAGGCCGGAACCCGCGCCGCGTACGCGGGTTCATCCACGAGCGCCGGGGACGAACGGATCGCTGTCCAAGTTGTTGACCAGGCCTTCGCAGTTGAAATCGCCACGCATGACGCGGACGCCGACGACCAGGTTGCGCTCGATCAGCAGCCCGGAACCTGCGACGACAGACAGGCCGGCATCCGGCAGCGGCGCGGCGCCTTCCCGCACGAAGAGGCGTGCCGTGCATCCGACGCGAATGGCGTTGCGGGCTTGCGCCCACGGCGTTGATGCACCATCCACCTGTGGCGCGCGGCAATCCGCACGATAAACTCCCGAGAATGTCAATCCCCAAGCTCTGTCCCAAGGTGATCCTCGAAGGCACACGCCTGACGCTTAAGACCGAGATCGCGTTTGCGCTCAACGAGCATCCGCGCGTCGTCGGCCCGCGAAAGTACCGCTATCACTCGCCGATCATCTCGGCCGAGTGGTGCGGCTTCACCAATACGCCGTGGGGGCGCGGGCTCATCAACTTCGCGCCGCGCGAACGCCGTCGGGCGCTGGCGACATACGACACCTGGCTGCGCCTCTTCGAGCAACTGCCCTACTACTCCTGGATCATCGACCGCTTTCACCTCTCGACACACGTCTATCAGCAGCGCGAGCACGGGCTGCGGCTGGACTTTCGGCGGTTGGAGGCCCGGCTCGCGCGGCTGAACTTCCGGCTCGTGCTCTGCACGCGCACGCCGGACTCGTTCGCCGCGGCGCGCACGCAGCGGCTGAAAGTGTCGGGGAACCCGCGGCAGTATGACGATCTGACGGTCTTCGTGCGCGAGCAGGAGGCGCTGCGGGCGGCGGCGGCGCGGTCGAAGCTCATTCACACGGAGATCGATGTGTCCGACGACGACGTCGCCGGCGTCGCCGATCGCATCGCCGACTGGCTCGCCGCGACGGGCGGGCTGGGCATCGACGAGTCGCGCAACCGCGCGGTCGCGACCCGTCCTGCACGGGCTCGAACGCGCCGTGCAGCGGCAGCGCCGGCGGCTCGCACCGCGACCCCGACCGCTCGCACGTGGGCCGAGACGCCGCGCGCGGCGCCTACGCGAACGCCGCCTCCACGCGTTCGCAAACGTAATGGTACGCGAGCAGGTGGGCTTCCTGAATCCGGTCGGAATCGCGGTGCGGCGCGCACAGCACGTGATCGCACAGCCGGGCGAGCTTCCCGCCGGACGCGCCGGTGAACCCGATCGCAATGGCGCCGCGCTCGCGTGCAGCGTGGACCGCGGCGAGCACGTTGGGCGAATCGCCGCTCGTGCTCAGCGCCCACACGACGTCGTGGCGCTCGATCAGCGCCTCCACCTGGCGTGCAAACACGCGTTCGAACGAAAAGTCGTTCGCCACCGCCGTGAGTGTCGACGTGTCGGTGGTGAGCGCGACGACGGGCAGCGCGCGGCGGTCTCGTCGGAAGCGGCCGAGCAGCTCGCCGGCGATGTGTTGGGCGTCCGCGGCGCTGCCCCCGTTGCCGAACACGTAGATGCGTCGACCGGCGGCGATCGCGGAAACAAGCGTGTCGGCGATTCGGTCCAGCACGGCGCCGGCGTCGCGGAGTTGGGCGACGACGCGTTCGTGTTCCAAAAGGATGGCCGGCCAGTCGCGCGACATTCTCAGGCCCCGCAGAAAACCGCGTGAACCGCGACGACTGTAGCGGATACGCGGTGCGTTGTCGCGGCGGCGCCGCCGGAGCCGCAAGCGCCAGACCGGTAAGCAACTCGTCTGCGTTCGTCCGGCGCTGTCCGCGACGCGTGCGTGTGCCCCGGTGTCGAGCCGAGGCCGGCTCGGCCGTCCGCGTCGCGGGCCGGTGTCGCATCGACCTCGAACGCGACTCGCGCCGCGGTCGCACACGCGTTCCGCGCGTCACGAGAGCTGCGCGCGGGAACGCGCGCACCGACGACTGTTGGCTCCGGGACGCCTTGCTACTCGCCGGGTCGAGAACGTCCGTGCGAGACCGCACGCCATTTCGCCAGCGTCCGCGCCGCCGCGCCCGAATCGAGCGCCTCCCGCGCGCGGGCCGCGCCCTCGGACCAATCCGCGGCAATGCCCGCGGCCCAGAGCGCCGCCGCCGCGTTGAATAGCACGACGTCTCGCGGCGGGCCGGGTTGTCCGGCGAGGATGCGCTCGATCGTCGCAGCGCTCTCCTGAGGGTTCGCGACGAAGAGCGCTTCGAGCGGAGCCGACGGCAGTCGGACGATGTCGGCGGTCACCTCCGCGGCCGTCAGCCGCGTGCCGTCCCACGACGCGACATGGCTCGGGCCCAGCAGGCTCAGGTCGCAGAGCCCGACCCGCCCATGCACCACGACGGCGCGCTCCGCGCCCAGCTCACGCAGCGCCTCGGCTACGGGCGCGACCAGTTCGGGCCGGCTCACGCCCATGAGCTGCCGGCGGACGTGCGCCGGATTCGTCAGCGGTCCGACGAGGTTGAAGATCGTCCGCACGCCGAGCGCCTTGCGAACGGGCGCCGCGCGGCTCATCGCCGGGTGAAGCTGCGGCGCGAAGAGAAACGCGACGCGACACTCCTCCAGGCAGCGCTCCAGCGTTGCGATGTCCGCGTCGATTCGGACGCCCAGCGCCGCCAGCCCCTCCGCGGATCCGCTCGGCCGGGCGTTGCTGCGGTTCCCGTGCTTGGCGACGGTGGCGCCCGCGGCGGCGGCGACGATCGCGACCGCGGTCGAGATGTTGAACGTGGGTTTGCCGTCGCCGCCGGCGCTGCACGTGTCGATGGCCGACACCCCCGCCGGCACGCGCACGCACGCGGCCCGCGCGCGCATGGCCTCGGCGGCGCCGACGAGCTCTGCAACGGTCTCGCCTTTGGTCGCAAGCGCCGCCAGGATCGCCGCGAGCAGGTGTGATTCGACCTGCCCGTCCATGATCGCGTCGAACAAGCCCCGGGCTTCGTCGCGCGACAGCGACTTGCGATTCAGGAGCTTGTCGAGCGACCCGTGCGGCATGGCGTTCAGCCGAAGACGACCGCGGCGCCGGCGCCGGGTCGGCTGGAGTGGAGTGTGGCGGGCGTCGCGTGATGCCGGTCATAATCGCGGCGCAAGGCGTCGGCGACACGCGGCGTCGCGTCCTGGCGTGCGATCGCCACGACGCACCCGCCGAAGCCCGCGCCCGTCATTCGCGCGCCCAGCACGCCCTCGACGCCGCTGACGAGCGCGACCAGCCGATCGACCTCGGGACACGAGACTTCAAAGTCGTCGCGGAGCGAGCGGTGCGACTCGGCCAGCAGCGCGCCGAGCCCGTCGAGCACGCCGCGGCGCAGCAGTTCGGCGGCGGCGAGCGTGCGCCGAATTTCTCCCACCACGTGCAGGCTGCGGGCGGCCTCGACGGGCGGCATCTGGAGCGCGTGGGCGCGCACCGTCTCGATCGACACGTCGCGCAGCGCGCGGACGCGCGGATTGAGCTTGCGGAAGTACGCGGTCGCGCGCGCGCAGTCGTCCAGTCGCTGCGCATACTCGCCGGCCGCCAGCTCGTGCCGTACGCCGGAATCGACGATCAACACCGTGTGCCCGTCGAGCGGCAGGGGGATGTGCTCGAAGGTGCGCGCGCGGCAGTCGAGCAGCAGCGCCGTGTCCGCTTTGGCGAGCATCGAGGCGTACTGATCCATGATGCCGCACGGCACGCCGGCGTATTGATGCTCGGCGGCGCGGCACAGGTCGGCGAGCTCGGTGGACATGAGCGCTTCGCCGCTGAGCCGCACGCAGGCGAGCGCGGCCGCGATTTCGAGCGCCGCGGAGCTGGAGAGCCCCGCGCCGACGGGCACGTCGCTGCGGATGAGAAAGTCGGCGCCGTCGAACGGCGCGCCGCGCTCGCGCAGCAGGGCCGCGACGCCGGCGACGTAGCTGGTCCAGTGTGGCTGTGTGTCGCGCGCCCAATCGGAAACCCGCCAGTCGGCGGATTCGCCGAGGTTCTCCGAGAAGATGCGCACGCGCCCGTCCGAGCGGCGTGCCGCGGCGACCCACGTGCACTGCTCCAGCGCCATGGGCAGCACGTAGCCGTCGTTGTAATCGACGTGCTCGCCGATCAGGTTCACGCGGCCCGGAGCGCGCGTGACGACCTCGGCGGGGCGCTCAAAGCGGGCCTCGAACGCGTCACGCACCGACCGGCGCCCCTTCGCGCGCCGCGCCGTCGACGGCGAGTCGGCGGAGCATCGGCAGGCGTTCGTTGATTTCCTGCGCGTAGCGCGTGTTGGGGAACTCGGCCACCAGCTGCTGCCCGACGCGCACGGCTGCCTCGTAGCGCTTGTCCGAGACGGCGAGGCTGAACTCGACCCGCATCTGCTCGAGCTTCTCCTTGAACACCGAACGGGCCGACTCCTTCAGCGTCGCAGCCTCCTGCGGCGAGAGATAGCGGTCGAGCTGGAAGAGCAGCTTGTGCGCCGTGTCCACGTCGTGGACGCGAACCGCGTCCTCGTAGTCGCGGAGCAGGTGACGCTTGTAGCTTTGGCGCCGGAGCTCAAGCTCCTGCGAGAGGTTGGTGATGCGCGGTTCGTGGGGGAACAGGATGTGCAGGCGCTGCGTCTCGTGCGACGCCTGCTCCCATTTTCGTCCGGCGCAGAGCAGCTCGAAGCGCTCCAGCGCCGCGTTGATCTTCTCGTCCACCGTCGCCAGCCGGGCTTTCTCGACTTCCGCGCGGAGCCGGTCGGCCTCGGCCTTGTAGCCCAGGTCGCGCTCGAGATCCACGATCAGGTGTGCGGCGCTCTCCCAGTCCTCGCGGACGATCGCGCCCTGGATCGTGTCGCGGAGATATTCATAGTCCTTCTCGCGATAGATGACGCGCTTGGCCCACTCGCTCAGCGTGCTGTTGTCCGCGACCGTTCTCGTGTTCTCGGCGACGCGGCGCATCACTTCGCCGAGCTCCAGCAGCGAATCGTACATGCGATAGGAATTGCTCGCGGATTTCAGCAACAGCAGAATCGCACAGTACACCAGCACGCCCAAGACAATCGCCAGCGCCGCCCCCGCGCCGAGCGCGACCCCGGCGGGCGCCTGACCCTGCACCGCGAGATAGATGGCATAGCCGAGCAGCGCGACGCCGAGCAACACGTCGATCGTCAGCGCGACGGTCGCACCGGCTCGCAGCGCTCGAAAACGAAAAGGAAGGCCTGACATGACGCACCTACCTGTTCCAGAGCCGCCGGCCGTGCGGAGGCTCGCTGCGTGGAGCTGCCGGCGTCGTGCGGCCAGCGCGACCGCGAATGACGCGCGAAGAACAGACATGACAGGCATCGCGCCGCCCAACGCACGACACCCTGGGTCGTCGTCCGCCGTGCCGCGCGGTCGCCGCCGTGCGCGTCGGGCGGCGGCGGCAAGTCGACCGATATCGAGCTTCGCACCCGTTTCGCGACGGCGCTAGATCTGCGACCCGCCGTCGCCGTTGCCGGTTCCGTCGCCGTTCGTGCCGTCGTCCCCCGTGGTCTCGTCGGTCAGTCCGAAGAGCGGGCGGAGCGCGTCGCGCAGGAATCCGCGAAACGCCTGGGTCAGAACGGGTTGGATGAAGTCATTCGTAAACACGTCGAAGAACGTGCTCAGCGCGCCATCGATGAGTCGCGTCCGGAACGGGCGGTCGTCCGTCGCGGTTTGCTGTGTCAGTTGTGTCTTGGCAGCGCTTGCCGCGGGTTCGGCCGGCGCCGCGGTGGCGCTCGCCGTCGCCGCGTCGGTGCGCACGCGTGAGGTGGCACTGCCGCCGCCGGATTGCACCAACTGGTTGATCAGCGTGGAGAGGCTGGATGCGCTCGAACCGCTGCCCGCGCCGCCGCCGGTGAGGCCCGCGAGCGAACCCAGATTGCCGAGCCCGCTCAACCCGCCCAGGCCGCCGAGCAGACCACTCAGGCCGGAAAGCGAGCCGGTGCCGGTGGTTCCCGTCGCACCGGTGGTCGCCGTGCCGCCGCTCGTGTCGTTGGTCGTTTCTTCCGATCCGCCGCGGAGCCGCACGCTCATGATCTGCGTGTGCCGCGCGATCGCCGCGCTCAGCGTGGCCGCGGGCCGCTCGCTGTTGAGAGCGAGATTCTCCGACGGCGTGTTCTCCCGCGGATCGTCGCTCGGCTCAGTGGTGGTTTGGGCGAGAGCCAGCGCGCCGCAGCACAGCGCAACGATCGCTGCGAAACCGATCCGCGTCATGGGCCAACCTTTCCATTCGTAGACGGATGGAGTCGGCTTCCTGCCGATCCACCCGTATTATACAGCCATCGGCAATCGCGGTGGCGCGAACGACCGCTGGTCGGGAGAGCACATGCGACAGCGGGCAACAACGCGGCCGGCGTCGTTGGCGCGGGTTTTTCTGTATCTACATGTTTTTACAGCGCTTACGGGCTGTGATCAGCCCGCCCAGCCCGCCGCCGCGGCGCGTTCACCGCAAGCCGGCGCGACCTTCGTGCTTATCGGCCCTGCCGAGCATCACCCTCAGTGGGCCGCGGTCGTCGGCGGCGCGCGTCGCGCTTTGCGCGGCCTGCCACATCTCGACCTCCGCGTGGCGGCGGCGGCTCGAACCGGCACGCCGGCCGAGCCCGACTGGCGCGCGCGAATCGACGCCGAGCTCCGCGATCCGCCCGTCGCGCTCTGCGTGTTCGACCCGGAGGCAACGCTCGCACCCGCCGAGCTCGCCCGGCTGGAACGCAGCGGCGGGATCGTCGTCTATGTCGGGTCGCGCCGCGCGCCGCGCGATTATTTCGCGCAAGTGCTCATCAACTGGCCCGGCGCCGCCGAGACGCTCGGCGCAGCGTTGCCGCAACTCCTTGGCGAGCGGCGCACCTATGTGCTGGCGCACGAGCGCTCGTCCGGCCCAGACGCGGCCCAGCGCTACGAGCGTTTCATGCCCGCGGCGCGGCGCGCGTTCGAGCTTCACCTGCTCGACGAGGTCGATCTCGCGACGCCCGACGGGCCGGCGCGGGAGCGCGTACAGGCACTGTTCGCGCGGTTTCCGAGCGCGGCGCTGGTGGTGACGCTGTCGCCGGACGCGTGGCTGCTGAACCGAACCACGGAGCCGCTCGAAACAGGGCGCGTCTTCGCGACGCTGGGCGCTCCGCCGGCGTTGTGGTCGCGGCTGGGGCGCGATGCCGCGGCGCTGGTCGGGCCGCTGGATGGCGAACTCGGCGCGGCGGCGATCGAGCTGGCGTCACGTGGGTTGTCCGTCGACCACGAGCGCGGTGTGGTGCGGTGGATTGACTGTGAACTGGTCACGCCGCCGACGCTGCGGAGCTTTGCGGAGCGCTATGCGCGGAGCGCCGGGTTGCGCGTGAGCGATCTCGTACCCGCCGGAACGCTCGAAGCCGTCAAGCCGTAGCGCTCGGCGCCGCTCCGCCGCGCGCATGCCCCGACGCGATGCGCGGCGTGCCGACGCGGCGTCGCTTGAATCACTCGGAGCGTTCGGCGTCGGGCCGGACGGCGTCGCCGGCAAGATGGATCCGGTGTTTGCCGCTGCGTTTGGCGTCGAGCAGCGCGGCGTCCGCGGCGGCGAGCAGCTCAGTGGCCGTGGATCCGTCCCACGGATAGGTCGCCAGCCCGCCGCTGATCGTGACCGGACCGGGCGCCGCGGCGCCCAGGCACGTAAAATGATGTTGCGCGATCGCACCGGCGAATCGCTCGGCGAGCGCGAGCGGGTCGGTCGGGTGGGTCGAGCCGGCGACGCGCGGCTTCTGTGGATCGCAGAACACGACCGCGAACTCGTCTCCGCCATAGCGCGCGACCACGTCCTGCTCGCGCGTGCAGCGGCGCAGCAACAGCGCGAGTTCGCGGAGCAGGGCGTCGCCGACGCTGTGTCCGAAGCGGTCGTTGTACGACTTGAAGTCGTCGATGTCGAAGAGCAGCACGGTGACGGAGCTGCGATGCTCGGCGGCGGGCTGGAGGCGCTCGGCGAGCTGCTCTTCGAAGAAGCGCCGGTTGGCGAGCCCGCTCAAGTCATCCGTCCACGCGAGGCGGCGCCAGCGGTGCTGGTCCACCGCGAGCGCGACGTACGCGTCCACGAGCCGCGCGAATTCGGCCAGGCGCTGTTCGGTCTCGGCGGGATAGTCTCCGGCGATCGCGGGCCCGAGCGCGAGGACGCCGGTCGGCCGACCGTCGCGCTCGACCGGTTGTTCATAGGCGATCGTGCGGACGTCGCCGGCGGTCGCCTCGTGGGCGCCCACCACCAGTCGCGCGCCGCGGGCCTGAAAAACGCGCAGCGCGAGCGCCGCAAGCCGCGCGAGCGTCGCCTGCGGGCCGTCCCCGAGGCCGCGCAGTACGTTGCCGAGCTCGACAAACTCGGCGAACGAAGGAACCGGACCGCTTGGCACGTGCGTGTCTCCGGGCTCGGCGGGAAGTTCCAGGGCCACGCGTAATTCTTCCGGCATGACGGGTTCGAGGAGGTACGCGTCGGCGCCGTTTTGCAGCAAGCGCCGGGCGTCGGGTTCGCGCGCCGGCGAGCAACTGACGACGATCCGCGCGCGGGGCGTAACGGCGCGGATGCCGCGGACGGCGCTCACGGCGCCGCGCCCGGCGGCCAGCGAGACGACTGCCCGTTCACAGCGCTGGCGACCCTGCTCCCAAAGACCGGCGAGCGCGGTGTCGGCGCCGAAAACCTCCATGTCGGGCAAGGCGCGCGCGACCGCGGCGCGCAGCGCGACGGGTCCGATCGCGAGCACAGCGCCCCGAGCGCGCATCGCCTGCTTCCTCCCGGCCTCGAAATCCGACAGCCAGCGCAGCCCGATCCCCGCTGCGTCGTGGGTCCAGCGGACCGCTGCCGACGAAGCGTCGGACGGGGCACGCTCGGCCCCGCGGGTGCGAGTTGTGTCGGGCCCCCTAATCGTCAGCTTCCCCCAGCAAAGCTGATAGCTCGCGTGGCGTCAATTCATCGCGCGGCGGCGAAGCGGCGCGTCCCGGCGGGCGCGCCCCGCCGGCAACCGGTGCAACGCTGCCCGTGCGGCCGACCCCCGCGTGCAGCTTTGCGAGCAGCATGGCGCGGTCGGCCGCGAGCAGTTCGCGCAGCGCACTCAGCGACGGCAGCACTCCCACGTTGTCGCTCATGACCGGCAAGCGCTCGACGTCGTCCCCGTACACCAGAATCGGCGTCGCGGGCCATGTCTCGTGGACGTACCGAACGATCGCGAGTTCGTCGCCACAGAGCCAGTCGGTGCCGATGAAGACGATTTCGGGGACGGACGCGGGATCGCGGATGAGTTGAACACAGAGATCGTACGCGTCAGCGAACGGGATGCCAGCAAGCTCGTGCTCGTCGAGCCAAGTGTCGACGACGCGCGCCCAGGCGGGGTCGGCGGTCCGGAGGTGAAAGGCCGAGTTCTCGCCCGCCACAGTGAGCCTTTGCGTGCAAATCGCCGGTCGAGCCCAGTTGCCACCCGAGCCGCCGATTGTACCGCCGATTCGGGTGCTCCGTCAAAACCGGTACAAATTACGATGAATGCATTTTTTATCGGGCGTTTCGGCTGCTCTTACGATGCCCCGAGCGAGTCGGTCGATTTACCGGGGGCGCCCCGGCGGAAATCGCTCCCGACAATGCTGCGGCGAGCTGCGCCGCGGACATACCCGCGATGTGGAGCCGCTTTCGCGCTTGCGTGTGGCCGCTGACGAGCGAGACCGCCGTCCTGCGCACGGCCAGGAATTCGGCGACAAACGCGACGAGCGCCTCGTTCGCGCGGCCCGCTTCCGGTGGCGCGGCGACCGCGATGCGCACGGCACGTTGCCAGCGGCCGGCGAAGCGCGTCCGCGCCGCGCCGGGAACCACCTTCACCGCGAAGGTGGCGCCGTCCGAAGCGGCAGCGACATCGAGAGTATCGTCGGCGGGCGGCATGGTCTCCATCCGCGGGCCGGTCGCGCCGCTCAGCCGGGGCCGAACTCGTCGCCGCGAAATGTGTTGCCTAGATACGCCTCGCGCACGCGCGAGTCGTTGATGAGCTGGGCCGGCGCTCCGTCGCAAATCACGCGTCCCTGATAGATCACGTAGCTGCGATCCGTGACCTTCAGCGTCTCGTGCACGTTGTGGTCGGTCAGCAGGATCGCGATGCCCTCACCGCGCAGCCGCGAGATTTCCTTTCGCAGCTCTTCGACCGCCTTGGGATCGACGCCGCTGAACGGTTCGTCGAGCAAGATCAGTCGCGGGTTGGTGATCAGCGCGCGCGCGATCTCAAGCTTGCGGCGCTCGCCGCCGGAGATGTTTTTGGCCAGGTTCTTTCGAACGACGCGCAAGCCGAACTGCTCGAGCAGCTCCTCGACCTTCGCCCGGCGTGCCGCGTCGTCGAGCCGCAGCGTCTCGCAGATCGCGATGAGATTCTGCTCGACGGTGAGGCGCTGAAAGACGCTGGGCTCCTGCGAGAGATACCCGATGCCGCGCCGCGCGCGTTTGAACATCGGCAGGCGTGTGACCTCGTGGCCCAGGAAGCTGACCCGGCCCTCGTCGGGCTTGATCATTCCGACGGTCATTCGAAAGCTGGTGGTCTTTCCGGCGCCGTTCGGGCCGAGCAGCCCGACAATCTCGCCTTCGTCAACGCGAAAGCTGACGCGGTCGACCACGCGGCGGCCGTTGTAGGACTTGGCGAGATCGCGGGCTTCAAGCAGCATCGATTGACTTATCCGCGAGGGTTTCGAACAACACCTTCAGTGACCGGGGGTTAACGTCGTAGTGGATAACTTGTCGACAAGCCCGGGACAGCCCGGGACTCTGCGGGGGGTCCGCGCGCGAGCCGCTCGTAAGGCAGATTTCTACGCGGCGGCGGCTCGACGTGCTCCGTGAGCGCATACGCTGTTTCCTGGAAAGGAGTTATGTCGCCGCCGGCAACGCGATGACGTGTCCAGAGCCGAGCGCGACAGCGATGTTCGGTACAGGACTGCGGCTCCGTGAAGAATGTGCGAACGACCCGGGCCACGATGTGGACAATCGCTGGCCGCCGGGGTAATCCGCACGCCGTCGCTACCGCACAAACCGCACCCGGCCCAGATCGGGGAGGCGCCATCGTCCAGCGCCATCCAGCGGATTCAGGCCGGGAAGATACACGAAGAACGCACGTCCGACAATCTGATCCGCGCGGACCGTGCCGGCGCGGTAGCCGCTCGGCATGTGCGGGCCGCGCTGATACCACTCGCGCGAATCGTGGCTGGCCGGGCTGTTGTCGCCGAGCACGAAGTACTCGTCCGACCCGAGCGTGAATGGACTACCGGCGTACGCGCGCAGCGTCGCGCGCGGCGTGAAGGTGTAGTAAACGTCGCGGTCGATCCGCAGATGACGAAGCTCGATCGCGGCGCCGCGCGCGACGATCGCGACGCCCGTCGGTGCGTCGACGCCGCCAGAGCGGAGCGCTTCCAGCGGCGGAGCGTAGAGATCGGGTGTCGTGGCGAAGATCTCGCGATCGTTGACACGCACGTAAACGCGATAGTCCACGTGGCCGAACTCGATCGCGAACTCGAAGGGCGCGGTCCGCGCGACGCTCATTTCGGCGAGCACGCGCGACTCTCCGGCGTCGGAAGGAGCCGAACGGAGAGCGAGTCGCCCGTGCGTGTCGAGTTCGAGCGAGAAGCGCCGCTCGGGACGGAGCAGGTCAAAGCGGACGCCGCCGGGGCCGCCGCCCAACGACACGTCGGCGCGGAGGCGCAGGTCGCGATTCTGGCCGGACGAGGGGCCCTGGTTGTATCCCGATGTGTCGGTCTCGTAGAGCGACGCACCGTAGCGGTTGAAACGGAGCGTCCGGGCTGCGTCGTCGGCGGCGTCGAAGCGGATGACGCGCGTGTCGAGATCGCGCCAACCCGGCGCGGACTCCGACTCGTCCGGGCTCCAGGGGCCGGCATCGCCCCACGGCGTGGGCGCGGGGGCGTGGGACTGGTCGTACACCACGATCCAGAGGGCGCTCTGCGCCGCGGGAGTTTTCGTGGCGATGCGCCCGTTGATGAACACGTCACCGGCGAGGATCTCGACCGTCTCGCCGGGCAGGCCGACGAGCCGCTTGATGTAATTCTGCTGGGGATCGGCGGGATCGCGGAACACAATGACGTCCCAGCGCTGCGGGGCGAACACGCCGCCGAGCGCGAACGGCCACTTGTGCACGAGCAGGCGGTCGCCGTCGCGGATCGCCGCGTGGCCCGCGTCGATGGGATCGCGGCGATGACAGTTGGGGCACAGGGCCTCGCCCGGCAGCGCCAGTCCGCGCGCTGTTCCGCGTGCGACACCCAGGTCGAACTCCCACCCGCAGGATCGGCAGACGTGCGTGAGGTGCGCACCGACCAGCCCCTCGGCCATCGAGCCCGTGGGAATGACAAACGCCTCGACAAGAAAAGCGCGGAAGATGAACGCGAGTACCAGGGCCGTCAGGACCGTCTTGACCGCGTCGATGATGCGTTCGGCGAGGCGCGGGGACTCCAGCGCGTCGGCCTCGGCGGCCGGCGCTGTGGGGGTACTCGCAGCGCTCGCCATGGAGGCCGGCGTCGCCGGCGCGTCCGGTGCCAGGCGGTTCGGCTCGGGTTCCATGCAGCGGAGCTCGCTGTCGAAAGCCGCGGATGGGCCGCGGCGGCGTCGGACTCGCCCGCACCGCTCGGCGGGCGTGGCGACCCCAGATGGTATCGGCGAACCCGTGGGCGGCGGCTAGTGCGGAACGTGCAAATTCGCGCCGCAACCGCGGCGCGAAGCAGAGGCGAAAAGAAACCGCAGGGGAGCGGAAGAACCCGCGCCCCTGCGGTGGAACGGCCAATTCAGCCGGGCCGCGCGTCGCCATGCGGCGCGCGATCGGCGGTGATTACGGGCAGGAACCCGTGATGCACTGAACGAACGCGTCGATGTCGAAGTTGTTCACGGCGCCGTCGTCGTTGATGTCACAGGCGCACAGGTAGCCGCAGGAGTACTGCGATTCCCACGCGGCTTGACCGCCGGTGAGGCCGAGCACGAACGCGTCGATGTCGAAGTTGTCGACATTGCCGTCGCAGTTCGCGTCACCCTCGATGCCGCCCACGACGACCGCGACCGTGTCGCTCTGCACGCTGCCGCAGGTGCCGGTGACCACGACGTAGTAGTTGCCGGCGTTGGCGGAGGTGGCGTTGGGGACGCTGTAGTTCGCGCTGGTCGCACCACCGATGGCCACGCCGTTGCGATACCACTGGTAGCTGACGCCGCCGGTGGCGGTGACGCTCAGATTGAGGGTCTGGCCGGAGCAGATCGACACCGCGGTGGGCTGCTGCGTGATGACCGGAGGCGCCCCGCCGCCGCCGGGGATCGCGGCGCGGACCGCGACGCTGTCGGCGTCGCCGACGTCGCCGGCCTTGAACACGCCCACGTCGACGGTCGCGTCGACCGGGGCCGCATTGCAGACGAAGCGGAAGTTATAGAGCATGCCCCAGCGAAGGGCGTTGCCGCTCGTGAAGGTGCGGGCCGGACCCTGCCAGGTGGCGGCGCCGCCGCTGTTCGAGAAGACCCAATCGTCGCCGTTGTAGTTCACGTTCGACGGGCCGTCGCCGCTGTGATAGCTGATGTCGTGGAACCCGTTGCTGCTGATCGTCACGCAAGGCGAAACGGGAACGCTGAACGAGTTCGCCGAGCGATCGGAGTTCTGGTTGTACAGGGCGTACTCGTAGTCGTACATGCCACCGCCGAGCGACGTGACCTTGTACGCCAGGATCATGCGGCTGAGCTTCGGACCGACCTCGGGGATGGCGATTTCGACTTCGGTGACGGCCGGGTCGATGTCCTGCCAGGCGTAAATGCCGGCGCGCTGCCGCTGGGTCGTGCCGTTGAACGAGAACGTCCACGCCGACCCGCTGCCCGCGACGTTGATGCGGCGGTGCGAGGCGTTGTTGTTCTGGTTGTTCGCGGCGGCGTCGTCGGGCGTGATGTACATCGATTCGCCGAAGTAGCGGATCGTGCTCTCGTTGGTGCCGTTGGCGACTTCGAGATCGGTGGTCGCGACCTGGAGACGACGGGCGACCGAGCCGGACCAGCTGGGGTTCGCCGGCGGGTAGGTGAACGCGCCGGTGTGGGCGTTGACCTGCCACTTGGGACCGAGCGGGCTCTGCGAGCCGTTGCGGTCCGACGTGTACGGATCGGCGCAGCGGACGCCGAGGTGCGTGCCGTCGGTGCTCTGGCAGCCCGTGCAGCAGAGGTTGTTGCTGAGGGCGAAGAAGCCGTGCTTCAGCCAGCTGTACCCGACGTGCTCGAAGCGACCGACGCCGCCGGTGACCTTGTAGCGGAAGAGGTTGCCGCCGATGACCGGGTGCTGGTTCGTGTTCGAGAACCAGTTCAGCCAGAAGTTACCCTGGTTGCAGGAGTAAGTGCCGAGCGAGAGGGCTTCGATGCCGCCCGAACTGTTGTAGTTCGACGGACCGGTGATGTCGCCGACGATTACGTCGGGCCCCGAGGCGCCCTGACAACCGATCGGCGGATCTTCGGCGATGCCGCCCGACGCGACGTCGGTCGACTCGGCGCCGGTGACGAGCGCGTTGGTGACGACCAGATTGGCCGTGACCGCGAAGTCGCCGACCGGATCCTCGGTCACATTCGCGCCGATCTCCTTCGCGAAGCGCGGCGAAACGCGAATCTCGCCGCCGATCAGCAGCACGCGTCCGACGGCGTCGAGCTGCGTCTCTGTGGCGGTGAGGATGAAGAGATCGCGGCCGGAGTGCAGCGTGTCGACGGCGCGGAAGTTGCCGTCGCCGATCGAAACGAGGCGCAGATCGCCGGCGAAGGTGCCTTCGTCGGTGCCGAGATCCATGGGAAACACGCCGGTCGAGTTGAGCGTGAGCCCCGGCGCGCTGATGCTGTCGGAGATTACGAAGTTCGAGTCCGCGCTGATGTCAAACGCCGCCTCGAGCTGCGGGAAGTAGGCGGCGACGCCCTGCTGTTCGAGCGCGACGCCGTCCAAGCGGAGCGTGATACTGCCGCTGGTCGGCGCGAAGTTCGACGCGCCGGCGTCTCCGAGTTGAGGGGCTTCGAGCTGCGCGAGGGCGGTGCCCAGCGCAAACGCCGACGTACAAAGACAGGCTGCGAGTTTCCTCACTGTCAGACCTCCGCATGGAATGTGGATCGAACGACGTAAACTTGTGCCCAGTGCAAGCCGCTGACGGCCCGTGTTGGATATCCGACCCAGAGCGCACGAGCACAGAAATCGCTCGTGGCGACCAGCGGAATATCCCAGCGTGCTGCAATGTATCCGGCGCGCCGCACGGATGCAAGAAAAAACCGCTCGGCGCCGTACCCGCCGCGGAAAGGACGCCGTGATTTTCGGACCTTACCCATGCTTTTTCGGCGGTACGCCACGCAGACGCGGCCTCCCGGGCGTGTCCGTCAAAGTTCGTCGAGCTTCGTAGAAGTTCGTCGGTCACGCGCCGCGATCACGCCGGAACCGCTTCTGAAACCGCTCAGCGATGGTGGAACGCCGACACGGCGCAGTGGACCGCCCCGTTGCGGCGCTGAAGCTCGGCGGTCGGCACGGCAAGCACCCGCACATTGGAGCCGAGCGCCGCGCGAAACGCCGCCGCCGCCACCTCGTCGAGCGGCGCGAAGAGCCCGCCGTGCGCGGGCATCAGGTAGCGCGTCCGATCATGCAGACCATTGACGTACGTGATTCCGCGATCTCCGTCGGCGAGCGACGGCACGCGCACGACTTTCCACCCCAGTTCCCGCAATTGTGCGCAGAGCGCCGCACGTTCGCTCGCCTGCCGCCGGAAGGCGCGCTGATACGCGGCGGCGTGCGGATCCATCGATCCTTCTTCGAATTTCGAATCCAGCGCCAGCGCGATATCGATCGCGAACATGAACCGCTGGAAGTTTCCGACCGCGGACTCTGACGGCGCGCTCGCGAACTTCTCCGTGAAGGTCTGGCGAAAGTGGCCCAGCCCGATCGCCTGCTCCGACAGCCCCGCCGCCAGCTCCGCAGCCGCGTCACCGAGCCGACCCGCGTCGAGATGCGCGCCGATGATCTTCTCCACGTCGGCGGGCAGCAATCCGTCGCGCACCAGCGCGTCGACGCCGCAACGCAGCACGCCGGGCAGCGCGAGGCGCGTGTCGGCGACCAGCGCGACGAGTCGCCCGTCAATGGCGCGAACGGTGAGCGTGAAGTCGATGTGATGCGATGTCGCCGGCAGCACCACGACGTCGTCGACGCCGAACTCGACGCGGAACGCTTCGAGGGTCTGGACGCGCGAGAGGCCGAGCGCCGTGTTTCGGTAGACCTCGGCTTCGCCGAGCAGAAGCACGCGTCGGCTGCCCTGCGGGTTGCGGACGACGAGCGTGTTTCCGCCTTGAAACAGCAGCGGCGAGTGGACTACGGCGTGGCCGGATGAGGCGAGCGGATCGAAGAGAAACGAGTCGCCGGGCAGCAGCCCCGAGCCGTCTTCGCCGCGGCTCGCGTAGCGCGGCGTCAGTGTCGCCAGGGTGGGTGGTCCGCCGCCTCCGTCAATCGTTCCGGCCTTGCCATTGTCCTGTGCCCACGGCGCCTGCGGCATGGGAGTCGCGACGATCGTGACCGGCGCTGTGCGGTTTTCGGCTGTGGCCGCGAGGTAGTCGCCGAGGTTGCTTGCGATCGCGTCGTTCGCGGTGAGCAGCAGCGGCACGTCGGGCAGGCGCGTCGCGAACCAGCGGACGAGGTCGGCGCTGCTGCCGTCGCCTTCGGCGAGGAAAGGCAACGCATGGACCGCCTGCATGCGGAGCAACGCGAAGTCGTCGTCGCCGCTCTCGCTCGCGGCGCGGAAGCCGGCGCGCGTGGGCGCGAATTGGAACGGGGCGGCGGCGAACGCGCGCACGAGATCCGCGGCGCGAGCGCCGTCGGCAAGACGACGCGCAATGGCTCGAACGACATGGGCGGCGTCGGCCTCGGCGGCGCCGTCGAGTCGAAAGTAGCGCAACAGATCGGTTGGCAGGCCGACGGCGCGCAGCTCGGCCAGCGCGCGCTCATTGGCGTCCACGAAGCGCTGTGCGCCGAGCGCTTCGAGCGCCAGCGCAAGCGTTGGCAGCAAGCCGTCGGGCGCCAGCCTCCGCGCCACCAGCTCGATCGCGCGGCGCTGATCCGGAGTCGCGTCGGGAGCCGGGTCGAATAGCCAGCGATCCTCCCCGGCCGCTCCGATGGACCCGCGAAAGCCGCGCAGCGCCGGCCGCGTTACAGGCAGCGCCGTGCGCGGGTCGTCCGCAGCGACCGGTCCGCGCAGCGGGACGACCATCAGCCACCGCGGCGGGATCGGGGGGGGCGCGGGTTGCGTGGCCGGCGGCGGCGCGGGACGGGTCGTCGGCTCGGCGACCACGACCCGGTAGCGCTGCTCGTAGCTGAGGCGGATGATGCGGTCGGCGGCGCGCCGGAGGAAGTCATCCGGCAGCTGCAGGTCCGCGATGGTCGCGGCGCCGATTCGCTGGCCGCGGATGTTCTCGACCACTTCGGACTGAAGCGAGTCAACGGACGGGCGGGTCGTCGATTCTGGCGCCGCGGGTTGCGACGCCGGCGCGCTCGCGGGCTGTGGCGCGTCCTCCGCCACGGCGTGCGATCCGGACAGGCCGACGAGCATGATAAGCGTAACCGACAGAACGCTGAGCCGATTCACAGGCGCGTGATCCTCCATCAACCCCCGTGGGCCACAATAAGCCCGGGTGGGTCCGCGCGACAGAGGCGCCGCTGCGATTCGAGACCGCGCCGGGCGCGCCGCAGATGAATCGACTCCATCCGCCGCACGGCGCGACGACGCCGGCTTGCACGGCGGCGCGTGCCGTTCGCGAACCTACTGCGTGAGCAGCGCGACGAACGGATCGATGTCGAAATTGTTGATCGACGTATCGCCGTCGACGTCGGCGGCGAGCGCCGTGCACGCGGGGAACGCGCCCGCATAGCCCGCGGGGTCGGTCAGCGCGAGCACAAAGGGATCGATGTCGAAGTTGTTCACCACCCCGTCGCAGTTCAGATCGCCCGGCGTGTACACGCGCAGCTGGGCCGCGCTGCTGCGTGTGGTTGAGCAGGCGTCGGTGACGTCGACCGCGTAGAGCGCCGCGTCGGAGGCGAGCGCGCTGGCGAAGCTCAGCGTCGCGGTGTTCACGCCGCCGATGCGCCCGTCGTTGGTCA
>JBFXAM010000016.1:0-53718 GCA_050184295.1 Phycisphaerae bacterium | reverse complement strand
GCTCAGCCCCCAGTCCACCAGTGCCCGCAGGTTCATGCTCGCGTTTCCGCGCGAAATCTGGAGCTGCTCCATCACGTCGTCGGAGCAGAGCGGCTCGCCGGAGATGTAACGCAGCGCATGAATTTCCGCCATCGTGCGGTTGATGCCCCAGTAGCCGCTCATTTCGCCCCACCGCCGGACGAGCATGTTGCGGACTTCCGTCAGCGTGTTGCGCATGCCAGCGCCCTCCCTGAGAATGTTCTCAGATGTTTCAGAACTTATTATAACATAGCGCAAGCGGGGCGGATTTCAAGGCGCGCGGAACCGGGAAACGAGACCCGCGAACACCCACCCGGCTCCCGAACGCGGCCCGGACGCTCGTTCGACCCGCGCTGGGCATTCCGCAATCGGACGTTGGCCGCCCGCACCCGCCCAGCTACGATATGAAAAGGCCGGGTGTGGGGAGTGCGTCGCGATGGCGGATCAGGAACACAGCAGCGCCGTCCTGCCCGCGCAGCCCAAGTCCAAGCCGGCCCCGCGCTGGAATGTCATCCTGCTCGACGACGACGAACACACCTACGAATACGTCATCGACATGCTCACCAGGCTCTTCTCCCACCCGCGCGCCGTCGCGTACGAAAAAGCCTGCGAGGTTGACCGAACCGGCCGCGTCATCGTCGAAACCACCCACCTCGAACGCGCCGAGCTCAAGCGCGACCAGATCCACGCCTACGGCGCCGACCCGCGCCTCGAACGGTCCTCCGGGTCGATGCACGCTGTGCTCGAGCCGGCCTGCACCTGAACGCCGAACAAACCCGCGCGCCCGCCGATCCCCGCCCGCGCCGCCACGTCCGACCCCAGCGCCATCGCGCGGCGCTTACGCCAATCACCCGTTCCGCCGGGTCCGCCGACTCAAGTGTCACGCGCCACCACACGAGGATCAGGCGCGCCGCGCCCGGGAAGTCGAAAACCCAGGCGGCGCTGGAAAAAAACGCCCGCGTCGGCTAGAAGCGCACCCGCCGGGCGCGCGCGTGCCCGCGTTGGTCAACCCTCAAAGTTGGGGAGCTGCAAGTGAACAAGAAGGTCCGCCGCGCTTCGCAAAAGCACCGCAAGAACCGACAGCGCCTCAAGCGCAGAGCCAAGGCGCTGCGGGCCGGCGCAAAGTCCAAGATGGGAACGTGAACCGCCCACGCGCAACACGCCCGCCCCGCTCGTCTTCCGCACGGCGCACCGCCGCGCTCCGCGTCGCGCCGCGAACCCGCCGCGCGCCATCCAGCGCCGCGCGCCGCGTTCGCACGCGGCGTGCGACCTCATCCACGCGGCCCGCGCCGGCCGAGCGGTTCGGCCGGATACCCCGGGCTCCAACGCCCATGCCCGCCGCTGGCGCCGCCGCTACGCCGAGCGCGGCAGCCCACGCGCCCCAGAGCTCCGCCGCCTTCCTGCTGGTGGTCGCACTCAGCGCGCCCTGGGTCGCGGCCCAGCCGGCGCACGTCGAAGCTCCCCCCGCGCCGGCGCCGACACTCTCCACCGCTCAACTGCTGGTCGATCTGGCCCGCGACCACGCGCTCCGCGGTGGCGGGCCGCGCACGGCCGCGGACGTGCTCCACGTCCGCACGCTGCTGCGCGCCGCAGCGCGCCTCGACCCGTCGCTCGGCGACACGCACGCGTGGCTTTACGAACTCGCGGTGCTGTCCGAGGACGCCGAGTCGGGCCGCGCGGCGCTGGAGTGTCTCGTCCGTGCCGATCCGTCCCACGCCGGCGCTTTCGCGCGCTGGCTCGACCTGCGCCTCGCGGAGCTCACCACGCCGGAAGACCGCATCGACGCGCTGCGCGCCCTGGCCGCCGACAATCGTCCGAACGAACTACAGGCACTGTTGCACACGCGCCTCGGTGACGTGCTGCTCCAGACCGGCGACCGCGCCGCCGCCGGCGTCGCACTCGACCGCGCGCTCGCATTGGACGCCGACCACCCCGACGCTCTGCTGTTCGCTCTGAAACTACTCGAGCCCGAGGCCCCGCACGCGGCGCGGCTTCGCCCGACGCTCCGCGCGCTCCACGCCAACCCGCTCCGCGCCGACCTCGCGTGGCAGGTCGCGGACCTGCTCGCACAACGCGGCGACACGCTCGACGCCCAGGCGTTCTTCGACTACGCGGTCCGCGTCGGCGAGTCCGCCGGGACCACGCTCGGCCCGGAGCAACTCGCCCGGCTGGCCGAGAATCTGGTCAGCAGCGGACAACTCGACCGCGCCCGCACCGCGGCCCAGCGCGCCGCCGCCACCGACGCGGCCCCAGCCTCGACGCTCTTCCTGTTGCACTGGCTCCTCACGCGCCGCGGTCCCAGCGCGGAGGCCGACGCGCTGCGGACGCGCCTCGCCGAGCGCTTCGCCGAGATGCGCGACCCGGCCGACTGGTCGGTCCGCGAGCTGGCCGACGCCGCCTGGTTCCACTGCACCATCGACGCGCAGCCGCAACGCGCCCTCATGCTCTCCGAGTCCGCGATCCACCGCGCTCCGGACGATCCCTATGTGACGCGCGTGCATGGCTGGGCGCTCGCCGACAACCTGCGCTCCGCACTCGCCGAGCGCACGCTGATGCGTGTCGCCGGCCGCGACCCGTTCGCCGCCTATCGTCTCGCCAAGCTACTCGCCGACGGAGGCGACGCCGCCGCCCCGCGCCGCATCGTGCTCAGCCTGCAATCGATCCCCCGCGCCGGCCCCGCGCATGAGCTGCTCAAGTCGCTCGGGCCACTTCCCACGACCCAGCCTGCCCGCCGCGGCGAAGACGCGCTCGAACCCCTCACCGGTTTCGACCGCGAGCTGCTCAGCTACGCCGATCGGCTGCCGCGCGACGTTGTCGCCGACATCACCCCCGAGCAGTCGAACTTCGAGCCGGCCGACCCCTGGTGGGCGACCTTCTCGCTCACGAATCGCGGATCCGTCCCTATTACGCTCGGCCCGGACGGTCTCATCAACCCGGTGTTTCTCGTCTCCTTCCGCATCGATGGCGGACGCGAGCGCGAGCTGCCCAACCTGATCACCGTGAGTCTCGACCGCGCCCGTGTGCTCCGCCCTGGCCAGACCATTCGCGTCCGTCGCACGCTGAACGTCGGTCCGCTGCGCCGCACCGCGCGCCTCAACCCGCAGCAATTGCTCCGCGTCACCCTGAACGCGCTGCTCGACCCGGTCGAACTGCCCGACGGGCGCTGGGAACCCACCGCCCACGGCCAGCGGTTGAAACCAGTCGTCTTCAATCGCATTCCCGCGCACACCGAGCGCGCGGCGCTTGAGGCGCTCTACGCCGCAATCGACGACGGCCCGCCGGACGCGCGCCACCTGGCGATCGAGCGCTGCGCCCAACTGCTCAGCGAAAGCCAGCGCGCGTCCCGCGAGCAGCTCGACTACGAGCCTGCACCCGTATCCGCCGACCGGCTGTATCACGAGTTGCTCACCGCGCTCGACACGAGCGACTGGGAGACCCGCGCCCGCGCTCTCGATGCGCTCCAGGTGGTCGGACTCGATCTCGCCATGCTCCGCGCCGTCAGGCAGTGCGCCGAACATCCCCACTGGCTCGTGCGGCTCTTCGCGCTCCGCCTACTGGCGCGACAGGGCGCGGGCGAATCGGGGGCGTTCGCGCGCGTCGCTGACAAGGACCGCGACGCCCTGGTCCGCGACCTTGCCCAGAGCTACCTGCTCGAGTGGGGCGCCCGTAAACCCACGACTCAACCCGTGACGCCGGCGCATGTCGCAGACCCACTTCCCGACCGCGACGCCGGAACCGACCGCAACCCGCCGCGCGCCGGCACAACCACGCCCTGATGCAACGCGACGCCGCCGACTCCGCGACACCCCGGCGCTGCGCCACGCTCGTCGATTCCAGGCGCTCGCGCCGCCCCCGCGACCCGGCCGCACGGTTCATTTTTTGCGCGATCCATCCGATAATCACGCGGGAAGCCCGCTCAACCGCGTCGTCGCGGCGGCCGTTTGACACCCCCGCCGCGCGATCGGTACAAACATGCCCGCCGGAATTCGTGGGCCGGTACGCGAACCGTCCCACGCGGCGGCTCCCCGCGGCGCGGCAGGAGCTGCGCGGTCCGCGCGGCGCAAGAGTCGGGGTCGGTCCCCAGGCCAGAGTTTGCCTCCGTCAGCGGCATACCGCGCGCAACGGGGAATCGGGAGAGCTGGTGACGCGCGTCCCAACCGGTCGTCGATCGTCCTCGTCGCCGCCGCCGCGATGCCCCGCGATTGCAATCGTTCCCGCGCCCGCCGGCCGGCTCGCCTGGGCGCTTCTCGCCTCCCTCTCGCTGATGCTCACAAGCTGTGCCTTGCGACACGAGGCCGCCCGCAGCCATCTGGAGCGTGGCGACGCAGCCCTTGCCGTGAAGGATCTGAACGCCGCGCTCGTGGAGTTTCAGAAAGCCGTCACAATCGACCCGACCTACGCCGACGGGCATACCAAGCTGGGGCTGCTGTACAAACAGACCGGCGACCTCGACAAGGCCGCCGACGCGCTCGAAACCTCCGTCAAGCTCGACGGCTCGAAGTTCACGCCCGCGTTCGAGCTCGGCGAGGTGTACCGTCTGCTCAACAAGGTGACGCAGGCGATCCGCGCCTATGTGCTCGCCTGCCAGCTCGACCCGCGGAACTTCGACGCCCACTTCCGTCTCGCGGCCTGTTATCACCAGAACGGCGAGCTGGAGAAGGCCGCCGACAAATACAAACGCGCGGTCGACATCGACTCGCACAGCGCCTATGCCTGGAGCAACCTCGGCGCGGTCTACGATGCGCAAGGCGAATACTACGAAGCGATCCGCGCCTACAAGCAGTCGCTCGAATGCAACACCCGGCAGCCCGTCGTGCTGGTCAATCTTGCGACCGCATATCTCAACCAGGACCGCTACGCCGTCGCGCGCCAGACGCTGCAAACCGCGATTAAAATGGACGGCAACCTCTCCATCGCACACGAGCGGCTCGGTTACTGCCTCTGGCGCGAGCAAAGCCTCGACCAGGCCGCCCAGAGTTACCTCCGCGCCATCGCGCTCGATCCACGCAACGCCGCCGCGTTCGCCGGCTACGGCGTCGTGCGGATGTCGCAGTATCTCGAAGCGCCCGAAAACGTCGCGTATCTCAACGAGGCGGTCGAAGCCTGGCACCAGAGCCTGGAGATCCAGCCGGACCAACCCAAGCTCCGCTCGCTGCTCCAAAAATACCGCCCCCGCACCGGACGCCCGCTGGTGGAAATGGGCCGGAACTGATCGCGCGCATGGTCGGCCGCGCGTCGCGTAGCGGCATGGACCATCGCCGCGGACGTGCCGGACGGGGAATCTTGCGGCGCGTGCGACGGCCGCCGTGAGGAGCCGCATTTCGCTCGCACGCAACCGCGCCCTTCGGACGCGAAATCCGCAATCATGTCTGCGAGATTGGGCGGTCCCCGGACGGTTCCAGAAGTACAGCAGCTCCGCGTGTAGTGCCTCGAAAACACCGCGTCGTAAGAATTGTCGGGAGATCGGCCTCTGGCCGGTGCGGAGCTGGATTGTCGCACCGGCGGGACGCCGATGCTCCGGGTCGGGTGAGACCTGGTTATTCCGACGCACTACACGAGGTCTGATCGTGCTCCTTTGCCGCGCCGCCGAGCGGATGACAGCGGGCGTGAATCTCCTTGAGTCGGCGTGTTTGCACATGCGTGTAGATCGCGGTGGTCGCGACGCTCGCGTGGCCGAGCAGCTCCTGCACGATGCGCAGGTCCGCGCCGCCTTCGAGCAGGTGCGTCGCGAAGCTGTGCCGCAGCGTGTGCGGGCTGACCCTGCCCGCGATGCCGCGCCGCTTCGCTTCGCGGCGCACCATGCGCCAGACAGCGGTGCGTTCGATGGCGCCGCCGTTTCTGCTCAGAAACAGCGGTGCGGCGGCCCTGGCGCTGCGCGTAAGCGGGCCGGGCAGCCGCGCTGCGGCAACGCTGCGTTCGAGCAGTTTCGGTCGGAGATTGTCGAGATAGGCTGCCAGCGCGTCGGCCGCCATCCGTCCGAGCGGGACGACGCGTTCGCGGCGTCCCTTGCCGAGGCAGCGGACGTAGCCGACCGTGCGGTTCACGTCGCGCTCGGCGAGCGCGCACAGCTCGCTGACGCGGAGCCCGCAGCCGTAGAACAGTTCAAGGATCGCCCGGTCGCGCAGCGCGAGGGGGTGGTCGGGGTCGGGAGAGGTGACGAGCTCGGCGGTGCGTTCGAGCGGGAGCGTCTCGGGCAGGCGCTGCCAGCGCTTGGGCGATTCCAGGAGCGTGGTCAGGTCGGTCGGCACGCGTTTGGTGTCGTGCAGCCAGCGCAGCCAGACGCGGATCGCGACGACGTGCCGCGCCAGCGAGCTCTCGCAATAGCCGTGGGCCGTCTGTTCGACGAGATGCTGCTGGATCACGAGCGGCGTGATCTCGGCCCAGTTGTCGAGCGCGGCGCGCCGGAGGAAGTCGCCGAAGCGGCGCAGGTCGCGCTCGTAGGCGGCGAGCGTGTTGGCGGCGAGTCCGCATTCGACGTTCAGGTATACGTGAAACGCGGCGAGGGCGTCTTCGAAGGCGGGTGAGCAGGCGAGTGCGGCGACCTCAATTCGCGGGGCAACAGCTCGACGGGTCATGCGGGCGCCTCCGTGCGCTCCGAGTGCGGGCCGGCGCAAAAGCTGCACTGCGGCCGCGACTCGTCCGATAGAATACTCGAAGGGCTCCCGGGGCAGCCAACCGTGGTGAGGACCGGCGGGGTCCGTGGCGACGGTCGGGGCGAGGCCGGCGGCGCGGCGGCACGACGCCTGTCTGTCGGCCCGCGGGCCCAGCCCGCAGCGCTTTGGAGAAAAGCGGTGAACACCTCGACCCGACGGCGGATGT
The DNA here is from genome assembly GCA_050184295.1 of Phycisphaerae bacterium. Lineage (GTDB taxonomy): Bacteria > Planctomycetota > Phycisphaerae > UBA1845 > Fen-1342 > JBFXAM01. The sequence goes on along the minus strand of JBFXAM010000016.1, from coordinate 46,881 downwards.
CCAACCCTCGCGCTGCGCAGCTGGCTTGCGCCGCGGTTTTTCTGAGTGGCTTGTGCGGCTGCGACGCATTCGTCGGCCGCGACAGCAATGAAATGCGACCGTGGCGCGGCCGTCCGGATCCGGGCCGCTCGAACGACGTAACGGCGCGATCGGCATCTGCGCCGGTGAGCCGGCCGATGACGACCGCCGCGGCTGGGCCGGCCCCCACCGCCGGCGTTTCGGACGCGCGCCGCGCGTCGGCGCCCAGCGGGACGGCTGTGCCTCCGATCGCGTCGAAGCCGGCCGCGAGCGCGTCGTCTCCCGCGCCGACCGTTGGCGCTTCGGCGGGCGACTCCGCAACCGGGCGCTCGACAACGTCGGCGCAGCCCGCGGCGCCGCCGGCACCGGCCGCGCGCAGCGCGCCGCCGGCGCGCGTGGAGTCCGCGATCACGGGTGATTCGTCGGAAATTCCGCGTGAAGCGCTGGCCCCCGCGCTCCCGCGCGAGAGCGTTCCGCCATCGCACGCTTCGCAGGATGCCGAGACGCAGCGCGGAACGGGCATCGCCGATGTCGCAAAAGCACGCGAACTGTTCGACGCGGGCCGGGTGGTGGAGGCACGGGCCGCGCTCGGTGCGGCGATCAACCGCACACCCGGGAGCGCGCCGCCACGCGATGTGCGAGAACTCGCCGCCCGCATCGCCGACGAGTCGGTCTTTTCAAGCCGCATCACGCGTGACGACCCGCTCGTCGAGGTGTACACCGTTCAGCCGAACGAGCTGCTGTCGTCGATCGCGCGGCGATTTCAGGTTCCCTACGAGATTGTGATGCGGATCAACAACATCAGCGACGCGGCCCGGTTGCGGGCGGGTCAGCGGATCAAGATTCCGCGCGGGCCGTTTCATGCCCGGATTCACCTGTCCGAGTTTCGGATTGACCTTTATTTGCAGGACACGTACGTGCGCAGCTACCCGGTCGGCGTGGGGCGGTCGGACACGGGGACGCCCGCGGGCGTCTGGCAGGTCTCCGATCGGCTCGTCGACCCGACGTATTACCCGCCGCCGTCGGCGCCGGGGCGCCCGATCGTTCCCGGCGGGCGGCCGGATAACCCGCTCGGGACGCGCTGGATCGGACTGAAGGGGGTCGAAGGCGGCGCCGTGGGGCAGCAGAGCTTTGGCGTTCACGGCACGAACGAGCCCGACTCGGTCGGTTCGGCGGCGTCGATGGGATGCATCCGGATGCGCGATGAGGACGTGCAGTTTGTGTACGACGCGCTCACGCCGGGGCATTCGACGGTGACAACGGTTCGCTGAGCGGCGCGCACCAAACCGCATCCGCACCGTCCCAACCCAGTGCGCTCAGGTGCGACCCAGGGTCGCCAGCACCCAACGTGCGATCCGCGCGCCGGCGCCCCCGCGGCCATAGGGCCCGCGCCGGAAGCAGCGGCGCGCGCGTTTCCCCGGCAGGGCGTCGTCGATCGCCGCGGCGATTGCGGCGTACGACTCGCCGGCGTGAAACACACCGGGTCCGCCGGGCTCGCGCCCGCGCTGTCGATCGCCGACATTGATCGAGGGCGTGCCGACGACGGGCGCCTCGATCAGTCCGCACGAGGAGTTTCCGACCAGCAGTTCGGCGTCGACGAGCGCCCGCAGGAACCGCTCGCGCGGCAGCGAGCGGTGCACGTCGACTTCGCCGGCGGGGCTCTCGCGCAGGTGTGCGTCGATCGCGCGCAGCACGCCGCGGTGCCCACGGTCCGAGTTCGGAAAGATGATGGTCCGGCAAAGGCCGCGGCTCGCGACGGCGCGGAGCAGGTCGCGCATCACGCGCTGCTCGGTGGAGTCGCTGCGCCCATGCGCATGCTGAATGATCAACGCCGTGCGCGACGGCGCCGGGACGAGCGGCGCACGGCGTGCGATGCGCGCGCGCGCCGCCCGCGGGGCGAGCGCCCTTCGGCGCGGCAGGGATTCGCGCAGTTGAAACACGTCATCCAACCCCGGCGCGCCCACGACGTGGACGCGCGCCCGGTTCGCGCCCATCGCGATCACGCGTCGCGCCGCGGCCTGCGTCGCGGGCAGGTGCAGGTCCGCGAGTTGGGTGATCGCGGCGCGCAGCCGATCGTCGAAGTCGCCGGGTGCGACGTCGCCGCCGTGGATATGCACGAGCGTACGCCCGGTGGCGACCGCGGCGAACGCAGCGGCGAGCGCCTCGATTCGGTCGCCGAGGACGACGGCGCGCTCGGTGCGGCTGCGCTCGAAGAACCGCGCGATCGCCGCGACGCCGCGCGCCAAGCCCTCCGCCTGGTCGGTTGCCGACCCGTCGCCGCGCTGCATCGGAATGCGTGCGGCGATGGGGTGCCCGTCGCGGCGGATGTCGTCGATCGTGTGCCCGAAGCGTCGCAATAAGTGCATGCCGGTCACGACGAGTTGGAGTTCGCAGCGGGGCGAAGCGCGGAGCGCGGCGAGGGTCGAGCGGAGCAGCCCGTACTCGGCGCGCGTGCCGGTGACGACCGCGACGCGGATTCTCCTTCGCGCGGCGGCCGGTGCGCGTGGCGATGCGGCGGGTGAGCGGCGGCGCCGAGCGGCCGCGCGAGCCGGTCGCGCCCGCGGCGCGCTCACAGGAGCATGCTCCACACGAGCGGCGTGTCGCGCGCGACGGCGACGGCGAGGCGGCGGCCGATCAGGTCGTCAAAATCCTCTGGACCGATGCCGCCGGCGGGTCTCTTGACCGCGAGCAGGTCGGCGTCGAGCCGCACGCCGGCAGGCAGATCGATGGCGGCGACAACGCTGCGGCGGGCCGCGACGCGGACGTCGTTCTCCAGCGCGCCGTGTCCCAGCGCGCCGCTGCCGAGCGCCGCTTCCACGGCGCGCACGCGCGCGACATAAGCGCGAAACGCGGCCGGCTCGAGCGAGGCGGCGTGGTCCGGGCCGGCCGCGTCGCGGTCGTGCGTGAGGTGCTTCTCAAGCACGCAGGCCCCGGCCGCCGCGGCCCACGCGCCGGTTTCGATGGACGTGGTGTGGTCGCTGAAGCCGACGGGCGCACCGCTGAGCGCGTGCAGCGACGCGATCGCGCGCAGGTTCGCGGCGTCGACGGGCGTCGGGTAGCAGCTCACGCAGTGCATCAGGATGAGCCGGTCGGCGGCGTCCCACGCGTTCCAGCGCGCCCGGGCTGCTTCGATCTCTGCGTATGTCGCAGCGCCGGTCGAAACGATGACGGGCAGACCGGTGGCCGCGGCGGCCCGCGCCAGCGGCACGTGGTTGAGGTCGGTCGAGGCGAGCTTGATGGCGGGCGGCGCGAGCTCCAGGAGGCGCGCCAGGTCTCGTACGCCGAAGGGCGTCGCGAGAAAGAGGACGCCGGTTGCATCGCAGTGTGCCCGGATTCGCGCGAAGTCCGCATCGCTCAGCTCCAGCCGCCGAAGCAGGTCGCGCTGTGTTGGTGCGCAACCCGCGGCGCGCTGATAATCCGCCGCGCCGGCCGCGCGGGTGGCGAGCTCGTCCGCGTCGAATACCTGGAACTTGACGGCGTCAGCGCCGGCGTCGCGTGCCGCGTCGACCAGCGCCAACGCGCGCGTGAGCGCGCCGTCGTGGTTCACGCCGGCTTCCGCGATGACGAATACGCGCTGCCCGGGACCGATCAGCCGGTCGGCGACAGGAACGGTGCGTGGCTCGACTCGCTCCATGAATCGGTGGTTCCAAGTGTCACGGTGTCAGGCGGGCGCGGCGGCAGGCGCCTGACGCGCTGGCGGACCCAACGGCACGGACGCGGCGGGGCGGGCGGCGCTGAACCGCGACGCGCGATCCCGTGCCCCGGGATGACCGGCGCCGGCGTCGTCCGTCGTGTGCGCCTGGACGTGACGCAGCAGACCTTCCGCCGCCGCCAGGTCTGCCGCCGTGTCGATGTCGACGCCGCGCTCCGCGGGCATGACATACGCGACGGTGCGTGCGGCGGTGCGGTCGTTGACGTAGTCGCTCCATTCGTGCAGGTAGATGGCGCCGTTGAGGCGATACACCGTCGCGTCGCCTTCGTGCCGAGCGAGCGTGCCGGATTCGTCGACGCGCCCGAGCCAGCTCGCGGGCGCGACCGGCGACACGGACACGACCGCGCAGGGCCGCGCGCGCTCGAACAACGCCGCGGCCGACGCGATGTCGGCGGCGGTGCGGAGCGGCGACGTCGGCTGCAATACCATGATCGCGTCGAAGCGCTCGCCGCCCGTTGCGAGCATTTCGAGCAGGAACATGTTCGAGAGGCGCGTCGGCGTGTCGTCCTGCGCGAGGCGCGCCGGTCGCAGCGCCGGGCATTCGACGCCGCATTGCAGCGCGACGGCCGCGATGTCGGGGCTGTCGGTGTTGACGAGCACGCGCGCGAGCGCGCCGCTTTGCAGCGCGGCGGCGCAGGTGTGCGCGAGCAGCGGCCGGCCGCCAAGCGGCGCGAGATTCTTGTGTGCCAGTCGCTTCGATCCGCGCCGCGCCGGAATGATCCCCACGATGCGCATCGGTCCGCCTCACGCGGCGGCGCGGCGCTCCGAGGCCGCGGCGCGCCCCAGCACCACCACCGGCGCCGCGCGACCCAACAGCATCAGCAGCATGAACCACGCCATGCCGTATTGATACTGATCGGTTGCCTGGCGGATTCCGCTGGAGAGATTGCGGCTGGTGACGCTGGCAAAGAGGCCCGTGGTCAGCCCTGCGCCGCCGACGGCGGAAGCGGCGTCGAGCAGCGCGTCGGCGAAGCTCGGCGCGGGCTGATACGCCGATGCCGTCGCGCTTTCGATGAGCAGCAGGCCAAGCGCGCCGCCGACGGCGAGGAGCATGACGGCGGCGACGACGGCGGTCGCGGCGCGCATCCAGGCGGCGGAGTCGCGGGCGGCGCTTGGCGCGGCGTGTGCGGCCGGCGCGAAGGTTGCGCGATGCGCCGGCGGAGCGACCGTCGCGTGGTCGACCGGCGTCGGCGAGTCCGATGGCGTCGACGGGTCCGGTTGCGCCCGCGCGTGGTCTGAGATCGCCGGCGCGGACGCGTGGTCGCCGGCGCGGATGTATGCGGGGCCGTGGTTCGCGCGTCGCGCGTGCGCGAGGAGCGCGCGGAAGCCGGCCGTCGCGACAAGTGCGAACAGGGGCCACTTCATGCCCCCGGTGACGCCGCCGGGCAGGCCGCCGACGAGGATGACCACCGCGAGGAGGAACTTGGAGCCGTCGCTGAAGGCGCGGTCCGCGAGCGGGCTGGTCTGTAGACCCGCGCCCGCCGCCGCCAGCGTCTGTAGCGCGCTCCGCTCCAAGCGCGCGAGACCGGTCGTTTCGGGGGTGGCGTCGCGGCGGGCAAGCGACGTTCCGCCGCGCGGCGCTTCGAGCGCGGTCATGAGGAGGATCGCGGCGAGCAGGAAGGCGGCGTAGCCGAGCGCGACGCGCAGGATCGGCGCGACGCCGCCGGCGAGCGTGCGCCAGCGCGGCCACGCGAGCAGCCAAACCGCCGGTCCCAGCGCCGCGAGCAGGCCGACGCCGGCGAGGGACCACTGTTCGCGGCGATCGGCGGCGTTGTCGAGCCAGCCGGTGGAGGCCGCGGTCGCGATGCCGCTCTGTGCGATTGCGGCGATGTCGAACGAAACGCCGAGCGCGGTCTGCGTCACGCCCACGGTGAGCACGCCGACGAACTGCACGATCGCAAACGCGACCAGCGCCGCCCACACCGCCGGCATGGCGCGCCGCCCGTCGGCCGCCGCCACGCGGTGAAACGCCTGCACGCTCGCGACGAGAAACAGCGCCGCGCCGCCGACGCCGAGCAGCGCGAGCGTCCACTGTCCGCGCGCCGTGTAATCGGTCGAGAGGCCGTACGTCGCCAGCCCGACGCCGCACGAGACACTGACGGCGTCGAGCGTGGCCTGCCAATAGTGGCGGGCCCAGTAGTACTGCATGTCCTTGGAAAGCGGGAGCGTGGCGTCGTCGCGGGCGAGCAGCAGCGCGCCGACGGCGCAGAGCAGGAGCAGCGCGGGCGGGAACCAGACGTGCGGCTTGTGGAATGCGGACATCGAGTCGTTTCTCCCGCGAGACTCTCAACGAGTTGCCTATGCGCTCAAGTCGGCTTCGCGCGTTCCCGGTCGCGGCGGCGCGCGGATTCTACCGGGTTGCGAACCCGCCGACCGAACGCCGCCATCCCCGCGAGAGACGGTGCGGCGGGTGTCGAGTCGTTCGGATCCGACGGCGCGAGTGCGTCGGGCGGTGTGAATTGGAAGCTCTCTCCCGGCAGGGCTCTTTTTCGGCGCGCCGAGAAACAGGCGACCAACCAGGGCTTGGGCATCGTCCCCGGCTCGGACGCCGGCGGGGCGGCGGGCGTGCTGGCGGGCGAGCGGTTTGAGCGCTATTATTACGCGGGCTGGCGGGTTCTGGAGCTGCGCGACAACGCCGAGACCAACCAGACGCTGGGGCAGTTCGTGTACGGCACGCAGTACATCGACGAGCCGATCGCCTACGACCGCGACACCGACGGCGACGACGACTGCGTCGAAGCCGAGGGGTCGCAGCGGTATTTCTATCACCAGGACGCGAACTATCGCGTCGCGGCGCTGACGGATGAAGACGGCTTCGTCGTCGAACGCTACGAGTACGACGCCTACGGCGAGCCGGTGGTCTACAACGGCGGGACATCGAGCGAACTGGGCAACGCGCTGCTCGCCAGCACCGTCGGCAACCCGCGAAAGCGGATTTCTGTCGCGACGGGACGAGGGCTGCAATCGCACGGCGAAAACGCAGGTCACGCGACTTCGCAGGCTGGCAACGCTGGTCACCCGAATTCGCATGTCGGCGACGTGCGTCACGCGGACTTCGCACGGCGAACCGGTGGTTTGAGGATGTTCCGGCGCCGCGTTTCGTTGTCGTCAGGCTGTGCTCGAAGCTCCGCCGGAGGCGACCGAAAGCCCGCGCGAGCGCAGTTTTGGAATGGGAGCGTCGAAGTCCTTATCGTTGCTCGCGTTAAGCGATAAAACGAGGCGGGCACGGCGCTTGCGGCGGCCGGCGGGGTTGCGGGTAGTGGGTCGGTTTGATCCGGGTGGTACGGGCGTCTCGCCCGTTCATGTTGGTCCGGGTGCTCCGTGTGGTACGGGCGTCTCGCCCGTTAATGCTGATCTGGTTGGTACGCGCGCCTCACGCGTTCATTCGGCCGACACGGGCGAGACGCCCGGACCACCCTTTCGAATTCACTTTTTCACGAAACTGACCCACTGCCGGGGTGCGGCGCGCCGTGGTCGTTTCGCCGCCGGTGGGTTATACTCTTCGTTCGCGCGCGACCGGCGGAATGGGCGGCCGGGCCGCGTACCCGTCCTGAAGTGGGCGGGCTTTGTCCCGAAGTCGAGACCATCATGCTGCTTGCCGCGTGGTATCACACGATCCTGTCGTTCCTGTTCGCTGTCGTCTGTCTGCTCCTGCTGCTCGTGATCCTGCTTCAGCGCGGGCGCGGCGTCGGGCTGGCGGGCGCGTTCGGCGGAGCCGGCGGGTCGGGCGGAGCGTTCGGATCCAAGACGGGCGACTTTCTGACGTGGGTAACCGTGGTCGGCGCAGGCATTTATCTCGTCTTCGCCGTAATCCTGAACTACGTCTTCGTGCCGCCGGCGCCCGCGATCGCACCGCCGCCGGCGCCCGCGGCGCCCGCGGGCGAGACGCCGCCGACCGAATCAGCGCCGACCGACGGGCGTCGTCTGATCGAGCCGCGCTGGGATTCCGTCGCGCCGCGCGCCGCCGAGCCGGTGTTCGTCCGACACATCGTGTTCGGCGAACCCGACGGCGCATGAGCGCCCCACGGTCGCGGTGGTTGCCGCGCCGCGCCGCCCGCGGCGCAGAGTCGTCGGTCGCAACGCCCGACCGGCCGTGCCGCCGGGCGACCCCTGCGCACTGGTCCCACTGGCGAAGCGCATGATTCGCTCGATGACCGGCTTTGGCGACGTGCACCTCGACGAGCACGGCCACGCGTTTCACCTCGAAATCCGCAGCGTCAACAACCGTTTCCTGAAGACGTCGATCCACCTGCCGGACGAACTCGCATATCTCGAAGGCGAGATCGAGCCGCTGATCCGCCGCCGGCTCACCCGCGGGACGCTCACGCTGCGGCTGCACGTCCGCGACCTGAGCGCCGCCGCGGCGCAGGAGCTGAATGCCGCCGCGATCCACAACTATGTGCGTCAGTTGTGCGCCGCGGCCCCCGCCTCCGCGGCAATCACAATCGATCTCGCAACGCTTGCGTCGCTGCCCGGCGTGTGCCAGCCGCGCGAACTGACCGAGGACGAGCGGACGCGGACGTGGGAATCGATCCGGCGGCTGCTGGACGGGGCGCTCGACCGACTGATCGCGATGCGGGAGCGCGAAGGGCGCGTGCTGGCCGCCGACATCGCGGCGCACACGGAGCGCATCCGGCGGCATCTCGACGCGGTCCGCGTCCGTTCGCCGCTCGTGGTCGAGCAGTATCGCGAGCGCCTGACGGCACGCGTGCAGGAGCTGCTGGCGCGCAGCGGCGCGTCGCTCGCGCCCGACGATCTGCTCCGCGAAGTCGCGATCTTCGCGGAGCGCAGCGATATTGCTGAGGAGATCGCGCGGCTCGGCAGCCACCTCGAGCAGATCGCGGAGTGCGATGTGTGGGCGGAGCCCGCCGGCCGCAAGCTCGATTTCATTGTGCAGGAGATGCTCCGCGAGGCAAACACGATCGGGTCGAAGGCGGGCGACGGCGAGATCGCCCGGCACGTGATCGAGATCAAGAGCGCGATCGACCGCCTGAAGGAACAGATCCAGAACGTCGAATAGCCGAAGTCGTGCCGGCGGTTCGCGACCCGCGCGTCGCCGAACCGGCGCCCCGTCGCCGACGTAGCAGGGGTGACAATCGACGGGCGCGGAGCCGCGCGCCGGACGGGGCCGCATGCTGATCGACACGCATTGCCATCTGACGCACGCCGACCTCGCGAGCCAGATCGACGGCGTGCTGGCGCGCGCCGCCGCGGCCGACGTGTGCCAATGCATCGCCGTCGCGACCAGCCCGCGCGACGCAGCCGAGGCCGCCGCGATCGCGGCGCCGCGCGCGAACATCTTCGTCGCCGCCGCGATCCATCCGCACGAAGCGGGCCACTGCACGGACGCCGATTTCGCGCTGCTGCGCGAGTTTCAAAAGGGAATGGGCGCCGCGCGCGAGCTGCCCGGGCGCGTCGTCGCGGTCGGCGAGATCGGCCTCGACTTTCACTACAACTTCGCGCCGCCGCCGCGCCAGGAAGAAGTGTTCCGCGCGCAACTGCGGCTGGCCTGCGACGCGGGCCGGCCCGTCATCATCCACGCCCGCGAGGCCGAGCAGCGCGTCTGCGAAATCCTCGGCGAGTTCCCCGCACTGCGCGACCGCGTCGTGTTCCACTGCTTCTCCGGCGGCGCCGAGCTCGCGCGGCGCATTCTGGACGCGGGCAGCTGGCTGTCGTTCACGGGCGTGGTCACGTTTAAGAACGCGAATGCGATCCGCGACGCCGCCCGCGCGGCGCCCGCCGACCGCATCATGGTGGAAACCGACGCGCCCTACATGACGCCCGAGCCGGTGCGCAAGATTCGCCCGAACGAGCCCGCGCTGGTGGTTCACACGGCCCGCTTTCTGGCCGATCTTCGGGGAGAGACTCTCGACACGTTCGCAGAACACACGAGTGCCAACGCGCGCCGCTTCTTTTCGTTGCCGGAGATTGCGACATGAGCCTGTGCCTGGTTACCGGCGGAGCCGGATTTATCGGCAGCCACCTCGTCCGCGGACTCCTCCAGCGCGGCCGTGCGGTGCGCGTGCTCGACGACTTCTCAACCGGACACCGCAAGAACATTGCCGAACTCGAAGGCCGGATCGAACTCGTCGAAGGGGACATCTGCGACGCCGCCGCCGTCGCGCGCGCCATGCACGGCGTCGAGACCGTATTTCATCTCGCAGCCCGCGCGAGCGTCCCGCGGAGCGTGCAATATCCGCGCCAGGCCCACGACGTGAACATCACCGGCACGTTCAACGTGCTGCTCGCCGCCCGCGACGCCGGCGCGCGCCGCGTTGTTTATTCCGCCAGCAGCAGCGCCTACGGGGACACGCCGGCACTGCCCAAGCGCGAAGATATGATCCCGCGCCCGCAAAGCCCCTATGCCGTCAGCAAGCTCACCGGCGAGCATTACGCCGCCGTCTTCGCCCGCGTCTATGGTCTCAAGACCTGCTCGCTCCGCTACTTCAACGTCTTCGGCCCGCGCCAGGACCCGAGCAGCGCTTACGCCGCCGTCATCCCCGCCTTCGTCAGCCGCATGCTCCGCGGCGAGCGGCCGGTCGTCTTCGGCGACGGCGAGCAGTCGCGCGACTTCTGCTTCGTCGACAACGTCGTGCATGCGAACCTGCTCGCCGCTGAAGCGCCGGACGTCAACGGCGAGGTCGTGAACGTTGCGTGCGGCGAGCGCACCACGCTCAACCAGATTCTGAAGCAGTTGAACGAGCTGCTCGGCACGAACATTCAGGCCGAGTACAACGACCCGCGCCCCGGCGACGTGAAGCACTCGCTCGCCGACCTCGAAGCGGCGAAGCGCGTCATCGGCTACACGCCGCAGGTGTTCTTCAGCGACGGTCTGCGCCGCGCGATCTCGTGGTATCGCGAGAACCTGAAATAGGCCCCGCGAAAATCCGCCGCAACTCCCGGCGAGCGCCGGACCCCGCAATCAGGAAGCGCCGCGCCGAGCGACGGACCTCACTCGCACGCGGCTGCCCGGCACGCGCATCACGTGATGCCGGACGCCTCGCGCGGCGCGCCGGTCCGCACGACCCGCGCCGCGGGCGCGAGCCCGCGATGCGCAGCGCAAGGCGGCACCCCTGACTCGCGGCTGCACGCTCCGCCTCCCGCACGTATACTGCCCAGGTCGAAGCGGGTCGCGCTCGCGACGCGGCGGGGCGCCACGGCATCCCGCTGAGCGCCACCCGCTGTCCGGAATACGGGAGCCGCGCGTGGACGAGCTGATCATTCAGAGCGAACGTCGTGGCGACGTGCACGTGCTGCGCATCCGCGGAGAGCTGCGCGACGACGCGCCGACCGCCCTCGTCGAAGCCGTCTCCGAGCACATCGCCACGCGCGGCACGCGCATCGTGCTCGACCTGAGCGGCGTGAGCTTCCTCGGCTCCGCCGGGCTGGGGGCGCTCGTGCGCGTCGTCGCCCAGGGCAATGCGCAGGAATGCCAGATCATTCTTGCCGAGCCGACGCCGATGGTGCTCGGCGTGTTGCAGGTCACCAAGCTGGACAAGTTCTTCCGCGTATCGGCGTCGGTGGACAACGCGGTCGCCGTGCTCTCGTAGGCGCTCCAGCCCCCCCACCGCGATCCACTTCGCGATCCGCCGTAACCCGTGCGCCATCCGATTGTTGCCGGTTGTCTCGCCGGATCGTCCACAATTCGGGTCAGAATTCTCTCGGCTGGCACGCCGCGTGCAGGGAGATTCTGAGACAATTCTGCCGGTCGTTCGGCGGGTTTCGGGCCGAAGGGTCGTTGCACCGGAGGACTCGAATCATGGCCTTGAAACTGCAAGTCGTGCCCCCCCCGATAGTTACGAATCACGCCGGGTTCAAGGCCGTTCTGAAATGCCCTCAGCGACGCTTTCGGCTGCGAGCGGCGGCGTGGGTCGGGGTGGTCGCCGCGGCGTGTGTCTGGGCGCTCGCCGCCGCGTGTTTCTGCTGTTTGGCGGGGGCTTCGCCGGCGCTGGCGGCGGATCCGTTCTGGGCGCAAGCGTACGCCGCGACTGGAGATGATCGGCAGCGCGAGCCGACGATTGGCGTGAGTGCAACGACGATTATTCAGGCGACGAACTTCGGAATCGCGGCGTATACTCGAACGGGCACGTTGCTCTGGCGGGCGAGCCTCGATCCCCATCTCGGTCCGGTATCCGACTACTTCTGGGAGGGACTCGACGAGCCGCCGCCCCCGCCGCCGGAAGACCTGATTGGTGACGCGCGCGTGCTTTATGATCCGTTTTCGGGGCGCTTCGTCGTGACCGCGCTGCGGTTTAGTCAGCGGAAGTTCTATCTCGCCGTGTCCCACGACGACACGCCAAGCACATTTGACACGGAATGGGACACGTTTTACCTCGACGGGCGACCCGGCGGAACCAGCGGAATTATCGACTGGCCAGGCCTCGCAACGAGTGAATCGGGAATCTTCCTATCCACGTTGATGACAAGCACGACGCCGCGCTTCCATGTTCAGATTCTCGAGCGACCGCCGGTCGATGCCCCGGCGAATTGGTATGACACCGGCGCGAGACATCGGCGCCTGGCGTTGCCCGACGGAGTGTATGACACTCCCAGTGATAGCAAGCACTGGTTGCCCATGCCGGCGCAGTTTCTGGAATCGACCGGCAACGATCGGATGTACTTTGTCCAAACGCTTGGAGTCCGCCCGGAAAACACCAGATTGCGGATCCGAACGGTTGTGGCTGGGACGGTAGAGGCCACCTTCGATGGCTTCAACGGCCTCCCACCGATCGACGACATTGATGCTGGCATGTTGTATCAAGCGTGCCCGGAAACGACCAACTTCAACAACGGAAAATACAACCCGCAGAATGTTGTATATCGCAATGGACGCTTGTACTTTGCACGAATGGACATCCGCGCCGGCAGCCTGCCTGGCCGCTGGGTCGCCCACTGGTACGTGGTCAACCTTAACGGCTGGCCCGCGGGCGGGACGCCCACGTTGGAGCATGACGGCATTGTCGACGGCGGACACGTCTTCACCACACACGAGAAGCAGGACTACGCCGTCCAGTTGATCTTCCCGTATGTCATGCCGACCAGCTCCGGCGGCGTCGCGCTCTACTTCACGCGCTTCCATCGCCTGGGCTACTTCGATCTCTGCTGGACGGCGCATCGGCCGAGCGATCCGCCGCACATCATGGGCGCGCCCGTCACCGTAATGACGGCGGGCGAGGCGGGCATGGCGAGCCTGTTCAAGTACGGCGATTACGAGGGCATTGCATTCGACCCGATCGACGGCGACCGCGTGTGGGCGACCGGCGAGACCGGCCGCTGCGTGATGGATCTGGACGTTCCGTGCCCGTCGTGTGCGGTAGGATGGTATGGCACTTCGAAGGCGACCTCGATCGGCAGTTACACCATTCCGACCGACGCGCCACAGGTGCTCACCATCCAGCGGGCGACCGGCACGCAGCCGGACGAATTGTTTGTGAAAGACTCCCCGGCGGATATCTACGCCGACTCGGACGTCACCGTCACCGCCGCGGCCCCGTCCGCGGCCCGGACTTTCGGGCATGGAATGGGCGTCACGCTCCTCGCGCCGGAGTTCGATGGCTGGGAATTCGACGCGTGGGTGCTGACGCCCGGTGGAACGATTCCCGCGAACCGCCTCGTGACGATTACGCTCAATACAAACACAACCGCAACTCCGCGCTACACGCAGTAAGTTCAGACGTCGCGAATCCGTGGAGACGTGATCATGTCTACTCTTGTCACCCTATCGTTGGTGTTCATCGCGCAGGCCAATCTCGTGAGACTGTGGTTTTCAACCACCGGCGTCGCGGAGAATGAGCCGATCGCCGGGACGCCGGCCGAATTCCGCGCCCCCTTCGACGGCGACAACCCCGTGCTCGACGGCGCGGCCGGCACACACCGGCTCTATATCTGGGGCAGCATTCTAACTCGCTTGCCCAACGCCATCACACGCCTCGCAACGCTTTCGCTCGATGTTGAGCTGCGCGTCGAGCGAGGCATGGCTCACTTCCGCGACCACCGCTTCTACAATGTCGTCGCACCCCCGTACCGGCGCTGGGATGCCGTAGATCAGGGGAGTCGAGCCAGTTATCTGATCGACGACGTGTTGGCGGTGGCCGTGACGGGCGCCGGACTCTACGAGGACGCCGGAGCCAACGACCTGCAGTTTGACTTTGCGACGGCGTCGTACCTCCTTGGCTTTGCTGACATTGAGGCGAGTTCGGACGCGATAGCGCAGATCTACTTCGGAATAGGAAGAAACGGAATCCAAATTCACGGCGCCGGCCCGACCGATTCCGGCATCTTCTTCGGTTGGGGTGACGTCGCCCTATATCCAGACATCGGCGGACCGCGCAGCGCACTCGCCGACGCCTTCATCGTGCCCGAGCCGGGCACACTGGTACTTCTGGGCGTTGGCAGCCTTGCAATCATGCGGCGTCGGTGGCGCGGAAGCGCCTGCTGACGGCGAACGCGGAGCAGCCACAGCCGGACGCGATTCATGATAAGGTGTCCGCGTGCGACGCCGCCCAGCTCGCCGATGGAGAACTGAGCGCGGGCGAGCCCTCGTTTTCGCGCACGTATGGACACGGTGCGGACGCGACGCTGCTGGCGCCGATCCTCAGCGGCTGGAGCTTGGCCGGTTGGATCATCGACATCGAGGGCGTTGGCCCGGCCGCGCCTACGAGTCGAATGACCACTGTGACTGTGAACGCCAACCGCACGGCGACGCCGTACTACACTCAGCCGTAACAAGACGCGACGTACGAGCGGAGCTTAAGCCATGATTGCGACAACCGTTCTCTTCTGCCTATTCATCGCGCAGACGCACACGGTCCGGCTGTGGTTTTCGACCACCGGCGTGGACGAGAATCAGCCGATCGCCGGGACACCGCCCGAGTACATTTCACCGACGGATGGCACCAACCCCGTCATTCAATCGGTTGACGGCGTGCAGCGCCTATATCTCTGGGCCACGCTGATGACGCCGGACTGGACGGATGTCACGGGGTTTGAGATCGATGTTGCATTGTATGCCGATCATGGTCAACTTAGCTTTGTGGACCGGCAGATGTACAATTATCGGTCCGGAATCTACCGCCGATGGGGCGGCGTTCTGCTCGGCACGCTGACCCCCAACCGAATCTCCCGTTTTGGCGCTGCGTCCGGCGGTGCATCAGGACTAACGGCCTTTACGGGGCCACTCGACATTCATTACGATCCGGACACGTTCACGTACCTGTTGGGATCGATCGACGTGCAATCCAGCGCGGACGCGAACGGCACGTTGTTTCTCGTGGCCGGCTCGTTCGGCGATCGAGGACCGCCCTTCGAGCCGTTCTGGCACTTCGGGTGGGGGGACGATCCTGTGTCGGCCGTCGGCCATCCCGTCGGTATAGAAAGCGATCCACCCGATGTGACTTTCATCCCCGAACCCGCGACGCTCGTGCTTGTCGTGATCGGTGTCGCCGTGCTGCGCTCCGCCGGACGGGGGCGGGGGTGCCAGCGCCGAGCCTGAGCAACTCGCTTTGGCACGCCAGGTTCCGTCGGTCAACACGACCTACCCCTCGGGCCGAGCTGCGGACCCTGCGCCCGTCGCGCGCGACGGCGCAGCTCCGCCCTTCCGGACGGTATGCCCGCAACGCGCGGCTCCGCGCACCCACGGTTGCTTTCGTGCGATGAGACCGCCCGGTTTTCGGAATTGCCCGCAGCGGCAGCGGCCCTATGATCCTGCGGAGAACCAGCACCCACGATCCCGCGACCCACGCCGAGCATGGGCCCCGGCGCGGCAGCGGGAGCGGAACAACCACCGGAATGAACACACTGACACCGCGCCAGATCGTCCAGGCGCTCGATCGGTACATCATCGGACAGGACGACGCCAAGCGCGCGGTCGCGGTCGCGATCCGCAACCGCTGGCGCCGCCTCCAGCTGCCCGCCGACCTGCGTCCGGACGTGTTGCCGAAGAACATCTTGATGATGGGCCCGACGGGCGTCGGCAAGACGGAGATCGCGCGGCGGCTGGCGCAGATGATCCACGCGCCGTTTCTCAAGGTGGAAGCCACCAAGTTCACCGAGGTCGGTTACGTCGGGCGCGATGTCGAGAGCATTGTTCGCGACCTGGCCGACCGGGCGATCGCGCTCGAGCGCGCGAACCTCGCGGAGGCAGTCGAGGAGCGCGCCCGCCAACTGGCCGAGGAGCGTGTGCTGGACGAGATTCTGCCCGGCGGGAGCGACGCCGCGAGCGTCGCCGACCCCGAGGACGAACACGCCGAGCGCCGCCGCCGCACGCGCGAAAAGCTGCGCTCGCAGCTTCGCGCCGGTGGGCTGGGCGAGCACACGGTCGAAGTGGCGATCGACGAGCGAACCGTGCCCGAGCACGTGATGAGCCGCATGGGCCTTGACCAGATGGGCCCCGAGTTCGAGACGCTCTTCGAACGCGTCATGCCGCGTCGCACCAAGCGCCAGCGGCTGCCTGTTCCGCAAGCGCTCGAGTATTTCACGCAGCAGGAGATCGGTCGGCTGATCGACCAGGACGCGCTGCACCAGGCCGCGATCCAGCGCTGCGAGCAGACCGGCATTGTCTTTCTTGACGAGGTCGACAAGATCTGCGGCTCGCGCGATGTCGAGACGTCCGGGCCGGACGTATCGCGCGGCGGCGTGCAGCGCGACCTGCTGCCGCTGGTCGAAGGCACGACCGTGAGCACGCGCTACGGGCTGATCCGCACGGATCACATCCTGTTCATCGCGGCGGGGGCGTTTACGCAGAGCCGCCCCAGCGACCTGATGCCCGAGTTGCAGGGGCGGTTTCCCATCCGCGTGGAGCTCGTGGACCTGGCGGCGGAGGACTATTACCGCATTCTCACCGAGCCGCAGAACGCGCTCGTCAAGCAGCAGATCGCATTGCTGGCCACGGAGGGCGTCAACCTGACGATCCCCGACGAGGCCATCCGCGAAATGGCGGAGATGGCTTTCAAGGCCAACCAGATGCTCGAGAACATCGGCGCGCGGCGGTTGTACACGATCGTCGAGAAAGTGATCGAGGAGATCGCGTTCAACGCGTCGGACGCAACGAACAAAGACGTGGTCATCGACGTCGATTACGTGCGGATGCGGCTGGCGGACGTGTTGAGCGACGAGGAGCGGCGCGAGTACGAGCTTTGAATGCGGAATGGGGAATGCAGGATGCAGAGTGCAGAACAAACTCGACGGCCCGAGAGCGCGAGATTCAGGCCGAAGGCCTGAAAGTTCGTAGCCGGGTGTATGGCACAGCGACACGCCCGGATTCACGGAGCGGGCCGGAAACCGAATTCAGGCCGAAGGCCCGGCAGTACGCCGCGAATCGACGCTGCTGTCAGCCCTTCGGGCTGGTTGGGGTGGGGTCAGATTGACCGGCGGTGGCGCAGTGCTTCACCGCCGGCTACGAACTCGCAGCCCTTCGGGCCGCAGCACGATCGGCGCTCAGCGTTGCCTGATCCGTGTTCGAGCGCCCGCGTTTGACGTTTCACGTTTGCTGCTTGGCGTTCGGTTTCCCGCACACCGCAGCTTGCATCCTGCACGCTGCATCCCGCATCCCGCACCCGACACGCATGCTTCTGCACGCTGCCTCACGTGTCCGTGCGTGTCGCGGTCAGACGCGCTCCACGGCGGCCGCCGGCAGCCAGCCCGTCACGCCGGTCGGCAGGCGTATTTCCAGCCAGTCGCCGCGCTCGTTGATGATGCGTAATTCGACGCCGGCGCCCAGCGGCGCCGCGAGCGCCGGGTCGTAGCCTTCGCCGCGGCCGAGGCGCAGCGTTGTGTCCGCGCGAATGACGACGGCGGGCGGGGCCGCGGCCTCGTCGCGGAGCTGCACGACGAGCGAGCCCGCGGCAAGCCCCGCGACCGCGAGCGCCCCGCCGGCGACCCACGCGAGCGCTGGGTTGCGCCAGCGCAGGCGCAGCAGCAGCGCGGCGCTGCCGATCAGCGCCGCAATGCCGGCGGCCTGGAGGCGGGACATGCGCGAAGTCTGCACATGCCAGGCGAAGAGCTGTCGAAACAACCGGCTCTCGCCCGAAGGCGCGAACTGCGGCGTAACTCGCGCACGGGCGTATTCGAGATTCGCAACCAGGTCGGCCGCGGGCGCGGCGAGGCGCGCGGCACGGCGGTAGTGCAGAATCGCCCGGCCGAGATCGTTCAAGCGGAAAAACGTGTTTCCGAGGTTGTATTCGAGCGCGGCGTTCCGCACGCCCGCGGCAGCGAGCGACTCGAACCCCGCAGCCGCATCGCGATAGAGGCGCTCGGCCTGCGATTCATCGCGGCGAGCGACGTTCACTGCCTGGTCGAACGCGGCGAGCGCTTTCTGGAGGATTTCGCGCTGCGCGTCGTGCGAGAGCGACTCGGAGGCGGCGAGCGCCGGAATCGCGAACAGCGCCACGAGCATCGCGACGCACACACACGCCGCGCGCGCCGCCGCCGCGACGAGAAGCCTCGGCCGCACGCGAAGCCAACCCGTACGATGCCGCACGCGCGTGAACACGCGAGCGTGCGCTGGATCGCGAGCGGCGGGGACGCCGGGGCTGCGGCGGGCGGGGCCGGGGTCCGGTCGGGTCATATTCGCGCTCGCTCCAATGCATCGATGCAGTTCTGCACGCGCGACGCGAGTTCGTCGGTTTCGTGCGCCCCGCCGCCGAACGTTCCGTGGTCGCACGCGTCGCTGAGCGCGCGACACTCCTCGACCAGCGCCGCCGGCACGCCGCGGCGCAGGAGGGCGTCGGCGGCGGCACGCCCGAGGAACCGTGCCGGCGGCTCGTTCCAGCGATCGGCGAGGTAGTGCGGCAGCACTCCGCCCAGCAGGCGGACGCGCTCGGCGGCGGGCGCCGCGGCGGCCACCGCGACCCGCTGGCGCGCCGCGCGGGCGGCGGAAGCGCGGCGGCGTTCGCTCTCATCGGCGGTGCGCAGCCGCGCCGTCGCGACCCAGCCCCACGCCAAGAGCGCGACAGCCGGCGGCGCGAGCGTGACCGCGGCGACAATCCCGACGCCGATCGGGCGGCGCGCCGTCAGCAGCCGCTCCTCGCGCGTTTCGTTGCCGCGCAGACCATCGAGCGCCTCGGTGGGGGCGGGTTCTTCGACCGGCGGCGCGACGCCGGCGAGCTCGCCGGCCTCCAGCCGCTCCGCCGCCGACACCTCGATTGGGATCGGCGCGGAGCGCGCCACGGCGTACTGCTCCGCGGCGGGGTCGAAGTAGGGGTATTCGATCGGCGGAATCTCCGCGACGCTCGCGCGGAGCGGGCGGATGACTTGTCGGAATCGCTTGCGGCCGCCTTGCACCTCGCCCGCGAGCTGCTCGGCCGGCACGCGGAAGGCGGCCGTGAGACGCTCATCGGCGGCGAGATCCGGGGCGGGCAGCGTGTCGAGCGGGCCGTCGCCGTCGATTTCGATCAGCAACTCGACGGGATCGCCGACGCGGACGCTGCGACTGCGCGTGCTCGTGCGAATCGAGAACGTGCCGACAGCGCCGGTGAAGTTCGCGGGCCGACCGGCGCTCGGCAACGCCAGTACCTGCACTTCATCCGCCGTGGGCTCGGTGCGGAGCCGCCGCACGGCGGCCGCGCGCAGCTCGCCGAAGACATCGCGAGTGAAGCGGGTGGGATAGCTGAAACCTACCGCGACGTTGTCGAGCGCAAGCGGGCCGGGTTTCGAGGGCACGTAATCGGTCGTGGTCACATACACGTAGTAGGTCGACTCGCCGCCGTCGGGTAGCGCGCGCTTGCGCTCGCTGTAGCGCTGCGGCGGGGTGAAGGGGCCCCAGCCGGTGCGGTCGTCGAAGAACGAATACATGTCCTGGGCGTTGAGCACGTAGGTGCCGTGGGACGCGGGTCTCACCCAGACGTTGAGCGTGAGATTGACGCGCTGTCCGACGAAGACGCGTTCGGCGGGTGTGGTGATCTCGGCGAAGAGCAGCTCGTCCGCATCGCTCCGTCGGACGGCGATCGCGACGGTGCGCGTGCGGAGCTCGCGGCCGTCGACGCGCACGGTGGCGGGGCCGAGCGTGACCGCACCAGGCTGCGTGGCGCGCAGCTCGAATCGGAACGTGCGGGCACGGTACTGCTGCACGCGACCCTGGAGGATCGTCGTGCTGATGGTGTCCGCGGGCGCCGGGAGGCTCGCGATCACGACTCCGGGCAGGTCGGGGAGCTGCGGCGCGTCGCAGGTTTTGAAATTTTCGACGACCACCTCGATCAGAAACGGCTCGTTGACGTACACGTCCGCGCTTGCGATGCGCAGATCGGCGGACGGCTGCTGCGCCTGCGCCGCCGGCGCCGCGAGCACGACGAGTAGAAGCCGCCAAACCGCGCAAGGCACAAAACCGCGATCCGGGCGTCCGGCGCGCGGCGGGATCATGAGGCCTGCACCGGTCGAGCCGCGCCCCAGCGAGAATCGGCGGGCGACGATCGCGAGCATATGTCCCTAGACGCCGGCGGGGCGCCGGGTCTGGCAAAACCCTCTCCTCGGCGGGCGCGCGGCCGTTCCCGGCTGCGCCGCGAGCGGCTGATGCTGGGCGAGCACACGCGAGCCAATTGGAACTCCCGAGCGGCGGATCGCGGCTCGCGAGCCTCCGCTGGCCGGAATATGATACCTCGATTCGCCGAGGGAGATGGGAATGAGTGACCTGCCCCGCGGGGCGCTGCCCACGCTGGTTTCGCTGCTCGTCTGCGACCAGGTGATCGACGATCGCCTGACGAACAAGAAGAGCGCGATCGGCATGTTCAACATGATCATCGTGCCGCACATCCCGGCGCAGGTGCCGCACATCGCGGTGCTCGCGTCGTTGACGGAAATCTCGTCGCGCGCGGAGCTGGAAATCCGCCTCGCGCGCGACGCCGACGACACCGTGCTCTTCAGCGGCCGCGGCGCCGTCGAGGCGCCGAACCCGCTCGCGGTCGTCGACCTCGTGTTCACGATGCAGCGGCTGCAATTCCCCGCGGCGGGACAATACGCCTTCGAGCTCTGGGCGGGCGGCGAGATGCTCGGCCGGCGGCGGTTTCAAGTGCTCCAGCCGCCGCCGCGGCCGGTGCCGCCGGGCGGGCCACACGAGGGGGAGCCGCGGTCGTAGGCTGCGCGGCGCGGGCGCGAAAGCGAGCAGGCGAGGCCCGGTGGACCTCGCCTGCTCGTGATTTCGGCGTGCGGAACTACTGCTTCGATCCGGTCACATCAGCCCGCGTTGCGGACCCGGTTCACGGGGGCTTCGCTTAGAAGTTCACCGTGATGTCGAAGTTCGACGCGATCAGCTTCGCCTTGGTCAGCGTCAGGTAGGGGTTGTCGCTGATCTTGGTGACCATGAGCGGCTCGGGGCCGATCAGGTTGATCAGCGGCGAGCGACCCGGGACGACGCCGTCCTCGGGAACGCGCAGCAGGTGGCCGCTCCAATTGCAGATGTAGGCGCCCGGCGCGTTGATGCCGTCGAACGGGAACGTGGTGCCGACCGAAGCCGAATTCCACTGGGCGTTCGTGCTGTAGCTGCTGCTCTGGCTGGTCTGGGTCGTCATAGGTCGTGACTCCTCTTTCGGAATTGTGGAACACACTCTGCGAGTCAATCCGATTCGACTCTGTCTCTACGTCCGTTGATCCGAACTCTCCGCACGCCGTTGTGTCGCAGGGTCAGGATGCTCAATCGCCCGGGTCCACCGAGCCGACGCGTCCGCCGGCTGCCGCACGCCGACGACCGGTTGCTCGCACGCGCCGCGCCATGGGGTTGCGCCGGACAAGAATCCCTATCGACGGCGTCCGGATTCCGGTTGAGCGAATCCGATGTCCGCCGCACCGAATTCACAAGCCGATAAGAAGGCTGCGTGCGACGACCTGGGGCGCCGGCTGCGTCGCGATCTGGCGCACGCGCAGAGACGGACGGATGCTGGTGACGACGACGCTCGACTCGCCGCGGGAGCGCGCCACGGACGGTGCGCAAGCCCTGCGCTGCTGGCTGGCCAACCTCGGCGCGCTCTATCGCTGTGCACCGGAGCTCGCCGCCGCGCTCGACGCCCTGCCTTTTGCCGCCCTGCCGGTGATCGAACGCACCCGCGACGGACACGCGAGCGTGCGCGTCCGCGCCGACGACGGCGCCGAGCTCTACGCCCACAGCCGCTATCAGCCGCGCGCTGAGGCGGCCCGTTTCGTCGACGCGCTGCCGGCCGCCGAGAACCCGACGTTCGTCGTCTGCGGCGCGGGCCTCGGCTATCACCTGCTGGAGCTCGAACGCCGCTATGACAAGCCGCTCGTCGTCGTCGTCGAGGGCGACCTGGCCCTGCTCAAGGCGGGCTGCTGCGTCTGCGACTTCACGCCGCTGCTGCGCGAAGGAAGGCTCCTTTTTCTCACCGCGCCCGACAAGCGGCTGATCCACGAGCGGTTGACCCCCGTCAACGCCAATCTCATGCTCGGCATGCAGCTCGTCGTGCTGCCGTACTCCGCCCGCGTCGGCGCGGCCTTTCACCAGCAGATGCGCCGGCTGATCACGGAGTTCGTGACGTTTTGCCGGTTGCAGATGGTCTCGCTGCTGCGAAACGCCCGCGCGACCTGCAAGAACATCGCGTTCAACCTGCCCGACTACCTTCGCGATCCCGGCGTCGAGACGCTCCAGGGGCGCGCCGCAGGGTATCCGGCGATCGTCGTCGCAGCCGGCCCCTCACTCGCGCGGCAGCTCGACGCCGTGCTGGCGCTGCACGATCGCGCCGTGATCATCGCCGTACAGACCGTGTTCAAGCTGCTGTTGTCGCACGGTCGGCCGCCGCACTTCGTCACCAGCCTCGACTATCACGCGGTGTCGGCGCAGTTCTTCCGTGACACCGGCGACGTGGGCGATTGCGTGCTCGTGGCGGAACCGAAGGCGACGTGGCACGTGCTTGACGCGTATCCGGGGCGCAAGCAGGTCCTGCATTCGAGCTTTGCCGACGAGCTGCTGCGCGACGCGGCTCCGCGGCGCGGCGCGCTGCCGGCGGGCAGCACGGTCGCGCACCTGGCGTTCTTTCTCGCGGAGCACCTGGGCTGCGACCCGATCATCCTCGTCGGGCAGGACCTCTGCTTCTCCGACGGGCTCTACTATCCGCCGGGCATGCCCATCGAGCAGACCTGGGAGCCGGAGCTGGGCCGGTTCCAGACCATCGAGATGAAGCAGTGGGAGCGGATCGTACGCAACCGCCCCATCCTCCGCACGGTCGCGGATGTGCACGGACGGCCGACCTACACCGACGAGCAGTTGTTCACCTATGCGGAGCAGTTCCAGGCGCACTTCATGCAGTGCCGCGCGAACGTGATCCACGCCGGCGAGGTCGGCATGCGCCTGGCGGGCACGACCGTGATGTCGCTGGCGGAGGCGGCGACGCGCTATTGCACGCGGCCGCTGCCGGCGGGACTGTTCGCAACCGCGGGCGCAAGCGGCGCGGCGCCGGCGTCGATGGCGCGGGCGCGGGCGGCGCTCGACCAGCGCGTGCGCGAGATCGCGGCGATGCGCGGGATCGCCGAGCAAGTGCGCGGCCTGCTGGAGCAGTTGCTCACGCGCGTGAACGAGCCGCGCGACTTCAACCGCCTGCTGGTGCGCGTCGACACGCTGCGCGTCGGCATGCAGAAGCACGAGGACGCGTATGCGCTCGTCGTCCAGGTCGCGCAGCTCGGCGAACTGCGGCGCCTGAACGCGGACCGGCGGCTCGGCGAACAGGCGATCGAGACAGCGGAGACCGCGCGACAGCGCGTGCAGCGCGACATCGAATTCGTCAGCGCGTTCATCGACGGTTGCCGCTATCTCGAGACCATGCTGCCCGAGGCGCGCGCGCGGCTGGGCGAGGAGACGGCATGAAACTCGTGTTGGCCGTCTTCGCCGACTTCGAAGAGAGCTTCCTGGGCGGGCGCGCAGCGCTGGAGACGCCGCTCGCCGGTGCGCCGGTGATCGCGCACACGTTGCGGCGCGCGGCGCGCGTCGACGGCGCCGCGGCGCGCTGCCTCTTCGTGCGCCCGCGCGACGCGGACCGCGCGCGCGCGGCGATCGAGCAGGCTGCCCTGCCCGGCGTGTTCGACGTGCTCGCGCTCGATGACGGGCGCCGCCCGCGGCGCGGACTGGTGCGCAGCGCGCGGAAGTGGAACCTGGACGGCTGGCGCGGCAGCCCGTTCGCGACGACGTGGTTCGACGAGTTCGTCGAGCCGCTGGCCGTCGCGCGCGTGCTCGACCACTACGAGTGCGAAGGCGTGCTCTGCGTCGAGGCGCACCAGGCGGCGCTCGATGTCGGGCTGTGCACGGCGCTCCTCGCGCACCAGCGCGACCACGCCGACGACGCGCGCTTCGCGTTCACCCACGCTCCGCCGGGGTTCGGCGGCGCCATTCTGCGCCGCGGGGTGACGCGCGACTTGCTCGAGCAGGACGTGCCGCTCGGCGTGCTGCTCAGTTACCGCCCCGAGATCGCCCAGGCCGATCCAATCACACACCCCGTTTGCCTGGCCGCGCCCGCCAGCGTCGCGCACACCGCGGCGCGGTTCGTCGCCGACACGCGCGCGAGCCGCGCGCGGCTGGAGCACTTGTTTCAACACTGCGGCGCCGACGCTGACGCAGCCACGCTCGCCGCGTTTCTTCGCGAGCGGCGCACCGCGAGCACCGGCGTCGACGAAACGCTGCCGCGCGAAGTCGAGATCGAGCTGACGACGGACGACCCGCTGCCGGACACGACGCTGCGACCGCGCGGGGCGCGTGTGCCGCGGCGGCGCGTGACGGAGCTCGACGCGCTCGAGCGCGTCGCGCGCGAGCTGGGCGCGTACGACGACCGGCTGATCGTGCTCGCGGGGCACGGCGACCCGCTCGCACACCCGGACTTCGCGGACGCGTGCCGGCGAATTCGCGCCGCCGGCGTCTGTGGACTCGCCGTCGTGTCGCCGCTGGTCGAGCTTCCCGACGCGGCGTTCGCGGCGCTGTTCGAATCCGCGGTCGACGTGTTACAGGTGCCAATCGATGCGAACTCGCCCGCGACGTATCGGGCGGTGCACGGCGTGGACGCGTACGAGCGCGTGCTCGCGAATATCGAGCGGATCCAGCGCGAGCGCGTCGTTCGCACATCGCCGCAGCCTCTGGTCGCGCCGAGTCTGGTTCGGTCGTCGGGCACGATTGGCGAAATGGAGGCGTTTTTCGACCGCTGGACCCAGACGACCGGCTGGGCCGTAATCGAGGGCTATAACGAGTTCGGCGGTGTGATGCCGCCGGACGGGCTGCTGCCGACCACGCCGCCGATCCGCCGGCCTTGTGCGCGACTCCGGCGGCGTGTGACTTTGCTTGGGGACGGACGGACGCCGTTGTGCGGACAGGACACGTCGGGGCTGACGGTGCTGGGCGACTGGCGGACGGAGAGCGTCGAGTCGCTATGGCGAGGCGCGGCGCTCGGGGCGGCGCGTGACGCACATGCGCGGCTGGAGTGGGGGTCGCTGCCGCTGTGCGCGAATTGTAAGGAATGGTCACGACCATGACGGCCGACCGTCATCGCGTAAGATGTTGGACGATGGGACGGATTGCCGTCAGCGAACGTGTGAATTTCTCATTGAAAGTGTGGCTCCGTCCCGATAGGATTACGCGTGAGGTTGCTGGCTGAGCAGCCGCGTGCTTCGCCATTATATATTTTCGCGATTGAAACTGCCTCATCTCGTTCATTCGCAGATTCGTGCCTCAGCCGACATGAAAATGTCCGAATTTGCGGCCTCGGACCGCTTTCGAGAGCCGGGCCCGCCGTAGGCGCGCCCGGGCGGAAGCAGCGTCCGAACAGCGAGGTGAGCTGTGACAGAAACTCTCAAATGTGTTTGTCAGAATTGCGGGGCGAAGTACCGCCTCCCGGTCGAGTACCAGGGCCGCTCGGCGCGCTGCAAGCAGTGCGGTGAGAAGTTCTCGGTGCCCAAACTCGGGAACGGCACACTCGAAGACAGCGTCCTCTCGTGGCTGAACGAAGCCGACGAGGAGGATGCCGTCGACCAGCCGCGCGTCATCAACATGCCTTCCACGACCGAATCCGATCCCGGTCGCCGCAGCAAGGGACCTATCCGCATGAAGACCGGCACGAGCGACGACTCCAAGTCGTAGCCGCGCCGCCCGCGCTCGACTTGACGGCGGCGCTCCACGGACCGGACAATCGCGCGCGTGTGGTACTCGCTGGGCTGCTTTAGCGCGCTGATCTCCGTCGCGGCCGGCGCGTTCGCGGCGCACGGTCTCCAGGCCAAGCTGCCGGCGGACCTGCTGGCGGTTTTTGAGACGGGCGCCGAATACCAGATGTACCACGCGCTGGCGCTGATCGCGGTCGGAGTGCTCCACGACTCGCGCGGCGGGCCGCTGGCGCGGATCGCCGGCGTCGCGTTTGTCGTCGGAACGCTGCTCTTCTCGGGCAGCCTCTACGCCTTGGCGCTCAGCGGGACGCGCTGGCTCGGGGCGATCACACCGCTCGGCGGCATCTCGTTCCTGATCGGGTGGTTCGTGCTGGGTCTGGCCGCGCTGCGCCGCAAAAGTCCGGCGCCGCCGGCCTGACGCACCGATCTCAGGCGGCGGCGACCGCACGGGACGCAGCCCGATTCTGATAGCAACTCGCGCCCGACCGGCGCCCGCGAGCGCGCCGATAAAGTCTCGGGCTCATCACACCTTGGCCTCGCGCCGCAAGCCAAGGCCCAATCCCCACCAGCCGATCAACAGAACGTGCGGTGCCATCGCGCGCCCGGGGCGGCGGCACGGCGGCGTGCGGTGCGGGAGGTTTCGGGGGGACTTCGCTGTGGATATTGCCAGCCTGATCGGCGTGCTCATCGGCGTGACGTGCCTGGGGATCGTATTCTATCACACGTCACACGGCCACTTCGAGATGTTCTTCTCGATGGAAGGCGTGCTGATGGTGATCGGGGGATCGATCAGCGTGTGCTTCATGGCGATGCCCATGGACAAGATGAAGGCGGTTCCCGGCTTCATCCGCCGCTTCATGTTCCACAAGTCCGAAAGTCCCGCGGAGGTGATCAAGCTCGTGACGCGGCTGAGCGAGAAAGCGCGGCGAGACGGTGTGCTGGCGCTCGAGAGCGAAATGCAGAACGTGAAAGACCCCTTTCTCACCGCGGGTTTGAAGATGGTCATCGACGGTTCGGACGCCGGCACGATCCAGACCGTGCTGCGGCTGGAGCTGATGGCGCTTCAGGAGCGGCACAAGGCCGGCAAGAAGTTCTTTGACCTGATCAAGCTCTACGGACCGGGGTACGGTCTGGTCGGCACACTGGTCGGCCAGGTGGGAATGTTCGGCAACCTCGGCTCCGGCGACATCGGCAAGATGGGCGCGATGCTCGCGCTCGCGGTCGTCGCCACCATGTACGGCGCGATCGTCGCGAACGCGATCGCCGGACCGATCGGCGACAAGCTCGCGCTGCGCTCGGGCGAGGAGATTCTGAATCGCGAAATGATGCTCCAAGGCGTGCTCTCGATTCTCGCCGGAGACAACCCGCGCGTCACCCAGGACAAGCTGCTCGCGTTCCTGCCGCAGATCCGCCGCGACAAGATCAAGGCGGCCGCGTAATGAGAACGCACGGCCGCGGGGCCGCGGCGACGATGGGACCGAGGACGAGTCGTGCGGCGGATGCGACGGACCGCGCGGCGGTGGCGAGGCGTGCGTAGCTCATGTCCGATCACGACAAGAAAAAGAAGCACGATGACAGCCACGACAGTGGCCAGGGGCACGGCCCGGGCGCGGGTCACGGCGGCGGCCACGAGGAGGGGCACGAGGGCGCCCCGGAGTGGCTGATTTCGTTCGCCGACAACGTCGCACTGATGATGGGTTTCTTCGTCGTGCTGCTCGCGATGAACATGGCCAAGCCGACGACCGGGGGCATCGGCGGTGCGGAGAAGATGGGCGGCGCGCCCGAATCGAAAGACATGACCGACCTGGCGATCTCGCTCCGCGAGGCGTTCAACAACCCGGTCGATCCGTTCTCGCTCGACCCCGAGGAGCAGGAGCTGGTTCAGCGCGTTCGCCAGCGCAAGGGGCTGCCCAGCTTTGACGGCCGCGCCACCGACCCCGGGAAACGCGGCCGCGAGCAGGAAGTGCAGAGCGTGCGCCCGAGCGACTATGTCGGGCTCGGCGGAATGATCGTCTTCGAGGCGAACGCGGTCGCGCCCGACGCCGCCGGCGATGAGCAGGTGCGCGAGATCGCGGAGCGCCTCCGCGGTCGAATGTCGATCGTCGAGGTGCGCGGGCACGTCAGCACGGCGGAAGCGTTCGGCCGCGACGACCGCGGCATGCGGCTGTCGTATGACCGCGCAACCGAGATCGCGCGGCGGCTGGCCGAGGCGGGCGTCGGCTGGGACCAGATGCAGCTCATCGCGAGCGCGGACAACGACCGTGTTAACGTCGTCGCGTACGACCTCGCGGCGCAGCGCGTCAACCAGCGCGTTGAGATCATCGCGACGGACCGCCCGCTTTCGGCGCGCCTGCAATCCCAGCCCGGCGATCAGGACCGCGCCGCGCCAGACGAAGCGCCCGGCGGTGCGGAACCCAACGGTCACGACGGAGCGCCGAAAGCGGGGTCCGACGGCAAACACGAGTGACCCGCTGCATGGCGCGGGCGCTGTCTGAACAACGCCGCCACCGCAATCGGACCACGCGCCTTCCGCTTCCAGCCCGCGCGGTGCCTCGAAAAGAAAAAACCATCGTATGACGGAGCGAGCCGCGGCCTTCAAGCCGCGCGGAACCGCGGCGCGACATGAAACTCGCGGCTCCAATCCGTCGCGGTTTTAGTGAGGCACTGCGCTAGCGGCGCGGCGTGCGCGCGCGCTTCGACCTCGCGTTTCGCGCGCCCGAATTCGCGGATCCGCGCTTGGCGGCCGAGCGACCGCGCGGGGACGCGGCGGCCGAACGCCCGGCACGCTTTCGGGCGCCGCGTGAAGCCGACGCGGCGGCGGATTGCGACGCGCGCTGGCCCGCGGTCGCACGCCGCGACGTGGGTTGGGGAGAAGCCCGCTTCGCCGTGACGGGCTGGGTCGCGGCCCGGGTCGGCGACGCCTGCTTCGCGGCGCGGGCGGCGGCCTGTTTGTTCATGCTCAGGATGGCGCGCTCGTAGTACGCGATGTAGGCGCCGGCGGGGGTTCGGCAAATCGCGTCCGCGATCACGTCGAGCGCCAGATCCTCCACCCGGCGAAAGCGAATGCAGCACTTCCCCATGTCGAGCTTCTTGCCCGTCCGCGCCCACGCCTCGCGGAACCAGTTCCAGTGCTCGCCGTCGCCATACACCGACATGAGATAGATCGCCATGTGGTTTTTCTGCGAGGCGAGTCCCGCGAAGGGCAGCGGCTGCTTGGGATTGCAGTGATATCCGGCCGGATACACGCGGTGCGGAACGTAATATCCGATCATCCCGTACTGCATGCCCTCCTCGAAGTCGTTGTCCAGGCTGTCAAGAATGACCTCCCGCACGGCGCTGAGCGCGGCGCGGCGATCGGGCGGCAGTTCGGCGAGGTATTGTTCGACGGTAGTGGCTTTGCTTTGCATGCCGAAATATTACTGCGCGCCGGGCGCGGGTGGGAAGGGCGGAACCCGCGCCGGCGCCGCCGTCCGAGCGGCGCAAAAACCGTCTGCGAATTCGGACCCGCCGAACCGCGCGCGGTCCGGCCCGGCCCCTGGCGCGGCGAGTTGGGACGGAACGCGACGGTCCGCGTCAGACCAGCGGCCGGCCACGGAGTCCCTCGGGCGCCGGGTGCCCCATGAGCTTGAGGATCGTCGGAGTCACATCGAACAGCGACGCGTCGCGGACCGCCGTCGGCAGGGACGAATGCGACAGGATGTACATCCCCTGCTGCGCGTGGTTGGCGTCGTCCGGCCCGGTGTCGTTGTCAAACGTATATACGCTTGGGTTGCCGATCGAGCCCACGCTGCGCCAATGCAGGTCGCCGAAGATGACGATCAGATCGGGCGCGACGCCGTTCACACGCGCGTAGATCGCCTCGGGCTTGTAGCAGCGGTTGCCCATCGCGCGCTCGCGATGATCGCGCACGGCTTCGAGCCGGCCCGTGATGTCGTCGCGGAGCGTCTCGTACTGGTCGGGCGGCACGATGCCGTGGGGCTCGCGGCCGGCGCGGTTGATGAAGAGCCGGCCGTAATAGCCGCCTTCGCCCCAGGCGCGCGTGCGGGTCCAGTCGACGTCTCCGAATTCGAACTTTCGCGGCTTGTCGGGCGGCGACTTCATCACGAGCAGGCCCTCGCGAATGAGCCAGTCGTTGAAGCAGAAGCCGCCGTCCATGCGCTTGGCGCCGTGGTCGCTGACGACCCAAACAGCGGTGCGCTGTAGATCGAGCGTGTCGAGCAGCGCGCCGATCTCCCGGTCGAGATACACGTAGTAGTCGTGGATCGCCGACTCGAACTCGTTGCCGGGCTGATAGCGATGATGTTGCGGGTCGAGGTATTGCCAGAACCCGTGATGGATGCGGTCGGTGCCCATCTCCACCATCCAGAACAGGTCCCATGGACGCGTCTGGAGCAGGTGGCGGCACAGCTTGAAGCGCTTTGCGGTCATCTCGTAGATCTGGCGAAGCAGCCAATGCTTGTCGTCGGTGCGAAACCCCTTCACATCCACCATGTACTCGCCGACCAGATCGGCGATCTCCTGCTTCAGCTCCGGCGGATGCGTGTACGGGCTGTCGATGCCCGGCGTAAGAAAACACGTCACCTGCACGCCGTTCGGCGGCCGCGTGATCGGAAACGTCTGCGGCACGCCGATGGTGATCGAGCGCCGGCCCGCGGCCCCGAGCAGCTCCCAGACGCGCGGTTCGCGGATGTTGAGATTGGTGGCGATCTCCAGTCCGTCGTAGGAGTGGTCCTTGCGGTTGCGGAATCCGTAGACGCCGAGCACACCGGGGTCGCGGCCCGTAGCCATGCAGCTCCAGGCGGGGACGGTGATGGGCGGCATGCAGCTTTCCAGGCGTCCGGAAAGGCCGCGCTGCGTGAGGCGGCGCAGGTTCGGAAGGTCGTCGAGCCAGCGTTCGAGCACCAGGCTGGGCTCGGCGCAATCGAGGCCGATCACGGCGACTTTTTCGACCGCGGGCATGACGATTCTCCCGACCGCGGGCACGTCGACCGATCCCCAACGCCGCGCGCCGCGACGCCGCGCATCTTACGCCCCCGCGCCCCGGACCGCGACGGACGCGCCAACCGTCACCGCTCCAGCAGCAGCTCCGCAATCTGCACCGCGTTCAGCGCCGCGCCCTTGCGCAACTGGTCGCCGCAGCAGATCAGCTGGATGCCGCGCTGGTCGGGGACGCTGGGGTCGTGGCGGATGCGGCCGACGAGGACGTCGTCGGTTCCGGCGGCCTCGACGGGCATGGGGAAGCGGTTGGCGGCGCGGTCGTCGACGACGCGGACGCCTGGGGCCCGCGCGAGCGCGTCGCGAACCTGGGTTTCGTCGATCGGACGGGTGAATTCGATGCTGAGCGCCTCGGTGTGGGCGCGCATGACCGGGACGCGCATGCAGGTCGGCGCGACGCGAATCGCCGCGTCGCCGAGTATCTTGTGCGTCTCCTGGATCATCTTCGATTCTTCGAGGTTGTATCCGTCGGGTCCGACGGCGCTGTTGTGGCTGAACACGTTGAACGCGCAGGGGACGTGGAACACGCCGGGGCGGGCGTCTTCTCCGGCGAGCACGCGGCGGGTCTGCTCCTCGAGCTCGGCGAGCGCCCGCGCCCCCGCGCCGCTGGCGGCTTGGTACGTGCTGACGACGACGCGCTGCACAGGATTGATCCGGTGCAGCGGCCAGAGCACGACCACCATGATGATCGTCGAGCAGTTCGGATTCGCGATGATGCCGCGGTGGGCGCGGGCGGCATCCGGATTCACCTCGGGCACGACGAGCGGAACCTGAGGGTCCATCCGAAACGCCGACGAATTGTCGACCACCAGCGCGCCCGCATCGCGCGCCAGCGGGCCAAATTCGCGGCTGATCGCGCCGCCGGCGGAAAAGAGCGCGAAGTCGACGCCCTCGAACGAGCGCGGACCGAGCGCTTCGACGACGAGTGTGCGGCCGGCCCATTCGAGCGTCTGCCCTGCCGAGCGCCGCGAGGCGAGGAGGCGATACGACTGGGCCGGAAAGCGGCGTTGCTCGAGGACGGCGCGAAATTCCTGCCCCACCGCGCCCGTCGCGCCCACGATCGCCACGCACTTTGCCATCGAGCAGCTTCCCTCCAAGACCCTGCACGCCGCCCCTGCCGTTGTTCGGCGCACGGGATCCCGACGCGCCGCCGTGTCAGCATCCGCCGCGCCAAGCGGCGGGGCCGTCACAGCGGAATCGCCCGGACGCATCGCCCGTCGTGCTTCGCCTGCGCACGTCGAACGCGGCGACGCCCCCCCGGACGCATCGCACAGGCGACGCACCCGGACCCACCGCGCGCCGCAGGCACCGACCGTAAAGCGGCCGCACCCGATTCGCACGGCGGCCCGCGGCGCGCAGCGGGGAATGATATTCCGAGTATCATGATTCGTCGATTACGCCGGGCGGCGTGTTCCGTGAGTGTGGAAACGTGGAATCCGGGGATCGGATGAGTCGCTGGACCTATTACGCACCCTTGTGGCTGGGGACGCTGCTGGCGGCGGCGCTGTACGCGGCGCTGCGCGACCAACTGCCGGCCTGGCCGCTGTGGCTGACGTACTTGGCGCCGCTGGTGGGCTGTCCGCTCGTCGGGCTTTATGCACAGCTCGTCCTCACCGGAGTCCAGGGAGCGTTCGCACAGGTGCTGCCCGTGCCCGGCGGACGCTCGCTGCGCGGATCCTACGCGGTTGTCTCGGGCGGGTTTCTGCTCGCCGCGCTCGCGCTGGCGCCGATCGGTGCGCTATTGTTGAGCGAGCGCGTCCGCGTGGCCGGGGTTGCGGTGGCGACCGGCGCGGGCGTGTGCCTCGCCGCGGCGCTGGCCGCATACGCGTGGGGGCTGCCCGCCGCGGTGCGCGATTTTTCGCGGAAACGGTACGAAACCTGACCGGGCGCGGCCGGCGAAGGCGCCGCGGCGCGAGCGCATCACGCGCGGGTCTGCGACAGGCGCGCCCGTCGGAGCCAGCCTCGCGCCGCCGCCCGGCGGGCTTTCTGCGGAGCCGCGGCGCGGCTATACTTCCGTGCTCTGCACGCGGGCTTCGCTTGGGCGATTTGCTTCGATTCGCGCGGCGACTGTCGGAACCTGCGCGCAAGCTCGGTGGCGTAGCTCAGTTGGTGAGAGCGAGGGATTCATAACCCCTAGGTCGCCGGTTCGACTCCGGCCGCCACCACTTCCCGCCCGTGTTCTCTGACGCGCTCGACTGCGGGAAGCGGCGGCGCGCAAACCGATTTCCCCGTGCCGGCGCGCGAGTCTTTGCACGAGCGCACAGGTCACGAGTGCACAGGACGCGTGCGCCCACGCCCACGCCCGGGTGGCGAGGACCGCGCGCCGTTCCGTCTCTGCCGGCCACGTGGAGCCGCGTTTGCGCTGAAGGCGCGGACCCAGTGCGCCGACGCACGAGGCTCACTCCGCCCGATCGCCGCTCCGGAGCGCCGCCGCAAACGCGGCGACGACGGTCGGATCGAAATGGGCGCCGGCGGAGCGTTGCAGCTCGGCGAGCGCCGCGTCGGCCCCGATGCCCTGGTGATAGGGGCGGTCGGTCGTCAGGCAGTCGAAGGCGTCGGCGACCGCGATCAGCCGGGCCGCGATCGGGATCGCATCGCCGGCGAGCCCGTCGGGATAGCCGGCGCCGTCGTAGCGCTCGTGGTGGTGCAGGATCGCGTCAGCGACGCGCTGCATGCCTTCGGCGCGACCGATGATCTCGGCGCCGAGGCGGGCGTGCGACTTGACGACCTCGTATTCCTCGCGGGAGAGCGGGCCGGTCTTGGCGAGGATCGCATCCGGGACGCCGATTTTCCCTGCGTCGTGCAGCAACGCGGCGAGCTCGATCTCCCGCTCGCTGATCGACCCGTCGAGGTCCAGGCGGCGGGCCATCGCGAGGCACAACTCGGCGACGCGGCGCGAGTGGTGGTGCGTGTAGTGATCCTTGGCGTCGACGGCGGACGCGAGCGCTTCGATCGTGCCGATGACCTGACGCTCCATCGCCGCGTGCAGGCGGCAGTTCATCAACGCCGACGCACCCAGCGCCGAGATGGCCTCGAGCAACTTGCGGTCACGGGCATTGAATTCCGCGGGGCCGGCGCGCTCCGTGACACAGAGCACGCCGAGGGCGCGCCCGCGGGCCTGGAGCGGAACGCGGATGACCGCGAACGCGCGCGAGTCGTAGCTGCCGCGGGACATGCCGGCGAGCTCGGGCGCGTCGACGATGTCGCGGACGAAGACCCCGTCGTCGCCCGTGACGGCCCGACCGGCGATCGATCCGCGCACCGGGATCGTCACGTCGTGCAGCGCGCCCGGCAACCCGTGCGAGGCGACGAGCGTGAACCGCTCGGCGTTCTCGTCGAGCAGCAGCAGCGAGACCCGGCCGCAATGCAGCGCCCGCGCCGTCTCGTCCACGATCCGCCGGGCGATCTGGCGCTGGTCGGTGCACGACGCGACGTCGGTCATGACGTTGTAGAGCAGATTCAGCTCGGCGTAGCATTCGACGAGTGCGCCCGCGAGATCGACGACGGCGGCCTCGCGCTGCACGAGATGCTGGAACAAACCCGCGAGCTGCTCGCCGGCGCGCTGCACCGCCGCCGACGCGTCGTCGGGGCAGTGGATGCGACCGACGGTCTCGTTCAGGTGGCGAATCGGCAGGGCGCGCGGCGCCGCCGGGTCCGGTCCGGTCGGCGGGCAGCCGTCGCGCGCGGCGGTCTGGCGCTCGGGTTGAAGCCGCACGGCGGCGCCGGCCCACGCGGCAATGCCCGCGACGAGCGTCGCGAGCGCGCCGTCGTCGAGCTGGTCGGCGAGCAGTTGGGGAACTTCTACGCGGAGTTCGGGGCCGTGCACGCCCGGTCTCCAAGCAGGTCGGCGACCAGCTCGCGCAGCGCCGCGGGATCGAACGGCTTGGAAACCAGGTGTGCGCCCCAGATCTCGCGCGCCACCGCGACGTCGTCGCGCTGCCCGCGGGCGGTGACGATGACGACCGGCAGCTCGGTCGTCTCCGGGCGGGCGCGCAGCTGCGCGACGAGCTCGAGCCCGCTCAGCTCGGGCATCATCACGTCGGTGATCACGAGGTCGGGGCGCTCGGCGGTGATGAGCTCGAGCGCTTCGCGGCCGTTCCGCGCCAGCGTAATCTTGCGGTTCGGGCGGCGCAGCAGAAAGCGCAGCCCTTCGAGCACGTGCGGTTCGTCGTCGCAAATCAACAGCCGGCGGTTCATGCGCTGGCTCCCGTCAGCGCCCGTCGCGCGTCGGCCAGCGCGGCAAGCACCTCGTCCTCCCACGCGTCGGTCATCCGAACCACCGCGGCCCCGAGCTCTTCGACGCGGGACCGCTCGCGCGCCACGGGCGCGCCGACCAGCACCAGCTTGGCCGCCGGAAACGCGCGGCGGACCGACCCCAGCGCCTCGACGGCCCGCTCGCCGAGCGCGATGCACACGTCGAGCGGATAGTCGGCCGCCACGCGCGCCAGGCGCGCCGGTGATTCGGCGACGAAGACCGTGTGTCCGGCGGACGACAGCGCGCCGACCAGCACGCGGGCATCGGCCGCAGACGACGACGCGACTGCGACAATTTGCGACTCGACCACGTTGCGGCGCAGCCCGATGCGCACCGCCTGCAACAGCTCCTCGAGCTGCGCGGGGCGCGTCAGGATCACGTCCACGCCGTCCGCACGTAGGCTGGCCCCGTCGCCGACGTACGTGTGCGCCACGAGACGAAACGCGTGCCGCTGTTTGAGCGCCACCAGCGCGCGCAGCAGGTCGGCGGCGTCGGTGTCCGGCAGCATCAGATCGGTCACGACCACGCCCGGACCGTACTCCACGACCGCCGCGAGCAGCCGGCTGCCGCTGTGGACGCAGCGCACGTCAAACCGCGACCGCCGCAACGCCTGTGCCACGCGCGCCGACAGCGCGGGATCGGCGTCGCAGACCAGGACGCGCCCGGCGTTCGCGTCGGGAGCATGGGGGGCGCGGTCGGGCTCGTTTTTTCGCATGGGCAAAGCCACGTAGAAGGTCGATCCCTGTCCGACTTCGCTTTCGAGCCAGACGCGCCCGCCGTGGTGCTCGACGATCTGGCGGACGATGTAGAGTCCGAGTCCGACGCCGCCGATTTCGCGGACGAAGCTGGCGGTGACCTGGGCGAAGCGCTCGAAGATGTAGTCCCACTTTTCGCGGGGAATCCCGGGGCCGTTGTCCGAGACGCAGAACAGCACTTCGGCGCCGGTCGCCTTCGCGGAGACGATGACCTGTCCGCGCTCGGGCGTGTACTTGATGGCGTTGGAGACCAGGTTGCTGAGCACCTGCGAGAGCTTGTCGGCGTCGGCCTCGATCGCGGGGAGCGCCTCGGGACAGTCGACCTTCAGCGTAATGCATCGGCTGAGCGCCATCGGCTCGAAGACCATCGCGCAGCCGTGAACCAGCCGGGCCGGGTCGAGCGACTCGAACTTCCAGCGCGCGCGGCCGGATTCGAGCCGCTGGGCTTCGAGCAGGTCGTCGACGAGGCGCGAGAGGCGTTCGCACTCGCTGCGGATGACGTCGAGAAAGCGCCGCTGGTCGGCGGGCTGCATGATCTCGAGGCCTTCGGCGAGCATCTCGGTGTAGAGCAGGATCGACGTCAGCGGCGTGCGCAGGTCGTGCGAGACGGTGCTGAGGATGTTGCCCTTGATGAGGCTGATTTCCTCCAGCTTCTGGCGCTGCACGCGCTCGTCATGCTCGTGCGAACGCCAGCGCGCCCGCAACTGCTGGAGCGCCAACAGCGGGCCGGCCAGCTCCGCAAATGGCGGCTTGGTCGGCGTCGCGCCGTGGCTGTCGCGCGGCGTCGTCCGCACGATTTCGTCGTGCAGTTGGCGCAGGGCGCGCTTCACCGGCATGAATCCCAGCCACGCGCTGCAAGCGCCGACGAGCGCGGCGACGACGACGGCGATCGCCGCCGGCGCGTGCCACGTGAGCGTCGCCGGCGCGAACTGTGCGACGGTCAGCCCCAGCGCGGCGCCGACGGCGCTGCCGATGGTCGCCGCCAGCGTGCTGGCCGAGCGCAACGATCGCCGCGCCCGCGGGGCCGCGGTCGCCGGCGGCGGGCCTTCACGCTCGTGGGAAACCGCGGGGATCGCGGGCTCGCCGGCCGGTGATTCGTGTTCGTCGTCGTCGTCGATCGGCCGGAGGAACGCAGCGCCGACCAGATAGCCGCGAATGCCGAGCGACGCGTGCGTCACGCGCGCCGACACCCAGGAACTCGGGCCGTCGTCGCCGAGCTCACGAATGCGGATGCGCGTATGCTCGGACAGCAGATCGCGCGTCCAGAAGCCCAGCCCGCCGCCGCTGATGTTGTGCATCACGGCCGTCGTCGTTCGGCGCCCGTTCGCGCCGCTCCCGAGGACCTGGACTTCGAGACGAGCGCCCAGGTGATAGCGCACCCAGCGACGTTTTCCCGAGTAGATGTCGCGCTCGCCTTCGCTTACCGCAATGTCGAGCAGCCGGGCGATCTCACGCTCCTGCACGGCGGCGTCCGGACTCAGCGCGGCGGAACTCATGACACTATTCTCGGTCGGACGCGCCCGTCGCTCGACGAAGCCGCACGCGCGAATCGTGCCGCGCTTCCCGGCCCCCGCGGTCCCGACGCCCCGGGCCCGCCCGGCGCAACCCTGCGACTGCAAGTCGGACCCGACGTTCCGCGCCTGAACGTGCCAATCTTGCGCAGCGCAGGACCGGCGGTCGGCGGCCGAACCGCCGCGGTGTGCGGCGTCGTTCGGGTCGAATCGCCCAGTGTGCGCGTTACCGGCTCCAAACGAAGCGGCAGTCGCGACGATCGGCGGGTCCAACGCCGACCGATCGCGACTGCACGCATCCCGGGCCCCGCACGCCGCCAGCCGGGGTCTGCCGGCGAGCGCGCCGGCCGCGGCTCGCGCGGGCGCCGTGCACCGCGCGGACCCGCGTCCGCGCGGCGCGGCACAGACAACGCCTACGGGCAACCGCCGTTCGTCAGGCACGCGACGAACGCATCGAGATCGAAGTTGTTCGCGACGCCGTCGTTGTTGACGTCGGCGTTGTGAATGTCGCAGCCCGGATACGCGGCCTGGTAGGCGGCCGGATTGGTGAGCGCGAGCACGAACGCGTCGATGTCGAAGTTGTTGACCGAGCCGTCGCAGTTCATGTCGCCGCGCGACGGGCGGTTGTACTCGTACGCGCCGCGATCGACGACCGGCGCCTGGCCGCTGCCGCTGTCGACGAGGTAGGGATCATCCATGCGGCGTGCGCGACCGGCGTAGTCGAGCGGCATCGGCTCGGCGACGTCGCCGTCGCTGTCGATGTCGCCTTCGTCCGCGCCGGTGACGGCGTTGTTTCCGGCGTCGATGCAGGGCGAGCCGGCGCCGAGACGGACGTCGTCGTCGAACGTGCCCCAGAAGCCGTCGGGGCCCGCGCCCGCGACGAAGAGCGGATTCGCGCCGTTGACGCCGCTGGCGCCCTGCGTCGTGGTGAAGGCCGCGGCGACCGCGCCGCCGTTGCCGGCGCGGTACTGTCGCTGGAGCATGGGCGCGCCCGAGCCATCGTCGTTGGCCCAGAAAATGGAGTTGTAGATGGGCAGATCGGCGTCGTAGCTGGCATAAGCGCCGCCGCCGAAGAACCCGGCGGTGTTGCCGGCGACGGTGCAACTGACGAGATAGAGCTGGCTCTCGGCGCCGTGGTTGTGGATGCCGCCGCCGTTGTTGCCGGCGCTGTTGCCGAGCACCAGCGAGTTGCTGATGACGCCGTCCGCGCCCTCGGCGAAGACCGCGCCGCCTTCGTAGGCGTCGTTGGAAAGGAAGCGGCTGTGGTAGACGCGCAGGCCGGGCGAGTCCACCGCGTAGAGCCCGGCGCCCTGAAACGCCTCGTTGTTATAGAACAGGCACTGGACGAACTGGGGGCTGCCGCCTTGCACGTAGGCGCCCGCGCCGAAGTTCGACACATCGCCGTTGACGAACGTGCAATTGCGGAAGGTCGGCGAGCCGTTGATGACGCGGGCGTTGGCGCCGATCCCCGAGTCGTGGTTGAAGCCGTTGTGAATGCGGAACCCGTCGATCAGCGTGTCGCTCGCGGTGTTGTCGGCATTGACGACGACCAGCGAGTTGTCGACCGCGGTGGCGCCGTTGCCGATGTTGCCATCGAGGTAGGTGAGCGTGGCGCTGCTGCGCTCGCCGAGCGACGACTCGTTGCCGTTGAAGCCGCCGTACATCTGCACGCCCGACGGAATGACAAAGCTGACGGAGCGCGTCATGTCGCCGGTGGGTTTGTAGATGCCGTTGGCGACCCAGATTTCGCAGTTCGATCCGCCGGCGAAGTACGCATTGCGGAGCGCCGACTGGACGTGCAGGAACGCGGTGTTCCAGCTGTTGCCGAGATTGGTCGGCGGCGCGTCGTCGTTGACGTACATGCGCAGCTTCGGACCGCTGAGCTTCACGAGCTGAAACCCCGCGACTTTGGCCGAGGTCCCCGGTGTGGACGCGGCGATGCTGAGCGCCAGCGAGCCGCCGGCCGGCACGTTCGCGACGTGGAGCGAGTGCGTCGACCCGATCCAGAACGCCTCGCTCCCCAGCACGCCGCCGACCAACTGGCCTTGAACGCTCGGCGAGCCGGCGACGCTCACGAGCGACGTGACCGGCGCCGCGGGATCGATCGCATAGGTGTAGATCGCGTACGTCCCGGCTTGCAGGTTGCCGATCGTGTACGTCAGCGTCACGCCCGCCGCCCCGGCAAAGTGATCTTCGAGCAGTTTCTCCCAGTCGCCGCCGAGCGCGCCGCTCGCGCTGCTCCCCAGCGCTCCATCGCCGCTCCGCGCGAGCGTGACGCCCGACGCCACGCCGTTCAGGTTGCGGAGCAGTTGGGTGCCCGCGTATGCGCCGACGGCGTTCCAGGCGCCGGGCTGACCCGCGGCGCCCGCGAAACTATTGGACGGCGCGCCGATGCCGGCGCCGCTGGTGTGGTCCAGATCAACATTGATCGACTGTCCGGACGCCGCTGCAACGATCGCCGCCGAACTCAGAATGGCGAGAAAAGACCGCATGGGACGTTCTCCGCGAGTAGTTGTCCGCCACGGCCGGCCCGAGTTCCGCGCGCCGAACGTTCGGCGTGCTGTTAAGATGAACCCGGTCGGGCCGGTCGCTGGTGCGACCCCGGCGTCGCAGGGTCGTTCGGATTCCGCCGGCGGCGCCTATCAGGAAAATTCTCGCGGGGCCATTCCATCGCCATGGGTGCGGCCAACGCCGAGCACGTCACGCGCATCCTGCGCAGCGCCGCGGACGGCGACGAGCGCGCCGCCGCTGAACTGCTGCCGCTCGTCTACGACGAGCTCCGTTCCCTCGCGCGGGCGCAACTTGCGCGGCTGCCGCGCGGCAACACGCTTCAACCCACGGTGCTCGTGCACGAGGCGTACCTGCGGCTGGTGGGTGCGCTCGACCCCGGCTGGAACGGGCGCGGGCACTTCTTCGGCGCCGCCGCCCAGGCGATGCGCCAGGTGCTGGTCGATCAGGCGCGGCGGAAGTTCGCGGAGAAGCGCGGCGGCGGGCGCCAGCGCGTGCCGCTGGACGACGCCGACCTGCCGATCGCGCCGCCGACCGAGGATCTGTTGGCGCTCGATGAGGCACTGACCGAGCTGGAGCAAGCCGACCCGCGCAAGGCGCGCGTCGTGATGCTGCGCTACTTCGCGGGGCTGACCGCCGAAGAGACCGCCGAGGCGCTGGGACTCTCCGTGCCGACGGTCGATCGCGAGTGGCGCTTTGCGCGATTGCTGCTGCACGCCCGGCTGTCGCCGCCGGAAGGCGGTGCGTGACGGGTCGAAGGAACGCGCGCGGTGCGGGACCGCGCCGCGCGGGGACGCAGGCGTGAAAGCCGAGCGCATTCAACGCGCGGAGCAGATCTTCGAGCAGGTGGCCGACCTGCCGCGCGAGCAGCGCGCGCCGCTCATCGGCGAGCTGTGCGCCGACGATGCGGAGCTGCGCGCGCTGATCGACACGCTGCTGCGCGCACACGACCAGCCGTCATTCGGCCTGCTCGACCAGCCGCTCATCCCGCGCGAGCGCCGCGCTTCGGCCGCGCGCGACACCACCCCGCCGCAGCGGATCGGGTCGTACGAGATCGTGCGCAAGATCGGCGAAGGCGGCATGGCGATCGTGTATGAGGCGCTCCAGGAGAGCCCGCGACGAACGGTCGCGCTGAAGGTGCTGCGGCCGGACCTCGCGTCGCGCTCGTTTCTGCGGCGGTTCCAGCAGGAAGCGGAACTGCTCGGACAGCTTCGCCACCCGGGCATTGCGCACATCTACGAAGCCGCGGTCGCGGACAGCGCCGGGCCCGGCGCGACGCGCGTGCGACAGCCGTATTACGTCATGGAACTCATCCGCGGCGCGCCGCTGAACGTCTTCGCCGAGCGGCACGCGTTGTCGACCGCGCAGCGGCTGGAGCTCGTCGCGCGCGTCTGCGACGCGGTGCAGTTCGCGCATCAGCACGGCGTGATCCATCGCGACCTGAAGCCCGCGAACATCCTCGTCGCGGACGAGACCGAGCCGGTCCACGCCGGTGCGAGCGCGCCGTCGTCCGCGCGCGCGGCGCCCGTCGCACTCGACGCGACGCCGAAGGTGCTCGACTTCGGCGTGGCACGGATCGTGGGCGCGGACGTGGCGACGGCGAGCCTCGACACGCAGGTCGGGCAGCTCATCGGCACGCTCGCGTACATGAGTCCGGAGCAAGTGAGCGGCGAGATTCACGACATCGACACGCGCTCCGATGTCTATGCGCTCGGCGTCATTCTCTATGAGCTGCTGGCCAAGCGCCTCCCGCACGACACCGACGGCGCCACCCTCACCGAGGCGATCCGGCGAATCCGCGAAGAGAGCCCGCCGCCGCTGGCTTCGATCGACCGGCGCTTCCGCGGCGACATCGACACGATCGTGCGGCGGGCGCTCGACAAGCGGCGCGAACGGCGCTACGCGTCGGCGCTCGACCTGGCGAACGACCTGCGGCGGCACCTGCGCGGCGAGGCGATCGAGGCGCGGCGCGACTCGGCGCTTTATCTGCTTCGCAAGAATCTGTGGCGGTATCGCGGGCTGGTCGCGGGCGCCGCGGCGGCGGTCGCGGGACTGGTCGGGTTTTCGATCTACGCGACTGTGCAGGCGGCCCACAGCGCGGAACTGACGCGCCAGGCGCGCGCGGCGCAGGTCATCGCGGCGGCCGAGACCCGCCACGCGGTCAACGAGTCGGCCAAGGCCCGGGCGCTGAGCGATTTTCTGAAGGGCGTGATCGAGCTGGCGCAGCCGGGACCGGGCGGCGGCTACGAGCGCACCCTGATCGACGTGCTCGACGAAGCCTCGCGGCGGCTGGGCGCCGGCGAGCTCTCGCGCGACATCGAGGTCGAAGCGGAAATGCGCGACACGCTCGCACGCGCCTACGCGTCGCTGGCGCTGCTGCACCCGGCGATGGTCCAGATCCAGTGGCTGTTGGAATACACGCGCCAGCAGCAAGGCGAAGCAAACGTCCCGTACATCGACCTGCTCCTGCGCCTGGGAACCTTGCAAGGCGAGGGGCGGGTTACGCTCGCCGACGCCGAACACACGCTGCGCCACGCTGTCGACCTGGCCACGCGCGTCCTCGGCCCGGACGACGAGCGGACGCTCAGCGCGTTGGACCGGCTCGGCAATTGCCTGATGCGGCAACGCAAGACGCGCGAGGCGCTGGCTTTCAATCGCGCCGCGGTCGAGGGCTTCGCGCGCACGCTCGGCGAGGACCACGTCACCACCGCGCTAGCCCGATTCAATCTCGCCGGCGTCTATCGCGACCTGCGGCAATGGGCGACACACGACGCGCTCTACGCACAGGCGCTCCCCGCACTGGCCGATGGACAAGGCGGCCCGGGCCTGGCCGTGCGCATCCGGCGTTTCTACGCGCGCGACGTGCTGATGCGAACGCGCCGCTGGACCGATGCGGAACGCTACATGCGCGACACGCTCGAACGGTCGACTCGCAGCCTGGGCCGCGCCCACCCCGAAACGCTGGCGGCGGTCGGGTTTCTCGCACAATCGCTTCGCGGACAACGACGTCACGCCGAAGCCGCCGATACGCTCTACGGCGCGTTCGAGATCTACCGCGAAGTGACCAGCGCCTTGATCGCCGGCGAGCACGCCCAAGTGCTCGACCTGGTCGCCGCGCTCGGGATCATCCACGACTGGGACCGGGCGGCGCTTGTCCTGGCGATCGAAACCGAACGATTCGAACGCCTGGACGGCGAGGTCGCCGACGCGACGCTCGACTTACTCGATCTCTATGCGCGCTGCGAATCGTCCCGCGGCGAATGCGCCCGTGCCGCGCAGCTCTACGAATCGCTCGCCGCCCGCGTCAGCGAGCAGATCGACCCCGCGGACCCGCGCGTGGTCGCGTGGTCGGACCACGCCGCGGATCTGCGACAGGCGGCGGCGTCCGGTCGCTAAAGCGAGCTCGAACGCCGCCGCCCCGGGACCGCTACGCACTCGACAGGAGAAGGGCCGTTGTGCGGCGGACAAGCGATCCGATCACTACGGACATGCGCCGTTCAGGATGCAGTCGACGAACCCATTGATGTCGAAGTTGTTGACCAGCCCGTCGCCGTTGATGTCGGCCCGGTTCAAGTCGCAGCCGGGGTACATCAGGGCATAGGCGGCGGGGTCGGCGATCGCGAGCACGAACGGGTTGATGTCGAAGTTGTTGACCATGCCGTTGCAGTCGAGATCGCCGCGCCCGCTTACGCCCTCGAAGCGCAGCGTCACAGTGCCACCCGAGTATTCGATCGTGAATCCGGGCGGTAGGTTCGTGTTCGCGAACGTGCCGCTGCGCCCGCCGGCAATGAGCACCTGGAACGTCTGGCCGTTGGTCGGCGCAAAGCCGTTGATCAGGGTGGCGCGGAGCGTGCCGTTGAGCGTGGCGTTGCCGATCGCAATCACCTGGTCATACTGCGTGCCCGCGCTGGCGCCGCCGATTTCCACGTCGTAGACCGCGGTAGCGCCGAAGGCGACGGTCGAGCCGAGGCCGAGCGAGCCCGGGGCCGAAGCGGACCCGAGTGTGCCGCCGGGCGCCAGCGTGCCGCCGCTGTTGATTGTGACGGCGCCGCTGATGGACCCGTCGCCGTTGAGCGTCGCGGTGTTGCCGACGGTGACAGCGCCGGTGCCGGTCCCCGAGCCGGTGGTGTTGTCAATCACGAGTCGACCGCCGCTGATCGTCGTGCCGCCGGTGTAGGTGTTGGCGCCGGTGTGGCGTTGCACGCCCGCGCCGGCCTTCGTGACGCGGCCCGCGCCGCTGATGACGCCGCTGAACGTGTTGCTGTCCGCGCCGTTGATCGCAAGGCCGGTCACGTTCGCGTTGATTACATTGCCCGCGCCCGACAGGCCGCGGATGGTCTGGCTGCGGCCGCCGAGGTCGAACGTCGTGTTCGCGTCGACATTGACGG
The DNA here is from genome assembly GCA_050184295.1 of Phycisphaerae bacterium. Lineage (GTDB taxonomy): Bacteria > Planctomycetota > Phycisphaerae > UBA1845 > Fen-1342 > JBFXAM01. The sequence continues at coordinate 2,668 of JBFXAM010000016.1, read as the reverse complement.
CGCAGGCCGGATCGAGGTTGCCGCCGGGTCCGAGCAGCACCGTGCCGGCTTCGACGTCGAGCAGCCCCTTGAATGCCTGGATGTTCAGCAGCCGCCACGTGCCGGCGCTGCGCTTGATCACATCGCCGGGCGTGGTGGGCGGATTCGGCTCGCTGATCACACCCGCGTAGTCGCCGCTGGTGGCCACGTTCAGGAACAAGTCGTCGGAGTGGTTGATCGTGTTGCCGGCGCCGTACAGCCCGCCCATCACTTCGCCGGTCCCGTTCATGTCGAACAACGCGCCCGCTTCGACCGTGACATCGCAATTGGTCGCCACGCTGCCGGCGCTCCCGAAGCGAAACGTGCCGTTGCCGACGATGACGTCGCCGCCGCCGCCGATGCTGCCGTCGAGCGTGAACACGCCGGTTCCGTCCTTTCGGACGGCGGCAGTGCCGTTGATCGTTCCGCCGAACGCAAACGTCTCGTTGCCGTTGCCGACGTCGATTCCGCTTCCGATGTTGTTGATGATGCTGCCCGCGCCGGTGAGCCCGCCCCATTCCTCGCCGTTACTGTTGATGTCGAGCGTGGCACCGGCGTTGATGTCGATATCCGTCGCCAGGCCGAAGATGTCGGCGCCGCCGAGGCGCACCGTGCCGGCCTGAATGTTGAGCCGGCTGGTGATCGCAAGCGCACCGGTCAGAGTCCAGACGCCCGTATCGCCCTTGGTCACCGGGCCGCTGCCGGCGATGGTGCCGCTGAAGGTCTCGGCGGCCTGGTTGTTGACGGTCAGGCCCGCGACGGCGGAGTTTCGCAGCACGTTGCCGCTGCCCGAAAGCCCGCCCAGCGTCTGCGATGTTCCGTTGAGGTCGAGCGTGTTGGCGGCGGCGTTCAGATTGACGATCACGCGGTCCAGCACGCCGGTGGGCGTGGTCGTCGGGCCGATGAGCACGCTGCCGCCGATGACGTCGAGCCAGCCGGGCGAGAACGTGCCGCTCAACGTCCAGGTCGCGGCCCCGTTCTTGCGCAGCCACGCGCCCCCGCCGCCGGGCTCGATCTGCCCCGAGAACTCGGTCGCGACGCCGTTGGCGCCGAAGTCCAGCGGGGTCGTGGTGATCAGCTTCTCGGGGACGTTGATGACACGACCCGCGCCGGCGAGGCCGCCGACATCTTCGCCGAAGTTCATCATGTCCCAGGTCGCCCCGGACGAGATGCTGACCGAGCTGGTCTCGGGGATGCTGTCGACCTCGACGCCGAGCTTGAGCGTCCCGCCGCGGATGCTCCAGTCGCCGCTAAGCGTGTTCGCGCCGGAGATCGTCCACGTGCCGGGGTTGTCCTTGAAGAGATTGCCGGTCCCGCTCAGCACGCCGCTGTAGGTCGTCGAGTTCGTTGCGTTCATCTCGATCCGCGAGATGTTAGTGATATTGCCCGCACCCGAAACCGCGCCGATCACGTCGTCGAAGTTGTTCATGTTGAAGGTCGCGCCCGCGGCGATGTTCACATCCGTGCTGTTCCCGATGCGGTTCGCCGCACCCAGCGTCACCGTGCCGCCGTTGATATTGAACGGCGTCGGCGCGATGGTTCCGTTGAGCGTCCAGGTGCCGGTGCCCTGCTTGCTGAGTGCGCCGGCGCCGGTGACGGTGCCGCCAAAACTGGCGTTTCCGTTGTTGCCGCCAAAGACGAACCCGTTCACGTTGTTGGTGATGTTCCCGTCGCCGGTGAGGTTTCCGACGGTCTCGCTCGCGGTGCGCTGCGACAGATCGAGCGCCGCGCCCGCGAACGGAAAGACGACGCACGAGTCGGAGAGCTGCCCGGCCGGTCCCAGTGCGACGACCCCGCCCACAATTTGCAGACGGTTTGTAAACGTGTTGTTACCGGTCAGCGTCCACGTGTTATCGCCGCTCTTGAGCACCGCACCGCTTCCGCTGATCGCGCCCGAGTAGGTCGGATTGCCGACGGCTGCGACGGAGCCGCTCACGAACAGCCCGTTCATGGTCTCGTTGTTGTTGATGACGTTTCCGGCGCCCTGAAGCAATGCGACCGTCTGCACGTTGCCGTTCATGTCCAGGTTGGCCCCGGCCGCAACCGTCACGCGCGCGCCGGTCGGCAGGCGATTGGCGCCGCCGAGCCGCAGCGCGCCGCCGTTGACGTCGTAGAACACCGCCGTATTCGCCCCGCTGAGCGTCAACGTGCCGGTTCCGGTCTTCACGAAGGTTCCGTCGCCGCTGATCACGCCGCTGAACGTCGTGCTCGTGTTCAGCCCGCCGACCGTGAACGTGCCGCCCGGCACGAGCAGGTCGCCGGAACCGGCCAGGGATCCGACTTGCTCGCTGCGCCCCGCTGGAAAACCCATGTCGAGCGTACCCGCCGCTCCGATCGTCAGCGCGATGTCATCCGGAAAGCGGCCAAGCGTCCCCACGCGGCCGCCGTTGATATTGAACTCCGGGCAATCGGTGGAGAAACCGGTGCCGAGGTCCATGTCGCCGGTGCCGGACTTGGTGATCGAGCCGCTGCCGGTGATGTCGGCGGTGAGCGAGAACGTCTCGTTTCCGTTGCCGATGTTCAGATCGCCATTGTTGTTAATGACCGCCCCGGTCCCGAGCAACGCGCCGAAGTCCTCGTCGATCCCGCTCATGTCCAGCGTGGCGCCCGCCGCAACCGTCACGTCGGTCGCGCTCGCGAACGCGTCGGT
>JBFXAM010000015.1:0-53841 GCA_050184295.1 Phycisphaerae bacterium | reverse complement strand
GGCGGCCGCAGCCGCACCGTCCATTATCCGGAGTGCCTGGCAATCCGCGGCTCGTGGGTGGTGCGGCATCGGACGCGCTCGCGAAAACGACTCGAACTCGCGCGCGACGGCCCGTGCGAGGCGAACTGCAAGGACGACGCGAACGTATTCGACATCGACCCCTTCCTGCTCACACTCACCCACTCCGACTCCCAGGGCGCAGTCTGTCCGCGAACACCGGCGAGACGGGGAGCGCCGCGGACGCAGGGCGCGCCGTGCGCGAGCACGGCGCGCGCGACGCAACAACCCGACTTCCCGGAGCGCGCGCATTGGGTGTACAATGCTTGTATACGGGGGCGCATCGGTCGTCGCTGTCCGTCAGCAGCGAGTGTCTTGCGGGTCTACTGCGAAGGTGGATGCGCTCGTGCGCGTCCGGGCGTTCGGGCCAGGTCTCACTTGAAGGAGCCTCGGCCATGGCCCACTTAGTCGCGGCAACACTCCTCCGACTTGCGATTCTCTGCACGCCAACTCTGCTCTTCGGCTCGGCCGGTCTCGCCGACATCATCTACGTGGACGTCAGCGCAACCGGCGCGGGAACCGGCGGCAATTGGACCGACGCTCTGAACCGCATCCAGCCGGCGGTCGACATCGCGACCCCCGGCGACGAAATCTGGGTCGCCACAGGCGTCTATGACAGCCTCGTCGATGAGCAGCCCGTCGTCCGCCTGAAAGGCGGAGTCGCTCTCTACGGCGGGTTTGCCGGCTTCGAAACGGCGCGCGAACAGCGCGACTGGGCGGCGAATCAGACCATCCTGCGACACAGCAACACGGTCGGCCGCACCGTCGAGGCGACCAACGCCGCACCCATGGCAACGCTTGACGGATTCACGATCGGCCCCGGCATGTCGTTCCCGCCGTTCCCGAACGGCGCCGGCGTGTACGCACCCTCCGCCGACCTGACCATCGAGAATTGCCGCATTACGCAGAACCAGTGCGAGGACGTGTCCGGGCGCGGCGGCGGCCTGTACTGCACCAACGGCACGCTCATCGTGCGCAACTCCGAGTTCTCCGCCAATCGCACGAGTTGTGCGGCGCCGGCGCCCTTTGCGGGGCCCGGCGAGGACGGCGGCGCCGTCTACCTCGAGAACATGTCGAGCGCGACGTTCGAGCGCTGCACGTTCTCAAGCAACCGCACGGGAGACGCACGCAGCGACCTCACCATCGGCGGACGCGGCGGGCACGGCGGCGCCCTTTGCGCCTATTCCTCAAACGTCACGATTCGCGACAGCCAGTTTTCCGGCAACGTCACGGGCTACGCGGCGGGCATCTCGCCGACGGCGCTCGGCGGGTATGGTGGCGCCGTGTACTTCCAAGGCGGATCGCTACGCATCCACGCATCGAGCTTCACCAACAATCGAACCGCCGGCGGCGGCGGCGCGGTCGCCGTCGCGGGCGGCGTTGCAATCCTCGACCGTTGCGAGTTCACCAGCAACATGTGCCTGACGGGCAGCGCCAACCTTGACTACGAGGACAGCTCCGGCGACGGCGGCGGACTCGCGGTCATCGGCGGAACGGCGCGCGTGATCAACTCGCGTTTCGTCCAGAACCGCGCCGGCGACCCAAGATCTGCCGAAGCGCGCGCCGGCGTCGGCGGCGGCCTGTGCGTGCAGCACGCGACCGCCACGGTCGTCAATAGCCTCTTCGTCGGAAACCACGCCGGGCAGGCGTATCCACTCGCCGGCCCGCCCCCGCACTCCGGCGGCGTCGGCGGAGGCATCGCCATCAGCTCGGCTGCGGTCGCCGTCATCAACTGTACGCTCGCCGCCAACGCCGCACACGAGCGGCATTTCGAACCCGGCGGCGGCGGGATCTGGGTATACGGAACGACCGGCGCCGCAGTCGTGAACTCAATACTCTGGCATAACACGTCGGCATACGAAAGCCAGACCGGGTTCGCGCAGCTCCGGATCGAAGCCGCCACGCCGACACTCGCACAAGACTCGATCGAAAACTGGACCGGTGGCGGCACGGACGTGTGGAGCAACGATCCGTTCTTCGCGGACTTCGACGGTCCCGACGATGTCGCCGGGAACGCCGACGACGACCTCCGCCTTGGCAGGCCCGACACGCACTGCCGGGAGTTCGGGTCCAATGGGTGGCTGGCGCCCGACTACGCGGACCTAGACGACGACGGCGACACGAGCGAGCCCACGCCGCTCGATCTCGACGAGCGTGCCCGCGTCCAGCCCGACGCCGGAACCGTCGACCGCGGTGCGTATGAATACCCGGCGGCGTGGGACCGCGGCGACGTGAACTGCGACGGCCTTGTAAACAACTTCGACATCGACCCCTTCGTGTTTGCCCTGTTCACGGACCCGTTGATCTTTCGAGAGTTCTATCCCGCGTGCGACCGCGTGTACGCCGACGTGAACCGCGACGGCGCGGTGAACAATCTGGATATCGACGCGTTCGTCGCGCGCCTGATCGGGGAGTAGCACCCTGCCGAAACGCCCGCGACGTGACGTTCAGAGACGCGGAAAGGGTGAGTCCGCCACCCGCCCTCGCGCACACGCGAAGTGCGGGCCGCGCTGACCCGCTGGACAACCGCTACTTGTCCGGCAGGTTGCGCACGCCGGAGCGGCAGTCGGGCTCCGAACTCTGGGCGCCCGGCAGCTCGCCGCTGCGCTCGAAGCTGACGATCTTGTCGACGCGGCGCTGATGGCGGCCGCCTTCGAACTCGGTGGTCAGAAAGAGCCTCACGATGCTCTGCATGAGCGCGTCGCCGACCAGGTCCGCCGGCAGACAGAGGATGTTCGCGTCGTTGTGCCGCCGCGACATCTGCGCCGTCAACTCGTCGTGACACAGCGCGGCGCGCACGCCGGCCACCTTGTTCGCCGTGATCGACATGCCGATCCCGCTGCCACACAGCAGAATGCCGCCCTGCGCCCGGCCGGTCGCGACGTCGCACGCCACCGTCAGGCCGGCGTCGGGATAGTCGCACGCCTTCGGCGAGTCCGTGCCGCGATCGAGCACCTCGTGCCCGAGGCTGATCGCCAAGGCCTTGATCCGCTCCTTGGCGTCATAGCCGCGGTGGTCGCTACCAATTGCGATCTTCATCGAGGTACTCCTTGAGCCGGGCGTCGACGGCCTGTTCGATTTGCTGTGCGGCACGCGCGTAGTCCTCGGCGCCGCCACCCATCGGGTCGCTCACCGGACCGTTCGGATCGAGCAGCGCCGCCCGCGACGCCGCCCCCGGCGCCAGCCGAACGACCGCGTTCAGGTGATCGGCGGACATCGCGTAAATCTTCTCGGCCCCCTGCAACAGCTCGACCGCCAGCGGCCGGCTCTGATGGGCGCGCGCATCGATGCCGCGGCGGGCCAGTTCGTCGATCGCCCCGCTGGACGCGCGACCGCCCACCGGAGCGTAGGTGCCGGCCGACGAAACGACATACCCCCACGCGTCCAACTGGTCCGGCGCAAGCTGAAGTGCGGCGGCGAGCTTCTGTCGAAAAAGGTGCTCCGCCATCGGCGAGCGACAGGAGTTTCCCGTGCAGACGAACAGCACTTCGCTGCGCGCCAGCCGCCGGATGGTACGTTCGTCGTACACGCCGGTTCGCTGGAGCGACCACGCCGGCCCGCGCACCCGGACGATCGTCGAGGCCGCGCGATAACGGGCCTCGCCGGCGTCGAGGACAAAGTCAACCTCGCCGTCGAGGGCCGCAAGTGCGGCGCCCGCGTCGCCCGGCGGTGGATCGCCGACGCGATTCGCGCTGCTCGCCACGACCGGGACGCCCACACGCTCAATCAGCCGCTGAGCCGCGGAATGGTCCGGGCAACGCAGCGCTACCGCGCCATCCAGGTAGATCGACGCCAGCGCGTCTGCCGAAAGCGCCGCCGCCACAGGCGCCGTCGCGGGATCGGACACTTCGCAGACCAGCGTCACGGGCCCCGGCCACGCACGCCGCGCGATCCGCCGCGCCACCGGCGACGGCGCCGGCACGTACCTTGCCGCGTCGGCGCGGGCCGCAACGTGCGCGGTGAAAGGCGGGCGCTCCGGCGAGCCCTTCAGTCGGTGCAGCCGCCGCAGCGCCGCGGGATTCGCCGCGTTCGCCGCGACGCCATAAACCGTCTCGGTCGGAAACACGACAAGGGCCCCGGACGAGAGCGCCGCGGCGGCCGCGTCGATTTCGTAAGTGTCTGCGGATGATAGCTTTACGACAGTAGTGCCCATCGAGCCGCCTACCCCGGTGCAGGATTCTCGGTCGTGGGCCCGGCGATGTCAAGCGACGGCGGCGCGCTCCGACGCTACGGTAGTGGGTCAGGTTGATCCGGGTGGTGCGGGCGTCTCGCCCGTGTCTGCCGCGTGAACGGGCGTGACGCCCGTACCTTAACTCCACTTTTTCACGAAACTGACCCGCTACGGACGCTAAGGGGGGCATTCCGCGTGCGGCTGCGGATCGGAGCCCCACGCGCCAACCACGGGGCCGCGCTCCGGAGCCGGCCCGAGCGCTCAGGCCCGCCGCTGGGCGCGCCGGGTTACGACGCGCAGCCGATGCAACCTGACATGACTTGCGCACCCGCTTCGGCGCGCGTGCGGATCAGCCGGGCGGCTGGCGGAGTGTCGTGCTGGGAACGGAACCACCGCGCCTCGTCGCGGGCGGCGAACGCGCGCGAAGGCGAAGCCCGGCGGCGGCGCCGGATTCAGCGCTGCTCGTTGCGCTTCAGGAACTCATCGTTGATCTTCAGCGTCGCGGCCATCAGCTTCGATTCGTAGCCCTTGTCCCGCGCCGCTTTCACGATCGCATTGCAGTCTTTCGGCAGGCATTTGCCGCTGAACCCGCGCGACCACGGATACACGAACGTGTGATCGCGGCTGATGCGCGGATCCGCAAGCCAGATCTCGCGGAGATGGTTGAAGTCCACGCCGAACGTCTTCGCGATGTCGTAGAACTCGTTCACGAACGTGACCTTCACGGCGTAAAACGCGTTCTCCATGTACTTGGCGACTTCGGCGGTGACGGCGTCGCAGAAATAGAACTCGACGTAGGCGTTGTAGTAGTGCTTGTAGAAATCCGCGGCCCGCGAGACGTCCTCGGTGGTGCCGCCCAGCACGATGAAATTGCGCTCCGCGACGTTTCCAAACACGTGCGCGACCGTCTCGCCGAGGTATTCGGGCTGAAAGACGATCCGCTTGTTGTACTTTTCGCGCAGCCGGTCGGTCGTGCCCGGCGCGACCGTCGAGCGCAGCAGGATCAGCGGCGCCTTGATCCACGACACCACTTCTTCCACGATCGACGTGTCGCAGGAGCCGTCGGCTTTCATCGGCGTCGGCACGTTGATGTACACGACGTCGCAGTCGTTGACCGCGCTCTTGTCCTGCGTGTATCCCGGCTTGGTGTCGTAGAGCACCGTGTCGGGCCCGCACAGCTTCTGCATCGCCCCACCGACGACGCCGACCCCGACGCAACCAACCTTGGGCTTCGACACGTTCGTTTCTCCCTCGACTCGCAGGCGCGATCGGCGATCCCGCCCGAACGGCACTGCGGTTCGTACGCGGCGGCTCCACCGTGGTTCGCAAGCGCAAACGCGGCGCTCGCGCCGGCGCACGCCGCAACCCGACAGCCGCCCTTTCGTATCGGTTCGGCCGCGGGCGGTCAACAGCGGAACGTGCCGAAATCGCCGGGCAACTCCCGATAGAATCACCGCGCTGCCGTCGCTTGCCGGGATGGGTCGTCGTGGGCGACCCGCTGGCCCAGCGCTGAGCGGCGAGTGATCGCGCGACGCGTGTGGATCGGCGCCGTCGGTGCGGGGCCGCACTCCACCCGTGACGCCGGCTCGGGCGACGAGGAACCGGGTGAACATCGTCGTCACGAGCCAGCATCGCTACCTGCGAACACCGGACGGCGCCGTCTGGACCGACGGGAAGTACCCATACTCGTTTTGGACGCGGTACCTCGCGGTCTTCCAGCGCGTCCGCGTCGTGGCCCGCGCCCAGCCGGTCGCAGCGGCCCCACCGGGGGCGCAGCCCGTCACCGGCGCGGGGGTCGACGTGTGGCCCTTGCCGTTCGTGCGCGGGGCCCACCAATGGCTGACGCGCCTGCCGGCGATCCGCCGCGCCGCTCGGGCCGCCGTCGGCCCGCGCGACGCCGTCATGCTGCGCGTCCCCGGTGAGGTCGCGTGCTGCCTCGATACGTGGCTGTGGCGCGAGCGGCGGCCGTACGGCGTCGAATGCGTCGGCGATCCCCGCGAGCTCTTTGCGCCCGGCGCGGTACGCTCGATCTTCCGGCCGTGGCTGCTGTGGTTCTATCCTCCGCGCCTGCGCCGCGAGTGCGCCGGGGCGGTTTGCGCCGCATACGTCACGGAGCACGCCCTCCAGCGCAGCTATCCGCCGGCGCCCGGCGCGTTCACCACGCACTATTCCAGCATCGAGCTCGACGATGACGCGTTTGCCGCGGCGCCGCGGTGTTACGCGCCGGACCAGCGGCGCTTCACGCTTGTGTTCGTCGGCACGTTGGAGCAGTTCTACAAGGGCCCCGACGTGGCGATCGACGCGACCGCCGAGTGCGCTCGCTCCGGGCTCGACGTGCATTTGCGGATTGTTGGCGACGGGAAGCACCGTGCGGAGCTGGAGCAGCGGGCGCACCGAGCCGGCGTTGGAGATCGAGTTACATTTGTCGGCCAGGTCCATGGTGCGCCGGCGGTGCGGGCCGAGCTTGATCGCGGCGATCTCTTCATCTCACCGTCGCGACAGGAGGGGCTTCCGCGTGCGATGATCGAAGCGCTGGCGCGCGCGTTGCCCAGCCTGGGCACGACAGTCGGCGGAACCGCGGAACTCGTTGCGGGTGAGTACCTTGTGCCGCCCGGGGAAGTCGCGCCGTTGGCGCAAACGCTGCGGCGTGTGCTCGGGCGGCCCGACGAGCTCGAACGCATGTCACGCGTGAATCTGGAAAAGGCGCGCCAGTATCATCAAGACGTCCTGGCGCAACGGCGCGCGGCCATGTACGCGCATCTGTGCACCAAGACACAGACAGCGTTCACGTCGTAACACCGAAACACCGTGCGCAGCGCACGGAGCGTGCACGCCGATACGCTAACAAAATATGAACACAGGTTGGTTGCCGGAATTATAAAAAAAGGCGTGCGGCACCCTGTGGGTATTGGCGCGGTCTAAGGGTGCCGCAGCGAGTGGAAGCAAGTTGTTATCGGAGCGGACGTTACGACGATTCTCGGCTCCGTCGTACTTCTTTCGGCCGCTCATCCAAGGTAAGTATATCGACCCGATCTGGAGTTGCAACAGTGTTTGACGATTTTTCGTCACAAAATTTCTCGGCGTCACGGCGCGGGGGCGGTCGTCGGAGCCGACCGCCTGGTCTGGGCGGCGGCGAGCGACTCGAGCAGTCGTCGCGCAATGTCCGCGTCGGGACCGCTCTCGGCCGACGATTCCAGGTACTCGCGGAGCAACCCGTCAGCATCCGCGGCGCGCCCGCGGCGAAACCGCAACGCGGCCTCCGCGATCGCAGCCGTCGCCGGCAACTCGCCGCGCACGCGCATGAGCTTCAGCGTCGCCGCCGCGCGCTCAAACGATTTCGCGTTCGGTGGATCGTCGCCGCGCGCCGCCGCGTCGATGGCAGCCAACGCGCTTTCGAGGTCACCGCCACGCAGCCTTTCGAGCATCCGCGCCAGAAGCGCGAGCGGATTCCCCGCGTCCCGTTCGAGCAGTCGCTCCGTGAAGCGCGCCGCGGTCGGCTCGCCGGCGCAGGTCGCGCTCCACGCAAAGAACGATAGGAATCGGCGATCGTCCGGCCGTTCGTTCAGCGCCGCGTCCCAAGCCAGCGCCGCGTCGCGCCAGCGCCCGCGCTGTACGCACAGCTCGTGAAAACCCAGCAGCGCGTCGTAGTTCGTCGGCGAGAGCGCCAACACCCGGCCGTACACGCGCTCGGCGTCCTCCCAGTGGTGGCTGCGCAGGTGATACTCCCCGAGCGCGAGCAGTGCGTCCACGTCGTCGGGATTCGTTCCCAGCACACGCAGCAGAATGTCACGCCCGGTCGCGCCCAGCCCCACGCGAATCTCGCACCGCGCCAACCCGATCCAGGCCGGCCGCGGCGCCAGCCCCGTCGCGATCGCCGCCTCGTACTTCGGCTTCGCCAGGTCCGGTCGCTCCAGGCGCTGTAGAAGCAGCTCGCCGAACTCGGTGAAATGGACCGCGCGCGTCATGGGCACCTCGGGCAGGCGTGCCTCGGCCTCGGCATACGCAGCGACGGCGGCGTCCAGGCGACCCAGCGCGCGATGGGCCCGCGCGAGACAAAGCCAGGTCGCGTGCGCGTCCGGCTCCAGCAGGCGCGCCGTCTCGGCTTGCCCAAGCGACGACTCGGGCCGCCCGGCGGTGAGGAGGCGATACGAAAGGCGGCGGTGATACTGGGCCAGGTCGGCGTCGCCGGGGAAATAGTGCGAGAGCTTCGGCGCGCTCGCGGAGCGCGCCAGCGTGTCCGCGAATCGCTCGTTGTAGTAGTCGAACTGAAACTGGCGCGGATCAACCCGCGTTTCCGCAGGCAGCGCGGGGCGGTCGCTCGCCGGCACGTCGTGGTTTCGCGAGAAGTCGTACGCCGCCCCCAGCATTTCCAGCGCGCGCGGATCGCCGGGGTTCAGGCGCACGACGCGCTCGGCCTTCTGCACGCAGCTGCGCGACCAGCGAATGGTGCTGCTCGACGCATACTGCGGCGCGATCGCCCAGACGACGAACATCGCCCCGACAACCGCACCCGGCGCGGTGACGGCGACGAGCCGCACCGTCCGGCGCCCGGCCGGGGCGCGCTCGAGCATTCCCACGCCCCATACGCCGGCGATCAGCAGCAACGCAGCGAGCGGCTGGTAGAGATAGCGATCAAATGCGACCGCCTCGCGCGCCCCGACCAGGCCCAGCACCGGAATCAGCAGTCCCCACGCCCACGCCCAGCCGACGCCGACGAGCCGATCCGCGCGCCGCCGCCAAGTCCACGCCGCGTGCGCGAACGACCCGAGCACGAGCAACAGCCCACCCCAGACGCGCCCGGAGCCCCAACCTGTGTGAGGGTCGGGCAGATACCACGCGCTCAGCCAGAATGGTGCGAAGACGTTGCGCGCGTAGACCCAGACCGCCAGCAGGCTCCGGCTTAGAGGATCGCCGAAGAGGCCCAATGACGCCTCCTCGATCAGGCCGGACTGCTCGCTCGTGTGCAGCGCCAGCCACGCCGAGCCGAGACTCACCGTCGCGACCAGGTAGACGCGCGGCGAACGGAGCATGGCGCGAAATCCGACCAGAGCGGCTTCCAACGCAACCGCGACGAGCAGCCAACCCGGGGTCGGCTTCGACAGGTTGGCGAGCACCAGCGCCGCGACCGCCACGACGAACCACCAGCCGCCGCCCTTTCGCAACGCGCTCAGGTGCGCGTGCAGCGCGAGCAGGCAGAACAAGCCCGTGAGCAGGTGCGGCGTGCCGAGGTCGCCGCAGTATGCGTTCGCGAGCGTCGGATGCAGCGCCCACACGAGCGTAAGCGCCCAGGCGATCACGAGCACACTCGACCGCCCGGCGGGGGTCGCAATCCGCGCCAGGAGCCGCGTAAGAACGCTCCACACCAGCATGGCGTTCGCCGCGTGCAGGAAGAGGTCGAACCTTCGAAAGCCCGTTGCGTCCCCGTCGAACGCCGCCCATTGCAGCGCGTACGCGAGGATCGGCACCGGCTGGTAGAGGTCGGCGTGCGCGCGGGTGAAGATGCCGGCGCACCGCTGCCAGAACGCCTCCGGCCGCCCAACGCCGGTCACGTCCGGGTTGTTGACGATGAAGATGAACTCGTCGCCGAGCATCCACGGCGAGTCGAAGAGCATCGGCGAGCCGGCAAGGTACACCGCCGTGATCAGCACGACCGCTAACCCGGCAATCAGCCCGCGCGGCGTGGCGGTCGAAGTGGCGGGCTCGGCGTGCGACGCGGACGAATCGGTCATGGCGGCTTTATCGCCGGACGCGCGGGATGCCGCAAGCGGCAGCGGCGCAGGCGGTGATTCGTCCACAAATCGCGGCAAGCTCACGACTGGCGGTGCCCTTCGGAGCGGAGGCGGCTAAGATTCATCGTCCTTGAAGCGGATCGAACGAAACCGTAAGATTGCCGAAACGCCGTTCGCTTACCACTTTTTGTGGTACGGAGGAGACTGGTCCACGACATGTACGCCGACGCCCCGGCCCTGTCCGCAAGTGTGCTGGTTCTGAACCGTCTTTACATGGCGGTTCGCGTTGTGAACGCGCGCCGCGCGCTCACGATGCTCTATCGCGAGCTGGCGGAGGTGATTCACGTCGATCAGGGCCAGTTCCTCTCATACGACTTCGACGACTGGCTCGAGGTCAGCAGCGCCCGAAGCATGTTCGAGCCCGAGACGCACGACTGGGTGCGCACCGTGCGCTTCCAGATCGCGGTGCCGAAGATCGTGCGCCTGCTCGGATACGACAAGCTGCCGCGCGTCAACGTAAAGCTGAATCGGCGCAACCTCTTCGCGCGCGATCAGAATCGCTGCCAGTTCTGTGGCAAACGCTTCTCGACCACCGAGCTGAGCGTCGATCACGTGGTGCCGCGCTCGCAGGGCGGCACGACGTGCTGGGAGAACGTCGTCTGCGCCTGTCTGCGGTGCAACGTGCGCAAAGGCGGGCGCACCCCCGAGCAGGCGCGCATGCACCTGATCGCGCAGCCGCGCCGCCCGCGGCGTTCGCCGGTGCTGACCGTGAAGCTCTCCGACTCGCGCTATGCAAGCTGGAAGCAATTTCTCGATTTCGCGTACTGGAACGTCGAACTGAAGTAACCGCAGCGCCGCCGCAGCGGGTGGGCGCCCGGCGCGCGCCGGCCGGTCCGCTCCCCCGGGGGGATTCCGCGCGCCCCGCTTGGCGCGCGGCGCGGGAACGCGAGAATGGAGCGCCGTCAGCCAGAAAGCGCTTGCCATGCCGCGTTCCATGCGACGATTGTTCCGAACCGCGATGCCGCGCGGGCTCCGCGTAGTCGCCGCGTGCTTCGCGGCGTGGGCACTCCTGGGCGGCTGCGACCGCGCCGCGCAGCCCGGCGCCGCCGAGCGCGTCCTGCGCGTCGCGAACTGGGGCGGTCCGGGAAACGACCCCGGCTTTCTCAAACTCGAACGCGATTTGCGCGACGAGTTTCTGGCGCTTCACCCCGGCGTGCGCATCGAAGTCGAGCACATTCCCGGCCCCGGGCAGTACGAGTCGAAGCTCATCATGATGATCGTGTCCGGCGACGCGCCGGACGTCGTGCAGCTCGATGCTTCGTCGGCGGCCGTGTTCATCGACAACGACATCCTGCTCGATCTCTCGCCGCTGATCGCGCGCGACGCCCGGTTCCGCGTCGATGACTATTTCGAGTCGGTCGTCGACGTGTTCCGGCGCGCCGAGCGCCTCTTCGCGATCCCGCTCGATTTCACGCCGATGGTGATGCTCTACAACAAGCGCCTCTTCGACGAAGCGAACGTCGCGTACCCCGAGCCCGGCTGGACATGGGACGACTTCCTCGTCAAGGCCGAGGCGCTCACGCGCCCGGCGCGCGACGGACGGCCGAAACAGTATGGCTTTCACTTCCTCCGCTGGATGCCGCACTGGGTGACCTGGCTGTGGCACAACGGCGGCGCGGTGCTCAGCCCCGACGGGACGCAGGCGGTCGGCTACTTCGACGGGCCCGAATCCCGCGCCGCGCTGCACTTTCTCGTGGACCTGATTCAGAAGCACGGCGTCGCGCCGAGCCTCGCCGAGAGCGCCGCCGCCGGCGTCGATCTCTTTCGCGCCCAGCGCGCCGCGATGCACCTGACCGGGCACTGGGAGTTGATCGAGCTTCGCGCGGACCAGCTCGACATCGGCGTCGTCAGCCTGCCGAGCAATGTTTCGAAGCGCGAAACCGTCATGTACGCGTCGGGACTCGCGGTGACGGCGGCGACGCGCGCGCCCGACCTCGCGTGGGAATACGTCAAGTTCATGTGCAGCGCCGACGTGCAGAAACGCCGCGTCGCCACCGGGCTGGCGATCTCGGGCAACCGGGCGGCGGCGGCGCATTTCGCCGGGAACCCCATCGAGGACGCGTTCCTGGCGGAAGTGCCTTTCGCCCGTCCACCGATGGGCGCGCGGGTGCAACGCTACGGCGTGTGCGAGGATCTGGGGCGCGAGATGATCGAGGATGTGCTCAACACCGGCGCGCCGCTCGACGCCGCGGCGCACCGCACGGCGCAACTGATGCAGGCGGCCGTGAGGACGCGATGAATCGGCGGCGGAGCGAGTGGCGGGGCTACGTGTTCGTCGCGCCGGCGACGCTGTATCTGCTGCTGTTCTCGTTCGTGCCGATGGTGGTGGCGGCGTGGATGAGCGTGCACCGCTGGCACCTGCTGAAACCCGACCGGCCGTTCGTGGGCCTCGACAACTTCACGGCGCTGGCGGCGGACCCGTTCTTCCGCAATGCGGCGTACAACTCGTTTCTCTTCGCGGCGTTGAGTGTGCCGTTGTGCGTGGTGACGGCGCTGCTCGTGGCGCTGCTGGTGCATCAGCCGCTGCGGGCGGTCGGGTTCTTCCGCACGCTCTATTTCGTGCCGGCGGTGAGTTCGCAGGCGGCGTTGGCGATGGTGTGGATCTGGGTGTTTCTGCCGGACAGCGGGCTGGTCAACTTCGTCCTGAGGGCCTGCGGGTATGCGGGTCAGACGGATTTTCTGAACGACACGTCCTGGGCGCTGCCGGCGCTCGTGCTCATGAGCGCGTGGATCGGGCTTGGGCCGCGGATGGTGATCTTCGTCGCCGGGTTGCAGAGCATTCCCGAAACGCTTTACGAAGCGGCGAACCTGGACGGCGCTGGCGCGTGGCGGCGATTCCGCTACGTGACGCTGCCTCTGCTCGTGCCGACGACGCTGTTTGTCGTTGTCACAACCACGATCGCCGCGTTTCAGTTCTTTACGCCGATCTACATGATCACCAAAGGCGGTCCGCGCCGGACGACGGACGTCGTGGCGTATCACATCTACAAGGAAGCGTGGATGCGCTTCGAGGTGGGCCTTGCCAGCGCGCAGTCGTACGTGCTGTTCGCGATGATCCTGGCGTTCGCGCTGCTGCAATTTCACCTGCTGCGCCGCGGCATGGGCGAACAGGAGGCGCCGGCATGAACCGCGCGCTGCGCCTCGTCCCTGCTTATTTGCTGCTCGTCGCGGTCGGCGTCGCGACCGTCGCGCCGCTCGTGTGGATGGCGTTCACGTCCCTGCACAAGCCGCTCTCGCCGCCGCCGACCGTGCAGACGCTCTTCGATCCGCAGCAGTGGACCACGCCGCCGCTCGCCAACTACCGCCGCGTCTTGAGCATTCCCGAACTTCCGGTCTGGCGCTTCGCGGTCAACAGCGTCGTGGTCACTTCCGGCGTCGTGACGCTTCAGGTGCTCCTGTGCACGTTCGCGGCGTACGGGTTTGCCCGGCTGCGGTTTTTCGGGCGCGACACGCTGTTCTTCGCGTTTCTGCTCACCATGATGATCCCGGCCCAGGTGATGATCGTCCCGCTCTACGTGATCGTGGCCAAGCTCGGATGGCTGAACACGTACGCCGGACTGATCATCCCGTTCCCCTATCTCAGCACGGCCTTCGGGACATTCCTGCTGCGCCAGTTCTTCGTCACGATTCCGCGCGCGCTCGACGACGCCGCGCGAATCGACGGCTGCGGCGAATTGGGCATCCTCCGGCACGTGATCGTCCCATCGGCCAAGCCCGCGATCATCACGGTCGCCGTGTTCGCATTCATCTGGACGTGGACCGACTTCTACTGGCCGCTGCTGGTCGGCAGCTCCATGAATCTGCGCACGCTGGAGACCGGGTTGTCGGTGTTCAAGGATTCCTACGGCGGGACAAACTGGCCGCTCCAGATGACCGCGGCGATGGTGGTGGTCGCGCCCGTGCTCGTGATCTTCCTGGTGATGCAGCGGTTCTTTGTGCGCGGCGTGGTGATGAGCGGCATCAAGGGATAGCGCGCGGAGCCCGCGACGGAAGCGTCAGCGCTGCGGCGCACCGGCGTCGGACGGCAGCGCCGCGAACGCGAGCGCGGCGGATGTGCGCCGGAACGGGTTCTTCAGCACGATCAGGAACGCAACGGCCCACGCAGTCGCGAACGCGGCAAACCCGGCGAGCACGGCGTCGCGCACACGTTCCTGCCCGGAAACGAACTCGCCGTGCACGGCGACAAGTGTCGCGCGGTCGGGACGCGGGCCGCTGCGGCGGGCCTCGGCGAGGGCTTCGTCGAGTTGGGTCGCCTGCTCGCGCAGGCTCGCGATCGACGCGTCGAGCAGCGCAATGCTGCCGGCGGCGCGCTCGTGCTGCGCTGCCACGCCGTCCAGCTCGCGTAGCGTGTCGAGCCGGTCGGTAAGCCCCGCGACGATTTCGTCACGCCGCGCCTGGTGCGACGACACCTGCTCGCGCAGCCGGGCGAGCGCGCCGTCATAGTCGCCTCGGGCCTGGCGATCGGCCTCGCGCTGCACCGCTTCGCGCACCAGGTCGCGGCGCTGCTGCATGCGCATCCGCAGCCCCCGCAGGCGCCGCTCGTGGCCGTCGACCTGCACGTTCTGCGCCGCGTCGACCTGCCCGGCGGCGTCGGCGACGGCGGCGCTCCGGTCGCGCAGATGGGTCTGCTCGCTCCGGAGCAGCGCGCCAACGACGACTTCGCGCGTGCCGGCGCCCTCGCCGCCGGAGAGCAGTTCCAATTGCGTCTTCATGACTTCGAGAAACGCCGCCGAAGCGCTGACGGCGGTGCGCGCGGCGTCGGTCGCGGCGGCCTGACGCTCGACCAGCCGGAGCACATCGTCCTCGAGGTTCGCGCCCGGACTCTCGCCGAGCGGGCGCTCGACGGCCAGCCGCAGCGTGTCCCAACGGCCGGCGAGTTCGGCGAGCTGCGTATCGAGCGTCGCGCTGCGCGTCGTGAGCTCTTCCAGGGAGGCGGCGACCGCGGGCGGCGGCTGCAAGCGCTGCTGCTCGGCGAGCACGGCGCCGAAATTCGCCAGGCTCTCGCGGAGCGCCTTTAGCGGATCGACGAGCAGCACCATCGCGACCGCCAGCTCGGTCTGATACTGCTTCGCGGTCGCGCGGAATTCCTTCTGATCCTCGGAATAGACGGGGTCGCCGGCCAGCGCCGCCTCGTACACCGCGGCGTCGATTACGCCGCGCGGGGCGCTGCCGGCGAGCAGCTCGGAAAGCTCGCGCTGGGCGCCGCCGAGCTGGTCGCCGAGCGCCGCGAGTTCGGCGCGCAGGCCGGCGCACTCCAGTTCGAGGGGGGCGCGCTGCGAGTCGTCCGGCAAGAGCGCCTTCTCGGCTTCCAGTTCGGCCTTGCGGCGCTCGGCGGCTGCGATCTGCGTTTCGAGCGCATCGCGGCGCCTGGCGAGACCGACGAATACGCCGGGCAGCTCGTCCGCCGCCTCGATGGCGTTCACGCGCGCCACATAGCCGTCGGCGGCGCGGCGGAGGCGCGCTTCCGCCGACGCATCGTCGGACGCGGCCCGCACACGCAGCACCAGGTCCGTCGGCGGGTCGCCGACCGCGGCCTGCACGCGCCCGGCGGACACGTCGGCGCTCCACGCGGCGGCCGCCGCGGGGTCGTCGAAGAGCGCGGCGGCATTCGCGGGCGCGAGCAACTCGGCCGAATGCTGAGCCGTCACGCGCCGGGCCTGCTCCGGTCCGCGCTCGCTCGCGGCGGTGTCGAAGCGCAGCGTCGCCGCGAGCTGGCGCAGCGGCGTAACGCGGCTGTATGCGAAAAGCGCGACGGCGGCGCCGGCCGCGGTCGCGAGCAGCCCCGCCCGCAGCCACCAGCGAGTCGGGGAAGCAGTCCAGGTGCGCTGGGCGCGCTCGATCTCGACGGCGCGACGCCGGAGCGCCTCGCGCGAATCGCTGAGTTCGCGCTCGGTGCGCTCGCCGGCCAGCGCCACTTCGGCGCGGGCGGTTTCGAGCAGCGACTGGTCGCGGACGAGATTCTGGCGTTCGAGCTCGATCGTGAGCGCGGCCTGGCGCGTCTCGACGTCGCGGCTCTCGACCTGGTCGCGAAAGGCCTGCACCTCGTCGCGCTGGCGATGCAGGTCTTGCTCATACTCGGCGGCCTGGGCGGCGAGGCGCTCGACGGCGGCGTGCTGCTCGCGCAGCTCGCGCTCCGCGGTTTCGAGGCGCCGCGCTTCCGCTTCGAGGGCGTCGCTGCGCTCGCGCAGCTGCGCCTCGCGGGCGTCGAGCTGGCGACGGCGCTCGGCCTGCTCGTGCTCGGCCTGCTGGTGCTTGCGTTGCTGGGCGTGGAACTCCTCGATCTGCCGGATCAGCTTGGCGCGCTGGTCGCGAGTCGTCTGCCAGTGACGCTCCAGCTCGTGCTGCCGCTCGTTGAGCGCCGTGCGCTGTTGCTCGACGCCGCCGAGCGACTGGCGCAGCTGCTCCTGGTGCTCCTCCAGCCGCCGCCGGGCAGCCGCGATCTCGCGCTGCTGTCCGTCGAGCGTGGCGGCGCGGCTGTCGAGCTCGGCGAAACGTGCGTCCCACTCGGCGGAACGGGCCTCGACCTCGGCCCGGCGGGCATCGAGCTCGGCCTGGCGGACCTGCAACGTCGCCAGCTCGTCGTCGACCTGCGTGCGCTTGCGGACGATCTCGTCGCGCGCGAGCTGAACGCGACGATCGAGCTCCTTCTCGCGCTGCACGAGCGCCGCGAGGCGCGCGGCGGCCTGCTGCTCGTCGGTGACCCGCGCGCGGCGCGCGCTTTCCGCGGCCTGTCGCAGGCGCTCCGCGGACTCGTCCATTTCCCGCTGGCGGCGCTCGATCTCGGCTTCGCGTTCGCTGACCTGCGATTCCAGCGCTTCCAGGCGCGCCCGACGGGCCGCGATCTCGACCGACTGCGCATCGAGCTCCGTGCTGCGCGCCTCGATGCGCGTGCGAAACGGCTCGAAATCCGCTTCGACCGCGACGCGCGCCCGACGCTCGATCTCGCTCAGCCGCTCGTGCAGCGCCGCCTCGCGCCGCTGCACCGTGACCTCGCGCTGCGCGATCGTCGCGAGTCGCTGCCGAATCTCCGCGACGATCGGCCGGATCGTGTCGACCGCACCCGGGGCTTCGTCCGCCGCGTGCGGCAGCGGCGCGACCTCGTGGACACGCGCCTCGCGATCGGACGCCGGGCGAGACGACGACGGCCCGGCCGGCGCGGAAGTGTCGGCATCGGACCGGGGCGACGCTTCGGTGCGCGACGGAGAAGCCGCTTGAACCAGCGATGCCGCCGCCGCGTCGCCTGGCGACGGCGCGTGTGGGACTTCGACGCGTGACGGCGTCCCCTCCAGCGACCTCTCGACGGTCGCGGGCGCTTCGGGCGGCGCTGGCTCCGCATGCGGCGCGAGCGGCTCGTTTCGTTCGTCGGTGGCGGGCATCGCGAATCCGGTTGGCGGCGGCCCTCGGGTCGCCGGGCTCAAGGCGCAGTTCCTGCGGCCGCTTTCCCCTCGTCGGACATTCTATCGGTGCGGCCCCGCAGCTACAGCATCCAGCGGGCGATAACCGCAAATCGACGCGCAACGGGAGGCGTTCCCGGCCGGATTCGCGCGTGCGGGACCCGCGCCGGTGCGCCAACACGCACTGGAGGGCACGCGCGGCGCGCCCCGGCCGTACGTTCGTTCAGCCGCATTAACGGCGGCGGCGATCGGAACTGCCTTCGCGGAGCGCGCGCGCCAACTGGGTGACTGTCGCGCGCATGTCCTTGTGCAGCGGCGACTCGAACGTGACGCGTTCGCCGGTCGCGGGATGCGTGAACGTGAGTTTCCAGGCGTGGAGCGGGAGCCGATCGATCAGCGGGCGCTCCTCGTGCCGCGCGCTGAAGCGATAGCCGGACTTGTAGTTCGACAACAGCAGCGCGCGGCCGCCGCCATACAGCGGATCGACCGCGAGCGGGTGTCCCGCGTAGGCGAGGTGAGCGCGGATCTGGTGGGTGCGGCCCGTGACGAGCGTGCATTCGAGCAGCGTGTTGCCGGCGAGGCGCTGCGCGACGCGGTAGCGCGTGAGCGCTTTCTTTCCGTGGCGCGGCGAAACGACGGAGCGGCCGCTGTTCTTGTCGAAACGCAACGGGACGTTGACCTGCCCGTCGGCGGCGACATACCCGCTGACCAGCGCCTGATAGAGCTTTTCGACGGAGCGTTCGAAGAACTGCTGAACGAGCGAGCGCTGGGCTTCGATCGTGCGCGCGAAGACGATCACGCCGGTCGCGTCGCGGTCGAGCCGGTGGATCGAGCGAACCGGGTCGCGCGCGGTCCAGCCGGCGGCCGCCCGAATGAGCTGCGGCAGCGTGGGAGCCGCGTCTCGGCCGCGCGTCGAAAGCACGCCGGCGGGTTTGTCCGCCACGATGATGTGCTCGTCGACGTGGATCAGCCGAACCTGCGGGCGGGCGCGCTTGGCGTCGCGCGGCGCGACGGACCGCGCCGGCGACTCGGCGGCGCCGGTCGCGGGCGGCTCCGCGAGGCCCGGCGCGCGGACGCGCCGCCGGCCGCGATGGGCGGCGGGATCGTTCTCCCGCGCGAGCTCGCCGGGATCCGCGCCGGCGAGCAGCGCGGCGATCTCGTCGTCGGGAACCTCCTGCCAACTCGGCGACGCGCGGCCACTGCCCGGGTCGCGGGAATGACCGACGGCGTTGCGTTCGGTTGGGCGCGGCTTCTTCAAGTTGCTCCGCCCTGCGGGCTGGGTCGCGGCTCGATCGCTCTGCGGCGATCCGCAGCGGACCGGGGATTGTAGCACCGTCGCGCGCAACTCGCCGTCCGCGCGCCGCTAAGGCTGCGCGAGGCGCGGCGCGGCACCGATCGTGACTTGCTCGGGACGGGGAGCGCGAGCGCGAACGAGATAATGCTCCAGCCAGCCGCGATGCGCATCGGGACGGGCGTGGGCGGCGAGAATCGCTTCGTGGTCGAGCGCGCTGATGCGCTCGGCCGCGGCCCGAATCGCGTCCATGCTGATCCGCAGCGCGACTTCGATCGGCACACGCTCGGGGTTGATGTCAATTCCCATGTGCTCGTTGTAGCCGTACATCTTCAACGTGTAGAGCAGCGCTTCGACCTGTTCCGGCGAAACGACGCCGACGTCGAGATCCTGGTCGTAGTTGCCGAGCGGCTGGCTGTTCCAGTGGCTGTGGGCGAGGCGTGCCTCGGAAAGCGGCCAACTGAACGCGCACGCGAGATCCTCGAAGCCCATCAGCACGTGGCCGATCTCCGGATTCAGACAGCACAGCGCGTGACCCTCCCCCAACAGCCGGCGGTTTTCGGCGGCGCGCAGCTTTGCTTCGACCTGCTGACACAGGAGCAGTCCCTCGGCGGTCGTGCCGAAGAGAATGCGCCCGCGCGGCTCGTAAGGCTTGGGTTCAAACGCGACGCGCACGCCGGGAACGGCGTCGAGCGCCTCGGCGAGGCCATCGATGAACCGATCGCGCAGGGCGACGAAATCGTGCCCGAAGGGGTTTTCGTAGCCGTCGATTCCCGGCCACACCACGGCGAAGTCCGTGTCGAGCTCGCGGTTGAGCTTGAAGGCGGCGATGGTGCGCTCGAGAGCGGCGCGGCGCGGGCCGGGGAGCGGATTCGAGAGCGAGCCCCACTCGAATTGCTCATCCCAGAACAGGAGCGGGATCACGGTGAGCAGGCGGATCCCGGCGTCGGCGGTAAAGCGCCTCCAGACGTCGAGGTTGTCCTCGTTGACTTCATTCGGATAGTGCGCTTCGACGGCAACTAGCCCGTCTTGCGCAAGTCCCGCCGCGATTTCCAGCCGCTGCGGGATCGTCAACTCGCGCTGGTAGCGGGCATGAAAGCGGCTCGGCGACGGCGAGAAACACCAGATGCCCGCGGAGAAACGCAGCGGCAGGTCGAACGAGCGCAGGTGGGCGAGCATCTCCGCGGGCGAGCGGCGAACGCGCTGGGAACGCAGGTCGGCGAGCGACACGTTCGACTCCTGAACGCAGCAAGCAAGGCCGAAACGCCCAAGGTCCGGCGAAACGCACACCCTTCGCAACCGACATGGCGAACCCACACGTGCACGCGCGCATCATTCATCGGCGCCGGCCGAGCTGGTACTCCGCGTGGGCCGCGCGTTCCACGAGGTTCGCCGGGCGGCATTGTATCCGCCGTCCGGCCCTTCTCGTTCGGCACTCGACATCGGAGCGGCGGAAGCACGCCACCACGTCCGGCGTGGGTTCCGAAGGATGAGCCGCGCGCCGTGCCGCGGCGCCGGCCAACCAGATCGTGCGGCCTGCCTGCGGTCGGTCTACGGTCCGGCGATGATCAGGTTGCCAAGCCGCTTCGGCGAATAGCAATAGCCGCGCGCCCCGGACCACGACGAGTATTCGCCGCGCCGCGCGTCCAGGCGCGTGACGTTCAGCCCCCACACGCGGCCCGCCGACGCCGTGCGACCCAGCGCCGCCACCGGTACCGCGATTTCGACAACCCACGCGCGGCGCGTGAGCCCAACCTTGGCGACCGCGCCGCTGCGCCACTCCTCCGAGGGACCGATCGGCGGCGACGTGAGCGCGCCGCGGCGTGAGACGATCAGCCCGCTCGGCTTGATCTGGAGGCAGTAGAGATCGCCGCTCGTACCCTCGACGTGGTTGACCGGGTCAATCAGGATTTCGATCACGTCCTGCCCCCACGGCAGGGCTCCGTCGATCGGAATCACGTTGTCGCTCTCCCAGACCGGCGGCTCGCCGTCGTTCAGCTCGCACGCCACGCCGATGTAGAGTCGCTCGCGGTCCATGCAGAAATACGCGCGGGTTTCGAGCGTGGGGCGGCTCGCGTCGGCGGCGGTGGCGAGCGTTCGGGCGGCGCGACACAGGCGAAAATCGGCCGCGGAATTGCTCGCCGCCCGTTCCCAGTCCGAAAGATCACCGTCGATCCGCGGTGCGTCGTCGACGCGCAGGCACGCCGCCACCGCCAGCCGCGCGGGCGCCGCAAACGCACCGGCGGCGTCGGTGTCGAATTGGAGCACAAGCGGGTAGACCCCGTCGGCGTTGTAGGCGAGTCCGGCCAGCGCGAGGTTCACGTGCACCAGCGCCCGCCCCCCGCCGGGCGCGGTCATCCGCGCCTCGCCGACCTGCTGCCAGCCCGGCGGCGGATCGACCACGCTCCAGGCGCCCGCGAGCGGCCGGTCGGTGAGATTGGTCACGCTCGCAAGCGCCGTCGCACGCAACGTGCCACGCTCGTCCGTCAACCGCACGCCGTCGCACGCGGTCGCGACGCGCGCCGCGGTGCTCATCATGCGGCCCCACCCGGCGAGGTTCGCGATCTGCCGTTCGCTGCCCGCTTCCGTCGGCGCCACGTCGTTGGCGAGCTCCTGCAAAAGCAGCTCGCGCGCCAGCGTGAGCACGCTGGAGTCGCGCGTCCAGCCCGCTTCCTTCGTGTCCAGCAGGTGATCCAGCGCCGCGTCCGTGAACGCCCACCGCACCACACGTTCCGAAACCGTCCTCGCCAGCAACGCCTTGCCGCGCTCCGCCGCCAGTCGCAGCAGCGCGGCATCCTCCAGCCCGCGGCGTATTCGCTTGAGGCGCATCGAGCCCACGACGCCGTCGGCCATCCCGAACGGCGCCCCGGGATATACGAGCGACTCTGCCGCGGGCGCCGTCGCGTCGACGCGCGTCGCCGCTCCGCCGCCGCATTGCGTCGCCGATTCAATCCACACTCCGTCGACGCCGTACCGAAACGCCTGCCACGCGAGCACGCGCGGGTCGAGCGCGGGCGCCCCCTTGAGCAACGACGGGCTGTACGGCGGGTGATCGGGAATAAACCACGTCTCGCGCCCGAGTGCCCGCTCGCGCTCCATCGCCGCCGGCTCGAACCACATCGCCCGCGGCGCCCACGCGGACACGCCGGGCACTTCGATCGCCGGCGCGTTATGCCAGCCCAGCCCGCGAAGCGACGCGGCGGGAAAGTGCACCATCAGTCGCGGCGCGTCGTCGCCGCGGGCGAGAATCCCTGCGACGCGCCGGGCCGCGTCGACTGGGGCCGGCGTCAACTCGCCGGGTTCGGCCATGCGTAGAAAGCTGCGCTCCAACCATCCGCGATCCGCAAAGTGCGCCCTGCACGCCGCCACGTAGCCCGCGAGCAAGCGCGCGTACTGCGGCGACGCGAAGCCGCCGTTGCGTTCGGCGTCGGGATACGCGCGCGACACCGGGTGGACCCAGCGCCGCAGCCCGCTCGTCGCAGCGGGCGCCTCGCCGTCGAGCCAGGGACCGACGAGCGCGTCATAGTCAGCCCACAGCACCTCGACTTCGCGCTCGCCGACGGGACGGTATTTGGGAAAACAGGCCCACAGCACCGGCGTCGCGCCGTGCTCGTGCAACACGCGCATGATGGCGTTCGTCACGCGAACCGCGCCCGCGTGCTCCGGCGCCGACGGCAGCAGCCGCGTCTCCTCCGCGCGCTCGCGCGGCCAGCGCAGCTGCTCGGCGAGCACGTCGCGCGGATCGACCCGGCAGATGAACGGCAGCCCGTCGGCGTCCGGCAACTCGACCGGCAATACGTTCAACTCCACGCGGCATTCGAGCAGCGACCTTGCCGCTGCCGCCGCCCCCGTACGCCGCACGCGCAGCGTCCCCACGTAAACGCCCGCGGGCGTTCCCGCCGGCACGTGCAGGTCGACCCAGGCAATCTCATTCCGCGAAGGATCGGGCGCGAGCGGGCCGCCGCCGCGCGGTGCTGCCCACGGCACCAGGAGATCCGGCGCCGCGAGCGGCGCGACCGGTTGGTTCGTGTGCTGGGAGAACCACGCGGGCAGGTTGTCCACACGCACATAGTGAGCGCGAAAAATCGACGTGGTCGCGGCCGACGCGAGCGTGCGCGCGGCGCCGACGAGGTCGCTCAACTCCAGGTCGTACGGCCCGCCGGACCCGCGGAACACCACCTGCAATCCATGCGTCTCTCTTGCTGCGCTGTTCAACCGAATGACGCCCGCCGACGCGGAAAAGACGTCGTTTTCGGCGCTCGGCGGCGTGTCGGCGCGGACGTCCGCCTCGCTCGGCGCGATCCAGACGACCGTCCGGTCGGGCGCCAGCGTCAGGCATCCCGCGCCGCAGCCGAGGGCGAGCGCCGCCGCCAGCAGGAGTCCGCCGCTGCTCGAACGCCGCGCGATCGGGGGGGAGAACACGGGAATCACGTGCACCTCGGGGGAGTGAAAACGCCTTACGCGGGCCCGAGCGTCGGCTCCGGCCAGCCGAGGACTTCGTAAAGCTTGCGCGGCGACTCGGGTTGCCCGGTGCGCGCCGAAAGATACAGCGCGTCGAGCAGGGCCGCGGTCGCGAGATGGCGACTGAGGACGGCGTCGTCGCGGGCGTCGCGGCGACCGGTGCGGACGGCGGTCTCGAAGCGCGCCAGTTCGAGCTCGAGCAGCGCGGCGCGGGCGTTGATCGTCCGTTCGTCGAGCAGGCTGTCGTCGGCTTTGCGCACCGCGACCGATTGCTCGGTCAGCACGACCGTCGCGTCGCTGCCGTGATGCAACACGCGGTAGTCGTGCGGACCGATGTCCCAGGTCGCCTGAATCGTCGCGACGCCGCCGCCTTCATAACGCAACAGCGCCGCCGCCACGTCTTCGGTCTCACGCTGCGGGCCATCGCTTCGCCGGCGGCACGAGCCGATCGTGGCCACGACGCTTTCCGGCAGACCGCGGATCGCGACCAGCGACTCGATCGCGGCGTACGCGTCGTGGAGCAGCGCGCCGCCGCCCGCCGCCGCGGCGCTCGAATGCCACGACTGCACCGCCGGTCCCTCGACGTTCACGCGCACGTTGCTGAACAACGCGCGAAAGCCCTCCGCTAACCGCAGCGCCCACCGCACGTCCGCGGACACCAGCTCCCACCACGACGGAACGTGATACACCACTGCCGCACCGCGAACCGCGTCCGCGACCTCCACCGCTTCGGCAAAGTTGCGGCCGAGCGGCGGCAGGCGCAGCACGTGCACGCCCGCCGCGATCGCGACCAGGCTGAGCTCGTGGGCGGCGCGGGTCGAGGTCGCGAGCACGACCGCCTGAAGTCCCGCCTGTTGCAGCATGATCCGCGTATCGTCGAACCACGCACCCGCCGAGAACCCCTCCGCCGACCGCGCGCGCGCCTGGGCCGCGAGTTGCAGCGTCGGGCGGCTCAGCAACGCCACAAACCGCGGCAGCTCCTCCGCGTCGGCGATCAGACCGAGCTTGAGCGGCGTCAGCGTGGGCGGAACTGCGGGGTTGGAGGCGGCCATGTCGTATAATCGCTCGGCTTCGCGGAGGAGTTCATGCGTACCGCGGTTCTGCTCGCGATCGTCGCGCTCACCGGCGTCGCGACGCGCGCCGATATTCTGCACCTGCGCGACGGAACACGCCACACCGGAACTCTGGTCACGCACACAAAAGCCGAAATCGTGTTCCGTGTGCGGATCGACGCCGGCGGGTCGACCGTCGTCCGCCGCTACGCCCCCGCCGACGTAGCCCGCATCGAGCGCGACGACGGCGAGCCGATCGTGATCCCCGCCGCGGAGCCGGGGGCGCCGGCGGCCGAAACCGACGCGTCGCACGCGAGCGCCACGCCGGCGGCGTCCCGTCAAAGCGCCGGTCACAGCGACGGCGATCCGGCGGCGGACGCCTCGAACGCCGGCGGCGAGGCAGGCGTTGCGCCTGACCCTACGCGTGACAGCGGTGACTGGGAATCCGTCGCGCAGGCGGCGCTCGACGCGCTGCGTCACAACGGCGCTTCGGCCATCGGAGCCGCGGACCCGGCCCGCGTGTTGCGACGACTTCAGCGCATCACGCTGCGGGCCGGGGCTGAGACCCGCGCCCGGGTCGACGAGCGGCTGCGGCGCGACGGAGGCGTCGACCTGGCCACGACGCTGGCGGAGCTGCGCATTCGCGCGGCGCTCGTGCGCGGACGGGGACGCGCGTTGCGGATCGACTTCGCCACGGAAATCGAAAAGCCTGCGCTGGCCCGACTGCTCGAAACCCGCGCCGCTGAATTGCTGTCGCGGCGGTTCGCGGGACACGCGCTTCGCGACTGGGCGAACGATCCGGACGCCTACACGCGCCTTGCGCCGGACGCGCGACAGATGGTCGCGGCGGCCCGGGTGGCCGGCGGCCTTACGCACGCGCGGCTGCGCTTCGACACACGCCTGCGCGAGGACGACGCCGAGCGCCTGCGGCTACGACAGCTCGCCGACGCGTTGGCGCGCTTCGCCGCCCGCGTCGCGCAGATGACCGGTTATTCGTCGCTGGGCGAATCGCCGGAGCCGGAGCTGCCGGCGGCGGCGGGCGCGAGGCCAACACCCGCGACCGCAACGCCGACGCCGGTGCCGGTTCCCGCCACCATGCCGGCGACCCGCGCGCCCGGCGACCCGCGTGCTCCGGCGCCGCAAAGCGATGACTGAATTACTAATCTCGACTACGCGCCGCAATACGTGGCGAACTCGCACGGGCGGAAACCCGCGGCTCAAGGAAGCGCTTCACGTTCGCGGATGAAGACCGGGCATCGCGCTGCGACGCGGCAGGTCTACGCGACGCGCGACGTTCGCGTTACGATCCCGGACTTCCGGGAGACCCATTTGCCCGCGCCGCCTCCGCTGCCAGCGCCACTCAAACGCGGCAAGGTCCGCGACCTGTATGCGCTTCCGAACCGGCTGCTGATCGTCGCCAGCGACCGCATCTCGGCGTTCGACGTGGTGATGAACGAACCCGTTCGCGACAAAGGCGTCCTGCTGACCCAGCTCTCCCAGTACTGGCTCGAAACGCTCCCCGCATGCTCGCCCCATCACCTCGACTACGTGGTCTCGCCCGAGCGAGTGCCCGCGGAATTTGCGGCCCACGCCGCGCAACTCGCCGGCCGCGCCATGGTCGCGTATCCCTGCGCGATCCTGCCGATCGAGTGCGTCGTCCGCGGCTACCTCGTCGGCGGCGGATGGAAGGAATACGTGGCCAGCGGGCGCGTCAGCGGCGTCCCGCTCCCCGCCGGACTGCGGCTCGCGCAGAAACTCGCCGAACCGATCTTCACCCCCAGCACAAAAGCCGAGGACGGACACGACCTGCCGATCGCGTTCGACCAGGCCTGCGCCACCGCAAGCGCGTTCCTCGCGTCGATCGGCGCGCCGCACCGCGACGGCGCCGAAGTCATGCGCGCGGCTCGGCGTCGCGCGCTGGAGCTCTACGCGCAGGCCGCCGAGCGCGCCGCGCAACGCGGCGTTCTCATTGCCGACACCAAGCTCGAATTCGGGATCCGCGACGGCGCGCTTATCCTGTGCGACGAGGTGCTCACGCCGGATTCCTCCCGGTTCTGGCCGGCGGACGAGTACCGGCCGGGCACAAATCCGCCCAGCTTCGACAAACAGTATTTGCGCGACTATCTCGAATCGCTCGACTGGAACAAGACGCCGCCGCCGCCGCCGCTCCCGCACCACGTGCTCGATCGCACGCGGCAAAAATACGTGGAGGCGTATGAACGACTGACGGAGCGCAAGTTCGCATGACGCCGGACGGTTGGGATTACGCGGGTTCGCACGCGCGATGATCGCCGTGGCGGGCGAGTTTCGGTTTTACGGCCCGGATCACTGGGGCGCGCTCGCCGGCACGATCGTCGGCGCGGCGGCGCTGGCGCTTGCCGTGCGCCGGGCGCCCGCCGCCCATCGGCCGGACGGCGCGTCCGGCGCGCGACACGCGGCGCGGCTTGCGGTCGTCGCCTGCGGCGGCTTCGCGCTCCTGCTCGCGCTCGTGGAGGTCGGCGGACAGTGGATCCGCGTGCGCACCGACACCTGGGCGCTGCGCCATTCGCTGCCGCTGCATCTGTGCGACATCGCGTCGGTGCTGTGCATGATCCTGCTGATCGCGACGGCGCGGCTCCTGAGTCGCGGCGCGTTCGGACGGGTCTCCGACCGCACCTACGCCGATGTGCCGCCCGCGGGCTTCCCGCAGCGCCTCTACGAAACCGCGTATTTCTGGTGCCTCGCGGGGAGCGTGCAGGCGCTGCTGACGCCCGAACTGCACTTCGGCTTCCCGCGCTGGGAATACCTCGAGTTTTTCGTCGGACACGGCGCCCAGGTCGCCGCCGTCCTCGGTCTCACGCTCGGCCTGCGCGTCCGCCCGCAGCGCGGCTCGGTTTGGCGCACGTGGATGCTGACGGTCGCGCTCGGCGTCGCGATGCTGCCGATCAACGCGCTGCTCGGGTCGAACTACATGTACGTCTGCGGCGCCCCGGAGCGCAGCTCGCTGATCGACTATCTCGGTCCCTGGCCCTGGTCGCTCGCGGGACTCGCCGCGATCGGCGCGGTGCTGCTGAGCGCCTGTTATGCGCCGTTCGCGTGGCTGGACCGCCGCGCCGCGCGGCCGCGCGTGGTTTCAAATAAGCCGGCGCCGCGCGAGAATACGTAGGTGGAACGGATACGAACGCCGGCGTTGACCGGTCCAAGCGAGGTGCGCCATGTTGCGCGTATGCCTGTTCGGCGGCCAAGGTGGACACCTAAGCCCCGGAAGATTCACCGTTTACATCACGATCTTCGGCGGTTGTGAACTCCGCCGCGGGACCATCGCCAGCCAGGTGCTCGCCCGCCGAACCTCCGGCGTGCCCATTCAAACCGAGCGCCGCGCATACTTCCTCACCATCTTCGGCGCCGCCGAGCTCGTGCTCCCCACGCTGGCCTCCGAGTATCTTGAGCTGATGGAGGGCTTGCGAAACGGGTCGCTCGATCTCGACGAGTGGACGCGCTTGGCCGCCCAGGTCGCATCCGATCGCGACCTCTACATCGGCTCGTTCACGGCGTTCGGCGGCTTCGATGATTCGTCGGTCGCGAGCGAAGACGACGAACTCGATCAGCTCGCGCTTGCCGCCCAACTCGGACAAATCCCCGAAACGGCGCGCCAGGTGCTCATGCTTGCCGTCGGACAGACGGGCGCCCAACGTCTGAACGCGGTCCGCCAGGCGGCGCAGGCGTCGATGTCGGGCTCCGCATTCGCGGAGCGCTGAGCGCCACAGTCCGCACGCCGCCTGCGCGCCGCAAGCGAGGCCTCCAATCCCGCGCATCGAGCGCTTGCGGGCCCCGCACTCCCGTGCCCGGGTCTGACCGGCGCTGGATCGTCCCCTCCCGAGGCGCGGACGCGCCCTCACGGCTCACGCGTCACGGCTCACGCCCCGTCCGCTACAATTCGCCGTCGAACTGCCGTGCCCGACGCGTGGCGCGCCCGGGCCGGCATCGTGGATTTTCCGTCGGAGACCCGCCATGCCGCGAATCGTGATGCTCACGCTGGTGACGCTCGCCTTTGTTCTGGCACAGGGACGCGCCGAGATGATCAAGAAGCCCGTGGAGTACAAGGACGGCGACACCGTGCTCGAGGGTTACCTCGCGTTCGACGATCTGGGGATCGAGCGACGACCCGGCGTGCTGATCGTGCACGAATGGTGGGGCCTCAACGACTACGCCAAGCAGCGCGCCGACCAGCTTGCGGCGCTGGGATATGTCGCGTTCGCCGTGGACATGTACGGCAAGGGAATCCGCACGACCGACCGCGGCGAGGCGGGCAAGCTCTCGGGACAGTTCAAGGACGCACCCGACAAGATGCGCCAGCGCGTGCGGGCGGGGCTCGACGTGCTCGCCAAACACGAACGTGTCGACCCGCAACGCATCGCCGCCATCGGCTACTGCTTCGGCGGCACCACGGTGCTTCAGTTGGCGTACAGCGGCGCACCGGTCGCGGGCGTGGTCAGCTTTCACGGCGGGCTCGTGCCGCTGCCGGCCGCCGACGCGAAGAACGTCCGGGCGCGGATTCTCGTCCTGCACGGCGCAGACGATCCGTTCGTACCGCCGGCGGAGATCGACGCGTTTCAGAAATCGCTGCGCGAAGCGAAGGCCGACTGGCAGATGATGTACTACGGCAACGCGGTGCACAGCTTCACGAACCCGGGCGCGACCGGCGAGATCCCCGGGGCACAGTACGAGGGCAACGCCGATCGGCGCTCGTGGCAGCACATGCTCGGGTTTCTCCGCGAAGTGGTCGGTCGCGCGCCGCGCGCGAGCGCAAGGCCGGCGGGCGGGTAGCGCCGGTACTCCGAGCAACCGCAATCCGCTCCACGCCGGCCGCGATTGCGCGTGGCGCGGCGCGGGTTCATGACACGCCGGCGTGCGGCTTGACGCCGGCGGCGATCACTTCGTCGAGATCACTCCGTGTGGAGTTGCGCCGACAGTGTCTATTCCAGCCCCAGCAGCTTTTTGACAATCTCCGGCCCGTTCTCCCAGAAGATCAGCGCGACGCCCATCAGGCTCTCGCCCGCGATTACGCCGGACGCCACCGGGAACGTGTAGTCCTTCGCCGCCTTCGGCCAGCGCTTTTCGACCACCCACCCGATGATCGACCCGAGGAAGAACAGCAGCGCGTAGTACCAATGAAACACCCACGCCAGGCCGATGCCTGCCGCCGACGGGATGAACGCGCGGAAGCGCGTCGGTGACGCCATCGACAACACCGGCAGGATGATCCCCACCAATCCGCCGATTGCGATCGACCACACCTTCACGGGGCCGAGCATGCCCAATCCCTGGCTGAGCGCCTCGGCGACGCCTTTCCAGGTCTGCGCCGCGGGCGCCGGAAACTGGTTCGTCCCGAGCACGGAGGCGTCCGGGACCAGCACGCGAAACGCCAGCACCGTGACGAGCGTGCCCGCAAAGATGCCGAAGAACTGCGCGATGAACTGCCGCCGCGGATGGGCCCCGAGCAGATAGCCGCTCTTGAGGTCGGTGAGCAGGTCGGCCGACGCGCCCGCGGCACCGGCGGTGATGTTCGCCGCCATCAGGTTCACGTTCATCGCGGCGACGTCGCCGGCCACCTTCGCCGGATGCACGACGCCGAAGCTGAGCTGCATGATCTTGCCCATGGCGCCGATCGGCGTGGTGTCGGTCTCGCCGGTGACGCGGCACGCGACCAGCGCGAGCGCGAACGTGAGCACCACGGCCAGCACGCTCTGCCAATAGGGCATTCCGAAGCTGTAATGGGCCAGCCACGAGATCGCGATCAGCGAAACGATCTGCCCGGTGAGGAACCACGAGATCGGCGTCTCGATCGCGTCGATGTCGGCGCGGCCGGAGTCGCGGCGCTTGCCGAACATGCTGAAGAATCCGCTGAACGCACGCAGGGCGCTGCGCCACTGGAGAAAGAACGCCAGCAGCCCGGACGTGACCATGCACGCCGTTCCGCCCCACAGCGTCCACGCGACCAGGTCGCGGAAGTTCTCGCTGGCGCGGGCGGCCTGGCTGGCGCGCGTCAGCGTCGGAATGCTGCGCGCCAGTATGGGGTCCGACTCCCAAGCCTTCTCCCAGGCCGCACTCTGCTCGTCGGAGATCGGCCCGGTCGCGCGCAGCGCGGCGTTCGCGGCGTCATAACGCACGACTGCCGCGACGTCCTCGGGCAGAGGCAGCGCCAGCGAGCGCGCTGCGGACGCGTCCGCGAGCGCCGCGACGGCGGCACGAAATCCCGCATCCTCGCTGATCGCCTCGACGCGCGTCCGATCGTCCGCCGTCATCGGCCCGCGCCAGAGCAGCTTGCCGAGCTCCTTGTCGTGCGCGAGCCGCCCGCCGAGCGCGTCGGGAATCGCGGCGTGCGCCGGCAGCGCCTTCAGATCACTCGCGGCCCAGAGCGGCTCATAGCTCGGCAGCGTCGAGCGCGCGACCAGGTGCGCGAGCGCGCTGCGATACTCCGGCGCCGCGCTCAGCGCCTCCAGCTTCGCGATCGTCTCGGGCGCGACGATCTGCGGCATCACGAGTTCGCCTTTGTGTGCGTCATACTTCACGACGCTTTGCAGCTCCGCCGGCAGCGCCAGGCCGCTCGGCCACATCGGCAGCGCGAACGCCGCCTGGAACTGCGAACGGACGTAGAGACGCTCGACCACGTTGCGATACCAGGGGTCGTCCGAAAGCGATTCGAGCGTCGCGCGGTCGTCCGGCGTCATCACGCCTTCCCACTTCAACGTCCGCGCCTGCGGGTTGAACGAGAGGTACTTCGACAACCGTTCGGTCTTCCGGAATTCCAACCCGTTCGCGACGATAGGCAGCGGCTCGCTGACGCTCAGCGTGATGATGCCGCGATCGAGCCCCCACGGCACAAAGACCATCCAGCACAGCACGCCGCCGATGAGCATGCTGGTGCAGACGCGCACGCCGGTGATGGCGCCGGCGGCGATGAACATCGGCTCCCACGAGACCATGACGGTGCGCGACATCCAGACCGGTCCGAAGATGGCCTGGTTCCAGCCTTGCCAGACGTTGGCGAGGCTGAAGGCGGCGAGCTTGCTGTGGACGAGCGCGAGTCCCTCCATCCAGAACTTGCTGATCGCGGCGAGCACGCCCGCGATGCCGAGCGCCTGCGCGGAGCGCATGCCTTCGTCACCATGCGCATGGAGCGCCTTGAGCGTTTCCGCCGCCGCGACGCCGCTCGGAAAGCGCAACTGCTCGATGTTGATCATTTGGCGCTTCATCGGAATCGCCATCGTCACGCCGAGCACGGACAGGAAGAACACCCACGCGAACATGACCGGCAGGGGCAACGTCGCGTTGTTGAGCATGATGTACGCGGCGAACGCGGAGATCAGCGTGCCGCCGGTGGAGTAGCCGGCCGACGACGCCGTCGACTGCATGCAGTTGTTCTCGAGAATCGTCATCTTCGTCCGCGCCAGGCCGAGGCGATAAAACCCCGTCCAGATCGCGTACGAGAGAATGCACGCGGTGATTGCGACGCCGAACGCCCACCCCGCCTTCAACCCGATGTAGATGTTCGTGAGCGACAGCACGCTGCCGAGCACCGAACCCATGAGCACGGCACGCCAGGTGAGCTGGAGCATCGAGTCGCCGCGCCCCTTGTAGCACCGCTCGTACCACTGCCGCTCAATCTCGTCGGGTGTGCCCGTGAACCCTTCGAGCGGGAGTTCGTAGCCGGCCATCGGGTCGTGGTCCGAGCCGTGTGATGCGCTCGCGTGAGCGCCGGAGTCTTGCGGTTTGGCCATGAAGGCGAATCCTGGAGAGAGTTACGCGCCGGATCGATGTCGCTCGCGCCACCAGCGGCCGGTCGGCGGCCGCCGCCGGCCCACAAACCCCGATTCTTCCGTCGGCGGCCCACAAATTCAAGCGACGCGGGCGCCGCTGCCGCTTGATTCGGCGTAACGCGTCACCTACGGTTTGCCCGTCTCGGAGCCGGAACCCCGCTGAGCGAAGGTTGGACGCATGGCCCTGCAACACCTGACCGACGAGCAAACGCGCACCTGGTCGCTCGAACAAAAAGACCGCTGGTGGTTCGAGAACGTCTTCAAGGGCGACATGCCCCAGCTCACGCTGCGGGCGGGAATCACCGGCTTCTTCCTCGGCGGAGTCCTCTCCGCCACCAATCTCTACGTCGGCGCCAAGACCGGCATCACGCTCGGCGTCGGGCTGACATCGGTCATCCTCGCGTACGGGATGTTCAAGATCCTCTCGTCGTTCGGCATGCGCGACATGTCGGTGCTCGAGAACAACTGCATGCAGTCGATCGCGACCGCGGCCGGCTACATGACCATGCCCCTGCTCTCCAGCCTGGTCGCGTACATGTGGATGACCAACACGGTCATCCCCGCTTACCAGATCCTGCTCTGGAACATCCTGCTTTCGCTCATGGGCGTGCTGGTTGCGTTCCCGATGAAACGGCGCTTCATCAATGACGAGCAACAGCCGTTTCCCGAGGGCCGCGCGTGCGGCGTGGTGCTCGACGCGCTCTACCACTCGGGCAGCACTGCGGCCGGGATGCTCCAGGCCCGGACGCTCGCGGTTGCCGGCGCGATCGCCGGCGTCATTCAGTTCTTCGCCGGGCATGCGTACCAGACCTGGTTGCAAGTCAAGCTGCTGGGGTTCAAGACCGCGCTCTACATCCCCGAAAAACTCGACGAGTGGTACTACACGCTCGCCGCGAAGTACGGGTGGAGCACGCCCAAAATCGCCGGCATCGAATTGCGCGAACTCGCGCTGCGGCCCGGGCTCGATCTCGCGATGATCGGCGCCGGCGGGCTGATGGGGCCGAAGATCACGACCAGCCTGCTGCTCGGCGCGATCATCAACTTCGCGATCCTTGCACCCTGGGCGATTCACCGCGGCGACATCCCCGCGTCGACCGACGCCGCCGGCGTGGTCCACTACGGGCGCGTCGCGATCGTGAACAACTGGGCGATCTGGTGGGGCGTGACGATCATGGTCGTCGGATCGCTGGTGGCCCTGTTCGCCAAGCCGAAGATGATCCTGGGCGCGTTCGCGGGGATTTTTGCGCGACGCAAACCGGGCAGCGACATCCTGGGTCGCATCGAGCTGCCGCTCTGGCTTTCGTGGGTCGGAATCCCCATTCTCGCTCTGATCGCCGCCTGGATGGCGCAGGAGTTCTTCGGCGTGAAGTGGTGGCTGGCGCTCGCGTCGCTGCCGATGGTGTTCGCGCTCAGCCTGATCTGTGCCAACGCGATGGCGCTGACGTCGTGGACGCCCACCGGCGCGCTCAGCAAGATCACCCAGTTCACGTTCGGCGCGATCGACCGCGCCAACCCCGCGACCAACCTCATGACCGCCGGGATCACCTCCGAGGTCGCGTCCAACTCCGCCAACCTGCTCTCCGACATCAAGCCCGGCTACATGCTCGGCGCCAAGCCGCGCCAGCAGGCGATCGGACACGCGATCGGCATCATCGCCGGCGCGCTGGCGTCGACGCCCCTCTTCTTCGCCATGTTCATTCCGCGCGGTCCGATCGGCACCGAGCCCAACGCACTGATGAACGTGATGGCGCCGGAGAACAGCGCGTTTACGTTTCCCGCGGCGCTGCAATGGAAAGGCGTCGCCGACATCATCGCGCGCGGCTTCGATTTTGCGTCACTGCCCAGTTCGGTCCAATGGTCCGTCGCCGGCGCCGCCATCGCGGGCGTGTTGTTCGAGGCGTTGCGCTTGACGACCCGCGGCCGTTTTCCGCTCTCGCCGGTGTCGATTGGACTCGGGGTGGTGCTGCCGCCCGACGCGACGCTCGCGATGTGGGTTGGCTCGCTGTTCTTCTGGGGCATGGGCCGGCGCTATCGCACGACGGGCACGACCGGACACGAGATCTGGTTCAAGTCGCAGGAGTCGATCTGTGCCGGGGTGATTGCCGGCGCCGCGATTGTCGGGATCGGCGACAAACTGATGGACGTGTTCGTGCTCTCGTAGCGAGCCGCCAGACCGCGCGCGGCGCCGTTCGAACAACCCCCGCGCTCAAACGCCGCGCGAACGCGTGCTCCATTGGCGACCGCCGTCGGGTAGTGGGTCAATTTGATCCGCGCGGTACGGACGTCTCGCCCGTTCGTGCGGCAGACACGGGCGAGACGCCCGTACCACCCTTTCGAATTCACTTTTTCACGAAACTGACCCGCTGCCCGGCGTCGCGGCATGTTTGACGTCGGCGACGCGCGTCCCTAGAATCCCGGACTTTCGTCGAGACGTACGCGGCACGTGCGGCGCCGATCTCCGTCCGACGACCCAGCAGCGGCCCCCATCGTCTAGAGGCCCAGGACACCGGCTTTTCAAGCCGAGAACAGGGGTTCGAATCCCCTTGGGGGCAGTCCTTCCGCCATTGCGTCATCGGCCGCCGCGCACCGCGGCGGGCCCGCACGCACCCTGCGCACGCCCTCACGGTTTGCTCACGCGTTCGCGCGCCGCGGCAGAGCCCGCACCCGCCCACAAACCCTGGCTGACAGCGCCGAACCGCCCGGTGATAATCGTCAACCAGAGGAGCGACCGGCGCGCCTCGGTCGGATCTCGGACGACGCCCGCATGCCGATTCTTCAGCCCAACCGCGATCCGCTCCCGACGCTCCACAGCATCCGCGAGGTGCGCCTCGGCTTCGCCGCCGAACGCCGCGCGCTCGTCGAGCATTTCTATACGCGCGTGCTCGGCTTCGGGCTGTGGCCGCCGGAACGGCAAATCCCCGGCGGATTCGGCGCCGGCGACGCCCGGCGCGGCATCCTGCTCCAGTTGCGCCACGACCCGCCCACCGAGCCCATGCGCCGGCGCTGCACACTCGCCGTCCCCTCGCTCGACGCCGCCGAAGCACGCCTCAAGGAGCATGAGCAGGCGTACACGCGAACCCGCGGCTTCGGGATCAGCGACGACGCGCTCGTCGTGACGGACCCGACCGGACATCGGCTCGAATTGCGGCAGCTTCGGCAAATGTAGTGTCGTCGGCCACGCTGTTTGCATCATGTGGAAGGCTGGGGCGGGCACCCCGCCGGACCGCGGGCCGAAATCGGGCGGGCAGGATGCCCGACCCACCCACGATGCACCAATTGTGTCCAAGTACAGTAGTGTACGGCCTCGCAAAAAACGCGGCGGACTGCACGGGTTCGGCGGCCGGTCGGCCGTTGTTCCGCCGAAATGACGGGCCGGGACTGCCATACCAACCGTAGGAATAGTGCGACGCGGTGTTCCAATCGTCACTGAAGCGGGCCGCGCATGGCGGCGCGCCGGGCGGGCTCACCGTTCGCGATCGGATTCAGTCCGAGCGAGACCGCGCGCGCGCCGGCGATTGCCCGCGGATGCGTGGATTGAGTGCGTGCGATTGACGGCGCCAGCCCGTCGCAAGGCACACCGGACGAACCGGCCGACGCCGATCGCGTGGGGCATCCGGGCGCGCGAAGGCCACGCGGCGTGTCCATCGAGGCTGACTTCACCGCTATAGTGAGCGTCAGGGGTGCGATCGCACCCCACCGACGCACCGCTGTCGCGCGAGCCGGCGGGGGCGTCGTGATGGGATTTCTGCGCGCGGTCGGGCGGCGTGGCAACGCGCTGTGCTCATGAGGTGTTTAGCAATGGCAAAGGGAGTCGGTATGTCGCTGCGCCTGCGAATCTGGTCGCTCGGTGCCCTCGCGCTTGCGACGGCCGGGACTGGCCCTGCGGCTCACGCCGAGTTCGGCGACGCCGCCGCGGACGCTGTTCTGGGACAAGCGGACTTCGCATCGGGGGCGGCCAATCGCGGCGGGGCGCCGGCGGCGAACTCGCTCAATGAGCCGCGCGGGCTGGTCGTCGACCGCGCGTCGGGTCGGTTGTTCGTGGCGGACAGCTTGAACCACCGCGTGCTGAGCTGGCCCAGCGCCGCCGCGTTCACGAACGGAGAGGCGGCCGACATCGTCTTCGGGCAGCCGGACTTCACCAGCAATGCCGCCAATCAGGGCGGGGCAAACCCAACGGAAAGGACTTTGAACGGACCGAAAAGCGTGGCCACCGACAGCGCGGGGCGGCTCTACGTTGCGGATTCGCTGAACTTCCGGATCCTCGGTTACGAGCCCCCGTTCGCCACGAACATGCCGGCGACGCGCGTGTTCGGACAGGCCGGCAGCTTCGCGACCGCGAACCAGGCCAGCCTCGTGACGGCCACCGCCGACAATCTCGGAAATCCCGACGGGATTGCGGTCGACGCCGCGGATCGCCTCTACTGCGCCGATCGGTTCCTGTCGCGTGTCTCGATCTACTCGACCCCGCTCACCAGCGCCACCGCGAACACCGTCATCGGCCAGCCGAATCTCACCACCGCCGGCGGCAACCTGACCCAGACCGGGCTGGACCATTGCAGCGGCGCGGCGCTGGATTCGGCGGGCAACCTGTACGTCGGCGATGAGTTCAATAACCGTGTGATGCTGTTCCTCGCGCCGCTGGCCAACGGCAAAGCCGCCGCGCGCGTCTTCGGCCAGCCCGATTTCGCGTCCAACACGGCCAACAACGGCGGCATCAGCGCCGGCACGATCCACTTCTCCGGTGCCTCGGCGACCGTGGCGGTCGATTCGGTCACCGGAAACTTGTATGTCGCGGACGCGCTGAACAACCGCGTGCTCGAGTACAGCAATCCACTAACGAACTCGGTGGCCGGCCGCGTGTTCGGACAGCCGAACTTCACAACCGCGACCGCGAACACCGGCGGCGTCAGTGCGAACGCGCTGCAAGACCCGGCGGGCGTGGCGCTCGACGCGCGCGGCAACTTGTACGTCAGCGACCGGCTGAACCACCGCGTGCTGCGCTTCGACCTGGCGCAGGCCGACGTCGGCGTCACCGCGACGGCAGCACCGGACCCGGTGACGGTCGGCGACAATCTGACCTACACAATCACGGTCTCGAACGCCGGCCCGGTGGCGGCCACGAATGTGACGCTCACCGACACGCTGCCGGCGGGGGCCGCGCTGGTTCTCGCGACCGCCTCACAGGGCTCGTGCAGTGGAAGCGGACCGGTCACCTGCGCGCTGGGCACGATCGCCGCCGGAGCGAGCGCCACGACAACGATCGTCGTCGCACCGACGCAGGTCGGCGCCGCGAGCCTGACGACCAGCGTCGCGGCGACGGAGTCTGACTTGAACCCGGGAAATAACGCCGTCACGGTCGTTGCCACGGTCCAAGCGGCAAGCATGGGCGGCGGCGGTGGCGGCGGTGGCGGCGGTGGCGGCGGCGGTGGTGACGCGACCGATTCCGACGGCGACGGGGTGCCGGATTCGACGGACAACTGCCCAAACGTCGCGAACCCCGAGCAAGCGGACGCCGATGACGACGGCGTAGGAGACGTCTGCCAGACGATGTCGCCCACCGCCTGCGGACTTTGCGGTCCCGGCAGCATGTTGGCAGGGGTCGTCCTCGCGCCGCTGTGGCTCGTTAAGCGGCGATGCACGCATCGGAGACGCTGACCGGCGGAACGCCGGTGTCGCGCGGGGAAGCGACGTACGCGCGCGCGACCGATCACGGGCGGTCGGCGTGCTCCGCGCGAATCCGCCGCCAGAGTGTGAAGAGTTCTCGCAGGGCGCGAAGGATGGAGCTCAGCTTGGCGCCCGTCTGCGCCCCCGCCACGCGCGGCAGATGCCGCACGCCGACCTCCGCGACGCGATAGCCGGCGCGCTGCGCCTTGGCGAGGATCTCGGCGTCGATCAGCGCACTGCGGCTCCACATGCTGATCGTCTCGAACAGGTGCCGAGGATAGATCTTGAACGCGCTGTCGACGTCGCGCATCCGCAGCCCCAGCACCCGGTTGGTCAGAAACGTCCAGCCCCACCCGTTGATCCGCCGATGCAGCGGATCGCGCCGCCGCGTGCGGTAGCCCGACACGATGTCCGCGTGTTCGAGCAGCGGCAGCAGCTTGTCAATCTCTTCGACGTCGAATTGTCCATCGCCGTCCGTGTAGAACACCCACGCCTTCCGCGCCGCGCGAAACCCGCTCTGCAACGCCCCGCCGTAACCCTGGTTCGGTTGGTTGTGAACCACGCGGATCGAGGGGTGCGTGCGCGAGAGCGCTTCGGCGATCTGGGCGGTGCGGTCGCGGCTGCCGTCGTTCACGACGATGATCTCGTGGTCCGCGGGCGCGACCCGGCGCGCCATCGCGAGCGCCGCCAGCGCGACGCGCTCCACGTTCGCCTCCTCGTTGTAGCACGGCAGGACAACCGAGAGCGACAGAGGTTGGCGCGGCGGGCGAGGTTTCACGCGTGCGAGGCTGGCTTGCGGGATTACGGCGCGGGCGCGATCGCCAGCGCTTGGGACACGACGGTCCAGTCCGGGCTGCCCTTCAGATAGACCTGAAGCATCCGTCGCCCCGGAGCGACTGTAACCGCCGACCAGTCCGGTTGCAACGTAACCGACTCGCCCGGCTCCAAGCGCAAGCGGTACGCCGTCGCGACCGGCCCGTCCGCGCCTTCGAGGCGATACGGAACCAGGCTTCCGTCGAGCCGCACCAGCGGCGCCACCTGCGCCGCCGCGGCGCTGGCGTTCGTTACACGCAGGCACGCGCGCGACTCGGCCGCCCCGACCAGCGCTCCGTCCGCCCGCGCGCTCCACGACCCGGGAAGCTCAAAAGCAACGCGCAGGTCCGCTGGCTCCGGCGCCGGCTCCGTCCCCGCCACGATGCGCAGCGCCCCTTTGTCCGGCAGGTCAAACCGCACGCTGCAATCCCACTCGTCGCCGCGCCGCTCGGCGCGCTCCAGCCGCCCGCCGCGCACCCAGGGACG
This sequence comes from Phycisphaerae bacterium, assembly GCA_050184295.1. GTDB lineage: Bacteria > Planctomycetota > Phycisphaerae > UBA1845 > Fen-1342 > JBFXAM01. Next base: position 14,864 of record JBFXAM010000015.1, on the reverse strand, counting down.
CGCGTCGCCGGCCGCCCGGACGCGCATCGGGACGCGCAGGTCGCGTAGCGCAAACGGATGGTGGTTGACGACCTGCACCGCGGCGCGCGTCGGCGGGTCGTCCGCGCTGCGCTCGGCGTGAACCGTGAGCCGCCCGACCGCCAGCAGCACTCCGAGCGGTTCGCTCTCCGTGCTCGTGCCCGGCGAAGCCACGCGCGCGCCGTCGATCTCCACCACGCGGAACCGCGCGACGCCGTCGCTGCCGTCACGCATCGAACGGCTCGCCACCGCCGCCGAAGCGAGCAGCATCGGCGCCGCGGCGGCCGCCAGTTCGAGCCGCCGGACTTCGTCGCCGCGGCGCGGCGCCGACGTAAACCACAACCCCAGGCGCGCCTCGCGCACCCGCGCCGACAACACACCGCCCGTGTGCCATTCGCCGAGCAAGCTCGGCAGCGCCGCGTGCCCGACCACGACCGTCAGCGTGTCCGCCGGCGTCGCCGCGAAGACGCTCTCGATCCAGCGGCGCTGGCCCGGGTCACCCGAGAGCGGACGCCCGGTGTGGTCGTAAAGTACGACCACGCGCAGACCCGGCGTTTCCACCACGCCGACCGGGCTGGGCGCCACAAGCTCGCTGTACAAGCGCGGATCGTCATGCTCGCCGCACGCCATCACCACCGGCGCGTCGATCTGCGCCAACGCATCCATCATCCGGCGCCATCCGTCCGGCGGGTCGTCATGCGTCGGATCGACGTAGCTCCCGGTCATGATGATCAGCGTCGGCGCCAGCAGGTTCAGCTCACGAATCAGTCCGAATTCAAACTCGGGCGCACCGACCTCGCCGAGATGCATCGCGCCCAGGTGAACGACCCGCGTCCGGGCCCCCGGCGCGACCACCGCGACCGCGTGCCGCGCCCGAATCGTCTGCTCGTCGATCCGCACCTCCACGTCGTACGCCCCGGTCGACGCGTCCGGCGGAATCGCGAGCCGCAGCGGGCGACACGCCGCGACGTCCGCCGCGGCCGTTTCGGACAACGCGAGTTCGAGGCGCGTGCCCCAGCGACGATCGTGCAGCTCGACGCGAACGCGCTCCGGCGCGCTCGCAACGCACACGCACAGCTCGACCGCGCCGCCCGGCAGAACCACGGCCGGACGACCCTGCGTCGGCGCCAGCAATAGCGCGCCGCGGTCGTCGTCGCGGGTCGCTCCCTCCTGGCCGAGGGCTGGCGGCGCGACGATCAGTGCACCGCAGAGGATGAGTCCACTCCCGCGGTGCGCGCGCCCGCCCGTCGTATGAATGCCTGGAACCACGTCGCCGCCTCCCGCGCAATTCCTTGCCCGCCGGCCCACCACCCCGTAGTCTCTCCATCGTGACATCCGCCCCGAGCGATTCAGACACTCGAGGATTGCGCGAGTGGTTGCGCAACGAACGCCGCCTCGGCGTCCCGCATTGGAACACACCGGTCGGCGATGTGTTTCCGGCGTTTTCTGCGTTGCCGGCCGCCCCGCCGTCCGCCGCACCCCGCCAGCCGAGCGAACGGCCGGCGCCGGGTTCGCCGCCGGCGCCGTCAGGGACCGCGCGACCAGCCGACCCGCTGCCCGCCGCGCCTCGTCCGCCGCAGCCGACCGCACCGCTCCCGCGTGCGGAGTCCACAGTTCCGCTGCCGCTCGCGGACGCTGCCCTCGACACCGCCCTGCCGCCCTTCTGCGAGCGCGACCTCAGCGAAGCGGACGCTGACGCCGCCCTCGCCGCGATCGACGAATCCTTCGTTCGCGTGTGCACGCGCTGCGGGCTGCACGCGGGCCGCAACCGCACGGTCTTCGGCGTCGGTCGCTCGCGACCGGAACTCGTGTTTGTGGGCGAAGCGCCTGGCGCCGACGAGGACGCGCAGGGCATCCCCTTCGTCGGCAAGGCCGGCCAATTGCTCACGAAAATGATCGAAGCCGGAATGCGCCTAGAGCGCGACCAGGTCTACATTGCCAACGTTGCGAAGTGCCGCCCGCCGGGCAACCGCACGCCGCTGCCCGCCGAGATCGCCGCGTGCTCGCCCTACCTGTTGCGCCAACTCGCGATTCTGCGCCCGAAGGTGATCGTTACGCTCGGCGCGCCCGCGTCCCAGACGCTGCTGCAAACGAACACGCCGATTGGAAAACTCCGCGGCCAGTTCCACGACTTCCCCTCGCCGGCGTGGTCGCACTATCCGCTCGCGCCATGCCGGCTGATGCCAACCTTCCACCCCTCATATCTCCTGCGCTGCCCGTGGGAAAAGGCGAAGGCGTGGGACGACTTGAAACAGGTGATGCGCTTTCTCGGCCTGCCGATCGAGCCGCCGCCCGCCTGACGGGCTGCGCCCGAACAGCGATCCCGCAAGCCAAACTCTAGGGTGAATGCCCGATGCCGGGCCTGTCCGCGACAGCTACGATTCGGCCATTCCGGTATTCGCCGGATTCAGGCGGGCGGGTGTCTGCCGGTCGCCGAGCCGCTTCGAATCGCAACCGCTCCACGGGGCGCCCATGGAAGCCCATCCGCCGCGCGTCGCACTCCTCTGCCGCTCGCAACTCGACCGCCAGGCCTATCGGCTCTTGCTCCAGCACGAATTGCGATGCGAGATCGTCGCCGAGGGCGGGCTCGTCGCCACCGAAGTGTGGGACGCCATGCGCGCCCAGCCCGACATCGTGCTCATCAACGCCGATAGCGCCTACGCGGAAGTGCGCGACGCCGTTCAGATGATCCCACGCCTTCGCCGCGAGACCCGCCTGCTCGTCATCAGCGAAACCCCCGACCCGCTCGCCGCGCAGGGCTGGAACGCCTGCCCCTTCGACGGGTATGTGCTCAAGTCCGACGGAATCGACGACCTGCGTGCCGCGCTCCAGGCCTTCGCGACTGGTCAGTCCTACTACAGCAAGGCCGCCCGCGCCGTCCTCGAACGCGAGATCAGCGACGCCGTACAACAACCGCGCCTCTCCCGCCGCGAGCAGGAGCTACTCCCGCTCCTGGCACGCGGACTCACGCTCCGCGAGGCCGCCGCGCGGATGCTCGTCAGTTACAAAACCGCGGATTGCTACCGCACCAGCCTGCTGCGCAAGCTGCGGGTCCGCGACCGCGTCGGGCTGACGCGCTTCGCGATTCGCAACGGCCTGATTCAGGCATGACGCCGCACGCGCGTACATCCATCCGATCCGGCGCGCCGCGCGGCAACGTGCCGCCCCGGCGCCGCGCTAACCCGACAGCTTCTCCGCCCCCTCCAGCCGCGCATTCACGTCATCCCAGTGGATCACGTTCATGAACGCCTTGATGTACTCGCTGCGCCGATTCTGATACTTGAGGTAGTACGCGTGTTCCCACACGTCGATCCCCAGCAGGGGGACCACCCACACCGAGCTGTTCTGCTGCTTCTCCACCTGCACGATCAGCAGTCGTCGCGCCGTCGTCTCGTACCCGAGCACGGCCCACCCGCTGCCCTGCACCTGCGCCGCGGCCGCCTGAAAGTGCCCCGCGAACGCCGCAAATGATCCGAAGTCGCGCGTGATCATCCGCCCGATCGCGCTCTCGGCGGCCGGGTCGCCGCCGCCGTTCTTCTTCATGTTCTTCCAGAACATGCTGTGCAGCAGGTGACCCGAGAGGTTGAACTGCAGCGCGTCCGTCGCGGCGCGGACGCGGCGGATCTCATCGCCGCCGGTGCGACGGATGTGTTCCAGCTCGGCGATCGCGGCGTTGGCGCCCGTCACGTAGCCCTTGTGGTGCATGTCGTGGTGCAGCTTCATCGTCTGGGCGTCGATGTGCGGCTCCAGGTCGGCGTAGTCGTACGGGAGCGCTGGCAGCACATACGGTCCGTCCGCGCCGCCGGACACCGCCGGCTGGGTCGCGGCGGGCTGCGCCGCGGCGAGGTCCGTCTGGAGCGCCAGCCAGCCGCCCACCAGCGCGGCCGAGCCCAAGACATCACGACGCGAAATCGTCGACATCTTCGTCTCCGAAATGTTTGGCTCGCTTCGTCAGCCACGGGACGCGGGCCGAGCCGACCGCGGGCCCGTGCCCGCGTTACTGTGTGCAGTCGCGCGGCGCGGGAATCAGACAGATGAACTCAAGCGGCTCCGCGCCCGTGTTGCGAAACTGGTGCATCTCGTTCGGCGGCACCCAGATGACGTCGCCGGCCCGAAACGCGCGCTCGCCCTGTTCGCTCTGCGCCGTGCCCGCGCCCTTCAAAATCAAGATCTCGTGCTCGTAGTCATGCTGGTGATGTGGCGTGTAGCCCCCGGGTGCAACCTCGAAGTGGCGCATGTGAAACGCGCGCGCCCCGTCGGCCGGCCCGACCAGCATGCGCATCTTCGCCCCCGCCGCGCCCGGCATTGACACCGAATTCTGTGCGTGCTCCGCAAGAGCCTCGATCCTCATCGCGCAACTCCTCGACGATGCCGCCGCGACGCGCCGCCTGGTCGCCCCGCACGGCGGCGCCCTATCCGCTGACGATCCACTTGTCCCCGGCCCGCTCCCACGCCGCCAGCTCTTCCGGCTTGAAGAACAGCTCGATCTCAAACTTCGCCGTCTCCGGGCTGTCGCTCGCGTGCACGAGGTTGAACTGCTTGTCCAGTCCGTAGTCGCCGCGGATCGTCCCCGGCGCTGCCGCCCGCCCGTCGGTCGCGCCCAGCAAGTTGCGGACGACCGCGATCGCCTGCGGCCCTTCCAACGCCGCCACGATCACCGGCGCAGCGGTCATGAACTCCACCAGCGATCCGTAGAACGGCCGCTCCTTGTGCACCGCGTAGTGCTTCTCGACCTGCGCCCGCGCCGATTTCTGAAGCTTGAGCCCGACGAGCCGCAGGCCCTTCTCCTCGAAGCGCGTCAGGATGCGCCCGACGAGCATGCGATGCATCGCATCGGGCTTGAAGATGATCAGCGTCCGTTCCATTCAGGATTCTCCCGCTCGGGTTGCTCCATCCAGCCGAACCCGGGATTCTACCCGTCCGCCGCACGCCGGACCATCCGATCCCCCACCCGCGTCCTCGCGAGGTCGCTCGATCACCGCGCGAGGCGCATGCCGGTTGACCCACGCGGCCGTGTCCGGCTAAACTAAGACATGCGCGGGTGATGTTCGGCCGACGTGTTTCGGAGGCGCGCACATGCCCTCCACTACTGCGTCTCCCGGTTCGGCCTGTTCAAGTCTCCCCAACGACTGTTTCAAGGTCAGTGCGCGCGAGACGGAAGTCCACAAGCTCGTTGGCAGGTTGGTGAGCAGCCACCTCGCCTCGGCCGAGCCCCTCGTTCCGTCGACGATCTCGCGCTATGGCGGCGCGCAGCCCACCAGCATCGTCGTAAAGGTCTCGCCTGCCGACGTGCTGGCCGACGCAGATGTGACGCTCACCGCACAGTCGGCGGAGAGCGTGCGCTACTATGGAGATGGCAGCCTCGTCCGGCTCCGGGCGCCTCAGATCGCCGGTTGGACGTTCTTCCAGTGGATCATCAACGCTGAAACGGGCCCGATGGGACCAGGGTCCCGCGAAACCACCGTCGTCGTCGATGCCCCGCGTTCCGCCACCCCCGTGTACACGCTGAACCCGTAGTGCGTCGAACATATACAGAGGTGCCATATGGTAGTTACTCTACTCATCCTCGGCGCTTTGGCTGGGCCGGGTTTTCCTTCTCACTCGATGCGCGTATGGTTCTCGACGACCGGTGTCCCGGACGGCGTCCCTATCGAGGGCACGCCGCCGGAGTACATTTCCCGTACAGACGGTGTGAACCCAACATTCGTCGCGAACGGCTCCCTGACGTATCTCTATATCTGGGCGACAATGCTGACACCCGAAAACGATGTCACAGTACGAACCGTCTCACTGGATGTGAACGTACATCCGGTGAGCGGTGACGTTGCGCTCGTCGAACGCCAATTCTACAATCCAGTCGGGACAATCGCGGGGCGACGATGGAATGTCGTCAACCCCGGCGCACTGAGTGCCTCACGCATCGACGATGTTGTGCTCGATGCGATCGATCGCCGTGGCTTGTCTTCCGCCGACCCGGGAGACATTCAGTTCGACCCGGCCAGCTTTTCCTGGCTGCTCGGCCGCGTCGGCTTCATCGCCGCGCCGGGCTCGCGCGCCGAGTTGTTCTTTGGCATCGGGAATCAAGGTTTCCTGTTCGTGAACGCCCTCGGCAGCGACGCCGTCTATTTCGGCTGGGGCGATGCCTTCGTGCGCGCCTACGACTTCGGCCGGGAAAGCGCGCTGCCCGACGCGTTCATCGTCCCCGAACCCGGCGGCGCGAGCCTGCTGGTGCTGACTTCTGCGGCGGCGTTTCGGCGCCGAAGGTAGCGGGCGCTGGCACGCGTTCGTGCGCTGTGGTCCGCGGAACCGTGATGCTCGCTTGTGCGGCGCGCGAAAACTAGGGCATCCGCGCGGACGCGCCTCCCTGCGCGCGCGCATCCGCGCGGACTGAAGCCCGCGGCTCGACCCCGGGTTGACCACGGGGCAGGTCGCGTCGCTGCCGGCGACGGCCAGCGCCGGCTTGCTGGGCGTCGGCGCGTCGGCCGCGGCCTCGTTCATCGGCTACGGCGTGAGACTCGACGGAAACACCTCCAGGGGCACCCAACCGCTCAGAGCAACCGACGAGCCGCAACCCGAAGATCGATGCAGCTCTTACGCACAGCAACCTTGCGCCCCGCTCGCGCGTAAGCTATAGTCCGAGGCGTCTGCGTCGTCACCCCTCGTCCTCTGCGTTGCAACGGAGTGCTGCGCATGAAGTGGCTACGATTCGTTCTGGGTTCCGCCGCCGTCATCGCCGGCGTCGTGTGGAGCACCGTCTACTTCAGCGGCTGGGAACTCCGCCGTGCGCGCGAGGAGAACGAGCGTCTCGAACGCGCCCGACAGGAGCTTGTGCAGCATGCGCGACGCCTTGAAGCCTCGCGCCGCGCCGCACAGATCACTGTCCTCGCGCAGTCCACCGACGCCGCCGGCGTCACGCAGACGCGCCTGCAATGGCAGGAGATCGCCCGCGACGGATTCCTCGGAACACCCGTCGTGATCGAAGCCCGCGGCCGGCTCGTCTATTGCGAAGCGCTCGTGCTCAAGTTCGAGCCCCGCCACGTCGCCGAGGCCGACCCCGAGCGCGGCGTCAGCCTCGCGCTGTTCCGTCGCGTTTTCGGCGACCAGCAGTCCCCCGACAGCGCCATCGAGTTCGACCGCGCCGCGCGCCCCCGACAGCGCGAGCCCGAGCTGCACACGCTCCTCTGGTCGCGCTTCTGGGAACTCGTCGACCAACCCGACCTCGCCGCCCGTTTCGGCGTCCGCGTGGCGCAGATCGAAGCGCCCGCCGCGCCGATGGCCGCGGGCCAGGTCTGGGAAGTGACGATCGACGCCGCCGGCGGCGTGAACCTCCGAAAGATCGCCGAGCGCCCCAACTGACCGTGCGCCTTCGCGATCGGTGGTTCTCTCCCGATCGTGCGATCCGCTGGCCCGCTCATGCATTTCGCGGAACGCTCGCGCCGCGCAGCGGGGACTCCGGTTTCGCGCTTGTGCCGCATCCGTGCACCGACCCGCCGCGCGCTTCGCGCACGTCCCCCGAAGCGCAGATCGAGTCGCCAGGACGACGAGGGAATAAAGCGGGCGGTAGTCGGTGGGCGCCGGGGGGAAACGCCGCAGCCGGACATGCCGCCCGTGGTTCGACAGAGTTGAGACACTGGGGCCGAAAAAAAATACGCCCCACATAATGCTAGGAGCCGCAGCCGGATTGGCAAGTGGAACTTGCGGATTCGCTCTGTCCGATTCTCGCCACACGCGAACCCCGCCCAATCGTCGGCGTCGCGCCGCCGCACCAAGCAACCCCCCAAAACACGCGGTCAGAACCCGCCGCGCCAAACGGCGGCCCGGATTCTCAGAACCCCCCGCGCCAAGCGGCGGGCCCGGCCCCTCCCAGGCCCGGGTACGTCCCGCATGTCACAGCCCGCGGCCCCCGCCACGGTCCCCGCGTCGCGGCGCTCGACTCGCTCAAGGGGGGCAGCACACGCACGGCCACGCCGCTATACTCTTCCCTCGCAGCCGAACGCTCGCAACCACGCCCGCGGGCCCCGCGCAGGGGGCGCGGCCCGCGCAGGAAACCGCCGTCATGCTCCACCGAATCAAACCGCTCGGACTCGCGCTGTTGTGGCTCGTCGGGGTCGCGCTGGTCGGCTGCAAGGAGGGCTGGCGCGAAGAGCTCGCCGCCCGCTTTAACCCGGAAAAGCAGAAAGTGGCCTCCGAACAATCCGAGTCCACGCCGTCGTCCCCGCCGGTCGACGCTGCGATCGCCGACACGCTCGCCGCCGTCTCGTCGCTCACGGACGCGCGCCCGCTGCGCCTGCGCGGCTTCGGGCTGGTGGTCGGGCTCGGGGACCAGGGCTCGACCGACTGCCCGTCCGCAATCCGCGAGTATCTGATCGAATTTCTCAACAAGAATCTCGACCCGCAGGCGCGCCGCGAGTCGGACGAGCGCGCCTTCAGCGCATCGCAACTCGTCGACGCGCCGGACTCGGCGGTGGTCGAAGTCAGCGGCGAGCTTCCGCCGGGCGCCCCGCGCGGCGCGATCTTCGACCTGCGCATCGACGCGGTCGCGGGCACCAATAGCCGCTCCCTGGAAGGCGGCCTTCTGCTCCCCTGCGAGCTCCGCGTCTACCGCGCCGATGCCACGGGCTCCGCAATGCTCTCGGGACGCGTCATGGCCCGTGGCGGCGGCCCGGTCTTCGTCAACCCGTTCGCCAGCGCCTCGGACGCGACCTCCGTCGCCGATCCGCGCCGGGGCTGGGTGCTCGGCGGCGCGTTCAGCAGCGAAGAGCGCACGACGCGACTCGTCTTGCGCGATCCGTCGTACGCCGCCGCTCGGCGTGTCGAGCAGCGCGTCAACGAGCGCTTCGGACAGGCCCCGCGCACCGCCGACGCGCTCAGCCGCGGCTTCGTCACGTTGCACACCCCGCCCGCGTACGCGGCTCGTCCCGACCGCTTTCTTGAGCTGGTCACCGCGATCTGTCTCGAAAGCCAGCCGGGCTACATCGAGCGCAAGCTGCGCGAAATGACCGAGCTGCTCGTGACGGCCACCGAGCGCCGCGACCGGATCGCGCTCGTCTGCGAAGCGATCGGCCGGACTGCGATCCCGCAGCTCCAGGCGCTGTACAGCCACGCCGACGCGCTGGTCAGCTACTACGCCGCCCGCACAGGGTTGCGGCTGCGCGACGCGACTGCGCTGCCTGTGATGGCGCAGATCGCGGCCGCGCGGGCCCACCCGATGCGCATCGCCGCGGTGCGCGAACTCGGCGCCGCCAGCGCCCCGCAGATCGCGCAGCGCCTGATGCCGCTGCTCGACGACCCGGATCAGGACGTGCGCATCGCCGCCTACGAAGGCCTGCTCGCGCAGCGCAGCAGCGCGATCCAGTCGCGCCGCCTCCCGCACGCGATCGACGCCGACCAGGTCAATCTCATTCTCGACACGGTCGAATCGCGCGCCGCGCCGTTCGTTTACGTCCGTCGCTCTCGTGAGCCGCGCCTCGCCGTCTTCGGCGCCAAGACGCCCGTCGCCACTCCGATCTTCTACACCCACGACGGCCACGACGTCATGATCAACGCCGCGGACCGCAACGCCGACGTGACCGTCTACGCGCGCGAACGCTACGGCCGCCCCATCGGACAACCCGTGATCATCCCCGCGCGCCTCGCCGAGCTGATCGCCGCGCTCGCCGATCACCCGCGAAAGAGCCGCGCCGGACGCATCCCGGGCATCGGCCTCGCCTACTCACAGGTCGTCCAGGTGCTTGACGCCCTGCACCGCGAGAACCTCATCCTCGCGCCCCTTGTCCTCGAACAGGTCAGTCTCACCGAACTGCTCGGACCGGAGCCGCGCGGCGAGCGCCCCGAAGGCGACGAAACCACCAGCGAGCCTGACGATCACGACGAACGCGAAGACGCCGCGCGCGACGCCGAGCGCCCCAATGACGCACCGCTGCTGCCGCGCGAGCCCGAACGTCCGGAAGGCGACCCCGAGGGCTTCTGACATGAAAACCACGGCTCCGGAGCCGCGCGCGGCACGCATGCGACTCCAGAAGTACCTCTCGGACGCCGGCATCGCTTCGCGGCGGCACGCCGAAGAAATGGTGCTCGAAGGCCGCGTGCTCATCAACGACCGCGTGGTCGAGTCGCTCCCCGCGTTCGTCGATCCCGCGCGCGACGTCGTCGTGGTGGACGGCGCGCCGGTGCACATCCGCGCCGCGCAATACTGGCTCGTCCACAAACCCAAGGGCGTCGTCTGCACCAACTCCGACCCCGATGGCCGACGCCGCGCCATCGACCTGCTGCCGCCGCTCGAAGTCCGACTCTTCCCGGTCGGGAGACTCGACGCCGACTCGTCCGGCCTGCTCCTGATGACCAACGACGGGGAGCTGGCCCTGCAGTTCTCCCACCCGCGCTTCGGCATCCCCAAGGTCTATCGCGCCGAGGTCCGCGGCATCGTCGAGCCCGCGATCGTACAGAAGCTCAAGGACGGCGTCTGGCTGTCCGAAGGCCGCGCGCAGGCATCGAGCGTCCGCATCATCCACACCGAACGCCAGGCTACGATGCTCGAGATCACGCTCCGCGAAGGCCGCAACCGCCAGGTCCGCCGCATGCTCGCGCGCCTCGGCCATCCCGTTCGCAAGCTCAAACGCATCCAGATCGGTTCGCTCAGTCTCAAGGGCCTGCCGCTCGGCGGCGCGCGCCTCTGCTCCGACCGCGAGATCGCCGACTTGCAGGCCGAACTCGCCGCTGCGGTCGAGGTTGCCGGTCCGCGCCGCCGTCGTCCCCGCCGACGTATCACGCCCCCGGCCGATGCGCCGGCGACGTCGGTTCCACCCAACCCGTCCATGCCCGGAACGCGCACCGCCCGCCCGCGCCCGGCGGCACACCCGCACCAACACGCCGCCGGCGCCCGGCCCGCGACGGTCTCAAGGCCCGCTTCGCGCGGCGAAACCCAGCCGCCGCGCCCTGCCAAACGTCGCACGCGCGGCCGCAAACCGCCGGCGCCACCGGGAAAATCCGCCGGCGGCGAGCGGCACACGGGCGGCAAGCAGAAGCGCCGGATCGTGCCCTGAACTCGCGCCGTGGCCGGTGGAAGCTGCCGCACCCGATCGCAAGCGCCTTCAGCGGGCCGGGCGCCAATCCGCGAGTCAATCGCGCGCCGCCGGCCAACGCGCACCTGCGCCGCCAGTTCTGTCGCGCGAATGACCGACATCCGCTGACACCGGGCCGCACTCGGCGCCGCGTCCCCGTACGACGACGCGCCACCCCGCCGCCCGCGCGTCGTACAACGCCCAGTCGCCCGTGATGCCGACGATCAGGCGCCAACACGGCATACACTCACCCCAGAGTACGCCCACACGATCCGCCGCCGACGCCGTCACTGACCCGTCGCCATGCGTGTGAAAGTAGCCGGCGAGATGCTCCCCGCGGCCGCGCGCCGCGCGCTCGACCCGCGCGAAGTCCAAGCCGTCGAACTCAAACCCGGACGCGCGCGCGGCGACGTTTCGCACCACTGCGGCTTGCCAGCCGGCGGCCGCGTCCAGAAGCAGCAGACCGCACAGCTCGCGCGGCGCCGCCGCGATCGCACCCGCGTGAAGAACCGGCACGATGCGTGCGACCTGCGCGAAATCGATCATGCGCTCATCCACGCCGGCCTCCGCTACGGTGCGCCGCCGTACGCCGCCGCGCGCGAAAACGGCCGGCGAACTTCGCCGGCCGCTCGCGGAATCCTGAATGTCCGACACGCCCGAGCGCCGCCGCAACCCGCACGACCGCTCAAGACGTCCTCAGCGTTTCGAGAACTGGAACCGCCGACGCGCTTTGCGCTGACCATATTTCTTGCGCTCGACCTCGCGCGAATCGCGCGTCAGGTAGTCGCCGGCCCGCAATGTGATCTGATACTCATTATCCACGCGCAGCAGCGCCCGCGCCACGCCGAGCTTGATCGCGCCCGCCTGACCCGTGTGACCGCCGCCCGCGACTTTCACGAACACGTCGTAACGGTCGATCGCCGACACCGCCGCCAGCGGCGACGCCGCGTCCGACCGGTCGCGGAACTCCGTGAAATACTGGTCCATCGGCTTGCCGTTCACTTCGAACTTCCCGCTCCCGGGCTTGATCCGCACCCGCGCCACCGACGTCTTCCGGCGGCCCGTGCCCAGGTAGTATCCTCGCACCGGCCCCATGCTCGGAGCCGGAGCGGCTGCGGGCGTGGCGTGCGACTCCAGCGTCCCCATCGGCGTCGTCGATTCCATCACATCCCTCTCGAACTACTACGCTCGTTTCATTCCGGGTCTGTCAACCGCACTACGTCCCGCCGCGAGCTCGAGTTCACATTGCCGCGCGCGGCGCGCGGCCGTCGGTCCGCCGAACCCCGTGCATCTCAGAGCGGCAGCTCCACCGGCTGCTGCGCCTGGTGCGGATGCTGATCGCCCGCATACAGCTTGAGCTTCGCCAACATCTTCACCGCCAGCGGGTTCTTCGGCAGCATTCGCCGAACCGCCGCCTGAAGTACACGCTCCGGGTGCGTCTCCAGCATCCGCGCCATCGGGATTTCCTTCAATCCGCTCGGATGCCGCGAGTATCGCTGGTAAACCGTCTGCTCCGGCTTCCGCGTGCCGTTCACCCGCACCCGGCCGGCGTTCACCACGACCACGTAGTCGCCGGTGTCCACGTGCGGGGTGTACGTCGGCTTGTGCTTACCCATCAGCACGGTCGCGATGCGCACCGCGAGGCGGCCCAGCACCTTGTCGGTCGCGTCGACGACGAACCACTTGGGATCCACCGTCTGCGCATTGGCTTGAAACGTTCGACTGGCGACTTTCATGGCGTCTTCCGTGCCGGCGCGGTCTTCCCGCCGGCGTGTTGATAGAAGGGGCAGTGTACCAATCCCCGCGGTGCCGTCAACTCTGGGCGAACGCCGGTCCGGTCAACACGGCCAGGCGGCCGATCGGATAGCATTCGTCGCATCGCCGTAACCGACGGCCATGGAGTCACCATGCCGCGCCTTGATTATCGGACTGCCGGTGAGTCGCACGGGCCCGCGCTCACCACGCTCATCGAGGGCTTCCCCGCCGGCGTCCCCTGCGACCTCGATCGGATCAACGCGGAGCTCAAACGCCGACAAGGCGGCTACGGCCGCGGCGGACGGATGAAAATCGAATCCGACGCCGTCACGCCACTCGCCGGCGTCCGCCTTGGGCGCACGACCGGTGCACCGATCGTGCTCCAGATCGCGAACAATGACAGCCGGCTCGACGCCGCCCCGGCGGTGCATCATCCGCGCCCCGGGCATGCCGACCTCGCCGGCAGCCTCAAGTGGCTCACCGCCGATTGCCGCGAAACGCTCGAACGCGCCAGCGCCCGCGAGACGGCCGCCCGCGTCGCCGCCGGCGCGCTTGCCAAGTGCCTGCTGCGCGAGTTCGGCGTCGAATGCGTGGGCTTCGTCGCGTCGATCGGGCCGATCGACGCGCGGCCCGCAGACGACGCGCCGGCCTCGGCCCTGCGCGCCGCGCGCGATCACAACGAGATGTACGCCGCCGACCCGGCCGCCGCCGCGCGCATGATCGAAGTCATCCGCGATGCGAAAAAGTCCGGCGACACCATCGGCGGCGTCGTCGAAATCCGCGTGTTCAGCGTGCCGCCGGGACTCGGCTCCTGCGCCGCGTGGCAGGAAAAGCTCGACGGGCGCCTCATGCAAGCCGTCGGCTCGATTCAGGCCTTCAAAGGCGTCGAGATCGGACTCGGCTTCGAAGCCGCGAAGCGGCCCGGCAGCCAGGTGCATGACGCGATCTACTTCGACGCAGCCCAACGCAACACGCCGAACTTCGGCTTCACCCGCCACACCAACCGCGCCGGCGGCCTCGAAGGCGGCATGACCAACGGTCAGCCGATCGTGATCCGCGGCGCGATGAAGCCCATCAGCACGCTCATGCAGGGAATGGACAGCGTCGACCTCCGCACGCTGACGCCACAGCGCAGCGACTACGAGCGCAGCGACATCTGCGCCGTGCCGGCGGCGAGCGTCGTCGCGGAGAACGTCGTCGCGTTCGAAATTGCCCGCGCCTGGCTCGACAAGTTCGCCGGCGACACGCTTCAGGAAGTCCGCGCGGCGTATGAGAATTATGCGGCTGCGGTGCGCGGACTGGCGTGAACGAAGTGAGCTGAATGGGGAATGCGGAATGCAGGCGGTATGGAAGATCGCGGCGTACGCGACCTGCAGTCCGCGCCGTCCAATCCTGGAAAACGCCGCAACCGATCGCCGACCACCGGCGCGCCGGACCACCACGCGATGAATCGGCCGGGCTCCTTCGGGGGGATCGCCGCGCCGGCGCTCATTCTGTGAGCAGCGCCAGCACGTCGCTCCAGAACGCGGCCGTCGCGGCGTACTCGCTGCCGGCCGCGACCGCGACGGTGATCCGCAGCGCGGTCTGGCGCTCGGCGGCCGTGTTTTCGCGCAGCAGCGTCGTGACGTCGGCGGCCGTCGGATCGCTGCTGGCGAATTCGCTTTCGCAGGGCTCGCAGTCGCTGGTGCAGCAGTTGGCGATCACCAGATCAATGAATGGGTCGATGTCGAAGTTATTGAATTCGGTGTCGCAATCGCAGCAAGCAAGCAAGTAGGGCAGGTCGCGGCAGCAAGTAGGGCAGGTCGCGGCAGTCTGCGACCTGCCGCCCCGATGACTAGACGCAATGCGTGACGGGCGCGCCGCGAGGTCTGGAGCCCGCGCCGCGAGGTCTGGAGCCCGCGCCGCGATCCCAGCGGCAGGTCGGTCCCCGATCCGCCTTCACCCGCACGCGCGGCCGCGCGCGGACCGACCTGCCCTACCCGACTGTTGGCACAGGGTGCGTCGCATTCGTTTGTGATCACGCGGGCGACG